>NZ_QAIK01000006.1:15621-22746 GCF_003061005.1 Pseudomonas sp. HMWF021 | reverse complement strand
AATTGCCGCCTGCGCTATTTGAGCAGCAGGCGGCCTAATACTCCTACGGAGTGGTTTAAAAAAACTGAACCACTACACCGCAGGCTGCGATCTTTTGAGTCACCCTGTAATAACTGCCAGTTGGATTCCCCCCTGTTCTCGGAGTAATGTGCCCGCCTGTCTCACCTGATTTATCCAAGGAACTGGAAATATGCTGCGTCGCCGCATGCTGATCATGTTGGGTGTTGTCTTGCTGGTCGTCCTGGTATTGGGCGGGTACAAAGCCTTTTCGATCTACACCATGATCCAGGGCTTTTCCAAACCGAAACCGCCGATCAGCGTCGCCGTGGCCCGCGCCACCGAACAACCGTGGCAGATGCGTTTGCCCACCGTCGGCTCGCTCAAGGCTTTGCAAGGCGTCGAGCTGAGTCTGGAAGTCGTCGGCACCGTCACCGAGCTCAAGTTCGAATCCGGGCAGAAGGTCAAGGCCGGGCAGCCGCTGCTGCAACTCGACAGCGCGGTCGAAACCGCCCTGCTAGAAACCGCCAAGGCTGACCTGGGGCTGGCGCAACTGGATTTCGGCCGTGGCAGCCAACTGGTCGACAGCCGCGCGATCTCCAAGGGCGAGTACGATCGCCTCTCGGCCGTGTTGCAAAAGAACAGGGCCACGGTCAATCAGCTCAACGCTTCGCTTGCGAAAAAACGCATCCTTGCGCCGTTCAGCGGCACCATCGGCATCCGTCAGGTGGATGTCGGCGACTACCTCGCCAGCGGCACCAAAATCGCCACGCTGCAGGACCTGAGCAGCCTCTACGCCGACTTCTATGTGCCGGAGCAATCGGTGCCGAAACTGGCCATCGGGCAACCGGTGCAGATCAGCGTCGCCGCCTATCCCGGGCAGGATTTCCCCGGCGCCATCAGCGCGATCAACCCGATTGTCGAGAGCACCACGCGCAATATTCTGGTGCGCGCGACCCTGGCCAACCCCGACGGCAAGTTGCTGCCGGGCATGTTCGCCAGCCTCAACGTGCTGCTGCCTGATCCGCAGAAACACATCGTCGTCCCGGAAAGCGCGATCACCTACACCCTATACGGCAACTCGCTGTACGTGGTCGGGCAACAGAAGGCCGAGGACGGCAGCGTGGTCAAGGATGACAAGGGTCAGCCGGTGCTGATCGCCGAGCGTCGTTTCATCGAGACCGGCGAGCGCCGCGATGGCCTGGTGATGATCAACAAGGGCGTGCAGAGCGGCGAACAAGTGGTGACTGCCGGCCAGATCAAACTGGACAACGGTGCGCACATCGCCATCAGCGACGACAAGACCCTCGGCGAGCAGAACAGTCCGCCTCGCGCCGACTGATCAAGGAACCCCCATGGCTTTTACCGATCCGTTCATCCGCCGCCCGGTGCTCGCCACCGTGGTCAGCCTGCTGATTGTGCTGCTGGGTTTCCAGGCCTGGAGCAAGCTGCCGCTGCGCCAGTATCCGCAGATGGAAAACGCCCTGATCACGGTGACCACCGCCTACCCCGGGGCCAACGCCGAGACCATTCAGGGCTACATCACCCAACCGATGCAGCAGAGCCTGGCGAGCGCCGAGGGCATCGACTACATGACCTCGGTCAGCCGCCAGAACTTTTCGGTGATCTCGATCTACGCGCGCATCGGCTCCAACACCGACCGCTTGTTCACCGAACTGCTGGCCAAGGCCAACGAGGTGAAAAACAAGCTGCCGCAGGACGCCGAGGACCCGGTGCTGAGCAAGGAGTCGGCTGACGCCTCGGCGCTGATGTACATCAGCTTCTTCAGCAAGGATTTGAGCAACCCGCAGATCACCGACTACCTGTCACGGGTGATCCAGCCGAAACTGGCGACCCTGCCGGGCATGGCCGAGGCGGAGATTCTCGGCAATCAGGTATTCGCCATGCGCCTGTGGCTAGACCCGGTGAAACTCGCCGGTTTCGGCCTCAGTGCCAGCGACGTGACCAACGCGGTGCGCCAGTACAACTTCCTCTCCGCCGCCGGCGAGGTGAAGGGCGAGTACGTGGTCACCAGCATCAACGCCAACACCGAACTGAAGTCCGCCGAAGCCTTTGCCGCGATTCCGCTCAAGGTCAGTGGCGACAGTCGCGTGCTGCTCAGTGATGTGGCGCGGGTCGAGATGGGCGCGGAAAACTACGATTCGATCAGCTCTTTCGGCGGCACACCCTCGGTGTACATCGGCATCAAGGCCACGCCCGGCGCCAACCCGCTGGACGTGATCCGGGAAGTGCGCAAGCTGATGCCGGAGCTGGAAGCGCAATTGCCGCCCAACCTCAAGAGCGAAATTGCCTACGACGCCACCCAGTTCATCCAGGCCTCCATCGACGAAGTGGTGAAAACCCTGTTCGAAGCGGTGCTGATCGTGATCGTCGTGGTGTTCCTGTTCCTGGGGGCATTGCGCTCGGTGGTGATCCCGGTGGTGACCATCCCGCTGTCGATGATCGGCGTGATGTTCTTCATGCAGATGATGGGGTACTCGATCAACCTGCTGACCCTGCTGGCGATGGTGCTGGCCATCGGGCTGGTGGTGGACGATGCCATCGTGGTGGTGGAAAACATTCACCGGCATATCGAGGAAGGCAAGACGCCGCTGGAGGCGGCACTGGAGGGCGCACGGGAAATCGCCATGCCGGTGGTGTCGATGACCATCACCCTGGCGGCGGTGTATGCGCCGATCGGCTTTCTCACCGGGCTGACCGGGGCGCTGTTCAAGGAGTTCGCCCTGACCCTGGCCGGCGCCGTGGTGATCTCCGGGATCGTCGCCCTGACCCTGTCGCCAATGATGTGCGCCCTGCTGTTGCGTCACGAGGAAAACCCCAGTGGCCTGGCGCACCGGCTCGACCGCATCTTCGACGGCCTCAAGCGCCGCTACCAGAGCATGCTCCACGGCACGTTGAACACCCGGCCGGTGGTGCTGGTGTTTGCGGTGATCGTGCTGTGCCTGATCCCGGTGTTTCTCAAGTTCACCAAATCCGAACTGGCACCGGATGAGGACCAGGGCATCATTTTCATGATGGCCACGGCCCCGCAACCGACCAACCTTGATTACCTGAGCACCTACACCGACGAATTCATCAAGATCTTCAAGGAGTTTCCGGAGTACTACTCCTCGTTCCAGATCAACGGCTACAACGGCGTGCAAGCGGGCATCGGTGGCTTCCTGCTCAAGCCGTGGAACGAGCGCAGTCGCACGCAGATGCAGATCCTGCCTGAGGTGCAAGGCAAACTGGCGAGCATTCCCGGTCTGCAGATTTTCGGCTTCAACCTGCCCTCCCTGCCCGGCACCGGTGAAGGTTTGCCGTTCGAGTTCGTGGTCAATACCGCCAATGACTACGAGTTGCTGCTGCAAGTGGCCGACCGGATCAAGAAACGCGCGATGGAGTCCGGCAAGTTCGCCTTCGTCGACCTCGACCTGGCGTTCGACAAACCGGAAGTGGTGGTCGATATCGACCGCGCCAAGGCGGCGCAGATGGGCGTATCGATGCTGGATCTGGGCGGCACTCTGGCGACCTTGCTGGGCGAGGCGGAAATCAACCGTTTCACCATCGAAGGCCGCAGCTACAAGGTGATTGCCCAGGTCGAGCGACCGTACCGCGAAAACCCCGGCTGGCTGAACAATTACTATGTGAAGAACACCCAGGGCGAGTTGCTGCCACTGTCGACCCTGATCAAGGTCAGCGACCGGGCGCGACCGCGCCAGCTCAACCAATTCCAGCAACTCAACGCGGCGAAGATCTCCGGATTCCCGCTGGTCAGCATGGGCGAAGCCATCGACACCGTGCTGCAGATCGCCCGGGAAGAAGCGCCAGCCGGTTTTGCCTTCGACTATGGTGGCGCCTCGCGCCAGTACGTGCAGGAAGGCAGCGCCCTGTGGGTGACCTTCGCCCTGGCACTGGCGATCATTTTCCTGGTGCTGGCAGCGCAGTTCGAGAGCTTCCGAGATCCGCTGGTGATTCTGGTGACGGTGCCATTGTCGATCTGCGGCGCATTGATTCCGCTGTTCCTTGGCTGGTCGAGCATGAACATCTACACCCAGGTCGGGCTGGTGACGCTGATCGGGCTGATCAGCAAGCACGGGATCCTGATCGTCGAGTTCGCCAACCAGTTGCGCAAGGACAAGGGCCTGACCGCACGTGAAGCGGTCGAGGAAGCGGCAGCGATTCGCCTGCGCCCGGTGTTGATGACCACGGCGGCGATGGTGTTCGGCATGGTGCCGTTGATTCTGGCGACCGGTGCTGGCGCAGTGAGCCGTTTTGACATCGGCACCGTGATTGCCACGGGGATGTCGATCGGGACGTTGTTTACGCTGTTCGTATTGCCATGCATCTACACCCTGCTGGCGAAACCGGATCCCAAATCATGACCGTTTTCCTGTCCGTATCTCTGTCCCTGTAGGAGCTGCCGAAGGCTGCGATCTTTTGATCTTGGGTTACAAAAAAACAAGATCAAAAGATCGCAGCCTGCGGCAGCTCCTACAGAGGGATTTCATTGATCCATAAAAAAGGCCTCGCATCTGCGAGGCCTTCATTTTGGCTTCAATCGGTTCAACTCTGTGGCCTCATCCCTTGAGAAAGCCCGAACATGAACAACAGAAGATCATGGTCAGGTTGAGTAGCCACGGAGGCTTTCGCCACCCGTGGTACTGCGCAGTGAGCATCACTCGTGGTGTTACCGATCACCTGCATGCGGGGCTGCTCCCAGGCCGCCACCGCCAATGAAGCAACTGCCAAGGCCCCAACCAAAAACAAACCTCGTGCAATTTCGAGTTTCATCGCTATAAACCTTTGATAGCGCTGCCAAACGCCGTCTCATAAAAGTAGACGAGTTTTTTCCAGTCCGTATCGCTGAACGACGAATGGCGACGCAATTGCTTCATGTCATGGGAGGCCGCGCGATAAGCGGTCAGGCGCTGTCGGCATTTCTCAAGGTCGATCAGTGCCACTTCAACCTGAGCCGAATCGCCCTCGCCGGTCACCCGTACAAATACGTGTTTGATGTAGATGCAACTGTGCTGCCAGCGGCCCTTGTGCATGCGCGCAAGGTTTTGCGCCAGGTCTTTCAGCACTCGTTCATAGACGGCTTCGCCGTATTGGGCACGACCACCCGCGGCTTCCCATTTTTCGAGTTCGTCGAAGCCGTCCAGCGACTTGGTCACCAACAGGGCACGCCACTTGTGTTGCGGATCGGGCTGCGCACCGCAGAACACAATTTGCGGGACGCGTACGCCGAGGCGGCTGACGCCGGTCAGGGCATCCAGCTCACGCAAGACTGTCGGGCGGCCGAAAGGATGCAGCCAACTGCGATAGATATGCCCTGTCTGGCGCTTGGCATACAGCAACTGGCCGTCACGGCCCACGACTCGTTGCACACCACTTTCACCGCCACGGCGTACGTTGGGCTCTTCTACCCATTCCCCGCGCTGATTCCAGTAGTAGTCGAAGCGATCCTGGGGAGCGACTTCCGTTTCTGCTGCTATTTGCACCGGCATCCTGTTACCTCTTGCGTAATACGTAGACCCGCCACATGGCATACAGCGGAATAAAGTCCAGTTGTTCCTGAATGCGAAAACCTGCGTCTTCGAATTCCTTTTCTACTGTCACAGCCGGTAACACAAACCGGTTCTGGTAACCTTCCTGGCCGCGACGCTGCTCAGCGCGTTTGCGTTTCCAGGCCTTGAAATTGCCATCCACCCACAACGAAATGATCACGCTGTCACGGGTGACACGCTCGAATTCGCGCAAAATCGCCCGCCGATGCTCGGCTTCTCCGATGTGGTGCAACAGGCGCATGCAAAAAATGCTGTCGACGGCGTTGTCCGGCAAGGCAATGTCGAACGCTGACGTGTGCAAGGGTTGTACCCGTTTCACCACATCTGCCGGTTGCGACTGCATCGCAGTCCTGATCATGGACTCGGAATTGTCCGCGCCAATGATCACCCGGTTGGGTTTTTCCGCCAGCAACGGCCAGAAACGTCCTGCTCCGCACGGCAGATCAAGTACCAACCCCGGCTCGCCGGCCAGTGTCAGCGCCTTGCGGGCCAGTTGCTCGTCCCGCCAATGTGACAACCGACGACCTAAACCGTCCTGGTGCTTGCGCAAATATTTTTGTGCATGCTGGTCATCATACTTTTCGGAAAAATCGAGCTTGATCGGTCTGCTCATCATCAGGGCTCCTGAATTACTGATGCCCCTACCATAGGTAGTGGCATGTCAGCGTCAGGTCGTCCCTTTGTGAAAAATACGTAACGTAAACCGGCAATCTATTACAGGGTTTTACATGGAGAATGCAATAGCTCGGGGCCATTAGCTGAGTCCGGCGGCCACTGAGGATTCAATACCGCCGTTCAATCCCCTTCGCGAGCAGGCTCGCTCCCACCTTTGTACCCTGGATCTCTGTGGGAGCGAGCCTGCTCGCGAAGGCGTCATCAAATGCCAGCACTCAGGGCGCGGCCGCTTGGGTTTGGGGTTCAACGCTGACCCAGCGTCACCTCAAAGCGGCAACCATTGGGCTGCATGGTGCTCAATGTCACCTCCCAACCCTGGTTTTCACAGATCCGCTGCACCAGTGACAAGCCCAGCCCCAGGCCTTCGCCGCGCTTTTCATTGCCCCGCACGAAAGGCTGGAACATGGCTTCGCGTTTTTCCTCGGGAATACCGACACCCGAGTCTTCGACGACGAAACCGTTGTCGTTGAGTGTCAGGCGAATGAATCCATGTTCGGTGTAGTGGCAGGCATTGCGCAACAGATTGCCCATGACAGCACTGAGCAGCGTGGCGTTGAAGCAAGTGTCCGGCGGATTGCCCGGCTCGAACATCAGTTGCAGCCCTTTCGCCTCGATCGGCTCGCGCCAGATACTCAGCAGTCCGTCGGCCACTTGGGCAAGGTTCTGCTGCGGCGCGGAACCGGCGTCTTCACGCTGGGCGCGGGCGAGCATCAAGAAGGTCTGCACCAGTTCGCGCATTTCCTCACTGGCCCGGGCGATGCGCTCGACCTGGGCACGGCCGCGCTGATCCAGCCCGGGGTTTTCCAGCAGCAGTTCGCAGGAGCTGGCCAGCACCATCAACGGTGTGCGCAGTTCGTGGCTGACATCGCTGGTGAACAGCCGT
>NZ_QAIK01000006.1:12966-15572 GCF_003061005.1 Pseudomonas sp. HMWF021 | reverse complement strand
ACCGCCAGTTCGCCGACTTCGTCAGCGGCATAGTCCGGCGCCAGCGGCGGTGCCAGGCCGAGCAGTTGATCGCGGTGCCGCACTTGCCGGGCCAGTCGCACCACTGGCGCCATGACCTTGCGCGCCAACACCCAGCCGAGGAACACCGCCAGCGCCAGACTGAGCACAAAGCCCACCAGCACTACGGCGAACAGCACGCGCTCGCGCTCTTCGAAATCGCTTTGATCCTGCAGCAGCACATAACGACGACCGTCGACGATCTCGACCATCGCGTGATACGACAACTGCTCGCGGAACACTTCGTGGAAACCCGCATCGAGGTGACGCAGGTCCTTGGGCAGTTCGAAGTCACCCGGTCCGCCGCTGAAATAGAACAGCTGATCCGGCTCCGGGCGATGGCTCCAGTCCGAAACGTTATCCATCAGCAGCAGGCGTTGCAGGTCGCCGCCCAGCCCCGCCGAAATCAGTTTCTCCTCCACCAGGTGCACGGTCGCCACAATGCCCATGGCGAAGGCCCCGGCTACCAGCGCACTCATCAGCGCAAAGGCGATGATGATCCGCTGGGAAAGGCTTTGCTTAAACTCCATCTCGCCCCTCGGCCAGGCGGTAACCCACACCGTGCACGGTTTGCAGCAAGGGTTTGGCGAATGGCTTGTCGATCACCTGACGCAATTGGTGGACGTGGCTGCGCAGACTGTCGCTGTCCGGGCAGTCATCGCCCCACAAGGCTTCTTCGAGAATTTCCCGACGCAGCACGTGCGGGCTCTTCTGCATCAGCACTGCCAGCAGCTTCAGGCCGACCGGGTTGAGCTTGAGCAATTTGCCTTCGCGGGTCACTTCCAGGGTGTCGAGGTCGTAGGTCAGGTCACCGACCTGCAGCGCGCGACGTCCGCCGCCCTGGGTGCGGCGCATCACTGCCTCGACCCGCGCTGCCAGTTCCGACAACGCGAACGGCTTGACCAGGTAATCGTCGGCCCCGGACTTGAAGCCCTGCAGGCGGTCGTCCAGTTGATCACGGGCGGTGAGCATGATCACCGGCGTGTCGCGCCGCGCGTCTTCACGCAGGCGTTTGCACAGGGTGTAGCCGTCGATTCCGGGCAACATGATGTCGAGCACGATCAGGTCGTAATGCTCGGTGGCGGCCAGATGCAGGCCCGACAAGCCGTCCTGGGCGCAATCGACGGTATAGCCTTTGAGCCCCAGGTAATCGGCCAGGTTGGCCAGGATATCGCGGTTGTCTTCGACCAATAGAATTCGCATTGGCATTTCCTCCGTACACAGTAACGGCCGTCATGGCCCGCGCAGCTTAAGGCCAACGCCGGTTCACGGCTAGGGCCGGCAAGCGCGCAAATCCATTTGCCCAGGCAAATTAAATATTTAACAAAGTTTTCACTATCGATTCACAACCTGACTACAGTGGCGCCGCGACACTCGCGCGCCATTGATATAAGGAAAACGAGACAATGGACTCTTTCAAGACAGCGCCTATGCGCTTTCTGCTGCTGATCACTGGCGCCTGGCTGGTCATCTTTCTTCTGACCCGAGCGGTATTGCTGCTGACTCACCTGGATGAGGCCGGTGGCTTTGCCCCTTCGGTGTTCGGCATCGGCGCGCTGTACGACCTGGGTTTCCTCGCCTACGCGGCATTGCCGATGGGTTTGTACCTGTTGCTCTGCCCGCCGGGCCTCTGGCGGCGTCGTGGACATCGCGGTTTCCTGCGCGCCCTGCTGACCATCAGCCTGTTCGCCATGCTGTTCGTGGCCGTGGCCGAATGGTTGTTCTGGGACGAGTTCGGCGTGCGCTTCAACTTCATCGCCGTCGATTACCTGGTGTATTCCGATGAAGTGCTGAACAACGTCCTCGAGTCGTACCCGATCGGCAAACTGCTGAGCCTGCTCGCGGTGCTGGCCGTGGTGATCAGCTTTGCCTTGGGCAAGCCGTTCAATGCTGCCATGAATGCGCCGCTGCCAGCGCTGCGCACGCGCCTGCTCAATGCCTTGGGCCTGCTGATCCTCGCGGGCCTGAGTCTGCAACTGCTCAGCCAGGACGCACCTCGCGCCCAGGGCGGCAACGCTTACCAGAACGAACTGGCCAGCAACGGCCCGTATCAGTTCTTCGCTGCGTTCCGTAACAATGAGCTGGATTACACCCAGTTCTACAAGAGCCTGCCGGCGGAAAAAGTCGCCAGCCAGATCCGCGCCGAGCTGAGCGAAAGCGACGCGCGCTTCATCGGCCAGGATCCACAGGACATTCGCCGGGTGATCGACAACCCGGGCACCCCGCGCAAGCCGAACATTGTGCTGGTGACCATCGAAAGCCTGAGCGCCAAGTACCTGGGCAGCAATGGCGACGGTCGCAACCTGACGCCAAACCTCGACGCCTTGCGCAAGCAGAGCCTGTACTTCAACAACTTCTACGCCACCGGTACTCGCACCGACCGTGGTCTGGAAGCGATCACCCTGGCCATTCCGCCGACGCCTGGCCGCTCGATCGTCAAGCGCATCGGCCGTGAAAGTGGTTTCGCCAGCCTTGGCCAGCAACTGAGCGCCGTGGGTTACGACAGCGTGTTCGTCTATGGCGGGCGTGGCTACTTCGACAACATGAAC
>NZ_QAIK01000006.1:0-12956 GCF_003061005.1 Pseudomonas sp. HMWF021 | reverse complement strand
GGCAACGGCTATCGCGTCGTCGACCAGAGCAGCGTCGATGAAGCCGAGATCCACTTCAAGAACGCCTGGGGCATGGCCGACGAAGATCTGTACCGCCAGACTCTGAAACTGGCGGATGCCGATTACGCCAAACAGCAACCGTTCCTGTTGCAGTTGATGACCACCTCCAACCATCGTCCTTACACCTACCCGGACAACCGGATCGACATCAAATCCGGCAACGGTCGTGATGGTGCGGTGAAGTACACCGACTACGCGATTGGTCAGTTCCTTGAGCAGGCGCGGCAGAAACCGTGGTTCGATAACACGATTTTTATCTTCGTCGCCGACCACACCGCGGGCAGCGCCGGTAAGGAAGACCTGCCGATCACCAACTACCAGATCCCGCTGTTCATCTATGCGCCGAAAATGATCGAAGCTCGCGAGAGCGCGCAACTGGCCAGTCAGATCGACCTGGCCCCAACGCTGCTGGGCTTGCTGAACCTGGATTACACCTCGACGTTCTTCGGTCGCAACCTGTTGCAGGACAACCCGCTGCCACCGCGCGTGGTGGTCGGCAACTACCAGCATCTGGGTCTGTTCGATGGCAAGGATCTGGCCATCCTCAGCCCACGTCAGGGCTTGCGCCGGCATGACGATGCATTGACCGAGAGCCGCGAATCGCGGGTGACCAGCGATGATCCGCTGATCAGCCGGGCGATCACCTATTACCAGACTGCCAGTTATGGTTTCAAACAGCAGTTGTTGAGCTGGAAACCTGGGAAGGACAGCACTGCGCAGGTCAGCGAGCAGTAACCGACGATAGTACGCGTCAGGTCAGTCAGACTTTGTATCGGCTGATCTGACGCCATCGCTGGCAAGCCAGCTCCCACAACGATTACGTCAAACCTGTGGGAGCTGGCTTGCCAGCGATGGGCGCACCTCGGTGTAGCGCCAACGACAAATCGAAGGCAATAAAAAACCTCGCCGGCGCATTGCAGGCGGGGTTTTTCGTTACAGGAGTCTGGCATGACGAGGCGCTGGCCGAGAGACGCGAATCGCGGGTCACCATCCGCTGATCAGCCGGGCAGGTCAGCGAGCAGTAACCGACGGTGGTACGCGTCAGGTCAATCAGACTTTGTATCGGCTGATCTGACGCCATCGCTGGCAAGCCAGCTCCCACAGGGATTGCGCTAAACCTGTGGGAGCTGGCTTGCCAGCGATGGCCTCACCTCGGTTCAGGATCAACATGAAATCGAAGGCAATAAAAAACCCCGCCTGCGCATTGCAGGCGGGGTTTTTCGTTACAGGGGTAAGGCTGGCTTACATCATGCCGCCCATGCCACCCATGCCGCCCATGTCTGGCATACCGCCGCCGGCAGAGCCTTCTTTCTTCGGTGCATCGGCGACAGCGGCTTCGGTGGTCAGGATCAGACCGCCGATCGACGCTGCAGCTTGCAGAGCGGAACGGGTGACCTTGGTTGGGTCCAGGATGCCCATTTCGATCATGTCGCCGTATTCGCCGGAAGCAGCGTTGTAACCGAAGTTACCTTTGCCGTTCTTCACTTCGTTGACGACTACGCTTGGCTCGTCGCCGGAGTTGGCAGCGATCTGACGCAGCGGCGCTTCAACAGCGCGACGCAGTACAGCGATACCGACGTTCTGGTCAGCGTTGTCGCCGGTCAGTTCGGTCAAGGCTTCCAGAGCGCGGATCAGCGCAACGCCACCGCCAGGAACCACGCCTTCTTCAACGGCTGCACGGGTCGCGTGCAGGGCGTCTTCAACGCGGGCCTTCTTCTCTTTCATTTCAACTTCGGAACCTGCGCCAACCTTGATCACTGCAACGCCGCCGGACAGCTTGGCCAGACGCTCTTGCAGTTTTTCACGGTCGTAGTCCGAGGAAGTTTCGGCAACCTGGGCACGGATCTGGGCGATACGCGCCTGGATGTCGGCTTCAACGCCAGCACCGTCAACGATGATGGTGTTTTCCTTGGACAGGGTCACACGCTTGGCGTTACCCAGGTGTTCCAGAGTGGTGCTTTCCAGGCTCAGGCCGATCTCTTCGGAGATCACGGTACCGCCGGTCAGAACGGCGATGTCCTGCAGCATGGCCTTGCGACGGTCGCCGAAGCCTGGCGCCTTGACGGCCGCAACCTTGACGATGCCACGCATGTTGTTCACTACCAGAGTCGCCAGGGCTTCGCCTTCAACGTCTTCGGCAACGATCAGCAGTGGACGGCCGGCTTTGGCAACGGCTTCCAGCACTGGCAGCATTTCGCGGATGTTCGAGATCTTCTTGTCGACCAGCAGGATCAGCGGGCCGTCGAGCTCGGCAACCATGGTGTCCGGCTTGTTGACGAAGTACGGGGACAGGTAGCCACGGTCGAACTGCATGCCTTCTACAACCGACAATTCGTTTTCCAGGCCCGAGCCCTCTTCAACGGTGATCACGCCTTCTTTACCGACTTTTTCCATGGCTTCGGCAATGATGTCGCCGATGGAGTTGTCGGAGTTGGCGGAGATGGTGCCGACCTGAGCGATGGCCTTGGTGTCAGCGCATGGCTTGGACAGGGCTTTGAGCTCTTTGACGATGGCGATGGTCGCCTTGTCGATACCGCGCTTCAGGTCCATCGGGTTCATGCCGGCAGCGACGGCTTTCAGGCCTTCGTTGACGATCGACTGAGCCAGAACGGTCGCGGTGGTAGTACCGTCACCAGCGTCATCGTTGGCACGGGAGGCAACGTCTTTGACCAGCTGCGCGCCCATGTTTTCGAAACGATCTTCGAGTTCGATTTCCTTGGCGACGGAAACGCCGTCCTTGGTGATGGTTGGAGCGCCGAAGCTCTTCTCCAGGATCACGTTACGGCCTTTCGGGCCCAGGGTCGCTTTTACCGCGTCAGCCAGAACGTTGACGCCTTTGAGCATCTTGGAGCGGGCGGCATCGCCGAACTTAACTTCTTTAGCAGCCATGATCGATATTCCTTAAATACTTTGTAGTAACGGGAAAATGAGCGGGGAAATCAGCCTTCCAGTACAGCGAGAATCTCGTTCTCAGCCATTACCAGCAGGTCTTCGCCGTCGACTTTCACAGTGTTGCTGCCGGAGTAAGGACCGAACACAACCTTGTCGCCGACTTTAACGGCCAGCGCACGCACTTCACCGTTTTCCAGGGTCTTGCCTGGGCCTGCAGCGACGATCACACCGTGGTTGGCTTTTTCAGCAGCCGAACCTGGCAGGACGATACCGCCAGCGGTTTTCTTTTCTTCTTCGCTGCGACGGATGACGACGCGGTCATGCAGAGGACGAAGCTTCATTGTCGATCTCTCCTAATTGTGGTTTTCATCGGCCGGTGTAGTCCCGGCGGGTTTAACGAATCCGGCCTGCGCCGGTTGCGATTCGTCGAGCGAACCGCGGAAGTCTGTCCGGCTCAAACGCCGGAAACCTTTCGGTGACCGATACATAAGGGCGCATAAGCTTATTACAAGGGCGGGGGCAGAAAATTTTTCATCGATTTGCCCCTTGAATGCCGCGCATAAACAAACGGCACCCGAAGGTGCCGTGTCGATGCTGGGGTTACTTGCTGTCGCGATGTTCGAACTCGCCTTCGATCACATCGCCTTCACGACCCAAAGGCTGGCGCGGCGCAGGACCGCCGCGAGGTTGCAGGTCGTCGGCAAACGCACGCTGACGGATCGCCTGTTCTTCGGCGCGCTGGCGCATCTTGTTCGCCAGCAGGCGGCGGGTGAACGGCAACAGCATCACCAGACCGACCACATCGCTGACGAAGCCCGGCAGGATCAACAGACCGCCGGCCAGTGCCAGCATCAGGCCTTCAAGCATGGTCTGCGCGGGCAGCTCACCACGATTCAGGCTTTCACGGGCACGCAGTGCCGTGGCCAGACCGGCGACGCGCAGCACGAACACGCCGAACATCGAGCCGAGAATGATCAGCAGCAGGGCCGGGAAAAACCCGATAGCCCCTGCCACTTTGACGAATACGAACAGCTCCAGCACCGGAAACAGCAGAAAGAGCAACAAAAAAGGGCGCATCAAAGATTCCTCAACGCAAGAAATGCCTTGCAGTAAGCATTAGATGACGTCGCCCTTTCGTGAATTCAAGCGTCGGCCACTGCATTTTTTGGCCAGACCTCGGCGTGGGCCAGAGAAACCAAGGCTTCGCGCACTTGTATCGGCGTATGACAAGGCGCTTGAAACGGCAACCAGTACAGCGCCTGACCGATGCGCAGGTGCATGCCTTCGCTGTCGATCCCGGCCAGTTGTGCCGGTACGGTTTTCGGCAGCCCGCTGAGTTCGACATAGTGCGCGATGGCTTTGGCGTGATCGCTGTTCATGTGTTCGACCATGCTGATTTCAGCCTTGCCGGCGAACGGGTTGGCCAGGGTCAGTTGATCGACCCAGTGAATCGCGCCAAAACCGCCGATGTAGCGATGACGCACCGGGTTGAGCACCCAGAAATCAAAATCGTGAGCCTTGTGATAGTTCTGCGAATCGGGGAAATAACGGTAGTAGCGCTCGGCGGCAGCTTCGATGGCGGCTGGGTCGTCAAGTTTTTGCGCCTCGGCCAGGTAAGTCAGGCGACCAACGGCCTGCACGTCGTCGGCCTCACGTTCGCCCACCAGCAGCGAACATTTCGGATCTTTCTGCAGGTTGTGGGTGTGCTGGGCGATGCGGCTGATCAGGATCAGCGGGCGGCCCTGCTCATCCAGGCAATACGGGACTACCGAGCCGAAGGGGAAACCGGGCATCGATTTGGAATGGGTGGACAATACGCCACGGTATTCCTTGAGAAGCAATTCTCGGGCATTCTTGGCCGCTTCAACGCTCAATTTATGACTCCTTATATAGAATCCGTCGAAAAAACGGACAGGCGCCTGGGGATAAGTCCCGGTCACGCCATCGGCAATGCTCATGTGCAGGCTCACGACCGGTGCGGATCGAGCGTCGCCAATAACAAAAACCACTCAGACCGGCTATCGGGGCATGCGAATGCAACTCAACGACAAAGTAATCATTATCACCGGCGGTTGCCAGGGTTTGGGCCGTTCCATGGCCGAGTATTTCGCCGACAAAGGCGCAAAGCTGGCACTGGTGGATCTCAATCAGGAAAAACTCGACGACGCCGTGGCAGCCTGCAAGGCCAAGGGCGTCGAGGCGCGCAGTTATCTGTGCAACGTTGCCAATGAAGAACAGGTTGAACACATGGTCGCCCAGGTGGCGGCCGATTTTGGCGCGATCCATGGCCTGATCAACAACGCCGGGATCCTGCGTGACGGCCTGCTGCTCAAGGTCAAGGACGGCGAAATGACCAAGATGAGCCTGGCCCAGTGGCAGGCGGTCATCGACGTCAACCTGACCGGCGTGTTCCTGTGCACCCGGGAAGTCGCAGCGAAAATGGTCGAGCTTAAAAATAGCGGCGCGATCATCAACATTTCGTCGATCTCCCGCGCCGGTAACGTCGGCCAGACCAACTATTCCGCCGCCAAAGCTGGCGTGGCCGCCGCCACCGTGACCTGGGCCAAGGAACTGGCGCGTTACGGTATTCGTGTGGCGGGCATTGCACCGGGCTTCATCGAAACCGAGATGACCCTGGGCATGAAGCCCGAAGCGCTGGAGAAGATGACCTCGGGTATCCCGCTCAAGCGCATGGGTAAGCCCGAAGAGATCGCCCATTCGGCGGCGTATATCTTCGAGAACGACTACTACACCGGGCGGATTCTGGAGATGGATGGCGGGTTGCGCATCTAAAGCAAGATCAAAAGATCGCAGCCTGCGGCAGCTCCTACAGAAAAGCTCTGTGTAGGAGCTGCCGCAGGCTGCGATCTTTTAATGGACGACGCTGATCAATCGTCACTGACGGTGATATTCGGCATCGCCGGCGTCGCCGCTTCCTGCAGGACAATGCGCGCGCCGACGTGGCGGGCCAGTTCCTGATAGACCATGGCGATCTGGCTGTCCGGCTCGGCGATCACCGTTGGCTTGCCGCCATCGGCCTGTTCGCGGATCAGCATCGACAGCGGCAGCGAGGCCAGCAACTCCACACCATATTGCGTCGCCAGCTTCTCGCCACCGCCCTCACCGAACAGATGCTCGGCATGACCGCAATTCGAGCAGATGTGCACCGCCATGTTTTCCACCACGCCCAGCACCGGAATGTTGACCTTGCGGAACATTTCCACGCCTTTGCGTGCGTCGAGCAATGCCAGATCCTGCGGGGTGGTGACGATCACCGCGCCAGCCACCGGGACTTTCTGCGCCAGGGTCAGCTGGATGTCGCCGGTGCCTGGCGGCATGTCGATGACCAGATAGTCCAGATCGCCCCACGCCGTTTGCGTGACCAGTTGCAGCAGCGCGCCAGAGACCATCGGCCCCCGCCAGACCATCGGCGTATTGTCGTCGGTCAGGAACGCCATCGACATGACTTCGACCCCGTGGGCCTTGAGCGGCACGAACCACTTCTGATCCTTGATCTCGGGACGGGTACGCTCGGGGATGCCGAACATGATGCCCTGGCTCGGGCCATAGATGTCAGCGTCGAGAATGCCGACCTTGGCGCCTTCACGGGCCAGCGCCAGCGCGAGGTTGGCGGCGGTGGTCGACTTGCCCACGCCACCCTTGCCGGAGGCTACGGCGATCACGTTCTTGACGTTGGCCAGCCCCGGAATCTGGGCCTGGGCCTTGTGCGCGGCGATCACGGTGTTGACTTCAACCTTGGCCGAGACCACCCCGTCGAGATTTTCGATGGCCAGTTGCAGCATCTGCGCCCAGCCACTCTGGAACAGGCCGGCGGCGTAGCCGATCTCCAGCTGAACCTTGACGCGCTCGCCTTCGATTTCTATGTGCTTCACGCAACCGGCGCTGAGCGGGTCCTGATTCAGGTAGGGGTCGGTGTATTGGCTGAGGACGGCTTCCACCGCTGCGCGAGTGACGGCGCTCATGGGCAACTCCGATAACAAGACTGGGAAAAGATGGTGGGTATCGTACCTGAAAAGATCGCAGCCTTCGGCAGCTCCTACAGGAGATCGGCGTACAACTGTAGGAGCTGCCGCAGACTGCGATCTTTTCTGTCTGCTCATCCAATGAAACAGGTGCACAGGGTGAAAAATATGCGCCAGCGCTTTATAGTGGCCGACCTCCGTTTCATCAAGTAGCGAAGCCCCACATGTCCGAACCACGCAAGATCCTCGTCACCAGCGCCCTGCCCTACGCCAACGGTTCGATTCACCTTGGCCACATGCTGGAATACATCCAGACCGATATGTGGGTGCGCTTCCAGAAGCATCGCGGCAATCAATGCATCTATGTCTGCGCCGACGACGCCCACGGTTCGGCGATCATGCTGCGCGCGGAAAAGGAAGGCATCACCCCGGAACAACTGATCGCCAACGTGCAGGCTGAACACAGCGCCGACTTTGCCGAGTTCCTGGTCGATTTCGACAACTTCCACTCCACTCACGCCGAAGAAAACCGTGAGCTGTCGAGCCAGATCTATCTGAAACTGCGTGACGCCGGGCACATCGCCCAGCGCTCGATCACCCAGTATTTCGACCCGGAAAAGAAAATGTTCCTGGCCGACCGCTTCATCAAGGGCACCTGCCCGAAATGCGGCACCGAAGACCAGTACGGCGACAACTGCGAAAAATGCGGTGCGACCTACGCCCCCACCGATCTGAAGGATCCGAAGTCGGCGATCTCCGGCGCTACCCCGGTGCTCAAGGATTCCCAGCACTTCTTCTTCAAACTGCCAGATTTCCAGCAGATGCTGCAGACCTGGACCCGCAGCGGCACCCTGCAGGATGCCGTCGCGAACAAGATCGCCGAGTGGCTGGACGCCGGCCTGCAGCAGTGGGACATCTCCCGCGATGCGCCGTACTTCGGTTTCGAGATCCCGGGCGAGCCGGGCAAATATTTCTACGTGTGGCTGGATGCGCCAATCGGCTACATGGCCAGCTTCAAGAACCTGTGCAACCGCACGCCAGAGCTGGACTTCGACGCGTTCTGGGGCAAGGACTCCACCGCCGAGCTGTACCATTTCATCGGCAAGGACATCGTCAACTTCCACGCCCTGTTCTGGCCCGCCATGCTTGAAGGCGCCGGTTTCCGCAAGCCGACCGGGATCAACGTGCACGGCTACCTGACCGTCAACGGCCAGAAGATGTCCAAGTCCCGTGGCACCTTCATCAAGGCTCGCACCTACCTCGATCACCTGTCGCCGGAATACCTGCGCTACTACTACGCAGCCAAACTGGGCCGTGGCGTCGACGACCTCGACCTGAACCTCGAAGACTTCGTGCAGAAGGTCAACTCCGACCTCGTCGGCAAAGTGGTCAACATCGCCAGCCGTTGCGCCGGTTTCATCCACAAGGGCAACGGCGGCCTGCTGGTCGACAACAATGCCGCGCCAGAGCTGACCGAAGCGTTCCTCGCTGCCGCGCCGAGCATTGCCGACGCCTATGAGGCCCGTGACTTTGCCCGTGCCATGCGTGAAACCATGGCCCTGGCCGACCGCGCCAACGCCTGGATCGCCGACAAGGCGCCATGGTCGCTGAACAAGCAGGAAGGCAAGCAGGATGAAGTCCAGGCGATCTGCGCCACCGGCATCAACCTGTTCCGCCAGTTGGTGATTTTCCTCAAGCCGGTACTGCCGCTGCTGGCCGCCGACGCCGAGGCGTTCCTCAACGTCGCCCCGCTGACCTGGAATGACCACACCACGTTACTGGCCAACCATCAGTTGAACGAATTCAAGCCGTTGATGACCCGCATCGACCCGGTAAAAGTGCAAGCCATGACTGACGCCTCGAAAGAAGACCTGACCGCCAGCCAGACCGACACCGGCGCTGCCGCGCCTGCGGGCAACGGCGAACTGGCCAAGGATCCGCTGTCGCCGGAAATCGACTTCGACACCTTCGCCGCCGTCGACCTGCGCGTGGCGCTGATCGTCAAGGCTGAACACGTTGAAGGCGCCGACAAGCTGCTGCGCCTGACCCTGGATATCGGTGATGAGCAGCGCAACGTGTTCTCGGGAATCAAGAGCGCCTACCCGGACCCGTCGAAACTCGACGGTCGCCTGACCATGATGATTGCCAACCTCAAACCACGGAAAATGAAGTTCGGCATCTCCGAAGGCATGGTGATGGCAGCCGGCCCTGGCGGTGAAGAAATCTACCTGCTGAGCCCGGACAGCGGCGCCAAGCCGGGTCAACGCATCAAGTAAGGCCCTGCGCCAAAACGATCCCACAGGCATGTTCTGCAGGCCTGTGGGATTTTTCATATCTGGCCCACCCTTCACGGGTGCCGGATAATGCCTAACCTTGAATGACACCCGCCCGTTGCTGCCGGCAGAACCATGACCGAACTTGCGCTTACGCTGATCAGTGCCGCCCTGCTCAACAACTTCGTGTTGCACTGGCCGCTGGGCGTCGATCCGTTGCTGGCCGGTAACCGGCGCCAGGTGCATGCACTCGGGTTGGCGACCTCATGCCTGATGCTGAGCGTCGGCGTTTTCGGTTACGTGCTCTGGCACTGGCTGCTGGTTCCGTTGCAACTGCAGGCACTGCAGCTGTTCGTGTTCCTGCCGCTCAGCGTGCTGCTGATCGCGCCGCTGCTGAAACTGTTGGCGCGTGCGCAGCCTGACTGGCCGTTTGACGGACTGTGGCCACTGTTGCTCGGTAATGCCGGTGTACTGGGGCTGGCCTTGATCAATGCGCAAAATGATCGCGGCCTGCTGCAAGCAACAGCGCTGAGCATCGGTGCCGGGCTGGGTTTCTGGCTGGTGCTGAGCCTGTTCAACGATTTGCGTGAACGCACGACAGACAACGACATTCCCCTGCCCTTTCGCGGCTTGCCGATCGACCTGATCGGCGCCGGTCTGATCGCAGTGATTTTTCTCGGATTCAGTGGACTGATCAAAACATGAGTCTGATTCAACTCATCGATGCCCTGCTGCCGCAAACGCAATGCGGCAAGTGCGGCCACCCCGGCTGCAAGCCCTATGCGCAAGGCATCGTCGATGGCGAACCGATCAACAAGTGCCCACCGGGCGGTGACGAAACCGTTGCGGCGCTGGCCGAACTGCTGAACGTGCCAGTGCTGGAACTGGACATCAGCCGTGGCTCGGCACCGCCTCAAGTGGCGTACATCCGCGAAGCCGAGTGCATCGGCTGCACCAAGTGCATTCAGGCTTGCCCGATCGACGCCATCGTCGGCGCGGCAAAACTGATGCACACCGTGCTGATTGATGAATGCACCGGTTGCGACCTGTGCGTGGCGCCGTGTCCGGTGGATTGCATCGAGATGCACCCGCTGCCGCTCGGCACCTTGCCGGTGGTCGGCGGTCTGGCCTCCAGCCTTGAAGAGCACCGCGCGCGCGCCGCCAAACGCGATCACGCACGCCAGCGTTTTGAACGCCGCAACGCCCGTTTGCAACGCGAGGAGCAACATAAACAGGCTGAACGCGAGGCCCGGGCGCAACGTGCTGCGCAACCGGCGGTGGCAACCCTCGATCCGGTGCAGGCAGCCTTGGAACGTGTCCGCACGCAGAAAACCGCGAGCGCCGACGCCGCGCTGAAAAAAGCCAAAATCGATGTCGCCATGAGCCGCGCACAACTGCACAAATCGTTGAAAGCCTTCGGCCATCCGCCGACTTTCGATCAGCAGTCACAACTGATCGTGTTGCAGCAGCAATTCGAAGCGGCGGAACAGACGCTGGCGAGACTGGAAAGCAGCGCTACAGCAACTGCGGCTCCGGCTCCGGCGAAAGACGCCGATTTGAAACGAGCGAAAATCCAGTTGGCCATGCGCCGCGCCGAACTGAAAAAGGCTCAGACTGCCGAAGCGCCGCCAGAACAGATCGCCACCCTGGAACAGGCCTTGCGTGACGCCGAGCAGGCCCTTCACGCTGCCGAAGCCTCAAGTGAGCAGGCTGTACCGGATCTGGTGCGTGTGGAAAAACGTCCGATCGACAGCCAGCTCCGCCAGTTGAAAACAGAATTGGCCTACGCCCGCGCCGACCTGAGCAAACTCGAGCGCCGCGCCGACACACCCGGCGATGTTCTCGACAAGGCCCGTGCCCGTCTGCAGGACGCCGAGCGTCAGGTAAAAGATCATGTCGCCCCTTGAGGCATCGGATGATCGCCTGCAACAGGCGATGATGCGGGTGCTGCTGGCCACGCTGCCGGGGCTGCTGGCGCTGTTCTGGTTTTACGGCTGGGGCGTGCTGATCAACCTGATACTGACGATAACCACCGCATTACTCATCGAGGCTGGCGTCACCCGTCTGCGCCGACAGCCTCTGCAACCGACGCTCAGCGATGGCAGCGCAGTGGTCAGCGCAACCCTGCTGGCGGCTGCCCTGCCACCTTATTGCCCGTGGTGGCTGACCATGACGGCCGTCGCTTCGGGCCTGCTGTTCGGCAAGCACTTGTACGGTGGTACCGGCAAGAATCCGTTCAATCCGGCCATGCTCGGTTTTGCCTTGGCGATTGTGCTGTTCCCGCAGCCGATGACGCATTGGCCAACGCACGGAATGAATCTGCCGGCAGCGTTTGCACAAGTCTTCAATACGGGTCAGGCGCCGGACGCCTGGGCCCAGGCCACTGCGCTGGATAGCCTGCGCATCAACAAAAGCCTGACCATGGATGAGCTGTTCGAGGCCAACCCGGCGTTTGGCCGTTTTGGCGCACGCGGCGCGGAGTGGATCAATCTGGCGTTTCTTGCCGGTGGGCTGGTGCTGTTGCAGCGCCGGGTGATTGCCTGGCAAGCGCCGGTCGGCATGCTGGGCAGTCTGTTTGTGGTTAGTCTGCTGTGCTGGAACGGCTCGGGTTCCGATTCCCACGGTTCGCCCCTGTTTCATCTGCTGAGCGGTGCGACCATGCTCGGCGCGTTTTTCATCATCACCGAACCGGTGTCCGGGGCGAAAAGTGCGTTGGCCCGACTGCTGTTTGGCGTCGGTGTCGGTCTGCTGACTTACCTGATCCGCACTTGGGGCGGCTATCCGGACGGTGTAGCGTTTGCCGTGTTGCTGATGAATCTCTGCGTACCGGCCCTGGAGCGTTTTGCCGCTACTCGCCAGACACAGGTGCAATCATGAACCGTGCGGCTTCTGTCGTGACGCTTGTGCTGTTGGTCGGCGCCGGTCTCGGCCTGACTTATGTGGTGCAGGACGCCAGTGCACCGCAGATTGCCCGCGAGCAACGCCTGCTCGACAGTCGCAAGCTGCTGGATGTGCTCGCACCGGATGCCTATGACAATCAACCTCTGGAACAACCACTGCCATTGGCCGAAACCGGCCTGAGCCATAGCATGCTGCTGGCGGGTTACCGGGCAACCAGACTCGGGCAACCGGTGGCAGTGTTGCTGCGCACCCGGACCGAAGGGTATGCCGGCGTTATCGAACTGCTGGTCGCCATCGATGCCAACGGCAGACTGCTGGGGGTTAAAACCCTGCGGCAGAACGAAACGCCAGCGCTCGGCGGGCTCATAGGCGATTGGCCGAACAGCTGGCTCGCGACATTTGCCGGCAAGTCGCGCACCGCACCTGACGACGCAGGCTGGGCACTGAAAAAGGACCAGGGACAATTCGATCAACTGGCCGGAGCGACCATCACTTCACGTGCCACGGTCAATGCCATCCATGACGCTCTGCGCTACTTTGACGAACATCGGGTCTCCTTGCTGGGGGTCGCACCATGAACCGGCTGGCGAATCTGCCAAACGCCTTGATGCTGGCGTTGCTGCTTGGCACCAGTGCCACACTGAGCACCGCGCTGATAATACTGCTGATGTCGAGTGTGATCCTGACGGCTTACAGCATTTGCATCGGCCCGCTGCGTTTGCGCCTGTCCGGCAACAGCCTGCTGCTGGCCAGTCTGGTGCTGGCCGCCACCCTGACCAGTTGCGCCAATATTCTCGCCCAGCGCTGGGCGTTGCAGTGGCAACAGTCACTCGGGATCTATGCCGGG
>NZ_QAIK01000052.1:82485-92039 GCF_003061005.1 Pseudomonas sp. HMWF021 | reverse complement strand
GGGTGGGTGCGGGCGAGGAAGCGCATGGGGACTCACAGTGATGATCAATCCCTGCACCTTAGCGCACGCAACCGTGCTTTTGTAGGAGCTGCCGCAGGCTGCGATCTTTTGAGCCTTTTTTATCAAAGATCAAAAGATCGCAGCCTTCGGCAGCTCCTACAATGGGATCAGTGGGATCAGTGATGTTTGGTGAAGCGTTGTACGAGCTTCATCACCACCACGAAGAACAACGGCACGAAGATCACCGCCAGCGTCGCGGTGATCATCCCGCCGATCACCCCGGTGCCAATGGCCTGCTGGCTTGCCGAGCTGGCACCGGTGGCAATGGCCAGCGGTACTACGCCAAGGATGAATGCCAGCGAGGTCATGATGATCGGCCGCAGACGCAGGCGCGCTGCCTGCAATGTCGCATCGATCAGGTCATGGCCTTCGTCATACAGGCTTTTGGCGAACTCGATGATCAGGATCGCGTTCTTCGCCGACAGGCCGATGATGGTAATCAGTCCGACCTTGAAGAACACGTCGTTGGGCATCCCGCGCAAAGTCACCGCCAGCACTGCGCCGAGCACGCCCAGCGGCACCACCAGCAGGACCGAGGTCGGAATTGACCAGCTCTCGTACAGCGCCGCCAGGCACAGGAACACGATCAGCAGCGACAGACCGAGCAGGATCGGCGCCTGACTGCCGGACAAACGTTCCTGCAACGACAGTCCTGTCCATTCCTGACCCAGGCCTTTCGGCCCTTGGGCGACCAGCCGTTCAATCTCCGCCATGGCCTCGCCGGTGCTGTGCCCGGGCGATGGCTCGCCGGAAATCGCAATCGCCGGGTAGCCGTTATAGCGGGTCAATTGCGCCGGGCCTTGGGTCCATTTCGCCTGGACGAACGCCGACAGCGGCACCATGTGTCCGGCGTTGTTGCGCACGTGCATTTTCAGCAGATCATCGACCTGGCTGCGCTGATCACCTTCGGCCTGCACCACCACCCGTTGCATCCGGCCCTGGTTGGGAAAGTCGTTGACGTACGAAGAGCCGATGGCAGTAGACAGCGCGTTGCCGATGTCGGCGAACGACACGCCCAGCGCGTTGGCCTGTTTGCGGTCCACCTCCAGTTGCACCTGCGGTGCTTCGGCCAGCGCGCTTTCGCGCACGTTCATCAGCACCGGGCTTTTTTCTGCAGCAGCGAGCAGTTCGCTGCGCGCCTGCATCAATGTCGCGTGGCCGAGACCGCCGCGATCCTGCAGGCGGAACTCGAAACCACTGGATGTTCCGAGGCCGTCGACCGGTGGCGGCAACACTGCAAAGGCAACGGCGTCCTTGATCTGGCTCAGAGCGATGTTGGCGCGGTCGGCAATCGAAGTAGCCGAATCGTCGCTGCCGCGTTCAGACCAGTCCTTGAGGGTGGTAAACGCCAGCGCCGCGTTCTGACCGCTGCCGGAGAAACTGAAGCCGAGAATCACCGTGCTGTCGCCCACACCCGGTTCACTGGCGTTGTGCGCCTCGATCTGCTCGACCACGTGCACCGTTCGGTTCTTGCTCGCACCCGGCGGCAGTTGAATGTCGGTGATGGTGTAACCCTGATCCTCAACCGGCAGGAACGAGGAGGGCAGACGTGCAAAGCACAGCCCCATGCCGATCAGCAGCACGCCGTAGATCAACAGATATCGCCCGCTGCGCTTCAGGGCGTAGCCGACCCAGCCTTGATAGCGATCGGTCAGTTGCTCGAAGCGGCGGTTGAACCAGCCGAAGAATCCGCTCTTCTCGTGATGCTCGCCCTTGGCAATCGGCTTGAGCAGCGTGGCGCACAGTGCAGGCGTCAGGGTCAGGGCGAGGAATGCCGAGAACAGGATCGAGGTCGCCATCGACAAAGAGAACTGCCGGTAAATCACGCCCACCGAACCCTGCATGAACGCCATCGGAATAAACACCGCCACCAGCACCAGAGTGATGCCGATGATCGCCCCGGTGATCTGCTTCATGGCCTTGCGCGTCGCCTCCTTCGGCGACAAGCCTTCAGTGGCCATGATCCGCTCGACGTTCTCCACCACGACGATGGCGTCGTCCACCAGAATGCCGATCGCCAGCACCATGCCGAACATGGTCAGCACGTTGATCGAGAACCCCAGCGCGAGCATGGTGGCAAAGGTGCCCATCAGGGCCACCGGCACCACCAGCGTCGGGATCAGTGTGTAGCGAATGTTCTGCAGGAACAGAAACATCACCGCAAACACCAGCAGCATCGCTTCGCCGAGTGTGTAGACGACTTTGGTGATCGAGACTTTGACGAATGGCGAGGTGTCATATGGAATCTTGTACTCCACGCCGGCCGGGAAGTAGCGCGACAACTCGTCCATCTTCACCCGGATCAACGTGGCGGTCGCGAGGGCATTGGCCCCCGGTGCCAGTTGCACGCCGACGGCGGTCGACGGTTTGCCGTTCAGGCGCGTGCCGAACTGGTATTCCTGGCTGCCGATCTCGACCCGTGCGACATCCTTGATGCGCACGGTGGAGCCGTCGGAATTGGCCTTGAGCACGATGTCGGCGAACTCTTCCGGGGTCGACAACTGCCCCTTGACCAGAATGGTCGCGGTGATTTCCTGCGTAGACGGGTTGGGCAAATCGCCAATGCTGCCCGCCGACACCTGAGCATTCTGCGCAACGATGGCGGCGTTGACGTCAGCCGGGGTCAGGTTGAAACCGATCAGCTTCTGTGGGTCGATCCAGATTCGCATCGCCCGTTCGGCGCCGTACAGCTGCGCCTTGCCGACGCCGTCGATGCGCTTGATCTCGTTCATCACGTTGCGCGCCAGATAATCACTGAGCGCCACGTCATCGAGTTTGCCGTCGCTTGAGGTCAGGGTGATCAGCAACAGGAAGCCTGCGGAAACTTTCTCCACCTGCAAACCTTGCTGATTGACCGCTTGTGGCAGACGCGACTCGACCACTTTGAGGCGGTTCTGCACGTCGACCTGGGCCAGCTCGGGGTTGGTGCCCGGCTGAAAGGTGGCCTTGATCGTGGCGCTGCCGAGGCTGCTCTGCGATTCGAAGTACAGCAGGTGATCGGCGCCGTTGAGCTCTTCCTCGATCAGGCTGACCACGCTTTCATCGACGGTCTGCGCCGATGCGCCGGGGTACACGGCGTAGATTTCGATCTGCGGCGGCGCGACGTCGGGGTACTGTGCCACCGGCAATTGCGGAATGGACAGCGCACCGGCCAACAGGATGAAGAGGGCGACAACCCAGGCGAACACCGGGCGATCGATAAAGAACTGCGGCATATGAAAGCGTCCTGCTTACTGACCAGAGGTCTGGGCAAGTGGAAGAGGGGTGTCGTCGATCTGCACTTTTTCGCCGGGGCGGGCGTGTTGCAGGCCTTCGATGACAATGCGGTCGCCGGGCTTGAGGCCGCCAGTGACGATCCAGCGGTCGTTCTGCACTGCGCCCAGTTGCACTGGCTGCTGGCTCACGCGCATTTGCGGATCGACGGTCAGCACCTGCGCGATACCCGCGCTGTCACGTTGCACGGCGCGCTGTGGCACGGTGATGCCGTTCTGAATGGTTGCCTGTTGCAGGCGCACACGGATGAAGCTGCCCGGCAACAGATCAAGATGCGGGTTGGGGAATTCGCTGCGCAGAATGATCTGGCCGGTGCCCGGGTCGACGGTGATGTCACTGAACAGCAACTTGCCCGGCAACGAATAGAGACTGCCGTCATCCTGAATCAAGGTGGCCTTGACCTGATCCTGACCGACTTCCTGCAATTGCCCGGAGCGGAACGCGCGGCGCAACTCGTTGAGTTCCCGGGTCGACTGAGTGAGGTCGGCGTAGATCGGATCGAGCTGCTGAATCAGTGCCAGTGGCGTGGTTTCGTTCTGCCCGACCAGCGCACCTTCAGTGACCAGGGCGCGGCCGACACGCCCGGAAATCGGCGCGGTGACGGTGGCGTAGCCGAGGTTCAGCTTCGCCCGTTCCACGGCGGCTTTATTGGCCGCCACGTCGGCAGCGGTTTGCCGGGCATTGGCGCGGGCGTTGTCGTAATCCTGGGCACTGATGGCCTTGTCGTCGATCAACTGCGCGTAGCGTTGCTCCTGCAACTTCGCCTGGAAGGCGTTGGCCTCGGCTTTGCGCAGCGCCGCTTCGGCGCTGTCCAGGTCAGCCTTGAACGGTGCCGGGTCGATGCGAAACAGCACGTCGCCCTTTTTCACGTCGCTGCCTTCACGGAATGTGCGTTGCAGCACCACGCCGGCCACCCGTGCCCGCACTTCGGCGATGCGTGGCGCGGCGATACGCCCGCTCAGTTCGCTGCTGATCGACAAGGGGCGGGCCTCGATGGTTTCGATACGCACGGTGGCCGGCGGCGCTTCTTCTTCGGCCTTCGAGGACGAGTCACAGGCGCTCAGCAACAGCGTAGCGGCGATCAGACCGAGCCCGGCCAGAAGATTTTTTGACATGTACCACCCCTAATATTGATGCCCGCATGCTAAGGCCAGACGCGGAGGGTAGCGGTTAAGCTTTGTAGGCGCTGTGTGAAATTGTGTAAGGGTTTTGCTCATGGACGGGTGAGGGCGTATATCCTTTATCCCTTGAAATTTATTGCGACAGATAAACCGCCATCGCGAGCAGGCGAAGGCCTACATTGGAACTGTGTCAGACACGAACCTTGTAGGAGTGAGCCTGCTCGCGATGAGGCCCAAACAGTCGCCACAGCACTTTCCTGGAACACCCCATGCCCAACATCCTCCTGGTCGAAGACGACACCGCCCTCGCCGAACTGATTTCCAGCTACCTGGAGCGCAACGGTTATTCCGTCTGCGTGATCGGCCGTGGCGACCATGTGCGTGAACGGGCGCGGATCAATCCGCCGGACCTGGTGATTCTCGACCTGATGCTGCCCGGTCTCGACGGCCTGCAGGTCTGCCGCTTGCTGCGGGCCGATTCGGCGACACTGCCGATCCTGATGCTGACCGCCCGCGACGACAGTCACGATCAGGTACTGGGCCTGGAAATGGGCGCCGACGATTACGTCACCAAACCCTGTGAGCCACGGGTTTTGCTGGCCCGGGTGCGTACCTTGCTGCGGCGCAGCAGCCTCGGTGAACCGATGACGGTCAATGACCGGATCGTGATGGGCAATCTGTGCATCGACCTGTCCGAACGCACCGTGACCTGGCGCGAGCAACCGGTGGAGCTGTCCAGCGGCGAATACAATTTGCTGGTGGTGCTGGCCCGACACGCCGGGGAGGTGCTGAGCCGAGATCAGATCCTCCAGCGCTTGCGTGGCATCGAGTTCAACGGCACCGATCGTTCGGTGGATGTGGCGATTTCCAAGCTGCGGCGCAAGTTCGACGATCACGCCGGTGAGGCGCGCAAGATCAAGACCGTGTGGGGCAAGGGTTACCTGTTCAGCCGTTCCGAGTGGGAATGCTGAGCTGATGTTCAGAATCCTGTTTCGCCTGTATCTGGTGACGATCGTCTCCTACAGCGCGGCGATCTATCTGGTGCCGGATCTGGTGGTCATGGCGTTCCGCGAGCGCTTCATCACCTACAACCTCGACTATTCGCGCGGCCTGCAATCGCTGATCACCCGGCAGTTCCAGGGCGTGCCGCAGGACCAGTGGCCAGCGCTGGCGCAGTCGATGGACAAGGACTTCCAGCCGCTGCACATCGCTCTGGCGCGCATCGACGACGCCGGGTTCACCGCCCCCGAGCAAGCGCGATTGCGCGCTGGGGAAAATGTGGTGCGTATCGGCGATTGGGGATGGCGCACCCTGGCGGTGACGCCACTGAACGATGACGTCGCCGTACAAATGGTGGTGCCGCCGGATCCGCTGGACGTCAATCTGTTGTACTGGAGCATCAACGTGCTGATCGGCGCGAGCATGCTCGCCTGCCTGCTGCTGTGGATTCGCCCGCACTGGCGTGATCTGGAACGTCTCAAGGGCGCCGCCGAACGCTTCGGCAAGGGCCACTTGAACGAGCGCACGCAAATCCCTGCGCGTTCCAACATCGGCAGTCTGGCCAACGTGTTCGATACCATGGCCGGCGACATCGAGGATCTGCTCAACCAGCAGCGGGACCTGCTCAATGCGGTGTCCCATGAACTGCGCACGCCGCTGACGCGCCTGGATTTCGGGCTCGCACTGGCGCTGTCGGATGACTTGCCTGCGACCAGTCGCGAACGCCTGCAAGGGCTGGTCGCGCACATTCGTGAGCTGGATGAGCTGGTGCTGGAATTGCTGTCTTACAGCCGTCTGCAGAATCCGGCGCAATTACCCGAGCAGGTCGAGGTGTCGCTGGACGAATTCATCGACAGCATTCTGGGCAGCGTCGATGAAGAACTGGATTCACCGGATATCGTCATTGATGTGCTGCTGCACGGTCAGCTCGAACGCTTTTCGCTGGACCCGCGCCTGACTGCCCGGGCCATCCAGAACCTGGTGCGCAATGCCATGCGCTATTGCGAGAAACGCATTCAGATCGGTGTGCAGGTCAGCCCCGATGGTTGCGGGATCTGGGTCGACGACGATGGGATTGGTATCCCGGATGACGAGCGCGAGCGGATTTTCGAACCGTTCTATCGCC
The DNA here is from genome assembly GCF_003061005.1 of Pseudomonas sp. HMWF021. Classification (GTDB taxonomy): domain Bacteria; phylum Pseudomonadota; class Gammaproteobacteria; order Pseudomonadales; family Pseudomonadaceae; genus Aquipseudomonas. The sequence continues at coordinate 85,460 of NZ_QAIK01000052.1, read as the reverse complement.
TCGATCGCAGCCGCGACCGCGCCACCGGTGGCTTTGGGCTGGGCCTGGCGATCAGTCGTCGGGCGCTGGAAGCGCAGGGCGGGACGCTGACGGTAGAAAGTTCGCCACTGGGCGGGGCGCGGTTCAGATTGTGGTTGCCCACTACTGCCTGACACAAAAACCTGTAGGAGCTGTCGAGAGAAACGAGGCTGCGATCTTTTGATCTCGTTCTTGAAATCAGAATCAAAAGATCGCAGCGTGCCGCAGCTCCTACAGGGAGTGGCGTGTTGGTCAGATGAGTTGGTTTGACTGGATCAGGCCAACGCCGGCCGTCTGCATCCGCTCCATCGCCGCCGCCAGTGAACCTTCCATATCGATGGCGCGACAGGCATCCAGCACCACAAACGCATTGAACCCGGCAGCCCGCGCATCCAGCGCCGAGTACATCACGCAGAAGTCCAAGGCCAGACCGACCATGTACAGCGTGTCGATACCGCGTTCCTTCAGGTAGCCGGCCAGGCCCGTGGTGGTGCGCCGGTCCGCTTCGAGAAACGCCGAATAGCTGTCGATGTCCGGGTTGCAGCCCTTGCGGATGATCAGTTGCGCGTGGGGCAGCTTCAGCTCGGCGTGAAACTCGGCGCCGACGGTGCCTTGCACGCAGTGATCCGGCCAGAGTACCTGCTCGCCGTAGGGCAACTGGATCACATCGTAAGGCTTGCGCCCGGGATGACTCGAGGCAAATGAGGCGTGGCCGGCGGGATGCCAGTCCTGGGCAATGATCACCTGTTTGAACAGGCCACTCAGGCGATTGATCAGCGGCACGATCAGATTGCCCTCGGGTACGGCCAGTTGGCCGCCGGGGGTGAAGTCATTCTGCACGTCAATGACCAGCAGGGCGCTGCGGGGTGAAATCGGCATCGGTGCTTCCTCCTTGGATAATCACGCGCTCAGCATAGTGGCAGCGGCACTCATGCGCTCAACCGCCCGATCAAGTGTCTGGCGAGGTCTTCCAGCGCCGGGGCCGGGTTGTGCCCGATCAACATCCAGGCATGCTGACCTTCGGTCCAGTACACCACGTTCATCTCGTGCCGTCGTTCGTGCGCCAGTGGTCGGCTGCCGCTGTTGGAGCGGGTCACGCAGAGCGCCAGCGGGCCGTGTTTCGCGTCGAGGTAGGTCAGTTGTGCAATCGGCACGCCGTCGTACTCGAGCATTTGTGCGCGCTTGAGTTCGGCGCCCGGCAACTTCACCAGCGCCGGTGACAGATTCAGGCCCAGCCGTGCATCCACCGCACGTAGTTGCGCGCGTTGACTGGCTTCGTCGCCCGGCAGGTGATCGAGGGTCTGCGGCACATACAGCGCCATATAGTCGCCCACCAAGGCGCGCCAATTGTGCGCTTGCTGTGACTGCCAAAGAATAAACAGGCGGTCGGCCAATACGCCGCCCGCCACCAGCGTCGCGGCAGCTGCGCCGATGAACCAGCGCCGGCTCAGCCCCGGCCGCTGGGGCGAGGGGATCGCATCGAGGCGCGCCTGCAAACGCTCCAGTGGCGCCTGTTGCGCCAGTTCGTCATAGGCCTCTTTGTACGGCAGGCTGCTGCGATCAAGCCATTGCACGCGCAGATTCAGCAGCGGATCGTCGGCAATCGCGCTATCGAGCTGGCTGCGATAAGCCGGGTCCAGTTCATTATCGAGGTAGGCCGCCAGTTGTTCGTCGGAGGGTTTGTTCATGGGCGGTCACCTCCGGTGGTTTTCGGCACGGCTTGCAGCGGTGGATATTCGGCCAGCTTCAGGCGTGCGGTGGCCAGGCGACTCATCACCGTACCGATCGGTACTTGCAGGATTTCGGCGACCTCGCGGTAGGACAAGCCTTCAACGTAGGCCAGATAAACGGTTTCGCGCTGGGTTTCCGGCAGGGCGTCAACCCGCCGTATCACCTGCGCCGCCATCACATGAGTCTGCGCGGCATATTCGCCATCGAAGGCCAGTTGCCCGTCGGCATCGACCTGGCCCGCGCCCTGACGCACCCGGCGGGCGCGCACTTCGTTGAGCCAGATCGAATGCAGAATGCTCAGCAGCCAGCGATCCATGCGCGTACCGGCCACATACTGACCGGCGCGTTCCAGCGCCCGCACGCAGGTGGCCTGCACCAGATCCTCGGCCACGTGCCGATTGCGCGACAGCAACAGACCGTAGCGCCATAAACGCGCCAGATGCTGTCCGAGTTCGGCTCTGAATGCCTGATCGCTGACGATGATGGCGTTCCTTTATCTATTTCAGGTTTTCGACGAGTCGTTGATGGCTTCAGCCAGGTCCTGGTATTCCTCGCAGGACGTGCCGCAAATCGATTTGATCTGCTGCAGTTGTTCCTGCGCCAGATCGACGCGGCCTTTGATCACATAGGCCTCGCCGAGGTATTCGCGCACTTGCGCGTACTGCGGATCGAGTTTCACCGATTGCAGGTAATAGCCGATGCCTTCATCGGTACGCCCCAGTTTTCGCGTGGCGTAACCGCGATAATTGAGGGCTTTGGCGGTGTTCGGTTGTTTCAGGGTATCGAGCAGGGCCAAGGCTTCTGCGTATCGACCGTCCTTGGCCAATCTGTAGGCGTAATCGGTACGATCGGCATCGGGCACGGCGCTGCTGGTCTGCATCACGCATTTTTGCGATTTGCTGTCCCAGACCTGGCCTTTTGGGCAGTTGGGCTTCTGCACCGGGGCATCTTCATCACCGTTGGCAAACGCCATCGATGCAGACAACGCGGTTACCAGCAGCAACGGGGCGGCGAACATAACGGAACGGATAGTCATGGGCAAGGCTCCACAGGGGGTTATGTTTCACTTTGAACACCACAGCCCGGGATTTTATTCATTGCTTTGTCAGGCTCTGTTCAAGGTAAGCGCAAATTGTGGCGTTATGCTTAGCAACGCCAGCCGTCCATCCAGCGCTTTGGCCATGACACGGCGCTGACTCACGAGGAACTGCCATGATTGATCAGGT
>NZ_QAIK01000052.1:73313-82475 GCF_003061005.1 Pseudomonas sp. HMWF021 | reverse complement strand
CGTCAAAGGTCGCCCCGATTACCCGCCACAGGTCAGTCAGTGGCTGACCCAGACATTGGGTCTGGACAGCCACAAGACCGTCATCGATCTGGGCGCCGGCACCGGCAAGTTCACCGGACGGCTGGCGGCCACGGACGCGCAGGTGATTGCGGTAGAGCCGGTGGCGCAGATGCTGGAAAAACTGTCTGCCGCATGGCCACAGGTGCTGGCCGTGGGCGGCACTGCGACGGACCTGCCACTGCCTGACGCCTCCGTGGATGCCGTGGTGTGCGCGCAGGCGTTTCATTGGTTCGCCACGCCAGAAGCCTTGACCGAAATCGCCCGGGTACTCAAGCCCGGCGGCAAGCTTGGCCTGATCTGGAACCTGCGCGATACACAAGTCAGCTGGGTGCCGAAACTCGACGCGATCGTCAATGCACTGGAAGGTGATACGCCAAGGTATTACACCGGCCAATGGCGCGAGGCGTTTCCGCATCCGGCGTTCGGGGCGCTGCAGTTACAGCAGTTTCATCACGGACACACCGGCTCGCCCGAGGACGTGATTTTCAATCGGGTGCGCTCCACCAGTTTCATCGCGGCATTGCCGCAGGCGCAGCGGGACAAGGTTGATGAGCAGATCCGAGCTTTGATTGCCTCGGAACCGGCGTTGCGTGGGCGGCATGTGCTGACTGTGCCTTATGAGACGGCGGCGTATGTGGCGGTGAAGGTCGGTTAGATCGGGGTGGCCTCATCGCCAGCAGGCTGGCTCCCACATTTTTGCATCGATACAAAACCCTGTAGGAGCTGCCGAAGGCTGCGATCTTTTGATCTTGAAAGTCAAAAGATCGCAGCCTTCGGCAGCTCCTACAGGGATCAAGGCGCGGCAAAAATCTCCTTGTGGGAGCCAGTCCCGCATTTGGCCGAACCACCATCGTGATGCCTTGTTATAGTTCGGGCCTCATTTTCTGCCCGGTAAAGGATCACTGCCATGTCTCAATACACCGCCTTCAGCGTCGAACTGGCCGACAACATCGCTCATGTGCAGATCAATCGTCCGGAAAAGATCAACGCGATGAACGCCGCGTTCTGGAGCGAGATCGTCGAGATCTTCCAATGGATCGAAGACACCGACGAAGTGCGGGTGGTGGTGCTCAGCGGTAACGGTAAACATTTTTCCTCCGGCATCGACCTGATGATGCTCGCCGGCGTCGCCAATGAACTGGGCAAGGACGTCGGCCGCAATGCACGCCTGCTGCGGCGCAAGATCCTCACCCTGCAAGCCTCGTTCAACGCCGTCGACAATTGCCGCAAACCGGTGCTGGCGGCCATTCAGGGCTATTGCCTCGGTGGCGCCATCGACCTGATCGCCGCCTGCGACATGCGTTACGCCGCCGAGGACGCGCAGTTCTCGATCAAGGAAATCGACATTGGTATGGCCGCCGACGTGGGCACGTTGCAACGGTTGCCACGGATCATCGGTGACGGCATGCTGCGTGAACTGGCTTATACCGGGCGCACCTTTGGCGCCGAAGAGGCGCGCAGCATCGGCCTGGTCAATCGCGTTTACGCCGACAAGGAGCTGCTGCTCGAAGGCGTGATGGACATTGCCCGCGACATCGCCGGCAAATCGCCCATTGCGGTCACCGGCACCAAGGCAATGATCAGCTACATGCGTGACCATCGCATCGACGACGGTCTCGAATACGTTGCCACCTGGAACGCCGCCATGTTGCAATCCACCGACTTGCGTGTGGCCATGGCCGCCCATATGAGTAAACAGAAACCCGAATTTCTGGATTGAGAAACCATGACAGCTCGCTGGACCACTGCAGTACTGGACACCGATCAACCGGGCGGCTGGGCCGTGGCACGCAGCCCCGAAGGCTTTCTGTTCGACGATAACGGCGCGCTGTTCCCCCGGGAATGGCTCAAGCGTCAGGACCTGTCGGTCCTTGCCGAACATGGCATCGGCCATCTCGATGGCGAGCCGGTCTATCTGCTGGAGCTGCGCAGTTCCAGCGAGGTGCCGGGCTGCAACTGGAAAGGCCTGCGGGCGTTCATGCTCGACGGCGATCACACGATTTACAAAGTGCTGGGTTATGCCGCGCAGATCGGTACATGGGCCCGCGAACACCGTTTTTGCGGCAATTGCGGGCAGGCGATGACCCAGGTGCCGCGTGAGCGGGCGATGTATTGCCAGCCGTGTGATTTGCGCAGCTATCCGCGCATTTCGCCGAGCATGATTGTGTTGATCACCCGCGGCGACGAAATCCTGCTGGCGCGTTCACCGCGGTTTGTCACCGGGGTCTACAGCACGCTGGCCGGCTTTGCCGAGCCGGGGGAGTCGGCCGAGGATTGCCTGATTCGCGAGGTGCGCGAGGAAGTCAGCATCGAGGTGAAGAACATTCAGTACATGGGCAGCCAGTGCTGGCCGTTCCCGCATTCGATGATGCTCGGCTTCCATGCCGAATACGCCGGTGGCGAGATCATCTGTCAGGAGGATGAGATCGAAGACGCCCAGTGGTTCAACGTGCACGACCTGCCGCCGTTGCCGGCGTCAAAATCGATTGCCCGTTACCTGATCGACGTCTACGTGGCGCGCCGCTTAGGCCACGCTGAACCAGTGTTGCCAGGCTAGCCGCACGGTCAAGCCCAGCACCACGGTGATGAACACCGGGCGAATGAACTTGGCGCCGCCGCTGATCGCGGTGCGCGCCCCGAAGAACGCGCCGACCATCACCGACAGGCCCATGCACAGGCCGATGATCCAGTCCACCTGCCCGGAAAACACGAACACCGACAGCGCCGCAATGTTGCTGACGAAGTTCATGCTGCGCGCCACACCGCTGGCCTTGACCAGATCGATCGGGTAGAGCAGCAGGCTGCTGACCGTCCAGAACGCGCCCGTGCCGGGACCGGCTACACCGTCGTAGAAACCGAGGCTGAAGCCCTGGCTCGACTGCCATTTCTTCTTGATCGGCGCGTCGCTGTCCAGCGGCGCCTTGGGCGTGCCGCCGAACAACAGGTACACACCACAGGCGAACACGATCACTGGCAGCATCTTGTTCAGCCATTCCGCCGGCAGGTAGTGCGCGACGATGGCACCGGTGAGCGCGCCGACCAGCGTACCGATGATCGCGTGTGTCCACTGCCGAGGGTGGAACAGCTTGCGTCGGTAGAAAGTGAAACTGGCGGTGGCCGAGCCAAAAGTCGAACTCAGTTTGTTGGTGCCCAGCACCAGATGCGGTGGCAGACCGGCAGTGAGCAGCGCCGGGGTGGTCAACAGCCCGCCACCACCAGCGATGGCGTCGATGAAACCGGCAATGAAAGCGACGAGGGCCAGAATGGCCAGGGTGGTGAGGTCAACGCTGAGTTCGAAAGGCATGGAATCGGCTTATTCGGCAGGGCGCAGAGGGGCTGCGGGGAAGGGCTGACATGTTACTCATTTCCAGGTGTTGCGGCGACCCGTAAAGCCCCATCGCTGGCAAGCCAGCTCCCACAGAGATCTCTAATGAACACAAATTTTGCGAACATACAGGAAACCTGTGGGAGCTGGCTTGCCAGCGATGAGGCCGGTTCAGGCGCCGCCTATTCAACTGTTGCCCACCCAACACCTCGACAACAAATCATCCTCCAACAATGCAACTCCATCAGCCTCAAGCCCAATAAAATCGGGCACCTGACCCTGGCACGCTTGCTGCTCTACCTCATTGACCTTCCCAACGTCCCGAGGACACGCCAATGAGTCAGCAAGCCGTGAAATTCGCCTACTGGGTGCCGAACGTCAGTGGCGGTCTGGTGGTCAGCAAGATCGAACAGCGCACCGACTGGGGCATCGACTACAACCGCAAACTGGCGCAACTCGCCGAGGCCGCCGGATTTGAATATGCCTTGACGCAGATCCGTTTCACCGCCGGTTACGGCGCCGAGTTCCAGCATGAATCGGTGGCGTTCAGTCATGCGTTGCTGGCCGCCACCAGCAAACTCAAGGTGATCGCTGCGATTCTGCCGGGGCCGTGGCAGCCAGCGCTGGCGGCCAAGCAATTGGCAACCATCGATCAACTCACCAACGGCCGGATCGCGGTGAACATCGTCAGCGGCTGGTTCAAGGGCGAGTTCCAGGCCATCGGCGAGCATTGGCTGGAACACGACGAACGCTATCGGCGTTCCGAGGAATTTATCCGTTCGTTGCGCGGGATCTGGAGTCAGGACAACTTCACCTTTCGCGGCGACTTCTACCGTTTCGACCATTACACCCTCAAACCGAAGCCGCTGGGCCGCCCGGAAATCTTCCAGGGCGGCAGTTCCCGCGCGGCACGGGACATGGCCGCACGGGTCTCGGACTGGTATTTCACCAACGGCAACAGCGTCGAAGGGATCAAGGCTCAGGTCGATGACATCCGGGCGAAAGCGGCGGCAAACAATCATTCGGTGAAGATCGGCGTCAATGCCTTCGTCATCGCCCGGGACACTGAAGAAGAGGCCCGCGCGGTACTGGCGCAGATCATCGACCAGGCCGATCCGGACGCGGTCAACGCTTTCGGCGACGCCGCGAAGCAGGCGGGCAGGGCATCGCCGGAGGGTGAGGGCAACTGGGCGAAATCGACGTTCGAGGATCTGGTGCAATACAACGATGGCTTCAAGACCAACCTGATCGGCACGCCACAGCAGATTGCCGAGCGGATTGTGGCGTTGAAAGCGGTGGGGGTGGATCTGGTGTTGGCGGGGTTTCTGCACTTTCAGGAAGAGGTGGAGTATTTCGGCAAGCGGGTGTTGCCGTTGGTGCGGAAACTGGAGGCTGCGAAGATTGCTGCAGTAGCCTGAAACACACAATCCTCCCTGTAGGAGCTGCCGAAGGCTGCGATCTTTTGCCTTTGATTTTTTAAAAGCAAGATCAAAAGATCGCAGCCTTCGGCAGCTCCTACAGGGGGAGTTATGTGGACTTAGAGGCCTAGGTCCGACAGCCCCGGATGATCATCCGGGCGGCGCCCCAGCGGCCAGTGGAACTTGCGTTCGCTTTCCTTGATCGGCATGTCGTTGATGCAGGCATAGCGCTGGAACATCAGGCCATGCTCATCGAACTCCCAGTTTTCGTTGCCGTAGGAGCGGAACCAGTTGCCCGAATCGTCATGCCATTCATAGGCGTAACGCACGGCAATGCGTGTGTCGGAGTAGGCCCAGAGTTCCTTGATCAAGCGGTAGTCCAGCTCTTTGGCCCATTTACGGGTCAGGAACGCCTTGGCTTCTTCACGATTGTTGGCGAACTCGGCGCGATTGCGCCATTTTGTGTCGAGGGTGTAGGCCAGCGACACCTTCTCGGGATCGCGGGAGTTCCAGCCATCTTCGGCCAGACGTACTTTTTCGATAGCCGATTCACGGTTGAACGGCGGTAAAGGCGGACGCACTTGGGCAGCAGTCGACATGTTCAGTCTCCCGATCTAATTAACGATTAAACAACGGTTGAGGCTTATTTAAGGCGTTACAGGTCCAATAACTTACGCGCCATGCATTGCGCATTATCAGCGGCACTGTGATCACCCATCACAAGCGCTACGGTAATGGCGCCGTCAATCAGGATCAGCAACTGCCTGGCCAGACGTTGCGGATCTTCGACGCCATGTTCGGTACACAGCTCGCACAGGTAGTCGAGCAGCTTTTGTTTGTGGTCTTTGGCGACCTGGCGCACCGGGTCTGCGGGGTCACCGGTTTCGCCACTGGTATTGATAAAGGCGCAGCCACGAAAGCCTTCCGAGGCGAACCAGCTTTTGAGCACGGTAAACAGGTTGAGCAAGCGATCGGCCGGAGTTTCGGCCTGATCGACAGCACTTCTGTACCAATGCATCCAGCGCACGTCGCGGCGTTGCAGGGCGGCGACGGTCAGCTCCTCCTTGTTGGCGAAGTAGCGGTAAATGCTTTTTCTGGAGACGCCGGCGGTTTTCACCAGAAGATCCATGCCGGTGGCCGCGATGCCACTTTTGTAGATCAGCTTTTCGGTGACATCCAGAATGATGTCGCGGGTCGAGGTGTCTGTGATTTTGTTCATGTGGCGAACAGTAGAACGATCATTCTTCTTTCGCAAGCTGTTTTTAAGATCAAAAGATCGCAGCCTTCGGCAGCTCCTACAGGGATCAGTGTTGGAGCTGCCGAAGGCTGCAATCTTTTGATCTCTTTACAGACACTCACAAGACCCGAACGAGTTGATGGTGTAAGCTCTCGGGTTCTTCGGATTCGACCCATTGCGAGCCCTATGCCGTTGCTTTTCAAACGCTCTTTGCTGCCCAGACTGCGCAGCTTTCCGCTGACTGCCGAAGCCGTGACCATTCTGTCCGGCGCCGCCGAGTTCCGTCGTTGCCTGCTGGAGAAAATCGCAGCTGCGACCCAGCGCATCTACATAGTCGCGCTGTATCTGCAGCACGACGAGGCCGGTCAGGAAATCCTCGATGCCTTGCACGCCGCCAAGCTCAAGCGCCCGGAGCTGGAAGTCGTTGTTGTGGTCGACTGGCTGCGCGCCCAGCGCGGGCTGATCGGTGCTGGCAAACAGCCGGGCAATTCGGCGTGGTATCAGGAAATGACCCGCACGCACCAGAGCGAAGTGCCGATCTACGGCGTGCCGGTGCAAACTCGCGAGCTGTTCGGCGTCCTGCACTTGAAGGGCTTCGTGATCGACGATTGCGTGGTTTACAGCGGTGCGAGCCTGAACAACGTCTACCTGCACAAGTTCGACAAGTACCGTTTCGACCGCTACCACGTGCTGAACAGCCGCGAACTGGCGGACTCGATGCATCATCTGGTCAAGCATGGCCTGATCGAATCCAAAGCCGTGCATCGCCTCGATCTGCCGAACCTGCCGACCACCCGCAGCCTGCGCAACGACATCGGCGATCTGCGCAGCCGGCTCAAATACGCCGCGTACGACACGAGCGCCGGCGGCACCGCGCATAGCGGCCTGTCGGTGAGCCCATTGTTGGGCGTGGGCAAGAACAACCCGTTGAACCGGGTGATTGTCGAACTGATCGCCAGTGCGCAACAGCAACTGACCATCTGCACCCCGTACTTCAACCTGCCGCTGCCGATCATCCGCGAGGTCAACCGTGCGCTGGCCCGTGGGGTGAAGATCGACATCGTGGTCGGCGACAAGACGGCCAACGATTTCTACATCCCGCCGAGCGAGCCGTTCAAGGTGATTGCGGCGCTGCCATACCTGTACGAAATCAGCCTGCGGCGCTTCGCCAAGCGGCATCAGCGCAACATCGACAGCGGCCAGTTGAACCTGCACCTGTGGCGTGACGGCGACAACAGCTACCACCTCAAGGGCATGTGGGTCGACCAGCGCTATACGCTGCTGACCGGCAACAACCTCAATCCACGGGCGTTTCGTCTGGACCTGGAAAACGCGCTGCTGATCGATGACCCGCAAGGCGAGTGGCTTGAGCCACGGGCGAAGGAGCAGGAAGAGATTTTCCGCAACACCACGCGGATTGCCAGCTTCCAGAGCCTGGAGACCCTGCCGGAATACCCGGCGGCGGTGGCGAAATTTTTGAAGCGGGTGAGTCGGGTGCGGATCGAGCGGTTGCTGTACCGGATTCTGTAACCTGTTAAAGCAAAAGATCGCAGCCTCCGGCAGCTCCTACAGTGGGAATGTGAACACCCTGTAGGAGCTGCCGAAGGCTGCGATCTTTTTTACCGGCGACTCAGATCTGTCAGTTCAGACCCAGCTTGCCACGCAACGTGGACAGATCTTCAGCCAAAGTATTGACCGGCCCAACCAGCGCCTTGCGATCGTTATCCTTCACCTTGTCATACGTCTCGAACCCACCGTCCTTGGTCTTGTACTTGGCGAGGATCTTGTCCACGGTGGCGAAGTTCTTGTCGACTTTGGCAACGAACGCCTTGTCCTGTTTCTCGATCTGCGGACGGAACAGGTCGACGATTTTCTTCGCGCCGTCGATGTTGCCCTGGAAGTCGTACAGGTCGGTGTGGCTGTAACGGTCTTCTTCACCGGAGATCTTGGTCGCGGCGACTTCTTCCAGCAGGGCGGCGGCACCACCGACGACTTTCTCCGGCGGGAAGGTCAGGCCGGCAACGCGGGTCTGCAGGTCTTTGACGTCGCTGTCCAGCTTGTCCGCCAGGGCGGTCAGGCCTTCAGTGGTCTTTTCCGAGAACAGCGAATATTCGAGGCGATGGAAACCGGTGAAGTCTTCAGCCTTCACGCCTTTTTCGTGGTCGTCGACGCGGGAGTCGATGGACGCATCGAGGTCACTGAACAGCTCGGCAATCGGCTCGATCGACTCGTAGTAGACGCGGGTCGGCGCATAGAGCTTTTGTGCGGTGGCCAGATCACCTTTCTTCACCGCATCGGTGAACTGTTTGGTGTGGCTGCCCAGTTCATCGAGTTGCTCGGTGACGTAGATCTTGTAGTCCGACACCGGGCCGACCAGATCCAGCGGCGCCGTCGCGGCGAACGCCGACAGCGGGGTGTTGAGCAAACCAAGGGTCAGCAATAACGCGAGTGGCGACTTTTTCATGGAGCGGCTCCGAGGGTTTTTATGGTTATGCAGCTGTTTTGGGTTGAGTGGCATCGAGCAGCGAGCGACCGATGAAATCCTTGTCGCCCGTGACACCCGGCAGGGTGAAGAAGTAACCGCCGCCGACCGGTTTGAGGTATTCCTCAAGTGGCTCGCCGTTGAGCCGGGTCTGCACGGTGATAAAGCCTTTTTCCAGATCGGCCTGGTAGCAGATGAACAGCAGGCCCATGTCGAGCTGGCCGTTCTTGTTCACGCCGTTGGAGTAGTTGAACGGGCGGCGCAGGATCAGGTTGGCCTGGCTCGCGGCGGTGCGCGGGTTGGCCAGGCGAATGTGCGCGTCGAGCTTGGTCAGCTTGCCTTCCGGATCCTTGCTGTAATCCGGGACTTCGGTTTCATGGTTGGCGCCCATCGGTGCGCCGGTGGTCTTGACCCGGCCGATAATGCTTTCCTGTTCCTGCAGCGGCGTACGGTCCCAGCGCTCGACGAAATTGCGGATGATCCGCACCGCCTGATAGCTGCCGTGGGCCGCCCAGGCCGGCTCATCGCTGCCCGGTTGTACCCAGACAAGCTTGTCCATGGCCTTGGCGTCGTTGGAATCGGGGTTGGCCGAGCCGTCGCGGAAACCGAGGAAGTTGCGCGCCGATTGCGCCGGCACCCC
>NZ_QAIK01000052.1:66852-73297 GCF_003061005.1 Pseudomonas sp. HMWF021 | reverse complement strand
TTCCAGCGCACCAGCAGCAGGTCCGGCAGGTTTTTGACGATGTCGCGCAGGGCGTGAATGTTGGTGTCGGCGGTGTTCGAGCAGAATTGCAGGCTCAGGTCGCCGTGGCAGCAATCGGCTTCCAGCGCATCGTTGGGGAAGCCGACCATGCGTTGAAGACGTTTCGGTTTGGCCTCGGCCAGACCAAAGCGCTCGTCGAACAGCGACTCGCCTACCGAGACGGTGATGGTCAGGTTGTCCGGGGTCACGATGGGGCCGAGGATGCCGGAATCCGGCGGCGGCAGTTTCGGGTCGATCTGCGCCACCGGGCCGCCCTTCATCAGGAACGCGATGCGCTCGTTGAGGGTGCGGAACAGCCGCTCGAGGTCTTCGCGATCGCTGGCCAGCACGTCGAACGACACAAACATGCCGGACGCCGGACGCGGGGTGACGATGCCGGTCTGGTGCACACCGTGGAAGGCGTGGCGGTCTTCGGTCTTGTCGCTGCTCGGCGCTTCGGTGACTTGCGCCGGTGCCGCAGCCATCGCCGGGCAACTCAGGGCCGAACCGGCCAGCGCAACACCGGCGGCGCCCATGCCCATCAGCAGGCGGCGACGTTGCAGATCGAGGTTTTGCAAATCTTTCATCGGTATTCGTCTTCTGCTTACAGGCCGGAGAGGCCGAGGGCGGGGTCGATGCCATCCAGTGCGTCGGCCAGGGCCTGAGCCTTGTCGGCGATCTGTTTGCGTTGTTCGCCGCTGACCGTGTCGTAAGTGGCGTAGCCGTCCTTGACCTTGAAGCTGTTCAGTACGCTGTCGAAATCGCTCAGTGCACTGTCGATTTTCGGCAGCAGATCCGGCGCCGACTTGCTCAGCATCGGCCGCAGCAATTCGACGACCTTGTGTGCGGTCTCCAGGTTGCCGGCAAAACCGTTGAGGTCGGCGTGGCTGTAGCGTTCCTCTTCACCGCTGGCGGCGCGCACGTCGGCCAGGGTGTTGAGGTTGCGCACCACGATGCTCACCAATTGCTCCGGCGGCAGGGACTGGGCCAGCAGTTGTTGTTTGAGCGTGGTGACATCGGCCAGCAGGCGCTGGGCAATGGGCGCCAGAGCGTCGAGTTTGCGTTGCTGGAACAGCACGTATTCGATGCGGTGGAAGCCGACGAAGGCCGGATCCTGTTCGCGCTTCTCGAAGTAGTCGGCGCGGGCATTGATGCTGTTGTCCAGTTCCGCCAGACGTTGCGCCGCCGGGGCCAGACGCTGATAGGCGGCGCGCGCCGGCAGGTACAGGGTTTGCGCCTGGGCGAGGTCGCCGCTGGCAATGGCGTCGTTGAGCGCCGTCACGGCTTTGATCAGTGCGCTGCTCTGGCTCGCCAGATACACGCGGAACTCCGACAGCGGCCCGACGAAAGCGACCATCGACGGCTTGGCCTTGGCGGCAGCATCGGAGGCCGCCGTCGGCGTCACGTGCAGCACGCCGCGAGGGTTGCTCAGCAGGCCGCACGTGATCGCGTAGTCGCCGGGTTGCAGGTTGGCGTTGATCACCTGGCTCAGGCCCGGGGCGATGTTCTCGCGCTCTTCGATCACCAGCACGCCGTCGAGAATTTCCCACTCCACTGCGCGGTCGGAGCGGTTGACGATGCGGAAACTGGCGCGGCCGGCAGGAACCGTCAGCTCGTTCGGCTCGCAACTGTGCGCGTTGATGTTGACCACCACTTCGTCATGGTTGTGCTGACGCTTGGCCGCGGCCATTTTCGAGGCGTAGTAGAACAGGCCTCCGGCGGCAATCATCACGACCACCGAACCGGCCACCGCCCAGCGCAAGGCGCGGGGAGGGGAGGCCTGGGGAGTATTAGGCTTTGACATGGATGCCCTTATTGGCTGGAAACGGAAGACGATTTGACTGGCTTGGGCGCAGCAGGCGCGGCGGGGTAGAAAAACATCAACAGCGCCACCACCAGATAGATCAGGTACGCACCGAGGGTGCTGACGGTCGGCGCATCCTGATAACCGAACATGCCGGCCAGTACCGAACCCAGCGGGCCATCCATCGGCAACGTCGCACTGAAGTCGAACAGCACGGTTTGCAGGTGATTCCACAGGCCTGCCTCATGCAGGGCTTGCACCGAGTTGGCGAGTATCCCGGCGGCAACCACCAGAATGAACAGCCCGGTCCACTTGAAGAACGCCGACAGGTTCAGGCGCATGCTGCCGCTGTAAATCAGGAAACCGACGACAATCGCCAGCACCAGGCCGAGCAGGGCACCGATCGGCGCGCCCGGGCCCTCGCTCTGCTGGAACACCGCAAGCAGGAAGAACACAGTTTCCAGACCTTCGCGAGCCACAGCGAAGAACACCATGGCAATCAGCGCGATCACCTGATGCTTTGAAGCGGTCAGGGCATGATCCAGCGAGGCCTGCAACGAATGCTTGATCGACCGCGCGACCTTGCGCATCCAGAACACCATCGAACTGAGAATCCCCACGGCCACCAGCCCGACCACGCCTTCGAACAGCTCCTGCTGTTTCTGCGGGAATTCGGCGCTGACCAGCTCCAGACCGCCGCCGACCAGCAGCGCCAGCGCAGCGGCGAGAAACACGCCGATCCACACCGCCGGCATCCATTGGCCACGGCCGGTCTGTTGCAGGTAGCTGGCGATGATGCCAACGATCAGCGCGGCTTCAATGCCTTCACGCAGCATGATCAGAAAGGGAACGAGCATTGCGGCAACCACGAATGATTTAGATAGGTGGCTAAGTTGTAACATAATGACACTCATTCCCAAATGGGGATGCTTGACATTTACCTGAACATTCGCTGAACGGCATGTTTTTCGCTGCCGCACGGTCCCCCCTGTAGGAGCTGCCGAAGGCTGCGATCTTTTGACTTTGATTTTCTAAATACAAGATCAAAAGATCGCAGCCTGCGGCAGCTCCTACAGGGGATTCGTGCTGGATTCGTATCCTGCGTTAAGATGCCCGTCACCCGAAAACAACAAGGTCTGCCTCGCTCCATGTCGGAAAAAGACACCATCGCCATTCAACTGGTGCGTGAAGCGCTGCTGCAAAGTTGTGCCCCGGGCGTGGCCACGGATGAAGTCTTGAACAAGGTCGGGATTGCTCCGGGCCTGCTGCACAGCGAATACGGCCGGGTGCCTGCTTCGCAATACGCGAAACTCTGGCGATTGCTGGCCCGGCGCGGCGATGACGAGTTCTTCGGCATGGATCCGCACCGACTCAGGTCCGGCAGCCTCGAATTCCTTTGCCGCAGCGCCATGGCGCAACCCACCCTGGCTGCCGGGCTGAGCACGGGGCTGAATTTCCTCTCGCTGATGCTGGAGAAAATGCCCGCGCAACTGGTTCACCAGCAAAGCCTTGCCGAAATCGTCCTGCTCGAAGACGACCCCGAACCGCGCCGCGCCTTCACCTATTTCACCTACTGGATGATCGTCCACGGCGTGGCGTGTTGGCTGGCGGGGCGGCGGATTCCGATTCTGGCGATCGAACTGCGCTGCGCCGAGCCGGATTTCTGCGACGATTACCAGGTGATGTTCTCGGAAAACCTGCGTTTCGAGCGTCCGCGCACGCGGATGATCTTCGCCGCTGACTGCCTCGATCTGCCGATCAAACGCAGCGCTGAAGAGCTGAAACGCTTTCTGGCCCATGCGCCGGCGAACATTCTGGTGAAGTACCGCGACCCGCAAAGCCTTGCCAGCCGAATCAAACAGGACCTGCGCCAGTTGCCCGCCGAACAGTGGCCGGAGACAGAAGCCTTGGCGCAACAACTGTGCATGTCCGCCTCGACCCTGCGCCGGCGCTTGTCCGAGGAAGGGCAGACCTATCAGGGCCTCAAGGACAGCGTGCGCAAGGAACTGGCGATCACCTGGCTGGCGGAGCCGTCGATCAGCTTCGTCGAGATCGCCACGCGTCTGGGGTTTGCCGATGCGAGTTCGTTCTACAAGGCGTTTCGCAAATG
Source organism: Pseudomonas sp. HMWF021 (assembly GCF_003061005.1). Lineage (GTDB taxonomy): Bacteria > Pseudomonadota > Gammaproteobacteria > Pseudomonadales > Pseudomonadaceae > Aquipseudomonas. The sequence goes on along the minus strand of NZ_QAIK01000052.1, from coordinate 69,344 downwards.
GTCGGGGTCCAATCCTGGGCATTACCGCACGCTGATCCTTAACGAAGCCGTCTGACCCACAACATCCCTGTAGGAGCTGCCGAAGGCTGCGATCTTTTGACTTTGATGTTGTAAAAAACAAGATCAAAAGATCGCAGCCTGCGGCAGCTCCTACAGGGGGGTGTTTGTCATTGTGCAAGCATGGCCAAACCAGTCAGCCACTTTGAGGGCTTTGACCATTGCCGCCTCCGCGCCGCAGCGCGACTATCCCTGTGTTGTTTACGCCTCCCAGCCTAATAAAAACACAGAGGGATTCTGGCAATGCGCGATTACTTGTCTGCCACCGAACAGTTCAACTATGAGCACACCGTGGACGCTGCACTCAGCGGCACGCTGGAGGCGCTCAACGCCTGCGTCGAATGTTGCGACCGCCACGCCTTGCCGGGGCGCATTGCGCTGTTCTGGGAGGGCCGCGACGGCGCGAGTGCGACGTACACCTTCAGCGACCTGCAAGACAAAGCTGCGCGTTTCGCCAATTTCCTTCTCGAACAAGGCGTGCAGAAGGGCGACAAGGTCGCCGGCCTGCTGCCACGTAATATCGAACTGCTCATCACCGTGTTCGCCACCTGGCGCATCGGCGCGGTGTATCAGCCGCTGTTCACCGCGTTCGGCCCCAAAGCCATCGAACATCGGCTGAACAGCTCCGGCGCCAAAGTGGTGGTCACCGACGCGGTCAACCGGCCGAAACTCGCTGAAGTCAGCGATTGCCCGACCGTCGTCACCGTCGGCGGCGCCAAAGGTCAGGGCATCGTCCGTGGCGATTTCAGTTTCTGGGCCGAACTGGCCAACTATTCCAGCGTTTGCGAACCGGTATTGCTGACGGGCGAAGACCCGTTCCTGCTGATGTTCACCTCGGGCACCACCGGCCCGTCGAAAGCACTGTCGGTGCCGCTCAAGGCGATCGTCGCGTTCCAAAGCTACACCCGCGACGCGGTGGACCTGCGCCCCGAAGATTCGTTCTGGAACGTCGCCGATCCGGGTTGGGCCTATGGCATCTATTTCGGCGTCACCGGCCCGCTGTCGATGGGCCACCCGATCACCTTTTACGATGGCCCGTTCACCCTCGAAAGCACTTGCCGGGTGATCAACAAATACGGCATCACCAACCTCACTGGCTCGCCGACCGCGTACCGCTTGTTGATTGCCGGCGGCAACGAGTTCGCCAAGTCGATCAAGGGCAAGCTGCGCATCGTCAGCAGCGCCGGCGAACCGCTCAATCCGGAAGTGATCCGCTGGTTCGCCGATAACCTCAATGTGGTGATTCACGACCACTACGGCCAGACCGAACTGGGCATGGTCCTGTGCAACCACCACGGTCTGCAGCACCCGATCCACCTCGGTGCCGCCGGTTTCGCCTCGCCGGGGCATCGCATCGTGGTGCTCGACGAGCACTACAACGAACTCGGTGTCGGCCAGCCGGGCATTCTCGCCATCGACCGCACGCAGTCGCCGATGTGCTGGTTCGGCGGCTACGAAGGCGTGCCGACCAAAGCTTTCGTCGGCGATTACTACCTCAGCGGCGACACCGTGGAATGGAACCCCGACGGCAGCATCAGCTTCGTCGGCCGCAGCGACGATGTGATCACCACCTCCGGTTATCGCGTCGGCCCGTTCGACGTCGAAAGCGCGCTGATCGAGCACCCTGCAGTGGTTGAAGCCGCCGTGGTCGGCAAGCCTGATCCGGAGCGCACCGAGCTGGTCAAGGCCTTCGTCGTGCTCAACCCGCAATACCGCGCTGAACCGGCGCTGGCCGAAGAGCTGCGCCAACACGTGCGCAAGCGTCTGGCCGCGCACTCGTACCCGCGTGAAATCGAATTTGTCAGCGAATTGCCGAAAACCCCAAGCGGCAAATTGCAGCGCTTTATCTTGCGCAACCAGGAAATCGCCAAGGCTCAAGAGGCCGCGGCGCACAACGTTTCAGCTTGAATCAGGAAGTCAGTCATGCAGATCGAGAACAAGGTTTTTATCGTCACCGGCGGCGCCTCCGGCCTGGGTGTGGCCAGCGCTGAACTGCTGGTCAGTGCCGGCGCCAAAGTGATGCTGGTGGACATGAACGCCGAAGCGGTAGCCGCCCAGGCCCAGCGCCTCGGCGCGCAAAGCGTGGTGGCCGACATCAGCAACGAAGCCGCTGCCGAAGCGGCAGTGCAGGCCACGGTCAAAGCCTTTGGCAGCCTCAATGGCCTGGTCAATTGCGCCGGCATCGTTCGCGGCGAGAAGATCCTCGGCAAGAACGGCCCGCATGCACTGTCCAGCTTCGCTCAGGTGATCAATGTCAACCTGATCGGCAGCTTCAACATGCTGCGTCTGGCCGCAGCGGCCATCGCCGAGAGCGAAGCCAATGCCGATGGCGAGCGCGGCGTGATCATCAACACCGCCTCGGTTGCTGCGTTCGACGGCCAGATCGGTCAGGCCGCATATTCCGCCTCCAAAGGCGCGATCGCCAGCCTGACCCT
>NZ_QAIK01000052.1:60009-66842 GCF_003061005.1 Pseudomonas sp. HMWF021 | reverse complement strand
GGCGTACCGTTCCCGCCACGCCTTGGGAAACCTGCCGAGTACGCCGCGCTGGTTAGGCATATCATCGAAAACAGCATGCTCAACGGTGAGGTGATCCGTCTCGACGGCGCCTTGCGCATGGCCGCCAAGTAAGGAGGATTTCTCATGACTATTGCCAACGATCCGATTGTTATCGTCAGCGCCGTCCGCACCCCGATGGGCGGCTTTCAGGGCGAACTGAAAAGCCTCACCGCACCGCAACTCGGTGCCGCCGCGATCAAGGCTGCGGTTGAACGCGCCGGCGTTGCGAGCGATGCGGTCGATGAAGTGTTGTTCGGTTGCGTATTGCCCGCCGGCCTCGGCCAAGCGCCGGCCCGTCAAGCGGCACTGGGCGCCGGGCTGGATAAATCCACCCGCTGCACCACGGTCAACAAGATGTGCGGTTCGGGCATGGAAACCACCATCCTGGCCCACGACATGCTGCTGGCTGGCAGCGCCGATGTGGTGATCGCCGGCGGCATGGAAAGCATGTCCAACTCGCCGTACCTGCTGGACCGTGCCCGCGCCGGTTACCGCATGGGCCATGGCCGGGTGCTCGACTCGATGTTCCTCGACGGCCTCGAAGACGCCTACGACAAGGGCCGCCTGATGGGCACCTTCGCCGAAGACTGCGCCGAAACCAATGACTTCAGCCGCGAAGCCCAGGATGCCTTTGCCATCGCTTCGACCACCCGCGCCCAGCAGGCGATCAAGGACGGCAGCTTCAAGGCCGAGATCGTGCCGCTGACCGTGACCGTCGGCAAGGAACAGGTGCTGATCAGCCACGACGAGCAGCCGCCGAAAGCCAAACTGGACAAGGTCGCCTCGCTGAAACCGGCGTTCCGCGAAGGCGGCACGGTGACGGCGGCCAACTCCAGTTCGATCTCCGACGGCGCGGCGGCGCTGGTGCTGATGCGCCAGTCGCAAGCGCAGAAACTCGGGCTGAAGCCGCTGGCGGTGATTCACGGTCACGCGGCGTTTGCCGACACGCCGGGCCTGTTTCCGGTGGCGCCGATTGGCGCGATCAAGAAGCTGGTGAAGAAGACCGGGTGGGCGCTGAACGAGGTCGATCTGTTTGAGATCAACGAAGCGTTTGCCGTGGTGGCGATGGCGGCGATGACTCACCTGGAAATCCCCCACGACAAACTCAACGTGCACGGCGGCGCCTGCGCGCTGGGCCATCCGATCGGTGCCTCGGGCGCGCGGATTCTGGTGACCTTGCTCTCGGCCCTGCGCCAGAAAAACCTGAAACGCGGGATCGCGGCGATCTGCATCGGCGGCGGCGAAGCCACGGCCATGGCCGTGGAATGCATCTACTAAACACACTCCCCCTGTAGGAGCTGCCGAAGGCTGCGATCTTTTGATCTTGCTTTTAAAAATCAAAGTCAAAAGATCGCAGCCTGCGGCAGCTCCTACAGGGGACCGTGTGTAACCGGATTTAAGGATTCACCATGATTCCCAACGAAGACCAGACCCAGATCCGCGACATGGCCCGGCAGTTTGCCGAGGAACGGCTCAAACCGTTCGCCGCCGAGTGGGACCGCGAGCATCGTTTCCCCAAGGAAGCCATCGGCCAGATGGCCGAACTGGGCTTCTTCGGCATGCTGGTGCCAGAGCAATGGGGCGGTTGTGACACCGGCTACCTCGCGTACGCAATGGCCCTGGAAGAAATCGCCGCTGGCGACGGCGCCTGCTCGACCATCATGAGCGTGCACAACTCGGTCGGCTGCGTGCCGATTCTCAAGTTCGGCAACGACGACCAGCGCGAGCGTTTTCTCAAGCCGCTGGCCAGCGGCGCCATGCTCGGCGCTTTTGCCTTGACCGAACCGCAGGCCGGCTCCGACGCCAGCAGCCTGAAAACCCGTGCACGGCTGGAAGGCGATCACTACGTGCTCAACGGCTGCAAACAGTTCATCACTTCCGGGCAGAACGCCGGGATCGTGATCGTGTTTGCGGTGACCGATCCGAGTGCCGGCAAACGCGGCATCACGGCGTTCATCGTGCCCACCGATTCGCCGGGCTATAAAGTCGCGCGGGTCGAGGACAAGCTCGGTCAGCACGCCTCCGACACCTGCCAGATTCTCTTCGAAGACGTCAAAGTGCCGGTCGCCAACCGATTGGGCGAGGAGGGCGAAGGCTACAGGATTGCCCTCGCCAACCTCGAAGGTGGGCGCGTCGGCATCGCCTCGCAATCAGTGGGCATGGCCCGCGCCGCGTTCGAAGCGGCCCGCGATTACGCCCGTGAGCGCGATACGTTCGGCAAGCCGATTATCGAACACCAGGCCGTGGCTTTCCGCCTCGCCGACATGGCCACGCAGATCGCCGTCGCCCGGCAGATGTTGCATTACGCCGCCGCCCTGCGCGACAGCGGTCAGCCGGCATTGGTCGAGGCTTCGATGGCGAAACTGTTTGCCTCGGAAATGGCCGAGAAGGTCTGCTCGATGGCGTTGCAGACACTGGGCGGTTACGGTTACCTCAACGACTTCCCGCTGGAGCGCATCTACCGCGACGTGCGTGTGTGCCAGATCTACGAAGGCACCAGCGACATTCAGCGCATGGTCATCTCACGCAACCTTTAACCCATCCCTGTGTAGGAGCTGCCGCAGGCTGCGATCTTTTGATCTTGTTTTTTACAATCAAAAGCAAAAGATCGTCCGAACGCGGCCCGAACCTTCGGCAGCTCCTACAGGGGGGAGTGTGAATTCAGGAGTTTTTATATGAGCTACGAAACGATTCTGCTGGAACACCATGGCCGCGTTGGTCTGATCACCCTCAACCGTCCGCAGGCGCTGAATGCCCTGAACGCGCAACTGGTCAGCGAAGTGAACCATGCTCTTGATGGTCTGGAAGCGGATGCGAACATTGGTTGCATCGTCATCACCGGTTCGAAGAAAGCCTTCGCTGCCGGCGCCGACATCAAGGAAATGGCCGAGCTGACCTATCCACAGATCTACATGGATGACCTGTTCAGCGACAGCGACCGCGTGGCCAACCGTCGCAAGCCGATCATCGCTGCGGTCAACGGGTTTGCTCTCGGTGGCGGTTGCGAACTGGCGTTGATGTGCGACTTCATTCTGGCCGGCGACAATGCCAAATTCGGCCAACCGGAAATCAACCTCGGCGTACTGCCGGGCATGGGCGGCACCCAGCGCCTGACCCGCGCGGTAGGCAAGGCCAAGGCCATGGAAATGTGCCTCAGCGGGCGGATGATCGATGCGGTGGAAGCTGAACGTTGCGGCATCGTTGCGCGGATCGTGCCGAGCGATGAATTGCTCGACGAGGCGCTGAAGGTGGCGGCAGTGATCGCCAGCAAATCGCTGCCGATTGCGATGATGGTCAAGGAAAGCGTCAACCGTGCCTTTGAGGTCAACCTGACCGAAGGCGTGCGCTTTGAGCGCCGGGTGTTCCATGCGGCGTTTGCCACGCAGGATCAGAAGGAAGGCATGGCGGCGTTTGTGGCCAAGCGTGCGCCGGAGTTTACCGGTAAGTAATGCGTCGTCCTGGCTGACGTCTTCGCGAGCAAGCTCGCTCCCACACTGGATTTTTGTACGAAGCAGATCGTGGGAGCGGGCTTGCTCGCGAAGTTTTTGAGGCAACATCAAAAGATCGCAGCCTTCGGCAGCTCCTGCACCGGTTACCTGTAGGAGCTGCCGAAGGCTGCGATCTTTTGCTTTTACAGCGGGTAGTTCTTCAGCTCGCGCGCAATCACCATCCGCTGAATCTCGCTCGACCCTTCATAGATCTGGGTAATCCGCGCATCGCGGTAGTACTTCTCCACCGGATAGTCTTCCAGATACCCATACCCGCCATGAATCTGAATCGCCGAGGAACAGACTTTCTCGGCCATTTCCGAAGCAAACAGCTTGGCCTGTGAAGCCTCCGACAGACACGGCTTGCCCGCCGTGCGCAGACGCGCCGCGTGCAGGATCATCAGACGCGCCGCGTTGATCTGCATGTGCATGTCGGCCAGCAGGTTGGCGATGCTCTGGTGTTCGTTGATCGGTTTGCCGAACTGAATGCGATCACGGGAGTAAACCAGCGCCGCTTCAAACGCTGCCCGGGCAATGCCCAGGGCCTGCGCGGCGATGCCGATGCGGCCGCCTTCGAGGTTGGACAGGGCAATCGCCAGGCCTTTGCCGCGCTCGCCGAGCAGATTGGCCTCGGGAATGCTGCAGTTGTTCAGGGTCACCGCACAGGTGTCGGAAGCGCGGATGCCCATCTTGTGTTCGGTGCGATCGACAATGAACCCCGGGGTATCGGTGGGCACCAGAAACGCGGAAATACCTTTCTTGCCCAGGTCCGGGTCGGTTACCGCAAACACGATCGCCAGTTTCGCCCGTTTGCCGTTGCTGACGAATTGCTTGGCGCCGTTGATCACCCACTGGCCGTCGCGCAGTTCGGCGCGGGTGCGCAAGTTGTGCGCTTCGGAGCCGGCCTGCGGTTCGGTCAGGCAGAAGCAGCCGATGGTTTGACCGCTGGCAAGGTCGGCCAGCCAGGTCTGTTTCTGCTCCTGACTGCCGTAGTTCATGACCGGGCCGCAGCCCACCGAGTTGTGGATGCTCATGAACGCACCGGTCGCGCCGTCGCCGGCAGAAATCTCTTCCACTGCCAGCGCGTACGCCACGTAATCGACGTAGGTGCCGCCCCATTCCTCGGGCACCACCATGCCCAGCAGGCCCAGTTCGCCCATCTTCGCCACCAGCGCGTCGTCGATCCAGCCGGCCTTTTCCCAGGCTTGCGCGTGGGGCGCGATTTCGCCACGGGCAAAGTCCCGGGCCATGTCGCGGATCATCACTTGTTCTTCAGTCAGTTCGAGATCGTGCATGGCTCAGCTCCCGCTCTCATCAAAACCGTGGAAGAAACCCGCGACGTGCTCGGCGTGCAACGCGGCAAGGGTCGGCGGGTTCCAGCGTGGTGTCTTGTCTTTGTCGATCAGCAGGGCACGTACGCCCTCGATCAGGTCGCCGCGCTCGAACCACTGACGATCCAGATGCAGTTCGAGGGCGAAGCAGTGTTCCAGGCTCAGTTGCCGGCCGCGCCGGAGCATCTCCAGCGTCACGGCCATTGCCAGCGGCGAGCGAGTGTCCAGCAGATCGGCCGTGGTGGTCGCCCACTCATGGCTGTCGGCAACGGTGACCGCGCGCAGTTGCTCGACGATGCTCGGTACGTCGGGCAGGGCGAAGAAGTGGTCGATGGCCGGGCGCAGTTTCTCCAGCGGTGCATCGGCCAGGGTTTGCACGCCGTTTTTGGCGAGCAGGTTCTGCAGGTCCTTGAGCGGCGTGCTTTGCCATTCCAGGTGATCAAGCTGTTCGTCGAGGCTTGCCAGTCGGTTGCTGTCGACATACCAATCGGCCAGCCCGCAGTACAACGCATCGGCTGCGCGAATCTGTACACCGCTGACGCCCAGATAGATCCCCAGTTCACCGGGAATCCGCGAGAGGAAATAGCTGCCGCCGACATCCGGGAAATAACCGATGGCCACTTCCGGCATCGCCAGGCGGCTCTTCTCGGTCACAATGCGCAGATCCGCACCTTGCACCAGGCCCATGCCACCACCAAGAACGAAACCGTCCATCAGCGCCAGCACCGGTTTGCGGTAGTGATGAATGGTCAGGTCGAGGGCATATTCCTCGACGAAGAAATCTTCGTGCAGCGTATCGCCGCTTTTGAAACTGTCGTACAGCGAACGGATATCGCCACCGGCGCAGAAAGCCTTTTCACCGGCACCGCGCAGCACCACGGCGTGCACATTGGCATCAGCGGCCCAGGCATCGAGTTGCTGCTGCAACTGGCGAACCATGTCGAGGGTGATGGCGTTGAGACCGGCGGGGCGGTTGAGGGTCAGATGACCGATGTGATTGCGAACCTCGGCCAGCACTTCGTTTTGCGTGGCATCCATGGACGGGGTCCGCGGGGATGAAGCCTGAGCAGTCATCACTAACTCCCTGCTTTTATTGTCTTTATTCGAGAAGCTCGCGCGCGAGCGTTGACGGATCGTAACAGTGCAAATTTGCCGTGTACAACCGGGATATGTGCAGGGGGAGTTTGCGTTTTTGCCTTAGCGAAAAATCGCTATCTGCGGGTGTAGGAGCTGCCGAAGGCTGCGATCTTTTGATCTTGAAAGATCGCAGCCTCGTTGCACTCGACAGCTCCTACAGGGAGTGTGGGGTGTCAGGAGAAGACTTGGCCGATGTTGCGGTGCTTGATCGCTATTTGTTTGTGTAGGAGCTGCCGAAGGCTGCGATCTTTTGATCTTGAAAGATCGCAGCCTCGTTGCACTCGGCAGCTCCTACAGGGAGTTCGGGGTGTCAGGAGAAGACTTTGCTGATGCTGCGGCGCTTGGCGTGCAGTTCGCTGGCGTGGATTAGTTGTTCGAGGTCTTCGGGGGTGACGTCGATGAACGCTTCCATGTCGGCCAAGGCCAGTTTCAAATCCTCGGCGGTAACTGCCTGGCTGTCGACCGGAGCAACCACAGGCGCCGGCTCGGCCGGGCGTTTCGGGTAGCGGATGCGCGTGAGGTTGTTGTAGGCCAGGGCGCTGAGCAGCATGCAGGCGGCGGCGAGCATGACCGGCTCCATGGCTTTCCAGTCCATGGCGATGGTGGCGGGATCGGCCAGCACCAGGGTCAGGGCCAGTGCACCGGCCGGCGGATGCAGGCAACGCAACCAGCACATCAAAATCAGAGCCATGCCCGCCGCCAGACAGGCACTGCCCAAGGTTCGGCCGAGGACGTGGGCCACCAGCAGCGCGACAACACTGGCGCACAGGTAGCCGCCGATGATCGACCACGGCTGGGCGAGGGCGCCGGACGACAC
>NZ_QAIK01000052.1:42248-59999 GCF_003061005.1 Pseudomonas sp. HMWF021 | reverse complement strand
CCGCCGATGCACCCAGCGGCCCGATCAGGTGGTACGCCACTTCAATGCCGAACACCTGACTGCACACCCAGACACTGATCAGCGTGCCCAGTGCCATGCCGATGGCGGCGCGGCTCCATTCGGTGGGGCGGGTGTTGATGGCGGCGGGCAACCAGCGAGCGAGCATGTGAATCGGGTCCTTGCGCTAAATTGGAGGCAAAAAAAAGGACTCGTCCGGCAATCCGGAAAGCCCTCGAAGTGTTCCAGCTATTGGGGGAGGAACGCGCACAGTGTGCCGATCAAACTCGATGCTGACAAATTCATATAAATGCAGTTTCAATGCATTATTTTTGAATTGTCGCCACGCGCCGTCCGCTGACAAAGCATAGATACCCACCCAGTGCGGCCAGTGCGCTCAAGGCGTAAAACATGCTGGGCGCCGGCGTGTGCATCAGCAGGAATCCGCACATCACCGGACTCAATGCGCCGCCCAGCGCTGCCAGATTCTGCGCACCGTAGTAACTGCCGCGCAGCTCTTCCGGGGCCAGGGTGTCGATGAAGAGGAAATCCGCCGGGTAAATGATCATCTCGCCGAGGGTGAAGATGAACATCGCCACGCACCAGCCGACGAGGCTGTCCGCCAGGCTGAAGCCGACCAGACCGACGATGAACAACGCGGTGCCGCCGGCAATCCAGAACCGCAGGTGTTCGCGCTTGAGAAAGCGCCCGATCTGGTATTGCAGCAGGATCACCGTGATCGCGTTGCAGGCGAGCAGGGCGGCCATGGTGTCGAGCGTCTGTTGCTGGGTGTGAGTCGCCAGCAGGTATTGCGACAGGTACAGGGTGAAGCGCCCGTGAACCAGAGTGCTGAGCAGGCAACCGAGGGTAAACAGGATCATCGTGCGGTCGTTTTTGAGGATGATCAGGGTTTTCAGGAAACTCTGCGGTTGACTGACCGATGCCAAAGGGTCCACTTCCCGGGAGACGCGCAGCAGCAGGAAAATGCTGCCAGCGGCAATCAGCCCGGCGACGATAAACGGCGCGGAGGGCTGCACCCCGGCAATCACCACGCCAATCATCGGGCCGACGGCGTAGCCGATATTGGTCAGTGTGTAATTCAGCGAAAACGCCTTGACCCGCTGGCCCACCGGCAGGTTTTCACTGAGCATCGCTTTGGAACAGATCAGGAACAGTGCAGAGGCGGTTTCACTGATGATCAACACCAGCGTGACCAGGTACAGATTCTGCGCGAAGCTCAGCAGCATCAGGCCGACACCGCTGGACAGCATGGTCAGGATCAACAGCTGACGCTTGTCGAGGCGGTCAATGATGTAGCCGCCGTACAGCGACAGCAGCGTGGCACTGAACACCGCGATGCCCAACAGCAGACCGACGTCCTGCGGGTTGAGGCCCAGTTTGTTGCTGAGGAACAGGGTCAGCAGCGGACTGATCAGGGCGCGACTGATGACGATGCTCAGCGAGGTGATCATCAGTCGGCGGATCAGGCGGGAGTAGGTGGCCACGAAGAGATCAATGTCCTTATTTCAGAATGCGCGGGTGAGCCTTGCCATCCTCACCGGGTCCCGCTCAGCGGTCAACCTGACACAGCGTAAATCCCCTTGTGGGAGCGGGCTTGCTCGCGAAGGGGCCGGCACATTCAGCATATTTATTAGCAGACACACTGCCTTCGCGAGCAAGTCGAATCGTCGCACCGCCGCTCCCACAGAGGGGATTTGCAGTGTTCTCAGTCTAGGGGCAGACGCATGGCGCAGCGTCGCTCGGCGGCAAAACCGTGTTCGACTTCTTTTTGCAGTGCCTCGCTCAGGTGCGCCTCAAGTCCATCCGCTGCTGCGACCACGAACCCCATCCGTTCATAGAAAGGCGCATTCCACGGCACGTCGCGAAACGTGGTCAGGGTCACGGCGTGCATGTGCTGAAGGCGGGCATGTTCAATCGCGGCCAGCACCAGTTGTCGGCCCAAGCCTTGTCCCTGAAACGCGAGGCTGACCGACAGCTCTTCAATGTGCAGCAGGTTGTTGAAATCCAGCGCGCGGATAAAACCTGCGAGTTGCGCCGAGGCATTTTCGGCGACCCAGACGTGGCCATGGTCGATGGCTTGGCGGTGCTGCGCGGCGCTTGCCACGTCAGTGTCGGCAAGCCAAGCGAGGGTCGGGTCTGTACGAAACAGCTCGGCGGCCGATCGTTCGATGGCGGGGAGGGCGGCGGCATCACGCTGCTGCGCCCGGCGTACAACAAAACTCATGATTACCAAATCCCTGTAGGAGCTGCCGCAGGCTGCGATCTTTCAAGCTTTTTCAGAAGCCCAAGATCGCAGCCTCAAGCAGTTCCTACAAGGGCTTGAGGTACAACAGCACGTAATCGTTCTTGTCGAAACGCCCGGTCAACACCGGTTGCAGGCCAGCCAGCGAGGTGCCTTGCAGCGTTTGCAGGTCCTTGCTGTCTATCATCAACCACGCCGGCCCCTTGAGCGCCTCGAGTTGCTGCACCGTCTCGGTGAATTGCGGTTGCAGATCCTGCTCGACGTTGACCATGAACTTGATCGCCTTGGCGTCCTTGCCCATGCCATGCAGTACCAGCGGTGCCGGATTGGCCTGTACCTGCGCAAAGGCAGCGCGACTGAATGCCTGCGTGTCGTACAGACGCCGCTCCACCGGTTCGAACACGGCGGCATACACCGTCCACAGTGCCAGTACCGAGCACAGCGCCAACACCTCGGCACGCCAGCGCGGGATCACCAACCGCGACAAGGCGAGCAATTGCAGAGCGCCGAGTACAACCAGCATCAGGGTGAGACCGTTCAGATGCTCGGGAAACCGGCGCCTGGCAACCAGCAGAGCCACCATCAACAAGCCCGGCGTCACCAGCCAGATACCTTGAGTCACCCCACGCAATACCCGGAACACTCGCCCGTGCAGCACCTGGAACGGATACGCCGCAATGATCGCCGCCATCGGCAACATCGGCAGCAGGTAACGCGCCTTCTTCGCCTGCGGAATCGACAGGCCGACCATGACGATCAACCCGGCAGCCGCGCAATATTGCACCAGACGCAACGCTGGCCCGCGCTGATGGGGTTTGCTCAGCCAGGTCGCCGCCAACGCCAGGATCGCCAGCGGATACGCCAGCGCGTAGTTGCCCAGGGAACTGGTGAAGTAATACAGCGAACCGCTGACGCCTTCACTGCCGTCCATGCGCCCCATGAACTGCATGCGGATCACGTCCTGCAGGAAGCTTTCGCCCCCGCTGAGCTTTGCCAGCCACAACAGCAAACCGACGCACACGGCGAGCAGGATCGACGCCAGCACACCGAACACCAGCAGGCGTTTCCACTCACGGTTGAGCAGGTAATAACTGCAGAGCATGCCGGTCGGTACCACCAGGCCGATGGGCCCGCGGATTCCGAAGCCCAACAGCAACAGGACGAAGATCAACGGCCAGCGAGGGCCGGAACCGAAGTGGTCACGCGCGTAACCCAGGTAAAACACCGACAACGCCACGGCGGCGAGCATCAGGTCCTGCGATACGGCGCGCACTTCGGTGACGAAGGTGCTGGTGAGCAACAGCAGCGCGATGCTGATCAACGCCCAGCGCTGCGAATGCACCGCCAGCAAGCGGTACATCAACGTCACGATCACGCCGCCGGCGATGGCACTGGGCAGCCACGCGGTCAAGGTGTTGACCGCACCGAAGGGCAGCGACAACAGCCAGATGAACAGCGTCGAGAGCGCCGAATAGTCGGCGTACGGCTGGCCGTAGGTGGTCGGGAAAACGCTTGGCCCGTGTCGCAACATCTCCTGGGCAAACAGTACGAAGCGTGAGTCAAAGCCAATGGGAGCCTGTCCGTAAACCCCGGCGATGAACAGCAACAGCGCCAGCAGCCCTGCGATCAGGGACTGCCGGCGGATGACAGGCGACAACGTGATCAAGCGACGTGCGCAGTGTTGGGCCACTGCTGCAGCGGCATCGGCAGTTTGCGCGAATCGCCACGGCCGATCGGGAAGTACTTGAAGCCGTTGCGCGCCAGACGCTCGGCGTCGTACAGGTTGCGGCCGTCGAAGATTACCGGGGCTTTCAGGCGTTGCTGGATCAGATCGAAATCCGGCGCCTTGAACTGCTGCCATTCGGTGCAGATGATCAGCGCGTCGGAACCGGCCAACACCGATTCCGGAGTGCCCATCAGCATCAGTTTTTCTTCGTTCGGGTACAGATGCTGGGTTTCCTGCATCGCTTCCGGGTCGAACGCGCGCACACTGGCGCCGGCAGCGAACAGCGAGTCGAGCAGCACGCGGCTTGGCGCGTCGCGCATGTCGTCGGTGTTCGGCTTGAACGCCAGGCCCCACAGGGCAAAGGTCTTGCCGCGCAGATCACCTTTGTAGAAGGCGTTGATGCGGTCGAACAGCTTGTGCTTCTGCCGCTCGTTGATCGCTTCGACCGCTTGCAGCAGGTCGCTGGAGCAATGTGCCTGCTCGGCACTGTGGATCAGCGCGCGCATGTCTTTGGGGAAGCACGAGCCGCCATAACCGCAGCCCGGGTAGATGAAGTGATAACCGATGCGCGTATCGGCGCCGATGCCCTGACGCACCGATTCGATGTCGGCGCCCAGGTGTTCGGCCAGTTCGGCGATCTGGTTGATGAAGCTGATCTTGGTCGCCAGCATGCAGTTGGCGGCGTATTTGGTCAGCTCGGCGCTGCGCAGGTCCATGAACATGATGCGGTCATGGTTGCGGTTGAACGGCGAGTACAGGTCGCGCATCACATCCTGCACTTCGTCACCTTCGCAGCCGATGACGATGCGGTCGGGACGACGGCAGTCGGACACCGCCGAACCTTCCTTGAGGAATTCCGGGTTGGAGACGATATCGAACTGCAGTTCACGACCGGCCTTGTCCAGCGCGGCCTGGATGTGCGCACGCAGGGTGTCGCCGGTGCCGACCGGTACGGTGGATTTCTCCACCAGAATCAGCGGCTGCTCACGGTGGCGCGCCACGGCGTCACCCACCGACAGCACGTATTTCAGATCGGCCGAGCCGTCATCGCTGGACGGCGTACCCACGGCGATGAACGCCACGCGACCGTGCTGCACGGCGAGTTTTTCATCGGAGGTGAAATGCAGGCGACTGGAGTCCAGGCCTTCGCGCACCAGGCTCGACAGGCCCGGTTCGAAAATGCTGACGTGACCCTGGCGCAGCAGTTCGACTTTCTTCTGATCGATGTCCATGCACACGACGTCGTGACCGACTTCGGCCAACACGGCGGCCTGCACCAGGCCGACATAACCGCTACCAAATACTGTGATTTTCATGGAGCACTCCTGAATTCGGGCGCACGAGACGGACGAGTGTTAATAGTGATGACCCCGAGCATGACCAGTGCCACGCCCAGTGATTTCGTAAAACTGAAGGATTCGTTGAACAGCGGCAGACTGGCCGCCAGCAGATAAACCAGTGCGTAACTGATGCTCAGCAGCGAATAAGCCCGCCCGAGTGGCAGATCGCGCAGCGCCGCGAGCCAGCAGAGCATCGACAGGGCGTAGGCGAAAATCGCCGCCAGCACCACGGCCAATGCCGCCAGATCAACGCTGCCGGCGCTCAGCGCCGCCAGCCATTGTTCCGGTTGCGGCAGGCGCGTCATGCTCCAGCGCATACCCAGTTGCGCGCCACTGACCAGCCCGACGCTGGCCAGGGCAAAACCGATACCGCGTGCCTGACTCATGACTGTTGCCCCAGCAAGACCACACCGCCGATCACCAGCGCCACGCCCAGCCAATGCTGGCGGTCGATTGGCTCGCGAAAGACAAACCGTGCAATCAGCGTGATCAGCACAAAGTTGAGGCTGAGCATCGGGTAAGCGATGCCCACTTCAAGCCGCTGCAACACCAGCAACCAGACCAGCAGCCCGCTGCCCAGCGCAATCAGCGCCAGCCACAACCACGGCGAACGCAATTTGTCGGCCCAGGACGAGTCGACTCCGCGCCAGCTCTCCACCGCGTATTTCTGCGCAACCTGACCCAGGCAGGTCAGCAGGCATGCCGTCAGCAGCAGAATCCAGCTCATGACGGATCCTTGGGCAGAACCATGATCACCAGGTTGCCCGATTCGTAGCGGGTGCCGTCCTTGGGCAGCAGGTCGACTTCGTGCAACTCGTCATCGCCCTTGACCCGCATGACCACACCGACCGAACCGGTACGACGGGCATCACGCACCCAGGCTTGCACCTTGTCGGTGGTGATCCGCTGCTCGGCGCCTTCGGGGTAGGACAGGCCGTATTTCAACTCACCCACGGTGTTGTACAACGCGACATTGGGCCGTTGCAGACGCCAGGCCAGCGCGGAAGCAGCGCCCAGATCGTTGCTCAACAAGTGTGTGGTGTCGGACAGCTCGTCCATGTGATGCAGGATGAACTGGTCCGGGGTCTTGTTGGCCACCACCGATTTGGGCAATGCCGCCGGCAGGATCCCGGCCAGCAACAGACTGCCCAGCGCCGGTGCGGCCCAGCATTGCAACGGCAGGAACGCTTGCGCCAGGTTGGCGATGATCCAGCCGATCAGGGCAATGAACACCAGCACCAGGCTGTGCAGCTCATGGTCGTACACCGGTTTTTTCAGTTGCAGATAAACCAGCGCAATCAGCAGCACAATGCCCAGCAGCAGATTGAGCAGGCCGTTGATGCTCAAGGCACGGCCCTGTTCCAGACGCAACCGGTCCGCCAGCGCATTGCCCAGCAGCAATGCCATCGGCAGCAGGCAAGGCAGGATGTAGGTCGGCAGCTTGCCGTTGCTCAGGCTGAAAAACAGCAGCGGCATCAGCAGCCACAGCAGCAGGAAGGCAATGGTCGGTTGCGCGCGGGTTTGCCAGGCTTGCTTGAAGCTGGCCGGCAACAGACCGACCCACGGCAAGCTGAACGCCACCAGCAGCGGCAGATAGAACCACCATGGTGAGTCATGCTGGGCATCGTCGCCGGCAAAACGACGGATATGTTCATGCCAGAAGAAGAACCGCCAGTAGTCCGGTTCATGGGAATGAACCGCCAGTGCCCACGGCAGGCTGACCGCAATCGCCACGACAATCGCTACAGGACCGAACACCAGCAGTTCACGCCAGCGCTTTTGCCAGAGCATCCACGGCAAAGCGATCAGCACCGGCAACGCCCAGGCCAGAAAGCCCTTGGTCATGAACCCCATGCCGCAGGCCAGCCCCAATACCGCCCAACCTGCGAAGCGTTGCCCGCCAGTGCGGCTGTCCAGGGCAAACCACAACGCCACGAGACTCAGGTTGACCCAGAAGGTGAATTGCGGATCGAGGTTGGCGTAACCGGCCTGACCGGCAACCACGGTGAAGCTCATGTAGAGCAGGGCGCAGACCAGGCTCTTGCGTGGGTCGTTCCATAACCGGCGAGCGATCAGGTAACCCAGCAATACACTCAAGCCCGT
The DNA here is from genome assembly GCF_003061005.1 of Pseudomonas sp. HMWF021. GTDB lineage: Bacteria > Pseudomonadota > Gammaproteobacteria > Pseudomonadales > Pseudomonadaceae > Aquipseudomonas. Next base: position 52,570 of record NZ_QAIK01000052.1, on the reverse strand, counting down.
GCTCAGCGCCGAGGCGAAACGCACGCCGAACAGGTTCTGTCCGAACAGCTCCTGCCCGATGGCGATCATCCAGTAGCCGGCAATCGGTTTTTCGAAGTAACGCAAACCCATGAAGTGTGGCGATACCCAGTCACCGCTCAGCAGCATGCTCTGGCTGATCTGCGCGTAACGGGTTTCATCGGGAATCCACAAGCCATGGGTGCCCAGCGGCAGCAGATAGGCCAGCAGGCAAAGTACTACCAGCAACGGCAATGCCCAGCGTTTGCTCATGCGCCTTGCACTCCCAGCCAGCCTTCACGGCCTTCGAGCACACCGCGTTGAACGCGGCCCACGGGCAAGGTGTTGAAAAACTCGGGCAACAAGTCGCCCAGCGGTTTGAAGTCAATGTTGCGCTGGCGTGCATCGGCCAGCAATTGACGAAAGTCCTGAGCCATCAGAATCCCTTCTACTTCGGCATGAATGGTATAGACGTTGAGTGCTTGCTGGCGAAACCGGTCGAGGATGAAGGCGTTGAAATCGCTGGCAGCCACGGTCGGGCCGACGACCTCATCGAAGGTCGGCAGGTCCACTGGAATCTGCGGCGTCCCCGGCGTGCCATCAGCCAGCAGCGGACGGAACAGGCTTTGCCCGCGGCAATCGCTGTTGTAGCGAAAGCCGAAGGCCTGTTTAGCCTCGATCACGCGCTCGTCCGCACGCCAACCGGCGGAGGCCGAGCACTGGATCTTTTCCCCGAGAATATCGCTGAGGGTGTCGACGCCCCGACGGATCTGCTCGATCAGTTGGGCCTCGCTCCAGCGCCCGGCATTGGCCTGCCAGCCATGGTGATCCCAGGCGTGCAGGCCGACTTCGTGACCGGCGTCCCGGGCCTGACGCATCAGGTGCCCGAGATCGCGACCAATCGGTTTGCCGGGCCAGGCGGTGCCGGCCAGCAGAATGTCCCAGCCGTACAGGCCGGCAGCGTTTGAACGCAGCATTTTCCAGAGGAACTGCGGGCGGATCAGGCGCCACAGATGTCGACCCATGTTGTCCGGGCCGACACTGAAGAAAAACGTTGCCTTGACCTGCGCCTCGTCGAGCATCTCCAACAGTCGTGGCACACCTTCACGGGTGCCACGGTAGGTGTCGACATCGATACGAAGACCTGCCTGCATTACTTCTTGTCCGCGATTTCGAGCATGGCTTCACGCAGGAAGAAGTCCAGGGTGTTGCCGATGGTTTCGCGCATTTCCACGGTCGGCTCCCAGTTCAGCAGGCGCTTGGCGTTGGCGATGCTTGGCTTGCGGTGTTCCACGTCCTGGTAACCGGCGCCGTAGAACGCCTTGCTTTCCACGTCGCGGAAACCGGCGAACGGCGGGAAGTTGTGGCGCAGCGGGTGCGCTTCGAACTGACGCAGCAGCTCTTCGCCCAACTGACGGATGCTGGCTTCGTTGTCCGGGTTGCCGATGTTGATGATCTGGCCGTTGCAGGCGTCGTTGTCGTTATCGATGATCCGCGCCAGTGCCTCAACGCCGTCAGCGATGTCAGTGAAGCAACGCTTCTGCTCGCCACCGTCGAACAGACGGATTGGCGTGCCTTCCACCAGATTGAGGATCAGTTGGGTGATGGCGCGGGAGCTGCCGATACGCGCCGAATCCAGACGGTCCAGACGCGGGCCCATCCAGTTGAACGGACGGAACAGGGTGAAGTTCAGGCCTTTGGCGCCGTAAGCCCAGATCACGCGGTCCAGCAGTTGCTTGGAGACCGAGTAGATCCAGCGCTGCTTGTTGATCGGGCCGACGATCAGGTTCGAGCTGTCTTCGTCGAAGTTCTTGTCCTGGCACATGCCATAGACTTCGGAGGTCGACGGGAAGATCACGCGTTTGTTGTACTTGACGCAGTAGCGAACCAGCTTGAGGTTTTCCTCGAAGTCCAGTTCGAATACGCGCAGCGGGTTGCGGGTGTATTCGATCGGGGTGGCGATGGCTACCAGTGGCAGAACCACGTCGCACTTCTTGATGTGGTACTCGATCCACTCGGAGTGAATGCTGATGTCACCCTCGACGAAGTGGAAGTGCGGGTGGCTGCGCAGACGGTCGATGGCGTCGGAGCCGATGTCCAGACCGTAGACTTCGTAGCGGTCGTCACGCAGCAGGCGCTCGGACAGGTGGTTACCGATGAAGCCGTTGACGCCCAGAATCAGCACGCGAGTACGACGTGGCGCACGACCGGATTCGGCACCGCGCAGCAGCGAACCGTCAACCAGACCCAGTTCGTTTGCCAGTTGCGGGCCGCTGAGGTACAGACCGTTGTCGTTGCGCTGACCGGCGTTGATCACCAGCGAGTCCTGACCGCAGGCAATGCGCAGCGGATCGACGCTGATCACGCGGCCTGGTGCCTGGCCTTCGTTGCCCTTGACGACGTCGGCGCTCCAGACGATCAGCTTGTGCTCACCCACGGCGCAGAAAGCGCCCGGGTACGGACGAGTCACGGCGCGCACCAGGTTGAACAGTTCTTCGGCCGGTTTGGCCCAGACCAGTTTGCCGTCCGCCGGGGTGCGACGACCGAACACGGTGGCTTTCGATTCGTCCTGCGGGGTTTCGGTGATCTTGCCTTGCAGCATGTTCGGCAGGGTGTCGCGCAGCAGGTCGCTGGCGGCAGTGCGCAGTTTGGCGTGCAGGGTCAGACCGGTGTCGCTGCGCTCGATGGCAACGCGTTGCTGGGCAACGATGGCGCCGGCATCAGCGCGCTTGACCATGCGGTGCAGGGTGACGCCGGTTTCGGTTTCGCCATTGACCAGCACCCAGTTCGCCGGAGCGCGACCGCGGTAGCGTGGCAGCAGCGAACCGTGCAGGTTGAACGCGCCTTTTTTGGCCAGGGCCAGCAGTGGCTCGCTCAGCAGGTTGCGGTAGTAGAAGGAGAAGATGTACTCCGGGTCCAGCTTGGCGATGCGCTCGATCCACAGCGGGTGGTTGGCGTCTTCCGGCGCGTGTACCGGGATGCCTTTGTTGGCGCACAGCTGTGCAACCGACGCGTAGAACGCATTTTCTTTCGGATCGTCGGCGTGAGTGAACACTGCTGCAATGTCATAGCCGCTGTTGAGCAGGGCTTCAATGCCGGCGCAGCCAATATCGTGGTAGGCGAAGACAACAGTTTTTGCACTCATGAGAGAACCTGATCGGAAGTAGAAGAAGTAGCGGTAGAGGAAAGACCATCAACGGTGACGGCAGGGACCGGAGTGGCCGGCTGGCTGCGCAGCACCTTTTCGATGAAGAAGCGTGGGCGGGCGCGGACATCGCTGTACATGCGGCCCAGGTATTCACCCAGCAGCCCCATGCCGATGAACTGGCCACCGGTGAACACGAACAGTACGGCGAACAGCACGAACATGCCGTCACCGGCCCAACCGGCACCGAACGCCAGGCGCAAAACGATCAGCGCGACGGCGAACAGCACACCCAGCCCGGCCATGGCGAAGCCGACGATGCTCAGCAAACGCAACGGAGTGGTGGTCATGCAGGTGATCAGGTCGAACATCAGGTTGATCAGGCGCATCGGGCTGTATTTCGAGTCGCCGTGTTCACGCTCGGCGTGGGCCACGACGATTTCGGTGGTGTGGCGGGCGAAGCTGTTGGCCAGGATCGGGATGAACGTGCTGCGTTCGCGGCAGGCGAGCATCGCGTCGATGATGGTGCGGCGGTAGGCGCGCAGCATGCAGCCGTAGTCGCTCATGGCGACGCCGGTAGAACGCTGCACCGCAAGGTTGATCAGCTTCGACGGATAACGGCGCAGCGCCGAGTCCTGACGATTGCCGCGCACGGTGCCGACCACGTCGTAACCTTTTTCGGCTTCGGCCACCAGACGCGGGATTTCTTCCGGCGGGTTCTGCAGGTCGGCGTCGAGGGTGATCACCACGTCGCCCTTGCACTGTTCGAAACCGGCCATGATCGCGGCGTGCTGACCGTAGTTGCGGTTGAGGATGACCGCCACGAACGGGCTGTTCTCACGTCCGGCGGCTTCTTCAAGCATGTTGGCCGACTCGTCGCGGCTGCCGTCGTCGACCAGCACGATTTCGAAGTCGTGATGCAACTGGCGGCAGGCCGCTTCGGTGCGACGCAGCAGCTCGGGCAGGCTTTCCTGTTCGTTGTAGACCGGGATGACGATCGACACGCTACGGATTGGATAAGGTTTCACAGGCGTTTTTCCATGATTTGAGCGATGGCACCGACAACGCGATCAAGGTCTTGACCGGTCATGTCGGGGAACAGCGGAATCGAGCAAAGCCGCGCCGAGTTCCATTCGGTGTTGGGCAGGTACAGGTCGGGGTCACGCTGGCGATACCAGGTGTGCAGGTGGGTGGCAATGAAGTGGATACCGGTGCCGATGCCCTGATCCTGCAAATCCTTCATGAAGGCTTCGCGATCCATGCCGCAGCGCTCGCTGTCGATGCGCAGGATGAACAGGTGCCAGGCGTGTTGCTGGGCGTAGTCGGGCAAGGCCAGCGGCTGCACCGGCAGGCCTTCGAATTTTTGCAGATAGGCCGTAGCCAGTTCGGTGCGGCGGGCATTTATTTCGTCCAGACGCTGCAGCTGCACCAAAGCAATCGCGGCGTTGATGTCGGCCAGGTTGTACTTGAAGCCCGGTTCCATCACTTGCGCCTGCGGCTTGCGGCCACCGGTCAGACGGTCATAGGCGTCAACGCCCAGGCCGTGGAATTTGAGCATGCGCACGCGGCTGGCGAGGGCTTCGTCGTCGGTGACGAACATCGCGCCTTCGGCACAGGTCATGTTCTTGATCGCGTGGAACGAGAAGATCGCCGTGCCTTGCGAACCGACGTGACGGCCCTTGTAGCGGGTGCCGGCAGCGTGGGCGGCGTCTTCGATGACCGGAATGCCGTGCTTGTCAGCCAGGGCATACAGCGGATCGAGATCGAATGCGGCGCCGGCATAGTGCACCGGGATGATCGCTTTGGTTCGCGGGGTAATGGCCGCTTCGATGCGTGCAGCGTCGGTCATCAGCGTGTCGCGGTCGACGTCGACGAACACCGGTTTGGCGCCGAGCAGGGAGATCATGTTGGCGGTCGAGACCCAAGTCTGCGACGGGGTGATGACTTCGTCGCCCGGGCCGATGCCCAGCGCGAGCAGGGTGATGTGCATCCCGCCGGTGGCCGAAGACAAGGCCACCGCGTGCTTGCAACCCACGTACTGCGCAAACTGCTCTTCGAGTGCCTGGTTTTTCGGCCCCGTGGTAATCCAGCCCGAGCGCAACACCTGCTCGACAGCGGCAATTTCCTCATCGCCAATACTCGGGCGGGAGAAGGGGAGAAACGCCTGACTCATGGGCACCTCATTGCAAAAAATAAAGGGATGGACTCATGTAACTGTTGGATCCAACCACAGCGTAGACACAGAAAAGCGCTCCTGCATCAATAACTTGGCAAAAAAAGCATGACGTCGGGGATTGATTGACTTTTCACGATTTGCCCGGCAGGTTGGGGCATAGCCACTACCGAACCTATGGGAATTAAGGTTATGCCGGTTTTTGTGAAAGGAACATGAAAAACCGGTTGGCGAATCGTTTATCTGTCACTTATACAGCCGCTGTTCAGGCTTCTGCCGTTCATCGCAGTTTTTGTCGGACAGCGCGGTCCAAGTACCTTCTTTACTTCAAGTACATTGCATTTGTTAGTTGATGTAGTGCTGTACATTTTTTACTCAAGGTTTAACGTTTGATTGATTTAGTTGCTGCAACCCCCGTCGCTCCAAAAACCAACCCGATGAGCCTGTACCTCGCGCGTTTGGCGCCTTCCAGCCAACTCACCATGCGTTATGTATTGCAGGATGCGGCCGATCGCCTGGGCTTCGAGGACATGAACGTCGAAGAAATTCCCTGGCATGCCCTGCAACCGGAAGATGTTGTTGCGCTGGTGGCGGCATTACGTGCAGACAACTACGCCCCCAACACTTCTTCGCTCTATGTGAATGCGGTACGCGGGGTCATGAATGAAGCCTGGCGCATGAGCCTGATCAGTCATGATCATCTTTTGAAGATGCGTTCGGTCAAGGGAATCGCCGGCACGCGGTTGTCCCAGGGACGCAATCTCAAGCGCACGCTGATACATGAATTGATGGAAGTCTGCGCCGCCGACCCGCGCCCGCAAGGCTTGCGCGATGCGGCAATCATCGCGTTGCTGTACGGCACCGGCATGCGCAAATCGGAATCGGTGGATCTGAACCTCGATCAGGTCGATTTCAGCGAGCGCAGCCTGTGCGTCACCGGCAAAGGCAACAAGCAGTTGATCAAATACGCGCCGGTGTGGGCGTTCAGCAAGCTCGATGCCTGGCTCGAATTGCGCCGTTCGCAGCTCAAGGAAGGCGAGAGCGACGATGCCTTCCTGTTCAACCGCATCCGCCGTGGCAGCCACATCACTCGCGAGCGCATTACCAAACACGCGATCTATTACATCGCCCGCCAGCGCGGCACGCAGGTCGGGGTGAAGATCATGCCCCACGATTTCCGTCGTTCGTTCATTACCCGGGTAATCGAAGAACACGACTTGTCGATCGCCCAGAAACTGGCGCATCACAGCAACATCCAGACCACCGCCAACTACGATGTGCGCGATGACAACGAGCGGCGGCGGGCGGTGGATCGTTTCGATCTCTGATCAGTTCAGCCCAAACACGTGCGCCGCACCGAGCACCGACAGCTGCACCGCGCTGCCGGCGGGTGGCGCGTGCATGCCGGAGCTGCGCACCAGAATCGAACGGGCCGGATCCTGAGTCGCTGATGAACTCAGTTCGACCGTCAGGGTGCAAGTATTGCCGGCGAAATCGCGGTCGGTGACCAGCGCAGGGCAGCCTTGACTGTCAGACGCCTCCTCGGCGATCTGCAATTGTTCGGGGCGCAGCATGATTTGCGCAGCACCGCTGAAGCCGTTGCTGTTCACCGCCACCTGACCGAGATCGCAATGCGCCCAACCCGCTTCGATTCGCGCCGGCAGCACCACCGCTTCGCCGAGAAAATGCGCGGTCTGTTCGTCGTCCGGATAGCGGTAAAGGTCCATCGGGTGTCCGGATTGCACCAGTCGCCCGCCGCGCATCACCGCCAATTGGTCGGCAAATGACAATGCCTCGCTCTGATCGTGAGTCACCAGAATGGTGGTGACGCCAGCGTCTTCGAGCAGGCGCGCGACCATTTTGCGCATGGCACTGCGCAGACCGGTGTCGAGGGCGGAGAACGGCTCATCCAGCAGCATCAGCCGTGGTTGCTGCGCCAGAGCGCGGGCCAGCGAGACTCGCTGTTGCTGACCACCGGACAATTCGTGAGGCCAACGGTTGGCCATGTTCGCGTCGAGGGCAACGCTGTCCATCAATTGCAGAATGCGTTGATTGCGCGCGGCACCGGTCAGCGCCAAGCCAAAACCGATGTTCGCCGCCACCGTCATGTGCGGGAACAACGCACCGTCCTGCGGGACGTAGCCGATCTGTCGTTGATAGGCCGGCACTGCGTGGCTGCGGTCAACCAGCGTCTGGCCGTTGAGGGTGAGGCTGCCGCTGTCGGGAAACTCGAACCCGGCGATCATCCGCAGCAGCGTGGTCTTGCCGGAACCGGAGGGGCCGACGATCACCGTGCGGCTGCCGGTCGGCACGTTGAGGCTGACGTCATCGAGCGCTTTTTGCGCGCCGAAGGTTTTACTGAGGTTGAGCAGTTCGAGAGCGTTCATCGGCCAGCGGTACGCCTGGATTGGTGATAGAGAATGGCCGTCAGCGGCAATGAAAGCAGGATCATCAATAGTGCGTAGGGCGCTGCGGCGGCGTAATCGATTTCGCTGGTCATGGCCCAGAAACCGGTGGCGAGGGTGCGCGTGCCGTTGGGCGCGAGCAGTAGGGTCGCGGTCAGCTCATTGGTGATTGCCAGAAACACCAGTGCTGCACCCGCCGCCGCACCGGGAGCCGCCAGTCGCACGGTGATCAGCCACAATGCGCGCACGGGTGAGCGGCCAAGGCTCTGCGCAATGTTTTCCAGCTCCACCGGGGCCTGAGCGAAACCGGCGCGCAGGCTGACCAGCGCACGCGGCAGGAACATCAGCAGGTAAGCCAGCAGCACGGTGATGGTGGTCTGGTAGATCGGCCGGGCGAAATGAATGGTCACGGTGACCAACGCCAGCGCAACGACAATGCCGGGCAGCGAACTGGTGATGTAGTTGCAGCCTTCCAGCAAGCGCTGCAGTTTGCCGGGAGAACGAATCGACAGCCACGCGATCGGAATCGCCGCCACGCTGGTCAGTACCGCACCGGCGACGCCGTAGGACAAGGTTTGCAGCAAGGCGGGCAGCAACTCGTCGCCTTGCCAGACCTGCACGCCACCGGCCACCAGCCAGCGACCCAGGGTCAGCAACGGCACGCCGAGTGCCAGCAGGCAAGTCAGAGTTTGCAGCAGCAGTGCGGCGCCTGTTGCGCCGTGACTCAAGCGCACACTGCGCTGGTCCCGGGCGCTGCCGGAGCCAACCCGGGCATAACGGGCGTTGCCACGAGCGGCGGATTCAGCGGTCAGCATCGCCAGGCAGCACAGGGCCAGAACCCCGGCGAGCATGTTGGCGGCGGGGCCGTTAAAGGTCGATTTGAACTGATCGAAGATCGCCGTGGTGAAGGTGTCGAAACGGATCATCGCGTACAAGCCGTATTCGGCCAGCAAATGCAACCCGACCAGCAAGGCGCCACCGCAGATCGCCAGGCGCAATTGCGGCAACACCACCCGAAAGAACACCGCCCACGGCTTGAGCCCTAACGATTGCGCAACGTCTTCAATCGCCGGATCGAGACGGCGCAAGGTCGCCGCAATCGGCAAATACAGAAACGGAAAATAGGCGATCACCGACACCAGCACACCGGCGGGCAGACCGTGGATCGATGGAATCAGGCTAACCCACGCGTAACTGTGGACGAACGCGGGCACGGCCAGCGGGGCGACCGCCAGCAATGACCACAGACGCCGCCCGGGCAGGTTGCTGCGCTCGGTCAGCCAGGCCAGCGTCGTACCGAGCACGATGCACAGGGGCAGGGTGATCAACACCAGCAGCACAGTGTTGACCAGCAATTCGCCAACCCGTGGGCGAAACACCAAGGTTTCGATGGTCGCCCAGCCGGTGTACCACGACACGCCGATCACGAACGCGATCGGAAGCAGTGACAGCAATGACACCAGCACCGCCGAGGTCACTACCCACGAACCGCCGCGCCCGCTAACGGCGCGGGGCGGGTGAAGGGGGTTGGCGGCGGCCGTCGCGGTGGCCTGCGCAGGCACGGTGTGTGGCATCACTCAGAGCAATCCGGCCTGGGTCATCAGCTCGACGGCTTTTTTGCTGTCGAGTGTCGACGCATCGACTTTTGGTGCATCGAGGGTTTTCAGCGGGGTCAGCTTCGGATTGGACGGCGCGTCTTTACCCACGGCGTATTCGAACGAGGTGCCGGTTTCGAGCACTTCCTGACCTTGCTTGCCGGTGATGTATTTGACGAACTTCTGCGCGTCTTCCTGATGCTTGCTCGATGCCAGGACGCCGGCACCGGAAGTGCTGACGAACGCGCCCGGATCCTGATGCTTGAAGTAGTACAGCCTGGTGTTTTTACTGTTCTCGCCGGTTTTGGACTGATCGACGAAGCTGTAATAGTGGTAGATCACGCCGCTGTCGATCTGCCCGGCGTTGACGGCCTTGAGCACTGCACTGTTGCCGCGATAGATCGTTGCGTTGGTCTTCATGCCTTTCAGCCATTCCAGCGTGGCGGCTTCGCCTTTTTGTTGCAGGACGGCGGCAACGATGGCCTGGAAGTCCGCACCGGCCGGGGAGGCGGCCCAGCGTCCTTTCCAGGCCGGGGTGGCGAGATCGAGCAGGGATTTGGGCAGGTCTTTTTCAGTCAATTTGCTCGGGTTGTAGACGAACACGGTGGAGCGCGCGGCGATGCCGACCCAATTACCGTGGGCCGGGCGGTAGGCGGCGTCAACTTGCTCCAGGGTTGCAGGCGCCACGGGGGCGAACAGTTTGGCGTTGTCCACCAGAACCATGGCCGGGGAGTTTTCGGTGAGGAATACGTCTGCCGGTGAAGCGGCGCCTTCCTGCACCAGTTGGTTGCCCATCTCGGTGTCATCGCCGTTGCGAATGGTCACCGGGATTCCGGTTTCTTCAGTGAACCCGGCCACCCAGGCCTTGGTCAGGGTTTCGTGCTGGGCGTTGTAGACCACCAGGCCCACCGAGTCGGCGGCAAATGCCTGCCCGGTGCCGAGCAACGCGGTGGCCAGCAATGCGCGCTTGAAGAAGGATGGAAGGCGTGGATTCATTCGGGCTGCTC
>NZ_QAIK01000052.1:32398-42238 GCF_003061005.1 Pseudomonas sp. HMWF021 | reverse complement strand
AAAAAAACGTCAAAGAAGCCGTTAATACTTGTCATTGCCATTCAAATTTACCGCGACTCTCTACTTTTGTCTTAACGTCATCGCTCAGGAGTGGGGGATGTAGGCCACGCTCTGGTCTGCTCGCCCGTGGAATAGCTGCTCGCCACGGGTCGGGGTGGTGGTGATGACCTGATGGTCAGCCTTCAGCGCATCCAGTGGCACGGCGTCACCGGAACGGTATTGCGCCACGAAAATCGTGCGTTGCGGATCCCAGTGTTCACCGCTGTTGCGTTGCAGCCAGGCGATCAGCGCGGCTGTGTCGCCATTGTGTGGGAAGTCCTCGATCGTTTCCGGCACGTAGTAGAACGGTGTACCGCCGGTTTGCAGGTACATCGGCACTTTGTTGTCGACCTCGATCATGACCATGCGCCATTGATTCAACGGTGCCTGCTGACTGGCCTGTTCGCGTACCTGTTCGCCGAAACGGATGACACCGCCGCCGCTGTTGGTCCACGGGTAAAGCACACCCAGTACCGCGGCGAGCAACACAGTGGTGACAGCGAAACCGATCTTCAGCCCACGGCCTTCGCTGTTGCGGGCGGCCATGCGCCGGGTCACCCACCAGGCACCCAGCAATTGCGCGAAGGGCACCAGCGGCAACACGTAATAGCTGCGGCGACTGCCACTGGCGGTGAAAAACAGCATCAGCAGCGCGAGCCCTTGAATCAGCCAGCGGGTGTCCGGTTCGATGTGCTTCCAGTTGCGCGCGGCCACCCACAAGGCGATCAACCAGCACGGCGCCCAGGGCAGGGTGTAGACCGGCAGGTAGATCAGGTAGGTGTAAATCGGCCCGAACTGATCGAACGGCTGGAAAAAACGCACAACGTTTTCGCGCAGCACCAGGCCGAGGCCGCTCTGTTCGTAGTTGGGCGTACCGTAGAGGTGGGACAACAGGAACGGCGTCATGTAAAACGCCCCGGCAATCAATAGCGCGCCGAACAGCCGCAGGTTGAGGTGGCGTTTCCAGCGGTGTTCGCTGAGCAGGTGCGGCAGCAGCACCAGCCCCGGCAGGATGAAACCGATCAGGCCTTTGAACAGCGAGGTCAACGACAGCAAGCCGAAAAACACCACGTAGCGCCAGAACCGGGTGTCATCCGGGCCGCGCCAATACCACCAGACTGCCGCCAGTACACCGCACACGGTGAGAATGTCGGCTGTGGCAACCCGCGCCCAGAACACGAAGTAGAACGTGGTCGCGAGCATCCAGCCAGCGATCAGCCCGGTGCCTTTGCGAAACAGTTGTTCGCCGATCAGGTACACCAGCCACACGCTGAACCATGCGCAAATGACCGATGACAGGCGCAGCGACCAGTGCCCCAGCCCACCGGTGAACCACGAGGTGGCGGTGATCAGCCAGTACGACAGCAGCGGTTTGTCGTAATAAGGACTGCCCTTGAGATAGGGGTCGAAATAGTCGCCGCTTTGCAGCATCTGCAACGCGATGTTCGCCCAACGGGTTTCCGGCCCCCACAGCTCGCGACTGCCCAGGCCGAGCAATAACAGCAGGGCAGTCGCGGCCAGCAGAAGCAGCAACTGCCTCCGTTCAGTCCTGGTCCGGGTCATGGCTGGCTCTGGCTGAAGATGAGGATCTCGATCTGACCGCGACGGTAGTGTTTGCCGTCGATGGGCAGCAGCTCAAGTTGCTGCGCATCCGAGGTGCTGTTGACCCGCATCACCACGCCGACCGAGCCTTTTTTGCGTGCTTCGGTCATCCAGTCGCCTATGCCGTCGAGGCTGACCTTGCGTGACTCCATGGCCGGGTCATCGAGGCCGTACTTGAGCTCGCCAACGGTGTTGAACAGGTCCACCTGCGGACGGCGCAAACGCCAGGACAATGCTGAAGCTGCACCCAGATCGTTACTCAGCAACGAGGTGGTTTCGCTCAGTTCCTGCTGATGTTCGGCAATGAACTGATCCGGCATCTTGCTGTTGACGATGGTCGCTGGCATCGCGGCCGGCAGCAGTGCGACGAGCAGGCCGATGCCCAGCGCTGGCATCGCCCACAGCGCCAGAGGTCGCAAGGCTTGCAGCGAACCGGCAATCAGCCAGCCGAGCAGCACGATATAAGCCAGCGACAGGCTGAACATTTCGGTGTGTTCGTAAACTTCGCGGGTCGCTTGCAGATAGATCAGCGCGACCAGAGCGGCAATGGCCAGCACCACGTTGACCACACCGTTGATGCGCAAGACGCGGCCGTTCTGGCGCTCAAGCCAGCCCATCAGCGTGTGGCCCATCAACAGGGCCAGAGGCAGCAGGCACGGCATGATATAGGTCGGCAGTTTGCCGCTGCTCGCGCTGAAAAAGGCCAGCGGCAGGAGGAACCACAAGGCGAGGAAGGCGATTTTCGGATTGCGCTTTTCCCGCCAGGTACGCAACAGTGTCGAAGGCAACAGCAGCGCCCAAGGCAGGGTGGACGCAAACAGCAGCGGCAGGTAGAACCACCATGGCCGTGCGTGTTGCGCGTCTTCGCCTGCGGCAAAGCGACGGATGTGTTCATGCCAGAAGAAGAACCGCCAGAAATCCGGTTCACGCGCCTGTACGGCCAGAGCCCACGGCACGCTGACCAGTGCGGCCACCGCCACGGCCACCAGCCCATAGCGCACCAGCTCGCCGAAACGCCGCTGCCAGATCATGTAGGGCAGGGCGATCAGCACCGGCAGCATCAGGGCGAGGAAACCTTTGGTCATCAGGCCCATGCCACAGGCCAATCCCAACAAAGCCCAGCCGCCCAGGCGCGCACGGGGGGTACTGCTGTCGATGGCAAACCAGATCGCTACCATGCTCAGGTTGACCCACAAGGTGAACTGCGGATCGAGGTTGGCATAGCCCGCTTGCCCCGCGATCAGGCCGAAGCTCATATAAAGGAGGGCGCACGCAGCGCTGATTCGCGGGTTGTTCCACAGGCGACGGGCCAGCAACCAGGCCAGCCACACGCTGACCCCGGTACTGAGCGCCGAGGCGATACGCACACCAAACAGGTTTTCACCGAAGATGGCCTGGCCGATAGCAATCATCCAGTAGCCGGCAATCGGTTTTTCGAAGTAGCGAATGCCCATGAAATGCGGCGCCACCCAGTTGCCGCTCTGCAGCATTTCCTGGCTGATCTGGCCATAACGGGTTTCATCGGGAATCCACAGGCCATGGGTCATCAGCGGCAGCAGATAAAACACCACGAAGGCCAGCACCAGGCCGGGGATCGCAAAGCGTTCGATCAGGGTGCTCTGATGGAGGCGCGGCAAATTCAACGCCGCATGGTGCAGCGATTTGTTCTCAGACGTCATGACTGGACCTTGGTGCAGTACAAAGTGTGCGGTTCAGTGGCGGCCTGGCAATTTCCGTTGCAGGCGCGGCACCGGGTTGAATGAATGCAGAGGTGAGCACGGCCGATGGGCGTGTCCTGTATTCAGAGAACGGATCTGCTTCCAGCTTTAAGTTCTCCTTGAGAAGACAAGCTTTAAAATTAAATATTTCCAGTTCTGGAAAGTAAAAAACATTTCTTATTACAAATTTCATACACGCCAATACCCTGTGCCAAAGCATTGGCCGAGCCGTTTGTTGTTTGATCAAGTCTGATGATTACTTGGCCAATTGTTGCCAGCCGTCGGGATTCATGATGCCGATTACTTCAAGTTTTCCTTGCGCATCTATCCGGGCTAAAACAGAGCTGCCATATTCGGCGGCGACCGCACGCGGGTAACCCGTTTGCCTTTCGAAATCGGCGATGCAGCCGCTGTGGGTCACCAGGATCATGTTTTGCCCCGGCGTCTTGTGCGCCACCAATTCATTGCGCATCGTCGGGCCACAGGTTTCCAGCCATTCCGCAGCCACGGCATCGTGACCGAGCATGTAATGCGCAGTTTGCATGGTGCGCGTCAACGGGCTGCTGAAGAATTGGGTCTTTTCCAGGCCCAGTTGCGTAAAGCCACGGCCGACGTCGGCTGCAGCAATGCTGCCAGCCTGGGTGATACCGTCCGCCGGCCCCAGGCACGTATTGGTCGAGCGGTCGCAACGCTCGGTATGACGCACCAGTGCGACGACTTCGCCGGCCTGCCAGGCCTTCTCCCATTCCTGGGTCGCCGACGCGCTGGCATAGCGCAGGTTGGCGGGCGAGCGTTGCATCCAGACGAAGCCGCAAATCAGTGCGATCAGCAGTAACCCGACAGCAATGATTGCCCAGGTGCGCGGACGAGACAGATCCCATCGTTTGGACGCTGATTGTACTTGTACTAATTCAACCACAACGTTGCCTCTTGTCATTCCCGAGATCCATTCAGTCAACACGCAAAGTGCAACGTAAGCTCCAGGAGGTTAGTTACTTTACGGTGGTTTGCTTGAATGGCTGCTGAACACTACGTTCAGAGTCGTGGCGGGGCAGTGAAGAACATGTGAAAAATTTGCGAGAGATGCGCACGCATTAGCGGAAAAGGCTATTTGATAATTAAACTCAAATAGTCGTTTTGTTTGTTTTAAGCACTTAACAACAACGCCGGGCAAGGCGAAGCTGCGAGCTTTGGACAACCTCGTCGAGCCGCCCCTCGCAGCCCTGACATAAACACTGGAGTCATTGAACCGGATGGACCTCAAGCAAAGCCTCGCCAATCGGATTGTGATTGTGTTCGCCTTGATGAGCGCAGTGGTGGCCGGTGTCTTTGCGATGGGCATTGTGGCCACCGTGCATGTCGTCGAACACAAGCTGACCATGACCGCCCTCAGCGGCGGACTGCGCCGCTTGCTGGCAATGGACGACATCAACGAGTGGCGTCACGAGCCGGAAAAGAGTGAGCTGTTTTTTTTCGAGAATGGCCCGGGATCCATGGCGCTGACGCCACAACTGGCAGAACTGCCCGTAGGGTTTCAGGAGATCACGTTCAACGGTGATGACTTCTATGCGATGGTCGAGGCGGTCGGCGGACGCAAGTATGTGCTGTTGCGCAATCAGGAAAGCTTCGAACAACGCGAGCATCTGCTGTTCGTGGTGGTGATTATCGGGTTCATCCTCAGCGTCATGTTGGCTGTCGCGCTCGGCAGGCTGCTGGCGCGGCAGGTCATGGCGCCGGTGATCCGTCTGGCGGGGCAGGTACGTCATCGTGATCAGCTGATCGCGCTGGCGCCGGCGCTGCATCCGGATTACGCCGATGATGAGGTAGGAGAGCTGGCACTGTCTTTTGACCAGACCCTTGGCCGGTTACGTGAAACCCTGAACCGGGAAAAGCTCTTTACCAGTGACGTGAGTCACGAACTGCGCACACCGTTGATGGTTCTGGCCAGCTCCTGCGAGCTGTTGCTGGCCAACCCTTCGCTGGATCCGCGTTCCACCCAGCAGGTCACACGGATTGCCCGGGCCAGCGCTGAAATGCGCCAACTGGTTGAAACCTTTTTGATGCTGGCGCGCAAGCCGGAAGAGCTTGGCACCGAATCCACATGCACGCTCCAATCCATTGCCGACGCCCAGGTGGAAATCTGGGGGCGACTGATTCGTGAAAAAGGCTTGGAGTTCATCTACGAACCGCAACTGGCGGGCATCGCGCGTTATGACCTGACGTTTTTGCAGTCGGTCATGGGCAATCTGTTGCGCAACGCCTGGCACTACACCGATCAAGGTTTTGTCCGCTTGACCCTGCTCAAGGACAGCTTCGTGGTCGAGGACAGCGGCATCGGTATTCCGGAAGAGAAACGTCACGCGATGTTCCAGCCATTCGTGCGCGGTGACGAACAGCGCGGTGAGGGCCTCGGGCTGGGGTTGTCGCTGGTGCAGCGAATCTGCAGCCATCAACGCTGGCAGGTTCAGTTGGTGACTCGCGAACCGAACGGCTGCCGTTTCACCGTCACGCTGCTGGCGGCTCAGGATGCCGACGGACAGGTACGAGAATTGCCCGCCGCCTGATTGATCAGGGCAGCCAGGCGTTTGACGTTGTTCTGCTGCGCGGCCACCAGTTCGTCGATGCTCGGACCGGACGCTGTTTGCAAGGTTGAATGGCAGGTCAGCAGAGCATTATCCGCGGCACCGCTCGGACGCAGGCGCCACTTGACGTCGATCAGCCCGTATTGTCCGGGGATCGAATCAAAACGCTGCACATCGATACGCACCGAGACATTGCCGCGACCGCCGGTATTGCTCAATTGATCGCTCAAGGCACTGCGTAACTCATCCGCCAGACTCGCTCCCCACCACTGGGTTTCCAGAATCGCCAGGCCATTGTTGCCCTGACGGATGACGATTTGCGGGCGGTCGACTTGCGGCGGCACGCTGATCCCCTCGATCGGAATCTGCGCGCCGGCCCGGGATGCCGGCAGTTGCACCGGAGTCAGGGTGTGAAAGTTGATCGGCTCGCTACGGCAGGCGCCAAGCAGCATGAACGCAGCGAGCACGGTGATCTTCAGCGGTAAAGCCATGGGATAGCTCCTGTGCTCAATTGCGTGGCGGTCCTTTCAGATCCAGCGGCGCGGCGTTGTCGGGGCGACCGCGAATCAGCGATTCCGGATGGCGACCGAGATAATCCGACAGCTCACGCAGCGAGCGCGACATGCGCCCGAGTTCGTCGAGGGTCTCGGTGAGCTTCTCGCGCTGCGGCGAATCTTCGGCCAGGGTCGAACTGGCGGACTGCAAGGTCTTGCTGACGTCGGCCAGCGTGGTCTGCACGCTCGGCAGGGTTTTCGCGTTGAACTGGGTCAGGCCCTTGCGCAGTTCCACGAGGTTGCTGTCGAGGTTGCCGGCAATCCGTTCGACCGGCAGTTTGTTGAGCTTGTCGACCACCGCTTCGAGTTTTTCCTGCAACTGTTCGAGGCTGCCGGGCACGGTGGGCAAGACCACCGGCCGGGCGGTGGCGTCGAACGCGACTTTCTGCGCTTTCGGGAAGAAATCCAGCGCGATGTACAACTGCCCGGTCAGCAGGTTGCCGCTGCGGGCCTGGGCACGCAGACCGTTATCGACAAAGGTGCCCAGCAGGCGAATGCCGGCCGCTTCGTCGTTGGGATCGTGCTTGAATTCGGTCAGCATCTTTTTGTAGGCCTGCCCCAGGCGCTGCGGATAGATGACGATGCCGACGTTGAGCGGAAAGCTGCGTTTTTGCGCGTCGAAATCCAGGTTGATCCCGACCACCCGCCCAATCTCCATGCCCAGAAACTCCACCGGTGCATCGACCTTGAGCCCGCGCAGCGACTGGTCGAAACGCAGCACCATGTATTGCGCCTTGCCGTTGGGCGGGGCGAGGGCGGTCTGCTGATCGGCGAACAGTTCGAAGTCCTTGTCATCAGCGGCGGCAACGTCGTTGGGGCTGTAGTCCGGTGCACGGAAGGCAATGCCGCCGACCAGCATGGTGGACAGCGATTCGGTCTTCACCGCAAAGCCGTTGGCGCCGACATTGATGTCGATGCCGCTGGCGTTCCAGAACCGGGTGTTTTCGGTGACGAAGGCGTCGTTCGGCGAATGGATGAACACTTCGATATCCACGCCTTTGCCCTCGGGATTGAGGGTGTAGGTCACGACCTGACCGACCGGAATCTTGCGGTAGTAAACCGGCGAACCGATGTCCAGCGAGCCGAGGTCGGGGGCGTGCAGCATGAAGCGTTTGCCCGGTTCGCCGTAGGTGATGGGCGGCGGGTTTTCCAGGCCCTTGAACTGTTTGGCGCGGTTGTTGGCCTGGCCGATGTCGGCGCCGATGTAGTCACCCGAGAGCAACGTGTCGATGCCCGACACGCCGCCGGCGCCGATGCGTGGGCGCACGACCCAGAACTTTGAATCTTCGCGAGTAAAGGTTTCGGCCCGTTTGGACAGTTTGATGGTGGCCACCACGCTTTTCTGATCGTCGCTCAATTCGACGTCTGACACCTGGCCGATCACCACGTTGCGGTATTTGACTTCGGTCTTGTTGGCCGTGAGCCCACTGCCGGTCTTGAACGTCACGTTGATGGTCGGGCCTTCCTGCAGCACGTTGTGCACCACCAGCGAAATGCCGACCAGTACCGCCACGATCGGCACGATCCATACCAGTGAAATGCTGAAGCGTCGGGTCTTGATCGGGGCTTGGCCCGGTGCTCGTGGCTCATCGGCGGCTGACGACTTCATCCATGTCCTCCTCGGTTGATTGGGCACTGAGCGTCAGGAACGCAAAAGCACCTCATCAATATAGAAGTGCTTGGCGATAGAGCAAATTCACGGGCTGATGTGGATTTGTGCAGGAGCTGCCGCAGGCTGCGATCTTTTGATCTTTGAAATCAACATCAAAAGATCGCAGCCTTCGGCAGCTCCTACAGGGGTGGGGGGTAGCCGAGGATTTCGCGCAATGCCTTGACTGTGGCCGGCGTGAATCGCTTCGCCGGCCGGGACTCACGGGCTGATGTGGATATGTGCAGGAGCTGCCGCAGGCTGCGATCTTTTGATCTTTAAAATCAACATCAAAAGATCGCAGCCTTCGGCAGCTCCTACAGGGGTGGGGTTAGCCGAGGATTTCGCGCAGGCGATACCAGAACATGCCCAGTGCCAGCAGCGGCGAGCGCAGGGCCGGGCCGCCGGGGAAGGTCATGTGCGGCACTGCGCTGAACACGTCCATGCCCTGACTGTGGCCGGCGTGGATCGCTTCGCCCAGCAGTTTGGCGCACCAGTGCGTGACGTTGAGGCCGTGACCGGAATAACCCTGAGCGTAAAACACGTTGGGCTGCTGCTTGAGCCGACCGACCTGCGGGAAACGGTTGGCCGTGATGCCGATCTTGCCGCCCCATTGATAGTCGATGCGCACGTCAGCCAGTTGCGGGAAGACCTTGAGCATCTTCGGCCGCATGTAGGCGGCGATGTCTGCCGGATCGCGTCCGGAATAATGACAGGCGCCACCGAACAGCAGGCGTCGATCCGCCGAGAGCCGGTAATAATCGAGACCGACTTTCTGGTCGCACAGCGCAAGGTTGTGCGGGATCAGTTGCGCGGCGCGCGCTTCGGACAGCGGTTCAGTGGCGATGATGTAACTGCCGGCCGGCAGCACCTTGCCGCTGAGTTGCTGCTCAAGATCATCAAGGTGCGCGTTGCAACCGAGCACCAGACTGCCGGCGCGGACGCTGCCGGTGGCGCAGCGCACTTCAGCGGTTTCGCCATGGATGATCTGCAACACCGGGCTTTGCTCGAAAATCCGCACGCCGAGGGACGCTGCCAGGCGCGCCTCGCCCTGCACCAGATCCAGTGGGTGCAGGTGGCCGGAGCCCATGTCGATCAGGCCACCGGCGTAGCCGTCGGCGTTGACCACTTGCTGGCGGATCTGCCCGGGGCCAACCAGGCGGGTTTCGTGCTGGTAGCCGAGGTCACCGAGGCTGAGCTGTTCATCCTTGAACGCTGCGAATTGCGCCGGGGTGTTGGCCAGCTCGCAAAAGCCCCAGCGCAGGTCGCATTCGATGTGGTTGTCGGTGATGCGCTGGCGCACCAGATCCACCGAATCGATCCCGGCGCGTTGCAAATAATGCACGCCCTCGTTGCCGACATAGCGAGCAAAGCCCTCGACCTCATGGCCGATGCCGCGGATCAACTGACCGCCATTGCGCCCGCTGGCGCCCCAGCCGATGCGCCGGGCTTCGATCAACACCACCGACAATCCGCGCTGGGCGAGTTCGATGGCGGTGTTGACCCCGGTGAAACCGCCGCCGATCACGCAGACGTCGGCAGTGAGATCACCGTTGAGCACCGGCCAGGGCGTGCTGGCCCGGGCCGACGCAGCGTAATAGGAGCGGGCGTGTTCTTTGCTGTGCTGATTCATTTGTTCGACTTCACTTTGCTCCAGGACCGGGTCATCAGACGCATGATCGACTGGGGCGGGGTGG
>NZ_QAIK01000052.1:16284-32388 GCF_003061005.1 Pseudomonas sp. HMWF021 | reverse complement strand
CCTCTGGATTGTTCACCAGCGCCACGTCCATGTACTGCTTGGCGGCCGGGTTGGGGTTGGCGTAGCCGACGGAGGCGCTGACCTTGGCGATCACCTGTGGATCGAGCAGGTAATTGATGAAGGCGTGGGCTTCTTTGGCATTGGCCGCGTCGGCCGGAATCGCCAGCAGGTCGAACCACAGATTGGCGCCTTCTTTTGGAATCGCGTAGGCGATGTTCACGCCGTTCTTGGCTTCCTTGGCACGGTTGGCCGCCTGGAATACGTCACCGGAATAACCGAAGGCCACGCAGATGTCGCCATTGGCCAGATCCGAAACGTACTTCGAGGAATGGAAATAGGTGATGTACGGACGGATGCTCAGCAGTTTGGCTTCAGCCTTCTTGAAGTCTTCCGGGTTTTCGCTGCGCGGGTCCATGCCCATGTAGTTGAGGATCGCCGGGAACACTTCGTCGGCCGAGTCCATCATCGACACGCCGCACTGGGACAGCTTCTTGATGTTTTCCGGCTCGAACAGCACGGCCCAGGAATCGATGTGGTCGATGCCCAGCACTTGCTTGACCTTGTCGACGTTGTAGCCGATGCCGTTGGTGCCCCACAGATAAGGCACGGAGTGTGCGTTTTGCGGATCGTTTTTCTCAAGCAGCGCGAGCAGTTTCGGATCGAGGTTTTTCCAGTTCGGCAGTTGCTCGCGATCCAGCTTGAGGAACGCCCCGGCCTTTACCTGACGGGCGAGGAAATGGTTGGAAGGCACCACCACGTCATAGCCGGTGCGACCCGCGAGCAGCTTGCCTTCCAGAGTTTCGTTGGAGTCGAACACGTCGTAGATCACCTTGATCCCGGTCTTGGCCTGGAAGTCGGCGAGGGTGGTTTCACCGATGTAGTCGGTCCAGTTGTAGACGCTGACCTGTGGCTGGGCCAGGGCTGCGGTGCTGCACAACAGCGCCAGCGCGGCGGGAACCATGGATTTCAGTAGACGCATATCGACACCTCTTCGATTTTTTTGGATTTTTCAGGTGGAGCACGGCCCCTTGTGGGAGCTGGCTTGCCAGCGATAGCGGTGGGTCAGTCGATAGTGATGTCGACTGTGCCGACGTAATCGCTGGCAAGCCAGCTCCCACAGAGACCGTGGATGTTGGTCAGACGCTCAGCAGCAGGAACTCGCGCTCCCAGGAGCTGATCACGCGCTTGAAGTTTTCATGTTCGGCGCGTTTCACCGCGACGTAGCCGCGCACGAATTTGCTGCCCAGGTATCGGGCAACGGTGTCGCACTCTTCCATTTGCGTCAGCGCGTCTTCGATGGTGATCGGCAGGCGCAGGTTGCGGCGTTCGTAGGCCCGGCCTTCAACGGCAGCGCTCGGCTCGATGCCTTCGACCATGCCGATGTAGCCACACAGCAGGCTCGCGGCAATCGCCAGATACGGGTTGGCGTCGGCGCCCGGCAGGCGGTTTTCCACGCGCATGGCTTCCGGCCCGGAGGTCGGCACACGCAGGCCGACGGTACGGTTTTCTTCGCCCCACTCGACGTTCACCGGTGCCGAAGTGTCCGGCAGGAAGCGGCGGAACGAGTTCACGTTGGGGGCGAACATCGGCAGCACTTTCGGGATGTACTTCTGCAGGCCGCCGATGTGATGGCGGAACAGGTCGCTCATCTTGCCGTCGGCGTCGGCGAAAATCGGCTTGCCGGTGGCGATTTCCACCACGCTCTGGTGCAGGTGCATGGCGCTGCCGGGCTCGTCGCCAATCGGCTTGGCCATGAACGTGGCAGTGACGTTGTGCTTGAGCGCCGCTTCACGCAGGGTGCGTTTGAACACGGTGATCTGGTCGGCCAGATCCAGTGCATCGCCGTGACGGAAATTGATTTCCATCTGCGCCGGGCCGTCCTCGTGAATCAGCGTATCCAGGTCCAGGCCTTGCAGCTCGCACCAGTCGTAGACGTCTTCGAACAGCGGATCGAATTCGTTGGCCGCGTCGATCGAGAACGACTGACGACCGCTCTCGGCACGGCCCGAACGCCCCAGTGGTGCCTTGAGTGGCAGGTCCGGGTCTTCGCAGCGCTGGGTCAGGTAGAACTCCATTTCCGGCGCCACGATCGGCTTCCAGCCCTTGTCGGTGTACAGCTGCAGGACTTTTTTCAGCACGTTGCGCGGCGACAGTTCGATCGGGTTGCCGAACTTGTCGAAGGTGTCGTGGATGACGATGGCGGTCGGTTCGATCGCCCATGGAATCACATACACGGCGTCGCTCACCGGTTTGCAGACCATGTCGATGTCCGCCGGGTCGAGCAGGTCGTAGTAGATGTCGTCATCGACAAAATCCCCGGTTACCGTTTGCAGCAGCACACTTTCCGGCAGGCGCATGCCTCGCTCATGCAGGAACTTGTTGGTCGGTGCGATCTTGCCGCGGGCGATGCCGGTCAGGTCGCTGACCACACATTCAACTTCGGTAATCTTGTGATCTTTCAGCCACGTGAACAGCTGATCGAAAGGGGCATTCATAAAGACCTCGTTATTGGTTTTATAGACGCCGGAGAGGGCGGGTTTCATCTTCCGCCCCTTCCCCTGTGGCGCGTTGGCGACTATCTTGGGCGAGCCTTGCAGTTCCATCTATCCACTTTAAGCAGCACCAAAGCGCACCAAAAGAGTGCGCAAGGTCTCCCATGACAACGTGTAATCCGCTACAGGTTCAGGCTTTCAATACCGCTGATGTCACCGAGCAAATCCGCGCCACGCCGGGTTGGGTCCAGCATTACCAGCAGATGTCCCCGGGGCATTTCGCCGGGCAGATCCGCTATCTGGATCTGCAGGGCGTGCAGGTGTACGAAGAGCAGATGAACACCCGGGTCGAGCAGACTTTCAGCGCACCCTCGGGTGCCTTGGCGTTCTGTTTCGATCGCAGTGACAACGCGCTGTATCTGCTCAACGAAAACAGCCGCAACATCTGGATCACCCCGGAGAACTATCAGGAAATCGCCGTGGTGTTCGGCCCGCAATTCGTCCGCCAGCACGGGCTGGATGTGGCGAAACTCGAAGGCCTGTTCATGGCGCCGCTCAATTGCGGACAAAACGCATTGTTCAGTCGCTGGTTGAGTTCGACGCTCACGAAGCTGTCGCAAACCCTTGATCAACCCAGCAAGGAAGCCCTGACTCAACAGTTGCTTGAGGACTGTCTGTTCATCCTCGACAACGCTCGCGTGTGTCTGGATCGCGGCAGCTTGCAGCGGCGCGGCGAGGAACGAATGATCATGAAGCGAGTAGGCGAGTGGGCGGCCGACTCACCGGAAGAGACCGTGAATCTGCTGGAGCTGGCGCAGGTGGCAGGCGTTTCTCTACGCCAGTTGCAGCACGCGTTCAAGGACTTTACCGGCATGACGCCGAGCCACTGGCTGCGTCTGCGCAGGTTGAACAGTGCCCATCGCGAGTTACTCAAGCGCAGTCCGATGGAAACGACAGTCGCTGAAGTAGCGATGCATTGGTCGTTCTGGCATCTGGGGCGGTTCTCCAGCAGTTATCGGGCATTGTTCAACGAATTGCCGAGCGAAACGCTCAAGCGTTCCAGCAAATAAACAGTCTGGTCTGTAGTTGTTGTCTGTAGGACTGTTCCTGCATATGTAGCTCAATATTTCAAATTGAAACTTTGAAACATAAAAACCACTGTGAATCAACGGGTTGTATAAATCAAAAGAAACACGCCGTTTTTTTGAATCTATCAGGAACGTCATCTAGCGTTCTGCGGGCCGATGCAATGGTTTCATCGGTTTTCATGAATAGAGGCAATAAAGATGGCTGTTCCATTAAAAGACTCGGAAAGCAGCAACAACCTCCCGCAGGCCGTACTTCATCTTATTTCCGGACAATATCCAGGCGTTGCACGCGACGCCGGGTTATTGACCAAAGAAGATGTGATAAAGATCAAGCAATACGTGAAAAAGGGCTTGTCTCTGCCCAGTGAATTAGCCGAAGTCGAATCCTATCTGAAGTACAGGAAGATCGATGTGGCGGGGCTGGAGCCTGGCGATATTCAGGTGCTGTTCAAGAAGATCCGTATTCATGCCTCCAGTTGGGACGCGGTTGAAAGCAAGATCATTCAGCAAAGTATCGACCTGACCTCGGCAGCGAAGAACATCGTGAGCAGTGGTGGAGAAATCCTGGCGGTGATCAAGGAAATGCCGATCATGGATCGTGTCAGGACCACGCTTGGGCAAATGACCGGCAATGACCTGGCCGGCATCACCTATACCTCGGACGACGGTGAAGTGGCCTCGGCCGTGAGCGAAATCATCACGTTGATGAAAGCCGATATTCAACGTCAGCAGGGGGCGACCCGGGAACTCAAGGATCGTATTTCCAACTTCAAGATCGAACTGTCCGGCGGCGATCTGTCGAGCGGCAAACGTGTGTTCGGCCTGCAATCGGAAGTGCGGAGCAAGTACGACCTGATGGAGCGCCACAATCTGGTCGAGTCGATTGCCAGCACCCGGCAGACCATCAAGGAGAAGAAGGACCGGATCATTCAACTGGACAAGGATTACGACTATTACGTCGGTATGTCTTTCTCCGGGGGGCTGCCGATCTTCTGGCCGATTTCCGGTTCTATTTTCGGCCCCAAAGCCGAAACCGCACGCAAGGAGCGCAATGCGCTGAAGGCGGAAGTCGATGCGCTGCAGGAAAGCGTCAGCGGCAAGGAAAGCCTGCAGAGCGCCATGGAAAGTTCACTGTCGAATTTCGCAGATATCGGCATTCGCATGGCCGGTGCGGAGGCGGCACTGAACATCCTCAACACGTTGTGGCAAACCATCCTCAGCAAGATCGAATCGTCGGCGCAGCAGTTCGAGCGCATCAGTGATGCGCAACGCCTGACCTCGTTCGTTGCCGAGTTTGCCTTGGTGATCGACCCGTGGCGCGACGTGAAGAACACCGCCGGTGAACTGGTGACGATCTTCAATGAAGCGCTGGACGAATACAAAAAATCGTACAACTGATTGCCCATCTGTTTTGAGGATTATTGCCATGAACGGCGTGACACCCATCAATACCCCGCATATTCCGATGGTGGATGTGAAGTCCATCGTGCAGACCATTCGCGATATCTCGACGCTGGCGCGTTTTCGCAATGTTCGTTCCGATGTATTGCAGGAGCGCGCGCAACAAGTTGCGGCGTATCTGAACAATACCGACCAAACCCTGCGCGAAGCCTTTCCGATCCTGATGACGGCGCTGAGCAATGCGTCCGGGGACAGTTACTTTGCCGCGCTGGATGAGTTGCGCGATGCGTTGAACCGCAACGATCTGACTGACGAAGACCGCCGCCTGGTCAAAAGCGAGATCGGCAATCTCAAAAGTAACGTCGAGGCGATGCTCGAGCGTGTCGAAGTTCGATTCGCCGAATGTGCGCATCGTCTGGAACAGGATGTGCGCAGTGTCTATAGCGTGGAAATCGGTGAGCGGGCGAATGAACCCCTGAATGTTGCCAGGCAGCGCAAGTCGCTCATCCTCACTTACCTGAGCGAACATAGCCGCAACAAGGCAACTTGCATCGAACAGCGCGATACGTTGATCAAGGCTCAGGAGGTCATCCGTGAGTTCAATCTGGCGGACATGTACCGCAACTACATTCCGACCCACAAGGAACTCGATGGCATCGACATGGAAAACCCGAAAAAGGAGGCGGTCAAACAGGGTGTCGAGCTGGTGCGCAAAGTCCTGGGCGTAGTGTCCGAGGGCATCAGGTACAGCGAACTGGCAAAGTCGCGCGACCATCTGGACAAGGAAATCCAGAGCATTTCCCAGGCCGTGGACGGGCTCAACAATGACCTCAAAGTTGCCGAAGACGTGCTGGCGGATGCCAACGCGATTGTCGAGATCAGCCGTCGGCGCAGAGTCGCCGGTGAAGAGGTGATGATGGTGGCCAATATCTGGAGAGGCTTTGCCATGGCGCTGGAACGGCTCAAGGGTACGGACTACGCGCCGGCGGATCTGTCGTTGATGATCAAGCGCTATCGTGACCATGTGCAATCGCTGGGTGCCGATTACAGCACCCTGATGATCAATTGAGTGCCGGGCGCGGTCGATCCGGTGATTGATCGCGCTCATCCGCGGTGTGCATAAGGTTTGGCGGGTTTGCAGCGCAATCGAATCCAGCCGCCTCTTGGCCGCGTGACATCTTTGGATTTAAAGTGAACTTCAAGGTCGACGGATTCAGGGTGAGATTATGAGAATTGGTGAACTGGCGAAAATCAGCGGGTTGGCGCCTTCACGCATCCGTTTCTACGAGGCGAGCGGCCTGATCAAATCGGTCGAGCGCAAAGCCAATGGCTATCGCGATTACTCTCCCGACACTGAATGGGTGCTGCAGATCATCACTGGCGCACAGGCTGCGGGTTTCTCGCTGGAAGAAATCCGGCAACTGATGCCAATGAATGCAAGTGGCTGGCAACACGACCAGTTGCTCAGTGGCCTGAAGCAGAAGGTCGAGGAAATCGAAGCCTTGCAGCTGCGCCTGGCGCAGAACAGGCAGCAACTGCTGCTCGCCATCAAGGGCATCGAGGGCAAGCCCGAAGGCATGGCGTGTGCGGACAATGCACAGATGCTGATCAATCGTATGCGCGAAGACGGCGTGGTTGATGCCGCCGACAAGCGTGCGGCAGGAACGGGCAGGAAAGGCGGCGCCCGTCAGGCTTCCAGAGCCTGACGGGCGTTACAGCTTTCAGCGATTGCCAACCAGCGTGGCAAGCGGTTTTGGCGCATACAGCGCGCTCTGGAACTCAGGTACGTATTCGTACTTCATCATTTTCCCCAGCTTCAGGTCGCGCAGGTAATTCGACAGGCTGCCGTCCCTCAGCGTGAGTGTGGCGGCATCCGCGTCCCGGCTGGAACCGTGGCTGAGCTGGCGCGACACCGCGTAGCCATAGGCCAGATGGCCCTGATGGTCGAGATTGGTGAAACTGCTGGTGACGATATTCTCGTCGCGGGACACCGTGTCGAGCTTCTTCGCGGTGAAGGACACGTCGGGTTTGCCGGTCTGGCTGTCGCTGATCTCATAGATCACCGATTGCCCGTTTTCTTTGCGATCAATCCCGGTCAGCCATTTCGGCAGGTTGTAACCGACGACTCCGCGCACCCGTGCCAGTTCGGTATTGACCGGCAGCTTGAGCACATACCCCCAGAAGTCTCCCGACATCGACTGGCCGATCAGCGTCAAGGGGCCAAGGTTGGCTTTGCCGGGCTTGTTGGTGATGATCGACACGGCAACTTCGTTATAGGCGTCGTTATCGCAATGCTCGTAGGTGTAGGCAGTGAACGCGATCAGGCCTCGCCCGGGCCAGATTTGCAGGGGCTGCACGGTTGCCAGTATTTCGGGCGGCATCAATGCCCGTAGCCGGTCGAGGTCGGCCGTATAGATCGCCGTGACACGACTGTTCTGATAATAGAAGTTGGGCGAAAACGACTCGAAGCCAATGTCGACCTTGTTCTTCGCCAGCCCCTTGAACCAGCTCAAATCAACGCCCGGCACTTCGGTGGCAATCACCGACAACGGCGGATTGGAGCGAAAGCGGTCGTAAAGGCCTCCTTTGACGACGGGCACCGGGTGACCTGCGATATCGATGGTGGTGGTCTCGGTCAGGTCGGGCATTTGAGGTGTCTCCGCCAGCGCGGCGCTGGCAAAAGTGGTGATCAGTAATCCTGTTAAAACGGCGCTTGCGAGTTTCAATCGGACTTTCTCCGGTGGGTAGGCACTACAAAAAGATTTAGCGCGTTCGGTCGTCGGCGTTGAGCACCGCCATCACGGCTTCGGCCACGGCCTTGGGCGATTGAGGGTTCTGGCCGGTCACCAGCCTGCCATCGGTAATGGCAAAAGAGGTGAAGGGCAGCCAGCCCTTGCGGTAGTGCGCGCCCTGGCTCACCAACCGGTCCTCAAGGAAGAACGGCACCTGACTTTTCATGCCCGAGAACAGTTCTTCGCGGTCGGAGAACCCGGTGATGTTTCGGCCCTTGATGATCAACTGGCCCTGGTTGTCCTTCAGATCCAGAAGACCCGCTACGCCATGGCACACGGCGGCGACGATGCCGCCCTGGTTGTAGATGCTTTCAGCGACGCGGCGCAGGTCGGAGTTATCGGGAAAATCCCACATCACGCCATGGCCCCCGGTGAAGTAAATGACCCCGAAACGTGACGGATCGACCTCGGCGATCGGCAGCGTATTGGCCAGGCGAGCGCGAAAGGCGGGGGACTGCAAATGCTCCCGGGCAGCCTTGTCCATGTACAACCAGCCCAGACTGCGTTCATCCAGAGGCACCGCGCCACCCTTGGGGCTGGCGAAAACAGTGGTGTAGCCGGCCGCTTCCACCACATCGGTGAAGTGGGTCAGTTCGGTCAGCCACAAGCCTGTGGTATCGGATCGTGAGGGATAGCTGGCGTGATTGGTCATGATCACCAGTATCTGGCGATCCCTGGCAGTAGCCGGCTCAGCATTTGCAAACGTCATGAAAGCACCACCTATCAATAGCAGGGCACAGGAAACAAGGGTCTTGAGCATCGTTCGGGTTCCATCGTTCAAACGGTTCAGCGCATGCTCACCTTAAACCTCGCTTTAAGGTCAACCCCGCTGCTGCGAATATTTTCCGTGGTCGTTTCCGTACTTTTGCTTGACCCTCAACCTGACTTTAACGCTAGCGTCTGACGCTGATTGGGCAAGGCAATAGCGCCGGTCATCAATCCACTCAGGAGCAATGCATGAGTCAGCAAGACCAACCGGATACACCGATGAAATGGATGATTTATGGCGCCAATGGCTATACCGGCGAATTGATCGCTCGCGATGCCGTCAGGCGTGGACTCAGACCGGTGTTGGCCGGACGCAGTCGTGACAAGGTCGAAGCGTTGGCCCGGGAATTGGGGCTTGAAGCTCGGGTATTCGGGCTGGATGAGCCCGCGCGGTTGCTGGCGCAGATCAAGGGGCATGGTTTGGTGCTGCATTGCGCCGGGCCGTTTTCGGCCACCGCTGCGCCGATGATCGAAGCCTGCCTGCGAGCCAATGCACACTATCTGGACATCACTGGCGAGATTGCCGTATTCGAGCATGCGCAGTCCTTGAATGAACGGGCGAAAGCGGCTGGGTCGGTCATTTGCCCGGGCGTCGGTTTCGATGTAGTCCCGACCGACTGTGTCGCTGCCGCATTGAAAACCGCGCTGCCGGACGCAACGCATCTGGCGCTGGGCTTCGATTCGCGCTCAAGTTTTTCCCCCGGCACCACCAAGACTTCCATTGAAGGCATGGCGCAGGGCGGCAAGGTCCGGCGTGACGGCAGGATCGTTTCGGTGCCGTTGGCCTATCGGGTACGGCGGATCGACTTCGGTGCCGGCGAGAAGCTGGCGATGACCATCCCCTGGGGTGATGTGTCCACTGCCTGGCACACCACCGGCATTGCCAATATCGAGGTGTTCATACCGGGCTCGGCGGCAATGATTCGCGGTGCCAGGCTCGCCAACTGGATTCGTCCGTTGCTGGGTCTGGCGTTTGTGCAGCGTTTGCTCAAGGCGCGCATCGGCAAGACCGTGATCGGGCCGGATCAGGCGAAACGTGCCGATCAGGGCACCTTTGTGTGGGGCGAGGCGCGTAACGCTCGCGGTGAATGCAAAGTCGCCCGCGTGCACACCGCAAACGTGTACAGCCTGACGATCGACGCTGCGTTGGCGGTGGTCGGCTACCTGTTGCAGACGCGTCCGCCCGGCGGTGCCTACACACCTTCGCGACTGTTGGGAGCCGATCTGGCGACGCGCTTGCCTGGGTCGAGTGCCATCGATATCCAATGACCTTGAAAAAAGTCGTTGACCTTAAAGTTGGCTTCAATCTTATGGTGGCTGCATCTCCAGTTGAGGACTTGCCCATGAACGTGTTCGACACCCTGATTCTGCCCAACGGTTCGACCATCAAGAACCGCATCGCCAAAGCCGCCATGGAAGAAAACATGGCGGATGCCGAGCAGGCACCTTCCGCAGAGCTGATGCGTCTGTATCAGGCGTGGGCCGATGGCGGTGCCGGGCTGATCATCACCGGCAACGTGATGGTCGATGGCCGCGCCATGACCGGCCCCGGTGGCGTGGTGCTGCAGGATGATCAGCAACTGGACAAGTTCAAGCGCTGGGTGCGAATCGGCCGGTCCGGCGGCGCGCAGTTCTGGTTGCAGATCAACCATCCGGGGCGTCAGATGCAGTCCAGCCTTGGGCAAAAGACCTGGGCGCCATCCGCCGTGGCGCTGGATCTGGGCAAATTGTCCAAGCGTTTCGCCACGCCCCACGCCATGACGGCAAGCGTGATCGAGGACGTCATTCAGCGCTTTGCCAACACTGCGCGCCTGGGTGAACAGGCCGGATTCACCGGGGTGGAAATCCATGCTGCCCACGGCTATCTGTTGAGCCAGTTTCTGTCGCCGTTGACCAATCAGCGGACGGACGAGTGGGGCGGGTCCCTGGAAAATCGTGCGCGGTTGCTGCTGGAAATCGTCAAGGCAGTCCGGGCGGTGGTTTCGGCGCAGTTTGCGGTGGCGGTGAAGCTCAACTCCGCCGATTTCCAGCGCGGTGGATTTACCGCCGACGACGCGAAAAAGGTGGTTGAGCTGCTCAACGGATTGGGTGTGGATCTGGTGGAGCTATCCGGTGGCAGTTACGAAGCCCCCGCCATGCAAGGTGAGGCGCGCGATGGCCGCACCCTGGCTCGTGAGGCCTATTTCGTCGAGTTCGCCCGGGATATCCAGACCGTCGCCAAAATGCCGGTGATGGTCACTGGCGGCATCCGTCGTCGCCCGGTGGCCGAAAGCGTGGTGCAGAGCGGGGTGGACATGGTCGGTATCGGCACGGCGCTGGCCATCGATCCGCACCTGCCTCGCGACTGGCTGCAGGGCAAGGACAACGCCCCGCAATTGCCGCCGATCACCTGGAAAAACAAGGCCATCGCCGCGCTCGCAAACATGGCGGTGGTGAAGTTTCAGTTGGGCAAACTCAGCCGCGCGAAAAAGCCTGATCCGAGCGTTTCCCCTTTGCGTGCGCTGATTCTGCAGCAGATCGCCATGGCGTTTCGCACTCGGCAATATCGGCGGTGGGTGGAAAAGCGTTCGATGTGACTGACGGGGAGCAGTCTCATTTTTTTAGTGTGCCGCTAAGCCGAGCAGAGACATCCGTCAGCAGCTTCTTTGATGTACTTTGACGCTCAGGGAGCTGGTCACTGATATCCCAGACCTCAAGCATCTTTGCGTACTCGAACGCGTGACGCGGATCGGTTTGAATCCACTGTTCAAAGGCTCGGCGTTCGGACTGAGTGCAGTCATCTTCGTGCAAACGCATACACCAGTGAGCCGCTCGGTTGAGGATTTCGTCTTCCATCTCGTCAGAACCCAAGGCGCTCATCAAAAATTTACCTGTGTGGCTGGAGAGTTCACCTTACGAGGGCATTCGGGAAAAAAATGTCAAAAAAACGTGTTGATACTGAAGGTTCAGTCTGACGGGCAACATTGTCAGGCAGCGAGGGTGAAAATTACCGCAGACTAGAGGGCAGGGTGGCGAACATCTCACCGGATACCATTCAGGACAAGGCGAAGGCAGAAAACTACTTCTATCGTGTATTTATTCAAACAGCCTCGAGTTATTTAAAGAGCAAGAGCGGCAAGCAGTTTTCTATCGCTCCCGGAATGCCTGCATTTATAACTAAACTAAACCGACATTTAGTTTAGTTATAATCTAATGGAATAAAAAGAGAAGGGTAGATAACCCGGTTTAAAGTAAACGGGAGGCAGAATGAACGGCGTTTTTTTCATGAAGATAGAGGGTGCGCACTGTTATTTCGCAACCCGCCGAGCAATATATTGAGGTGTGTGAGCTGTAGGCATCACAATTAAACGCGACGAATGCTATGGAAATCGCTTTAAAGAGCTTCCTTTCGATTGCAGACGACAGTCCAGGATCGGGTGACCGGACCTGTAAGCTGAACTCAATATCACTAATTCCAGCCCACAAGTTGATACCAGGCCTCGGTAGAATTTCGCCGACGAAAAGTACCGCCGACCAGCGGGATCTTTTGACGCTGTGGCTCGATATCCTGAATATCCGCGTGAGGGTTGGCATTCATCATTAAATTGGGCATTTCGAGGCATGCCGTTTTGTGTGCATTGCCCGAAGGTACGCTTATGAAATGAACCGTCCATGTGCTTACAGTTCGATTGTTGATCCCAAAGCGGTCAAATTCCAAAAGCAGCTAGGCTTACAAGATTCACTCATCGAACATTTCTGGTTACCGCCGAACAACGCTGAGCAGCGATGTGGTGCCAGGCTTAAAATCTGTCCACCCACGGCTCCAGTAACGTCGCATGATGATTCGTGTAATGTATATTATGTTAAATCATGTGTTATGCCAGGGCGTGTTCATAAGCTCGTTGACTTAAGGCTTTGCGGCGCCTCGCAGAATCGCCACGCGCGTCGTGCTCGCAATAGCATTTGGAAAAGTGCTGTGCAGAACAAACCACAGACATACCGATCGATAGCGAGGTTTGTTTGAGTTGCTGACGCGATCGGATATGCCTCAACTTAGTGGCGTGACGGCCAGCGATACAACGTTCCTCCGACAATTGAACGGCTAAGCAACAGCTAGACGACGAATGCCAGTGACATGAAGGTTCAGCCCCCTACCCCGCGGACGTGACGCTCGCCGCCGCTGCAGGATGACGCGACGTCACCAGGCCGATTAAGGAAATCGCCAGCGCCAGGCCGAGGGTTGTGGTGACTTCGGTGCGGTGTTGCGGAGTGATCATCATCACCGCCAGCGCTGCACAAATGAACACAATCACCAGCCACGTCAGCCAGGGAAACAGCCACATGCGAAAAGTCAGTTCGACCTTGCGCTGATGCAAGATCCGACGCATGCGCAGCTGCGATACCGCGATCGCCAGGTACACCAGCAAGGCAATCGCACCGGAGCTGGCCAGCAGGAATTCGAATAATCCGGCAGGCATGAAATAGCTCCACACGGTGATAAACGCGCCGAGCACGGTGCTGGCGATAACGGCAGCACGTGGCACGCCTGCCGAAGACGTCGCCTTCAGCGCTTTCGGTGCGTCGCCACGACGACCCAGTGAGAACAGCATGCGCGAGGCA
Source organism: Pseudomonas sp. HMWF021 (assembly GCF_003061005.1). Taxonomy (GTDB): domain Bacteria; phylum Pseudomonadota; class Gammaproteobacteria; order Pseudomonadales; family Pseudomonadaceae; genus Aquipseudomonas. The sequence goes on along the minus strand of NZ_QAIK01000052.1, from coordinate 19,248 downwards.
ATGTAGATCGATGAGTTCATGCAACTGGCCACGGCAATCAGCACGACCACGTCGACCATGAACTTGGCATGGGGAATGTTCATGATTTCCAGGGCGCGCTGATAAGAGCCTACCGAGGTGAGCAACGGATCATTCCAGGGCACCACGGAGATCACCACGAAGATCGACAACAGGTAAAACACCCCGATCCGCCAGATCACCGAACGGGTGGCCTTGGCAATGTTTCGCGAAGGGTCGTTCGATTCGGCAGCGGCGATGGTCACCGCTTCAGTGCCGATGAAGCTGAACATGATGGTGATGAAAGCGCCGACGACCGCTGAAAGGCCATTGGGCGCAAATCCACCGTGCTCGGCCATCAGGCCGCTCAACCCGCTGACTTCACGGTCGGGCATCCAACCCATCAGCACGGCAAAACCGACACCGATAAAACCGATGATCGCCACCACCTTGGCCATGGCGAACCAGAACTCGAATTCACCGTACTTGGACACGCTGAACAAGTTGGTCACTACCAGCGCAATGATCGACCCCAACGCGAACAGCCAGGCATCGACCTGCGCAAACCATTGGTTCAGCACATGTCCTGCCGCCAGTGCCTCGATAGGAATCACCAGTACCCAGAACCACCAGTAGAGCCAACCGATCGTGAAACCCGCCCAGCGCCCGATAGCCTGATCGGCGTAGGTGGAGAACGAGCCGGTGTCCGGGTTGGCCACCGCCATTTCACCGAGCATGCGCATGACCAGAACCACTAACAAACCCGAGAACAGATAAGCCAGAAGAACCGCTGGCCCTGCCGCCGCAATGGCATGCCCCGAGCCTACGAACAAACCCGCGCCGATAATCCCGGCGATGGACAGCATGGTGACGTGACGAGGCTTGAAACCCTGCGCCAATTGGCTACTCGAATCCTTGGAGTCCGGGCTGATCATGGGTGTTTTTATTCTCTGCTGATCGACATTCAAGCAAATTGACTGGGCGAACGATCATCATCGTTGCCTGATGAACCTCAAGTAAGAAGCCCGCCCAACCGCCGCGTTTTCTTATCAACCCCATGATCTTGATGGGGTTATTTTGACGTGAAGACACGGCACCTTACCGGGCCTGTTCAATGCCTCAATAGCTTGATTGCGTCATTTGCGCGTCTGATATCGACACGCGGCGACCAGCATTCACTCAAGTGCCTCACCAAAACCAATACGGCAAAAACTTCGGCGTTGGCTCAAACATGAGTTCCAGGTGGTAGGTAATGGGGTTGAAGAAAAACATATCCAGTATCAGAAAGGCCCCAGCCCCGAACGAAAGCGTCATGAACTCGCGATAAGGATGTTCAGCAAAGTACTCACGTTTGGCATGGTAAAAGGTCAACAGGGCTAACAATCCAAAGCCTGCGCCCAAGTAGTTGGGCTGCAAGGGGACTTCGGCAAAGTTGTTGTAGACAAACACCGACGCCAGCATCCCCAAACCCAGTATGGGCAAGTTCAGGCAAATGTTCAGCAAGCCGTTTTTGGCACGTACGAATGCAGTTTCCTTACTGACAAAGAGGTACGCGGCCAACAGAGAAATGGCCGGTGTAATTGCCAGGATATAGCGCGCTTTCTTGGAGCTTGGAAGGCTGAACAGCACCAGCAGCACCAACAGCCACACGCTGAGATAGAGCAGCAGGTCGATGTCTTTGTGGCGGGTCGAACTGAAGAACAGCTTGTACTTTTTCAAAATCACATTGATGGCGTAGAACACCGTGATGCCGTAGGTAAACAACCCTGCGGAGAAGTAAAAGTAATAGCGTGGCGCGTGATCGGAACCGAAGCGTCCAATGCCCTGCATGTTCAGCACTTCGTCGACGAACGCTTGCCCCCCTTGGAGGTAGGCCGCCCATGCCAGCAGCACAATCCCGGCAGCCAGAATCAGCCCCGAAAGCAGTGAAAACACCAACAACATGCGCCATTGCCGGCTCAGTAAGTAGTAAGCCCCAACGACACTCGCTGGCCCGATCAAGCCGATCGGCCCGCGAAACGCAAAGCCCAGCGCCAGCCCGACGAACAAAAACGCCAGGCGGCGCGGGGCTTTCTTCATTTCGGCTGAGTAGGCAACGTAGAAACACATCACCGTAAACAGCGCCGGATAGATATCCAGCGCCAGCGAATTCACGCCGTCCAGAAAGGCCCAGGTCAGCAGACTGAAAAGAACACCGTACGCCCCCCACGACCTGCTGTGCAGCGCGCCCAGCCGATAAATGAACACCAGCATCAGGGACGCGGCCACACAGGATGGCAACCCCATCGAAAGTATGGACACCCGGCCGAACGGCAAGGAAACCAGATAAACCAGTAAAGTGTTGAAGACGGTGTAGTCGGGATAAGGTTGGAGATTGTCGGCAATGGGGAACAGTGTGACCCCGTTCAGCAACATGTACTCGGCAAAGTCGACAAAACGTGTCGTGTAGTTGAGAACAGCGGGTTTGTACTGCAACACCATGAACACGGCCAGTGTCATGAAAAAAATGCTCAGGCACGGATTTCGAACAATCAATCCTTTCAACATGCCAGCCCGCATAGAGCGCTCGACAGCAAGCGGGGCCTCATATCGATCCATCGGTAATCCTTCACATGAAGTTGTTCTTTTGGGCCGCGATCCTGAAGGCCCGATAACACAGGAATTGAAGTCCTGCTTTGCGAAAAACCGGATCTGAGCCTAGCCCACTGCGAAGGCTATTCAAGCATTAGATGCCCCAACACTCCCTGAACAGGACTAATGAAAGTCAAAAAATCCGGGCCTGAGACTTTCGTCATTAATGTGCCGCTTCGGGCCGGGTGTCGCTTCCCCCGAAGCGAGTCGCCCTTATCTTTCGCTGCTTGTCGCTCCTGTCAAAAATCGCATTTCTCCTGACAAAAATCTGATCCTCCGTTCATTCGGGAATTCCTTGTGAGCCTTCGAGCATTGCTTTTATCCCGTACGTCGGGT
>NZ_QAIK01000052.1:0-16274 GCF_003061005.1 Pseudomonas sp. HMWF021 | reverse complement strand
ATCATGCTGAATTAGTGATTTAACTAGGTAGTTACCTATCTATATAATGCAGGCCTCATTTCAACGGGACATTCAACGTGAAGCAGAGTCAGCGCCTCTCGGGCATATCAAAATTCATTCTGGTCGGGCTGGGGGTGATCATCGCCCTGCTCGGCCTGGCACTTGCGGCTGGCGGAGTGAAGCTGGTCAGCCTGGGAGGGTCGTGGTACTTCCTGGTGGGCGGTCTGGTGATGGCTGTTTCCGGCCTGTTGATCGCTCGCTTCAAGCCTGCCGGTGCGTGGTTGTTCGCCGCGTTTCTGGTCGGAACCGCGATCTGGGCGGTAAGCGATGCCGGGCTGGTGTTCTGGCCGGTGTTCTCGCGACTGTTCATGTTCAGCGCCGTGGGGCTGGCGGTGACGCTGGTCTATCCGCTGCTCAAACGCGCCAATGGTGGCGTGCCAGGTCGCGGCGCCTATGGCGTTGCTGCGGTGCTGGCCGTGGCGCTGGCTGTGGCCGCCGGCAACATGTTCGTTGCGCACCCGACCGTTGCCGCGACCGGCACTGGCCCGGGGCTGACTCCGGTGGAGCCTGAGAAAGCAAAGAAGGACTGGGCGCATTACGGCAATACCGAAGGGGGTAGCCGCTTCGCTGCGCTGGATCAGATCAACCGTAACAACGTCGACAAGCTGCAGGTCGCGTGGACCTACCACACCGGCGATGTCGCCGAAAGCGATGGCAACGGCGCCGAAGACCAGCTCACCCCGCTGCAGATCGGCAACAAGGTGTTCATCTGCACCCCGCACAACAACCTGATCGCACTGGATGCCGACACCGGCACGCAACTGTGGAAAAACGCGATCAACGCCCAGTCGAAAGTCTGGCAGCGTTGCCGTGGCATGGCCTATTTCGATGCCACCAAGGCCATCGCTCAGCCCGTCAATTCCAGCATCATCGAAGCCAAACCGGTGCAGGCTGCCAACTGCCAGCGCCGCCTGCTGACCAACACCATCGACGCTCGCCTGATTGCGGTCGATGCCGACACCGGCGAGTTCTGCCAGGGTTTCGGCAACAACGGCCAGGTTGATCTCAAAGCAGGTCTGGGTGATGTCCCGGACAGCTACTACCAACTCTCCTCCGCGCCTTTGATGGCTGGCACCACCGTGGTGGTGGGCGGTCGTGTTGCCGACAACGTGCAGACCGACATGCCCGGCGGCGTGATCCGTGGTTTTGACGTCATGACCGGCGCCATGCGCTGGGCGTTCGACCCGGGAAATCCGCAGGATAAAAAGGCACCGGCCGACGGCAGCACCTATGTGCGTAGCACGCCGAACAGCTGGGCGCCGATGTCCTACGACCCGGCAACCAACGCCGTGTTCCTGCCGATGGGCAGCTCGTCCACCGACATTTATGGCGTCGAGCGCAGCAAGCTCGATCACACCTACGGCGCCTCGATCCTGGCGCTGGATGCCACCACCGGTGAAGAGCGCTGGGTGTTCCAGACCGTGCACAACGATCTGTGGGACTTCGACCTGCCAATGCAGCCGAGCCTGATCGACTTCACCAAGGACGGCAAAACCGTTCCGGCGCTGGTCATCGGCACCAAGGCCGGGCAAATCTACGTGCTCGACCGCGCCACCGGCAAACCGTTGACTGATGTTAAGGAAGTACCGGTCAAAGCCGCCAACATCCCCAACGAGCCGTATTCGCCAACCCAGCCAAAATCGGTAGGCATGCCGCAGATCGGTGCTCAGCACCTGACTGAATCGGACATGTGGGGCGCCACCCCGTATGACCAACTGCTCTGCCGCATCGATTTCAAATCGATGCGCTATGACGGCCTGTACACCGCGCCGGGCACCGACAAATCCCTGAGCTTCCCGGGCTCGCTGGGCGGCATGAACTGGGGCAGCATTTCCACTGACCCGGTGCACGGTTTCATCTTCGTCAACGACATGCGTCTGGGGCTGTGGATTCAAATGATCCCGTCGCAGAACAAGGCGCAAGCCTCGTCCGGTGGTGAAGCGTTGAACACCGGCATGGGCGCGGTGCCGCTCAAAGGCACCCCGTATGCGGTTAACAAGAACCGCTTCCTGTCGGTGGCCGGCATTCCGTGCCAGGCGCCGCCGTTCGGCACGCTGACCGCCATTGACATGAAGACTCAGAGAGTCGCCTGGCAAGTTCCGGTCGGCACCGTTGAAGACACCGGTCCACTGGGCATCCGCATGCACCTGCCGATCAAGATCGGTCTGCCGACCCTCGGCGGCACCCTGTCTACGCAAGGTGGCCTGATCTTCATCGCCGGCACCCAGGATTTCTACCTGCGCGCCTTCAACAGCGGCAATGGTGAGGAAGTGTGGAAAGCGCGTCTGCCGGTCGGCAGTCAGGGCGGCCCGATGACCTACGTTTCGCCGAAAACCGGCAAGCAGTACATCGTCGTCACCGCCGGCGGTGCACGTCAGTCGACAGATCGTGGCGACTACGTGATGGCCTACGCCTTGCCGTAAGCCGCAGTGCCCGTGGCAACCACGGGCGTTTGTTGTTGAGCGCGGCACCTGAGGGTGCCGCGCCGCTTTCCGATACCGCTACAGATTTGAGCAGGAAAACCTCCATGTTTCGTTTTACCCGTAACGGCTGGCTCAACGGCGTGCTGCTGGGCCTGACCTGCAGCGCCACCCTGCCCGCCTTCGCCGATACCGATTCGAACGTGTTCACGCGCAATACCCTGACCGGCGACTGGGGCGGCCTGCGCCACCAGATGGACGAAGAAGGCGTCAGGTTCACCGGCGATTACACCGGTGAAATGGCCTACAACGCCGACGGCGGCCTGCATCGTTCGGCGCGCTACTCGCAGAACATCAAGCTGGGCGTCCAGTTCGATCTGAGCAAACTGTACGGCGCGGACAACGCCGGCAAAGTACAGCTGACCATCAATGACCGCCGCGGCAACAGCGCCTCCGAAGACCTGGTCGGCAACCGTCTGCCGATCCAGGAAAACTACGGCGGCCTCTACACCCGCCTGACCGAACTGAGTTACGAGCGCAGCCTGTTCACCCCGGCGCTCAACGTGAAGCTGGGTTACATGGCCATGGGCAATGACCTCGGCGGCCTCGACAGCGGCATTCTGTGCAACTTCATGAACGCCGGTTTCTGCGGCCACCCGCTGAACATGTCCGGCGGCAGCGGCTGGACCAACTACCCCAACGCGCACCTGGGTGTGCGGGTGAAGTACGACCTATCGCCGTCGTGGCAACTGCGCGTAGCGGCGTTCAACGTCGACCCGGAAAGCAACGGCAACTCCAGCCGCGCCTGGCATCTGGGCCCAAAACACACCACCGGCACCGTGGTGCCGATCGAGCTTGTGTACAAGCACGCCGGCGAACTGCCCGGCGAATACAAGCTGGGTTACTACTACGACAGCTCTGATGTAAAACGCATCGGTAGCGACAAGGAAGTGTCCGGTCGTGGCGGCCATTACCTGCTGATCGATCAGGCCGTGTGGCGTTCGCCATCGTCCGAGGGGCGCAGTCTGCATGCATTCGGCCAATACTCGGCGGCCAGCGAAGCGGCGTCGCCGTTCAGCAAGTGGTATGGCACAGGTCTTGTACTGTACAAACCGTTCGAAGGTCGCCCGCGCGACACCGTCGCTCTGGGCTACGGTCGTGCCGTGCCCAACCCGCGCAGCCGCGACGTGCAGCAGGACGCCGCGCAGGCCAACGGCACGCCGTTCCCGAATCTGGACAGTGGCGAACAGTTGATCGAACTGGGCTACGGTTATCAGGCCACGCCTTGGCTGACACTGCGCCCGAACCTGCAATACATCATCGAGCCGGGCGCGTTTTCCGGGCAGGACATCGATAATGCGCTGGTGTTCGGGTTGCAGGTAAAAGCTGCGCTCTGAGTCATCGACCGGCCTGGCGCCAGGCATGAAAAACCCGACATAAATGTCGGGTTTTTTGTGTCTTCGCCAATCATCAAGCCAGGGCATAAAGCCCTGGCGAATAACCGATCTCACTTTTTCTTTTTCGCAGGCTTGTCAGCCTTTTTGGCTTCCTTGGCCTTTTCAGGCTTGCTATCGGCTTTCTTTGCCGACTTCTTGGGTTCTGCATCTTTCTTCTTGTCTTTCTTGTCCTTGTCGGAAGACTTTGAAAGCGCCGAAGCTGCCGCGGATTTCTTGGTCGATGATGACTTCTTGTCCTTCAGATCCTTGCTGGCTTTCGAAGCATCATCTTTGCCTTTCTTCTCGTCTTTAGCCACGCTGACCACCTCTCGGAGTGTGCCGGTATTGACACGACGCCTGTGCAATTGACCACAAGCTGATCATTAGGCGTGCGTCTCGGAGCGGGGTTCAGATTATTTGGAGACTGCGGCGCATTTGTGCGCCGCCCTCATTCACGCCTGATCCAGTGCCTCGATCACGCCGTTGTCTTCACCCAGAAACCCGCCACTCTGGTGTTGCCACAACCGCGCATACACGCCGTTCTTCTCCAGCAGTTCGCTGTGCGTGCCCTGCTCGATGATGCGTCCGTCGTCCATGACAATGAGACGATCCATGGCCGCAATCGTCGACAGTCGATGGGCAATGGCGATCACGGTCTTGCCCTGCATCATTTCATCGAGGCTTTCCTGAATCGCCACTTCGACTTCCGAGTCCAGCGCACTGGTGGCCTCGTCTAACAGCAGGATCGGCGCGTTCTTGAGCATCACCCGGGCAATCGCCACCCGTTGGCGCTGGCCGCCCGACAGCTTGATCCCGCGTTCACCCACCAGCGTGTCGTAGCCGGTATGGCCCTGGCGGTCGCTGAGTTGGCTGATGAACTCGTCGGCCTGGGCATTGGCGGCTGCACGGCGGATTTGCGCGTCGGTGGCATCCGGCCGGCCGTAGGCGATGTTGTCGCGGATCGAACGGTGCAGCAGCGACGTATCCTGCGTGACCATGCCGATGGCGCTGCGCAGGCTGTCCTGGGTCACGTGCGCAATGTTCTGACCATCGATGCGGATCTCGCCGCTGTCGACGTCATAGAAACGCAGCAGCAGGTTGATCAAGGTAGATTTGCCGGCACCGGAGCGCCCCACCAAACCGATTTTTTCACCGGGGCGGATGCTCAGGCTCAGGCCGTCGAGCACCTGACGTTCGCCACCGTAGTTGAACTTCACCTTGTCGAAGGTCACCGCGCCGCCGGAGGTCACCAGTACGCCGGCATCCGGTGCGTCCTGCACCTTGGTGCCCTGGGTCAGGGTCGCCATGCCGTCCTGAACGGTGCCGATGCTTTCGAACAACGACGTCATCTGCCACATGATCCAGTTCGACATGCCGTTGATCCGCAACGCCATGGCGGTGATCGCGGCCACCGCACCGGCGCCGACATCGCCCTGATGCCACAGCCACAGGGCGTAACCACCGGCGGACATGATCAACGCCACCACCAGGGCCTGATTGACGATCTCGAACAGGCTGACCAGACGCATCTGGCGAAAACCGGTCAGCTTGAAATCTTCCATCGCCGCCCGCGCGAAGTGCGCTTCGCGATTGGAATGGGAGAACAGCTTGACCGTGGTGATGTTAGTGTACGCGTCGGCGATACGCCCGGTCATCATCGACCGCGCATTGGCCTGCTCCTGGCCGACCTTGCCCAGGCGCGGCACGAAGTACCACATGGCCAGCCCGAACAGCATGACCCACGCCAGAAACGGCAGCATCAGCTTCAGCGCAAAACCGCCGGCCAGGGCAATGATCGCGATGAAATACACGCCGATCCCGGGCAGGATCTCGATCATGGTGAACAGCACGTCACGCACCGCCAGCGCGGTCTGCATGACCTTGGTCGTGACCCGGCCGGAGAACTCGTCGGAGAAAAAAGAAAGGCTTTGCCGCAGCATCAGCCGATGGAAATCCCAACGCAGACGCAACGGCAAATTAATCGCCAGAATCTGGTGCTGAACCATGGTGCGCAACGCTACCAGCCCGACACTGAGCACCATGACAATGCCCATGCCCCACAACACCCGGCGCTCCTGCGCGGCCGCCTCACCACCGGCCTGCCAGGTCGAGAGCAGGTCCACGACCTGACCGAGGAAGGAAAACAGCCACGCTTCATAAATCGACACAGCGGCGCTGAGCAACGCCAGCGCCAGCACGTAGCCGCGTGCACCCCGGGTACAGGCCCAGAGAAATTTAGCCAGGCCGTTGGGCGGCGGTGGCACTTCGTCAGGCGGGAAAGGGTCGAGTCTTCGTTCAAACACACGAAGCATGGTGGTCTCCAAAACAGTCAAGTCAGGGAGATTCTGCCACCGATCGGATCCCGGGAGGTCTTTGTGAAAAAGTGTGTGCTCCTGACCTGACGAAAGCCTGCCATGTTTACCAGGCTGCGATATGCGCATCCGCCCGCGGTTCAGTCCCGCCACACAGCACACCCGTCACCGGGTCACGCAGGATGATCTGTCCGCGCCCGTAATCCGTCAGGTCACTGGCGATCTGCACCTCGTGCCCGCGCCGTGCCAACGCATTCGCCAGATCCCTCGAAGCGCCCTGCTCGATGCCGACCTTCATGCCGCCCAGCCATTGCCAGCGCGGCGCGTCCAGCGCCGACTGCGGGTTCAGGCCGAAATCCACCAGGTTCATCACCATCTGCACATGCCCTTGTGGCTGCATGTAACCGCCCATCACGCCGAACGGCCCCAGCGCCTGGCCGTCCTTGGTGAGGAAGCCGGGGATGATCGTGTGGAAGGTCTTTTTGCCCGGAGCCAACGCGTTGGCATGCTCGGGATCAAGGCTGAATTCCTGGCCGCGATTCTGCAGGGCAATGCCGCTGTCCGGCAGCACCACGCCTGAGCCGAAACCGTGGTAATTGCTCTGAATGAACGAGACCATGTTGCCCTGCCCGTCCGCCGTGGCCAGATACACCGTGCCACTGGCATGGGGATCGCCCGGCTTAGGCGGTTGCGCCTGCTCGCCGATCTGCGCGCGGCGTCGGGCGCTGTAGCCGTCACTCAACAGATCGGCCACCGCCACGCGCATGTGCAGCGGATCGGTGATGTAGTGCAGCCCATCGCTGTAGGCGAGCTTCATCGCCTCCAGTTGACGGTGCCAGGTCTGTTGGCTGTCACGGTGATCGAAGTCGAAGCCCTCGAGGATTTTCAACGTCATCAACGCGACCAGCCCCTGCCCGCTCGGCGGAATTTCCCAGACATCCACACCCCGGTAATTGACGTGGATCGGCTCCACCCACTGTGCGCGGTAATGCTCCAGATCCGTGGCGCGCAGATAGCCGCCCGTTGCCCGTGAATGCGCATCCAGGCGTTGCGCCAGCGCGCCGCGATACAAGCTTTCGCAACGGCTCGCCGCCAACTCTTCAAGGGTTCTTGCCTGCGCCGGGTTACGGAAAACTTCCCCAGCCTTGGGCGCGCGACCATCAATCAGAAAGGTATCGAACCAGGCCTGCAGCACTTCATCACGATGCGGGCCGAACTCATCCAGCGCGATCTGCCATTGATGGGCAACCACCGGCGACAGCGGAAAACCGTCTCTGGCCAGACTGATCGCCGGTTGCAGCAGATCGGCAAATGGCAGCACGCCAAACCGTTGCGACAGCTCGGCCCAGGCGGATGGGCAGCCGGGCACCGTCACTGGCGTCCAGCCATACAGCGGCATTTGCTCATGGCCGGCCGCTTTCACCGCATCGATGCTCAGACTGGCCGGGGCATGCCCGTTGGCATTGAGGCCGTGCAACTGATCCTTGAACCAGACCAGCGCAAACGCATCGCCGCCCAGGCCGCATCCTGTTGGCTCGACCACAGTCAGCGCCGCCGCCGTGGCGATGGCGGCATCGATGGCGTTGCCGCCCTTCTGCAACATCTCGATGCCGGCCTGTGCGGCCAGAGGCTGAGACGCTGCAACCATGCCACGACGGGCGAACACGCTTTGGCGTTGCGACGGATAGGGATATTCGTGAGCAGAGAATTTCAACATGGCAAAGGCTCTTCAAATCAGAATTCATTGGCCGGACTTGATCCGGTTCCATTCGCGGGTAATCAGACGCTGGATGTTTTCCGGCAGATCGGCGGAGACGAAGGCATGATTGATCACCTCGTCAGTCGGGTAGATCCCCGGGTTGCCGCTGACTTTGCTATCCATCAGCGCCGTGGCGTCCTTGTTCGGATTGGCGTAGCCGACGTAATCGCTGACCGGCGCAATCACCTCAGGGCGCAACAGGTAATTGATGAACGCATGGGCGTTGGTGACGTTGCCGGCGTCCTTGGGGATCGCCAGCATGTCGAACCAGAGGTTCACGCCTTCCTTGGGAATCAGGTAGCGGATGTCGATGTTTTTGCCCGCCTCGCGCGCCCGGGTCTGGGCCTGCATCACATCACCGGAATAGCCGATCGCCACGCAGATGTCGCCGTTGGCGAGGTCGGCGGTGTACTTCGACGAGTTGAAATAGGTCACCGAGGGCCGCAACGTCATCAGCAGTTTGGAAGCCTGTTTGTAGTCGTCAGGCTTGACGCTGTTGGGGTCCAGCCCGAGGTAAAGCAGGGCCTGGGGGATGATCTTTACCGGTGCATCGAGGAAGGCCACGCCGCAGCTTTTCAGTTTGGCGAGGTTCTGCGGGTCTAACACCATCGACCAGGAATCCAGCGGCACATCCTTGCCCAGCACGGCGCGGACTTTCTCTTCGTTGTAGCCGATGCCCACCGTACCCCACATGTACGGTACCGCGTATTTATTGCCTGGGTCGGCAGCCTGCAGACGCTGCATCAGACGCGGATCGAGGTGCTTCCAGTTATCCAGCAATTCGCGTTGCAGTGGCTGATAGGCGCCGGCGCGAATCTGTTTCGACAGAAACTGGCTGGACGGCACCACCACGTCATAGCCCGAATGCCCGGAAAGCAACTTGGCTTCGAGCATTTCATTGGTGTCGAAGATGTCGTACTGAACCTTGATCGCGTTGTCTTTCTCGAAATTCTTCAGCGTGTCGGGACCGATGTAATCGGACCAGTTGTACACCTTCACCACCGAGTCGGCGGCTTGAAGCATGGGCACCACAGCGGCGCAGCACAGCGCCGCGAACAAGCTCGATAAACGCATCGTCAAAATCCTTGTGAAGTTCACAGCACGCGGCTGAGAAAGGCCTGGGTTCGGGGATGGGTGGGACGGCTGAAAATCTGTTCCGGCGGGCCTTGTTCGATCAGTTCGCCCTGATCGAGCACCACTACCCGGTCGGCCACCTCGCGGGCAAAGCCCATTTCATGGGTGACCACGACCATGGTCATGCCTTCCTCAGCCAGCTCCTTCATGACCTGCAGAACCTCGCCGACAGTTTCCGGGTCGAGGGCGCTGGTGGGTTCGTCGAACAGCATCGCCTGGGGCTTCATCGCCAGTGCCCGCGCGATTGCTACCCGTTGCTGCTGACCACCGGAAAGCATCGACGGGTAATGCCCGGCCTTGTCCGCCAGCCCGACTCGCTTGAGCAATGCGTGCGCCTGATCCAGCGCAGCCTGGCGCGGCACGCCCAGTACCTGAATCGGTGCTTCGATGATGTTTTCCAGCGCGGTCATGTGCGGGAACAGGTTGAAGCGCTGAAACACCATGCCGATGTCCCGGCGCTGGCGGGCGATATTACGTTCCGAATCGCGCACCAGGCTGCCGTCCGCCCGGGTGCGATAACCCATGGGCCGGCCGTTGACCCGGATCTCTCCGCCCTGAATGTCTTCGAGCAGATTGATGCAGCGGATAAACGTGGTTTTGCCCGAACCCGAGGCGCCAATCAGTACCACCACTTCGCCGCGTCGTACTTGCAGGGAAATGCCTTTGAGAATCTGCAGGTCACCGAAGGCCTTGTGAATGTTCAGCGCCTCGATGATCAGCTCGTCACTTTGCTGCGCCATGATCAACGTCCCCTCAGCAGTTTCAGAGTGCTGCGACCGAACATCCGGCTGGAGGCCGGCGGTGGCGCAGAAGGTCGGTCGGATTGGCCGAAACGGTTTTCCAGCCAGCGCTGAAAGAAGCCCCACAGCGTGGTGAGCAACAGGAAGTAGATCGCCACCACCAGGTACAGCTCGAACACCCGAAAGGTCGCCGAAGTAACCATTTGCGTGCTGAGCAGCAGCTCCTGCACGCCGATCACGCTGACCAGCGTGGTGTTTTTCAGCATCACGTTGAACTCGTTACCCAGCGGCGGCACGATCACCCGGAACGCTTGCGGCAGCACGATGCGGCGCATCAGTTTGGCGAAGGTCATGCCCAGCGAGCGGCCGGCCTCGTACTGGCCCTTGTCCACGGCGCCGATACCGGCACGGATGATCTCGGCCATGTACGCGCCTTCGTTAAGGCCCAGGGCGATGATCGCCGCCTGGATGTTGCCGGGCACCACCAGCCCGAACAGCTCAATGTCTTCGAAGCGAAAAATCCCGCCCGCCGCCAGCGCGGTGTAGAGGAAAACGATCTGCACCAGCAACGGTGTGCCGCGCATCAGCCACACATAAAAGCGCACTGGCAGATGCAACAACGGGTTCTTCGACAAGCGCAGCAGCGCGGCGGCCAGCCCCAGTACACATCCGAGCAACATCGCCAGCACACTGATCAGGCACGTCAGCCACAGGCCGGTGAGGTACACGCCGCTGGGCTGCAACAGGTACTGCCAGAACACATCCCAATTGAAGTTCATCAACGCTTACCTCAATCGAGTGTGTCGCTGGAGACGTGCCACTTGTTCAGGAGCTGGTTGTAGCTGCCGTCGTTGCGCATGTCGGTGATGATCTGCTGCACGGCGGCGCTCAGTTGCGCGTCGTCCTTGCGAATGCCCAGCCCGGTGAGGATCCGGCTGAAGGCCGGCACGCCTTCCTCGAACAGGTCCGGCGCCATCGCCGCGTAATAGCCGGCGGTTTCTACGGTGGTGCCGTAAGCGTCGACCTGACTGATGCGCAGGGCCTGGAAGGCATCGGTGTCGGTGTTGTAGACCACCAGTTTCATCGGTGGCTTGCCAGCCTTGCTCAGGCTTTCATTCTCGGTGTCGAGCAGGGTCTTGATGGTCGAACCATTGAGCACCGCGATCTTGTGGCCGCTCAGATCCTGCAGGGTTTTCAGCGCCTTCGGATTGCCCTTGGGCACCACCACCGCCTGACTGGAATACATGTAGTTGACGATGTCGATCACCTCGCGGCGCTCGGGTTTGTCGAACAACTGGTCAACGATCATGTCGCACTGTTTGGCGAGCAAGGCCGGGAGCAATCCGGAGAACGGAATCACCCGCCAATCGACCTTCTTGTCGCCCAGACGTTTGGCGATTTCCAGGCCCAGATCGACGGTCAGGCCTTTGGGCTTTTGCGCCTCATCGAAGGACACCAGTGGCGGCGAGTCCATGCCGGAGCAATAGGTGAGTTTGTCGACCTTGACCAGACGCTCCGGCACCGTGGGTGCGGCAACCGCCCACTGCGTACAGAGTCCGAGGGATATTGCAGCCAGTAACAGGCGAGACGTATGCATGACCAGACACTCCAGTTCGGTTAGTAACGGGGCAGTACTCAAAGTCAAAACATCGGCGGACTCGTGTTCCGCTCTGTGGTTATTTTTCCGATTGCAAAAATTTGATCAGTTCGGGGACGGTGCCTTCGATGTGCTCGCGCACCACGGCCTCGGCCTTGCTGGCGTCGCCGGCACGAATCGCATCGAGGATCATCTGGTGTTCCTGGCGCGCACTCAGGGGCTTTTCGATGTGCTGCAGCCAAAGGCGCATGGGGGCTTCGATCAGCGAATAGAGAGCGCCGATCTGCTTGAGCAGCCGTGGGCGATCGCTGAGGCTGCACAGGTACTCATGGAACTTGCGATGCCGACTGACCCATGCCGCACTCTCTTCGCGGTAGTCGTCCATTTCATCGAGAAGGCGCTCCAGCGCGGTCAACTGGCGCTCGCTGATCTTGGGCACCGCGATGCGAATCGCCAGGCCTTCCAGCGCACTGCGCATCTCGAACACTTCGTGCATTTGCTCGACGTCCAGACCGCTGACCACCGCGCCGCGATTGGGCCTCAGCGTCACCAGACCCTGCGCATCGAGGCGGCGAAAGGCTTCACGCACGGGCATGCGGCTCATGCCGATTTCACTGGCGATGTCCTCGGCGATCAGCCGGTCGCCCTTGCGGTAACGACCACCACAGATGCCCTCCAACAAAAAGTTGTAGGCCTCTTCCTCGGCGGTCATCGGTTGACGCTGATCGAAGGCAGGAGCGAATTGCATGGCAGCACCTTTTGTATTTTTGTATCCAATTATCCACGGATACAAAAAGAGCACGATGCATGCCAGATTCTGTTCAAGTCAGCCAAGCGCCTGATTCGAAAGATTTAATCGGCAGAACGGCGATAAGTCCCTGCCGGGCAGGGCTCGAGATGTGCTACCCGATGGCCCATTGCGAGCCCCGCAAAGGTGCAGATCGGTAGCTGAGTAACACTCACCCTGCGGGGCGTTTTATTGCGTCACCACCCAGCGTGGCAGCACGCAATCAACATCACGTTTCATCTGCCATCTCCTGAGTCAGAAAGTCGATCAGCGCCCGGGACGCCGCCGACAATTGACGATGGGGCGGGAAAATCACCGAGAACGGTCGGGATCGACCTGCGGCGTGTTCGAGTATCGGGATCAGGCGTGCGCTTTGAATCCGTTCCCGGACAATAAAATCGTAGGTCTGGCAAATACCCATACCGTGCTCGGCCAACGAAACGGTGCCGAGAACGTCATCAGACACTTGCACACTCGTCTGAGGTATCCACTCGCGGTCAACGCCATGCTCGCGGAAGAGCCAGGGCCCGACCCGGCCGGTGCTGGGCATTACAAATGACAGGCAGGCATGCCCGGCCAGTTCATCGACGCTGCGCGGGATGCCGGCACGCTGCAGGTAATCCGGTGAGGCAACCACACACAGACTCGCGTCCTCAAGCTTGCGTCCAATCAGGCCGCTATCGGGCAATGGCCCAAGGCGAATAGCCAGGTCGTACCCTTCGGCCACCAGATCCACATTGCGATTGCTGATGCTCAGTTCGATGCGCACCTGCGGATAATGGCGATTGAAACGAGAGAGTAATGCCGGCAGCCGGTAATGCCCGTAAGTGGTCGGGACACTGAGTCGTACCCGACCGCTCAACGTTCCTTCCTGCCCGAGAATCGCCCGCTCTGCGTCATCGATCAGCGAGAACGCCGTACGGGACTGTTCCAGGTACAGTAAACCCGCATCAGTCAGGCTCAGGCGTCGCGTGGTGCGCCGCAGCAACTGAACGCCAAGACGCGTTTCCAGACGCGAAATCGCCCGACTGACCACCGATGGCGTTGTTCCCAGTGACACGGCACCCGCGCTCAATGAGCCTTTCTCCACCACGGTGACGAAGACCTCCACATCTGCAAGATAATCGAATCGTCGGCTCACCTTTACCTCCAAAGAACAAGTGATGTTCGCGCGAGCCAGTTTATCGTCTGCATGGGCATGAATACAGTTGTCGCCACTCTCATCCACTGCCCGGAATTCCCATGCGCCCCATTACCCGAATCGCTTTGGCAATGACCCTTTGCACTGGCGCCTTCAACGCCCAGGCCAGCAATGTACTGGTCGTGTTGTCTGACTCCGACCACCTCGACCTCAAGGACAATAAAGTCTTTGCGACCGGTTTCTACCTGAACGAATTGATGCAACCGGTGAAGCTGCTGCTCGACGCCGGGCACTCGCTGACCTTTGCAACTCCGACGGGAAAGGTGCCCACACTCGACCAGTCGTCAGATGACAAGATGTATTTCAACAACGATGTCGCGGCACTGCAGGAGCACAAGGCGCTGCTGGAGAAACTGCGGATCACCGCGCCGGGCCAATCGCCGGTCATCAGCCTGTCGCGTGTCGAACAGATCGGCTACGAACATTTCGATGCGGTCTACGTACCCGGCGGCCACGCTCCCATGCAGGACCTGCTGCACAGCGCAGCGTTGGGCAAGCTGCTGAACAACTTCCACGCCAACAACAAGACCACTGCCCTCGTCTGCCATGGGCCAATCGCCTTGCTGTCGACGCTCAACGACCCGACAACCTTCACCCGCCAGCTCGAGACTGGCAGCCAGACCACGGCCGCCGGTTGGGCCTACGCAGGCTACAAGTTCACGGTCATCAGTAATCAGGAGGAAGAACTCGCCAGGGGACTGTTGAATGGCGGCGCGATGAAGTTCTATCCACAAACGGCGCTGGAAAAGGCCGGGGGCATTTTCAGCAGCAACGCGGCGCCATGGACGTCTCACGTCGTCACTGACCGCGAGTTGATCACCGGCCAGAATCCTGGCTCGGCGCTAGATGTGGGCAAAGTCATCCTCGAACGGCTCAAGCCCCTTGACCCGCCGAAGAGCTGATTCTTTCTGTTACCGCGCCGCTCAATGAGCGGCGTTTTTATGGGTTGGAGCGCAATTTCTCCAACAGGCCTGCCAATAGGATCAGGCAATCCTCGCAGACAAACCGGCATACCCCTCTCGCTCCAGGCTGCCTACCATGGCCTCTCACTTATCCGTCGGAGATTGCCATGCACAGCAGCAAAACCCTGTTCATCACCGGTGTCAGCAGTGGCTTCGGCAGCGCGCTCGCGCAGGAGGCCCTCAATGCCGGTCACCGGGTGATCGGCACCGTGCGCAATGACGCTGACCTGAAGTCGTTCGAGGCGCTGTCAGCAGATCGGGCACACGGGGTGTTGCTCGACGTCACCGATTTCGATCACATCGACAGCGTGATCGCCGACGTCGAAGCCACGCTGGGGCCGGTCGATGTGCTGGTGAACAACGCCGGTTACGGGCATGAGGGCGTTTTCGAGGAGTCACCGCTGGCGGAAATGCGGCGACAGTTCGACGTCAACGTGTTCGGCGCGGCAGCGATGATCAAGGCGTTCGTGCCGTACTTCCGGCAACGCCGCGCCGGGCACATTCTGAACATCACTTCGATGGGCGGCACCATCACCATGCCCGGCATCGCCTATTACTGTTCGAGCAAGTTTGCTCTCGAAGGGCTCTCCGATACGCTGAGCAAGGAGTTGCAGCCTTTCAACATCTTTGTCACGGCGGTGGCGCCCGGTTCGTTTCGTACAGACTGGGCCGGGCGTTCGATGCAACGCACAGCGCGCAGCATTGCCGATTATGACGCCAGCTTCGACCCCGTGCGCAAGGCCCGCGAAGAGAAAAGCGGCAAGCAGTTGGGCGATCCGCGCAAGGCTGCGCAAGCCATGCTGCAACTGATCGCCAGCCCTGCGCCGCCCGCGCACTTGCTATTGGGCAGCGATGCGCTGAATCTGGTGCGCGATAAACTGCAACGCAGTCTCAGCGAAATCGAGCAGTGGGAAACCCTGACCCGCTCGACCGATGGCTGAGTCCCGGCACAGAGATCAATGCCCATGAGTCCATCCGATCCGTACACCGCGCGCATGGTGCAGTTGCTTGAACAGCTCGCGCCGCTGGAGGGCTACAACCTCAGTGCGCTGGAGGACGTGCGTTTTCTGCGCTCGAATCGGCCGCTGAGCAACACCCCGGTGCTGTATGACCCGGGCATCGTGATTCTCTGTCAGGGGCGCAAGCGCGGTTATCTGGGTGATGACGTCTACGTCTATGACGCCCAGCATTATCTGGTGGTATCGGTGCCGGTGCCGTTCACCATGGAAACCGAGGCCAGTGCGGCCGAGCCGATGCTCGCGGTGTACATGCGCCTCGACCTGCAATTGGCCAGCGAGTTGATGTTGCAGGTCGACGAGGTGTTCGGCCCCAGCGAGGCTGCACCCAAAGGCATGTACGCCTCGCCGATGGATGATCCATTGCGCGCCTCGACCCTGCGTTTTCTCGAAGCGATGAGCGATCCCGGCGACGCGCAGATCCTCGGGCCGGCGCTGGTTCGGGAGATCTACTACCGGATCCTGACCGGTGCCCAGGGCGGTTCGATGCGTGCGGCGCTCCAGCAGCAAGGGCATTTCGGCAAGGTCAGCCGGGCGATCCGGCGGATCCACAGCAGCTATGAGCAACGTCTCGACGTCGAGTCCCTTGCCGAGGAAGCGGGGATGAGCGTACCAAGCTTTCATGTGCATTTTCGCAATGTCACCGACTCATCGCCGATGCAATACCTCAAGGCCACGCGTTTGCATCAGGCGCGCTTGCTGATGCTGCATGGCGCCATGCCCGCCGCGACGGCAGCGTTCAACGTCGGTTATGAAAGCGCCTCGCAGTTCAGCCGCGAATTCAAGCGCTTCTTCGGCCGCACGCCGCTGGCCGAGGTCGCATGGATGAAGGCCACGTATGCCCTGCCCC
>NZ_QAIK01000051.1:6669-32677 GCF_003061005.1 Pseudomonas sp. HMWF021 | reverse complement strand
CATTGTGTATCGGGTCAGCGGCAGCGCCGATCAGTTGCGTGCGCAATTGTCGCTGGCGAAGTTGCAGGAGTTGCCGGCCGAAGCACCGACGCCAGTGGCAGCGCCGCAGCCAGTCGTCGCAGGTGCGGCGCCTGTTGCGGCTCCGGCGCCTGCACCGGCAGCGCCTTCTTTGCGGTTTCGCTGGTAAGTCTTTCCTTATATAGAAGCAGTAGGAGTGGTACATGGCCGATACGCGGCGTTGGTTCTGGCTCGGTGGGGTAGTCCTGCTTTGCGCGTTTGTGTGGTTGCTGCACCCGATCCTCACGCCGTTTCTGGTGGCGCTGCTGCTGGCGTATCTGTTCGATCCGCTGGTGGATCGGTTGGAGCGGCTGGGTCTGTCGCGAACCTGGGGCGTGATCGCGGTGTTTGCCTTGTTCACCCTGATCGTCACCACGTTACTGCTGGTGCTGGTGCCGATGCTCGCCAAGCAGTTGGTGCGTTTGTATGAGCTGGCGCCGCAGATGCTCGACTGGCTGCAGCACACGGCGTTGCCGTGGGCGCAATCGAAGCTGGGGTTGTCGGACGGTTTCTGGAAGTTCGACAAGGTCAAGGCGGCGATCAGCGAACACATGGGGCAGACCACCGACATCGTTGGTGTGGTGCTGAGTCAGGCGACGGCCTCCAGCCTTGCGCTGATCGGCTGGCTGGCGAATCTGGTGCTGATCCCGGTGGTGAGTTTCTACCTGCTGCGCGACTGGGACGTGATGATGGCCAAGATCCGCAGCCTGTTGCCGCGCGATCGTGAAGAAACCATTGTCTCGCTGGCGGGTGAATGTCACGAGGTGCTCGGCGCGTTCGTGCGCGGGCAATTGCTGGTGATGCTGGCGCTGGGAGTGATCTACGCAGCGGGCCTGATGATTGTTGGTCTGGAGTTGGGGCTGTTGATCGGCCTGATTGCAGGTCTGGCGGCGATCGTGCCGTACATGGGCTTTGTGATCGGCATTGGCGCGGCGCTGATTGCCGGGTTGTTCCAGTTCGGTGGCGACCTGTACCCGATGATCGGCATCGTCGCGGTGTTCATGGTCGGGCAGGCGCTGGAAGGCATGGTGCTGACGCCACTGCTGGTGGGCGACCGGATCGGCCTGCATCCGGTGGCAGTAATCTTCGCGATTCTGGCCGGTGGCGAGCTGTTCGGCTTTACCGGTGTGCTGCTGGCATTGCCGGTGGCGGCGGTGATCATGGTGCTGGTGCGTCATGTGCACGATTTGTACAAGGACTCGGATATCTACAGCGGGACAGATGAGCCCGAGTTGTAATCCCATCACGGGTGGCCCGGCATTGCGCCGGGTTGGCCCGTGTTTTGCGGTGAGTTCGCTCGATAGCGCGTCAGAGAAACTGTCATAAAACCAGCGTGTTAACGCAAACCTTTGATTTTGCTTGGGGTCTGTCGCATTGTGCGCTCAGCTTCACGGGTATAAACTTCGCAAACTTTACACAGAGGCCACTAACGGTTCCTTGAGAACTGTTCAGTCAGCATGAAACCGATTCAGCTGCCCCTAGGTGTGCGTCTGCGTGACGACGCCACCTTCATCAACTACTACCCAGGCGCCAATGCCGCTGCACTCGGCTATGTCGAGCGCCTCTGCGAAGCCGACGCCGGCTGGACCGAAAGCCTGATCTACCTGTGGGGCAAGCATGGGGTAGGGCGTACGCACCTGTTGCAGGCGGCTTGCCTGCGTTTCGAGCAGATGGGTGAACCGGCGGTTTACCTGCCGTTGGCCGAGTTGATGGATCGCGGCATCGAAATTCTCGACAACCTTGAACAGTACGAACTGGTTTGCCTGGATGACTTGCAGGTGATTGCCGGCAAGGCGGACTGGGAAGAGGCCATGTTTCATCTGTTCAACCGCCTGCGCGACAGTGGTCGGCGTCTGTTGATCGCTGCTTCCACTTCGCCGCGTGAGCTGCCGGTCAAACTGGCCGACCTCAAATCGCGCCTGACCCTGGCGCTGATCTTCCAGATGCGTCCGCTCTCCGATGAAGACAAATTGCGTGCCCTGCAATTGCGCGCTTCGCGTCGCGGTCTGCACCTGACCGATGAAGTCGGACACTTTATTCTGACCCGCGGCACCCGCAGCATGAGTGCATTGTTCGACTTGCTCGAACAGCTCGATCAGGCTTCGTTGCAGGCGCAACGCAAGCTGACCATTCCGTTCCTGAAAGAAACCCTCGGTTGGTAGTGCAGCCTTTGAAAAATGCGGCTTGCAGCCGGGTTCGACATATTTCAGGCGCCAGAAAATCCGCTTTTCCACACCGTGTGCAGACCGCGTATCGATTCAAATGGGCTTAAGCGCTTAGATGTAAACGAGAAACCGGGAAGTCACAAAAAGATCGATTGAATTTGCAAATGAGGCCGATAGCGGGCATAGTCTCGGCTTCTTTACAACTTCAGCCACGGTCGTGCCCATGCTAAATCGCTTCGCACCCCTCGTGCCTCTCGCACTCGTCACCCTGTTGTTCGGTTGCGCTGCTCATTCTCCAGTTCAAGAGCAGCCTCAACAGGTTAAAAGTTCTGCCACTGCCCAGTCTTCCGTTATTTACCAGGAAGAGCTGGACACCGAAAAAGAACTCTCGGACTTCAACAAGAAGCCGTACGAGCTTCCGGTTCTGGCCGACAGCATCCTCGAACGCGGCATGTCCCTGATCGGTACCCGTTACCGTTTCGGTGGTACCTCTGAAGCCGGCTTCGACTGCAGCGGTTTCATCGGTTACCTGTTCCGCGAAGAAGCCGGCATGAATCTGCCGCGCTCCACTCGCGAAATGATCAACGTCGATGCCCCTCTGGTCTCGCGCAGCAACCTCGAGCCGGGCGATCTGCTGTTCTTCGCCACCAATGGTCGTCGCGGTCGTGTGAGCCACGCCGGGATCTACCTGGGTGACAACCAGTTCATTCACTCCAGCAGTCGTCGCAGCGGCGGTGTTCGCATCGACAGCCTGGGTGACAGCTACTGGAGCAAGACCTTCATCGAAGCCAAGCGCGCCCTCGCGATGGCACCGACCGTGGTTACCGCTCGCAAGTAATTCCCCGTTGTCGCCACGTCCGTGGCGACAAAAAACGGCTCCGGCACGGAGTAGACCTAAACTTTACAAGGTGAAGTTAAAGTCTTACTTGAAGTTTGTCGTATAGCCGCTAGAATCCTGTATCTATATTGATGGCAAACCGCCTGCGTGCTCCGCAGGCGGTTTTGTTTCTGTCCATTCGGCAGAGAAAGCCGCAGCCAGATCAGGATGTTCTGCTTATGACGATGTCGGCCCGCCTTGCTTTGATCTTCTTCGCAGCGCTGCTCAGCGCCTGCGCCAGCCGCACTCCGCCGCCTGCGCCCGTGGTACGTGCCCCGGTGGTGTTCGGACCTTCCCAATCATTCTCGCCCGCTGCTGAAGACGTGCTGTTCCGCGCGCTTGGCCTGGTCGGCACGCCTTATCGCTGGGGCGGCAACACACCGGACTCCGGGTTTGATTGCAGTGGCCTGATCGGTTTCGTCTACCGCGATGCGGCAGGTATCAGCTTGCCGCGCTCAACTCGCGAGATGATCGTGATGCAGGCGCCGAATGTCGGCAAAGAGGGTTTGCAGACCGGCGACCTGATTTTCTTCGCCACCAATGGCGGCTCGCAGGTCAGTCATGCGGGGATTTACGTCGGGGAAGGGCGCTTCGTGCATGCGCCGGCAACCGGCGGCACGGTGAAGCTGGACAGCCTGTCAAAGGCTTACTGGCAGAAGGCATATCTGAGTGCCAAGCGGGTGTTGCAGCCGGAGCATCTGGCGCGTAACCCGTAGTTCAAAGAGCTCACAGTCCAATGTAGGAGTGAGCCTGCTCGCGATAGCGGTTGATCAATCAACACTGATGTTGAATGTGACACCGTCATCGCGAGCAGGCTCACTCCTACAGTTGTTTCAGGTCAGGCAAAAGTTACTTGGCCGACGACACCCGCCACACCTTGTTCCCCACATCATCGGCCACCAGCAAACCACCTTGCTGGTCGATCACCACGCCCACCGGGCGGCCCAAAGCGTTCTCGTCCTTGTCGAGGAAGCCGGTCAGCACATCTACCGGTGTTCCGTTCGGCTTGCCGGCGGCGAACGGGACGAAAATCACTTTATAGCCACTGTGCGGTTTGCGGTTCCATGAGCCGTGCTGACCGATGAACGCGCCTTCCTTGAACTGCGCCGGCAGGCTGTTGCCCTCGGCGAAGGTCAGCCCCAGCGAGGCGGTGTGCGGGCCTACGGCGTAGTCCGGGGCGATGGCCTTGGCCACCAGGTCCAGATTCTGCGGCTTCACCCGCACATCCACGTGCTGACCGTAATAGCTGAATGGCCAGCCGTAGAAGCCGCCGTCCTTGACCGAGGTGATGTAGTCCGGCACCAGGTCGCTGCCGATCTCGTCACGCTCGTTCACCGCTGTCCACAACGCGCCACTGGTGGGCTCCCACGCCAGGCCGTTGGGGTTGCGGATGCCCGAGGCGAAGATCCGGTGATTGCCGGTGGCGCGATCGACTTCCCAGATCGCCGCGCGACCTTCTTCTTTATCCAGACCATTCTCGCCGACGTTGCTGTTCGAGCCGACGGTGACGTACAGCTTGCTGCCGTCCTTGCTGGCGATGACGTTTTTGGTCCAGTGATGGTTCAGCGTGCCGCCTGGCAAGTCGGTGACTTTGATCGGCTGGGTCTTGATCTCGGTCGCGCCGGGTTCGTAGTGGAAGCGCAGCAGGCGATCGGTGTCGGCGACGTACAGATCATTGCCGACCAGGGTCATACCGAACGGCGAGTTGAGATTCTGCAAGAACACCGTGCGGGTCTCGGCCACGCCGTCGTGATCGGCATCGCGCAGCAGGGTGATGCGATTCGGGCTCGGCACACCAGCACCGGCCTTGCCCATGACTTTCTTCATCACCCAGCCGCGAATGCCGCTGCTGTCATCCGGTTTGGGCGGCGCGTTGGTTTCCGCCACCAGCACATCACCGTTGGGCAGCACGTAGAGCCAGCGCGGGTGATCAAGGCCTTCGGCGAATGCGGCGACTTGCGTGCCGGCCGCGGCGGTCGGTTTACCGCCCGCAGGCCAGCCGACTGCCGGGGCGATGTTCACCGTCGGGATCAGGGTCTTGTTCGGTTCGGGCAGTTTCGGTGACGGGCCGGTGCCGTCGGAGACTTGCAGGCTGGAGGATTCACCACAGGCGGCGAGCCCTCCGGCGAGGGCGATGACGAGAGCGAGCTGGGACTTGCGCATTACTGATCTTCCCTATGAATGCATTGACCTAATCATAGAGAAGCGCAGGCGTGCGATGGTTCAACCGCTCAACCACGGGCCTCTTTGAACAGCACGGCGATCCCGGGGTGATAGTTGCCCGCTTCGCTGCGCAATTTGCGGTAGGCGTAGGGGAAATACCAGGCCACTGCACAGCAGTGTTCCTTTTGCAGGTCGTCGACCATGTCCTGCAGTTCTTCGGGACTGGCGCTGTGCTGGGCCTTTTGCGGGGCGACGAACAGGCAGCCGAGCTTGAGGTCGCTGGCAAAACTGATGCGTTTGGCATCGCTGGTGATGTCCAGCAGGGCCTGGGTCAGGTTGAGATTGTTGACCCGCGGCCAGCGCTGGGTCGCCTGAAGGTAGGCGCGGTCTTCAGGCCCGGCAATGAACAGATCGGCGCGGGCATTGCGCTCGCCGTCCTCGTTCTGCTTTCGGGTCGAGGTATCACAAAGGGTCACCAGCTCGGCCATCCAGGCTGCCGCGGAGAGCAAGCCGAGATTGGCTTTCTCGTCATGCCAGTAAGGTGTGTCGTTGTCGCCGCGAATAGCATTGTAACGGTCGATACAGTCAAACCAGCGTTCGAGCATCGGGCGCAGGAATTCCAGGCGCGGGTTGCTGATGATCATGCCTTGCATCGTCATCATCCTTATTGTTGTGATGGGCTTTTTCGAGAAAAGCATGGCTCTTTGATATCATTTGTAACAGTGTGGCACAAGAATGGCGCCAGATAATTGATCGACGGCAGTTATTCGCCCGACGGCCCCCTCTTTAATTGACGCTCCACCCCCAACCCTCTAACCTTCGCGGCTTGTTTCAGGTGCTCTGTGACGCGTGTCGACAGAGTGAAACAGGGAAGCCGGTGAGGGTTGTCTTCAGGTGAAGAACGATCACGATCCCGGCGCTGCCCCCGCAACGGTAAATGAGTGAAAACTGCGCATTGAGCCACTGTGTCGACCGACGCGGGAAGGCGCGCAGTCAGGCGATTCGCCGCTCATGAGCCCGGAGACCGGCCTGATCCATCCAGCGGCATCACGGTGGGCGATGCCAGGCTTTTTGCCGTCTATTCTTGTGCCTGCCCGCCGTTATCCAGCCTCAACGGAGAGCTCCCCATGACCGATTCCCCCGAGCGCGACGAACGCCATCTGGCGCGTATGCAGCGCAAAAAAGCCGTGATCGACGAACGCATCGCCAACTCACCCGACGAGTGCGGCCTGGTGCTGGTGCTGACCGGCAATGGCAAAGGCAAAAGCAGCTCGGCGTTCGGCATGCTCGCCCGCGCCATGGGCCACGGCATGCAGTGCGGCGTGGTGCAGTTCATCAAGGGCCGCAACAGCACTGGCGAGGAGCTGTTCTTCCGCCGCTTCCCCGAGCAAGTGCGTTTTCACGTGATGGGCGAGGGCTTCACCTGGGAAACCCAGGATCGCCAGCGTGACATCGCCGCTGCCGAAGCCGCGTGGGAAGTGTCCCGCGAACTTCTGCGCGATCCGTCGATCGGCCTGGTGGTGCTGGACGAACTGAACATCGCCCTCAAGCACGGTTACCTCGATCTGGATCAGGTGCTCAGCGATCTGCAGGCACGTCCGCCAATGCAGCATGTGATCGTCACCGGTCGCGCGGCCAAGCCGGAAATGATCGAGATGGGCGATACCGTCACCGAAATGGGCATGCTCAAACACGCCTTCCAGGCCGGCATCAAAGCGCAGAAAGGCGTCGAACTTTGAATCAACCACGTCACTGCCCGGCGGTACTGATCGCCGCGCCGGCCTCCGGTCAGGGCAAGACCACCGTCACCGCCGCGCTCGCGCGCTTGCATCGCAATCAGGGGCGCAAGGTGCGCGTGTTCAAGTGCGGCCCGGACTTCCTCGACCCGATGATTCTCGAGCGCGCCAGCGGTGCGCCGGTGTATCAACTGGACATGTGGATGATCGGCGAGCAGGAAAGCCGCCGTCTGTTGTGGGAAGCCGCCGCCGAAGCCGATCTGATCCTGATCGAAGGCGTGATGGGCCTGTTCGACGGCACGCCATCGAGCGCTGATCTGGCGCGGCATTTCGGTGTGCCGGTACTCGGCGTGATCGACGGCACTGCCATGGCGCAGACCTTCGGTGCCCTGGCGCTCGGGCTGGCGCGTTATCAGCCGGACCTGCCGTTTGCCGGCGTGCTGGCCAACCGCGTCGGCACCTTGCGTCATGCGCAATTGCTCGAAGGCAGCCTCACCGAAGGTCTGCGCTGGTACGGCGCGCTGTCCCGGGAAACCGGGATCGAGTTGCCGAGCCGCCATCTCGGTCTGGTGCAGGCCAGCGAACTGAATGACCTGGATCTGCGTCTCGACGCGGCGGCCGAAGCACTGGCCAGCAGTTGCGAGGTAGCGCTGCCACCGGCCGTGGCATTCGCCGCGCCTGAGGTGATCCCTGCCGAGCCGTTGCTCGAAGGTGTGCGCATCGCTGTAGCTCGCGACGAAGCCTTTGCCTTCACCTACGGCGCCAGCCTCGACCTGCTGCGGGCGATGGGCGCCGAGTTGAGTTTCTTCTCGCCGATCCGCGATACCCGATTGCCCGAGGCCGACAGCCTGTATCTGCCCGGTGGTTACCCGGAATTGCACCATGTCGCACTGGCGCAAAACACTGCGATGCTCGAAGCGATTCGTGCGCACCACGCGGCCGGCAAACCACTGCTCGCCGAGTGCGGCGGCATGCTCTATCTGCTCGACGCGTTGACCGATGTCGACGGCACCCGCGCCGAACTGGTCGGGCTGCTGCGCGGTCAGGCGGTGATGCAAAAACGTCTGGCGGCACTGGCACTGCAAGCGGTGGATCTGCCGGAAGGTTCGTTGCGCGGTCACACTTATCATCATTCCCTGACCAGCACCGAACTGACGCCGATTGCCCGGGGCATCAGCCCCAATGGCGGGCGCGGGGCGGAGGCGGTTTATCGGGAAGGGCGGATGACGGCGTCGTACGTGCATTTTTACTTTCCGTCGAATCCGACGGCGATTGCCGCATTGTTTGCGCCAGACTTCAAGGCCGCCATCGCTGGCAAGCCAGCTCCCACAGTGGCCGCTGTCATGCCTGAAAATACGCAATCCCCTGTGGGAGCTGGCTTGCCAGCGATAGGGCCATGACCGACAACGCCTATTCCGAGGCCGAACGCGCAGCCGTCTACCGAGCCATCGCCGAACGCCGCGACATGCGCCACTTCACCGGTGGCACGGTCGAACCGGAGCTGCTGCGCCGTCTGCTTGAAGCCGCGCATCAGGCGCCCAGCGTCGGCCTGATGCAGCCGTGGCGTTTCATCCGCATCAGCGATCGCGCCTTGCGCAAGCAGATCCAGAACCTCGTCGAAGAAGAACGTATCCGCACCGCCGAAGCCCTCGGCGAGCGCAGTGACGAGTTCATGAAGCTCAAGGTTGAAGGCATCAATGATTGCGCCGAAGTGCTGGTCGCGGCACTGATGGAAGATCGTGAAAAACACATTTTCGGTCGCCGAACGCTGCCGGAAATGGACATGGCCTCGCTGTCCTGCGCGATCCAGAATCTGTGGCTGGCGGCCCGTGCCGAAGGACTGGGCATGGGCTGGGTCTCGCTGTTCGAACCGCAGGCACTGGCCGATCTGCTGCAACTGCCGGCCGGGGCCAAACCGTTGGCGGTGTTGTGCCTGGGGCCGGTCCAGGCATTCTATCCGGCGCCGATGCTGGTACTCGAAGGGTGGGCGCAGGCGCGTCCGCTCAATGAGTTGCTGTACGAAAATTATTGGGGAGTGAAGCAATGAGTGTGGCGTTGTTGAGTGTCGCCGCGGTTGCGCTGGATGCGCTGCTGGGTGAACCGAAACGCTGGCATCCGCTGGTGGCGTTCGGCAATTTTGCCGGGCGCATCGAGCGCCGTTTCAATGCGGGCGGGCGTGGCTGGCGCAGTCACGGGGTCACTGCGTGGGTGATCGCGGTGCTGCCGCTGACCTTGCTCGCCACGGCGTTTTCCTGGGCGCCGTACGTGGGCTGGATCGTCGAGATTCTGGCGCTGTATTGCGCCCTCGGCATGCGCAGCCTCGGTGAGCATGTCGCGCCGGTAGCCGCCGCTTTGCGCGCTGATGATCTGCAAGAGGCGCGCAAGCGTGTTGGCTATCTGGTCAGCCGCCAGACCAGCGAACTGGACAGCACCGCCGTTGCCCGAGCTGCCACCGAGTCGGTGCTGGAAAACGGCAGTGACGCGGTGTTTGCCGCGCTGTTCTGGTTTGTGGTGGCCGGCGCGCCGGGGGTGGTGCTCTATCGCCTGAGCAACACGCTCGACGCAATGTGGGGCTATCGCAACGAACGCTTCGAGCGCTTTGGCTGGTGCGCGGCAAAGATCGACGACGTGCTCAACTACATTCCGGCCCGGTTGGTGGCGCTGACCTACGCGCTGCTGGGCCACACCCGGCTCGCCCTGAAGTGCTGGCGCAACCAGGCGCCGCAATGGGACAGCCCCAACGCCGGCCCGGTGATGGCTGCTGGCGCCGGTGCGTTGAATGTCGAACTGGGCGGCCCGGCGATCTATCACGGCGAACTGCACGAGCGTCCGCAACTGGGCGAAGGCGCACCGGCGGATGCCGGTTCGATTGATCGCGGCTGGCAATTGGTCCAGCGCGGGGTATGGTTATGGCTGCTGATTCTCTGCGTGGGGGCTGAATTCTATGCTTGAGCACGGTGGCCGGCTGCGCAAGGCTGCACTCGATTACGGGATTGCCGAGGCCGACTGGCTCGACCTGTCCAGCGGCCTCGCGCCGTGGCCGTTTGCGGTGCCGTCGATTCCGTTGCGCGCCTGGGCACGCTTGCCGGAAACCGACGACGGTCTGGAGCAGGCCGCGTGCGATTACTACGGTGCCTCGCAGGTGCTGCCGGTGGCCGGTTCGCAGATGGCGATCCAGTTGCTGCCGCGTTTGCGCCGCGCCGGCAAGGTCGGCGTGTTGTCGCCGTGTTATGCCGAGCACGCCGAGGCCTGGCGGCGCAGTGGTTACATCGTGCGCGAAGTGCTGGAGCAGGAAGTCGAATTCTTTCTCGACAGCCTCGACGTGCTGGTGGTGGTCAACCCGAACAACCCCACTGGCCTGAGCCTGACCCCGGCGCGACTGCTCGACTGGCACGCGCGGCTGGCCCAGCGTGGCGGCTGGCTGGTGGTCGATGAAGCGTTCATGGACAACACGCCGCAGCTGAGTCTGGCCTCGCACACTCATCAGGTTGGCCTGTTCGTGTTGCGCTCGTTCGGCAAGTTTTTCGGTCTGGCCGGGGTGCGTCTGGGCTTCGTGCTGGCCGAGCGCAAGTTGCTCAGGTTGCTCGCCGAACAGGTCGGGCCGTGGGCGGTCAGCGGGCCGACGCGGGTGCTCGGCCAGGCCTGCCTGCAAGACACCGAAGCGCACACCCGGCAACGCATTCGCTGCGACGAGGCCAGCGAGCGTCTGGCGCTGTTGCTGGAGCGCTACGGCTTCAAACCCCAGGGTGGCTGCGCGCTGTTTCAGTGGTTGATCACCGAACACGCGGCGGCGCTGCACGAATTCATGGCTCGACGCGGCATCCTTCTGCGCATCTTCACCCACAACAGCAGCCTGCGTTTCGGCCTGCCCGCCAACGCCGCTGAAGAGGCGCGCCTCGAACAAGCGCTGCAAGCTTTCGCCAAGGAAATCCAATGACAACCTTGATGGTTCAGGGCACCACGTCCGATGCCGGTAAAAGCACGCTGGTGACGGCGCTGTGCCGCTGGGCGACCCGTCAGGGCGTCGCGGTGGTGCCGTTCAAACCGCAGAACATGGCGCTCAACAGCGCGGTGACCGCTGATGGCGGCGAGATCGGCCGGGCGCAAGCGGTACAGGCGCAAGCCGCGCATCTCGAACCGCACACTGACATGAACCCGGTGCTGCTCAAGCCCAACAGCGACACGGGTGCGCAGGTCATCATCCACGGTCGCGCGGTCACCAGCATGAACGCGGTGGCGTATCACGACTACAAAGCCATCGCCATGCAAGCGGTGCTCGCCTCGCATGAGCGGCTGAGCGCGACGTATCCGCTGGTGATGGTCGAAGGCGCGGGCTCGCCGGCCGAGATCAACCTGCGTGCCGGGGACATCGCCAACATGGGCTTTGCCGAAGCGGTGGATTGCCCGGTGCTGCTGATTGCCGACATCAATCGCGGCGGGGTGTTTGCGCATCTGGTCGGCACCCTTGAGTTGCTGTCGCCGAGCGAACAGGCGCGGGTCAAGGGCTTCATCATCAACCGTTTTCGCGGTGATATCGCCTTACTGCAACCGGGCCTCGACTGGCTGGAACAGCGCACCGGCAAACCGGTGGTCGGCGTGCTGCCGTACGTGATGGATCTGCACCTGGAGGCTGAAGACGGCATCGACCAGCGCCAGACCGACAAGGCCGAGCAAGTGCTGAAAGTGGTGGTGCCGGTGTTGCCGCGCATCAGCAACCACACCGACTTCGATCCGCTGCGTCTGCATCCGCAGGTCGATCTGCAATTCATCGGCCCGGGGCAGGCGATTCCTGCCGCCGACCTGATCATCCTGCCCGGCTCGAAAAGCGTGCGCAGCGACCTCGCGTATCTGCGCGCCAATGGCTGGGACACGGCGATCAATCGGCACCTGCGATACGGCGGCAAGTTGTTGGGGATCTGCGGCGGTCTGCAGATGCTCGGCGAGCAGGTGCACGATCCGCTGGGTCTGGAAGGCGCGCCGGGTTCGAGTGCCGCCCTCGGTTTGCTGGCGTTCGAAACCACGCTGGAAGCCGAGAAGCAATTGCGCAATGTCCGTGGACATCTGGCGCTGGAAAACGCTGAGGTCAGTGGTTATGAAATCCATGCGGGCGTGACGGTGGGGCCGGCGTTGGAGAACGCGGCGGTGTATCTGGATGACGGTCGTTGCGACGGTGCGCAGAGTCTGGATGGGCAGGTGTTCGGCACCTATTTGCATGGCTTGTTCGAATCACCGCAGGCCAGTGCCGCGTTGCTGCGTTGGGCCGGTTTGAACGACGTGCAGGAGGTGGATTACCACGGCTTGCGCGAGCGCGATATCGAACGGTTGGCGGATCTGGTGGAGAAGCATCTGGATACCTCGTTGTTGCGTGAACTCTGCGGGATTTGAGCGGCCTGTCCAGGCCCCATCGCTGGCAAGCCAGCTCCCACAGGGTTCGATGTCGGATACATATTTTGTGAACACAGCTGAACCCTGTGGGAGCGGGCTTGCCCGCGATGAGGCCGGTGATCTCACTAAACCTTTTCTGGATAAAAAAATGCTCCAACTGATCCTCGGCGGCGCCCGCTCCGGCAAAAGTCGCCTGGCAGAAAAACTCGCCAGCGACAGCCAACTGGCGGTCACCTACATCGCCACCAGCCAACCGCTGGACGGCGAAATGAACGCGCGCGTCGCCCATCACCGCGCCCGGCGTCCGGCCGAATGGGCGCTGATCGAAGAACCGCTGGAGCTGGCCCGCGTCCTGCGCGAGAACGCCAGTGCCGAGCGTTGCCTGCTGGTGGATTGCCTGACCCTGTGGCTGACCAATCTGCTGATGCTCGATGACGCCGCGCGTCTCGCCTCCGAGCGTGAAGGTCTGCTGGACTGCCTGGCGTCCCTGCCGGGAGAAATCATTTTTGTCAGCAACGAGACCGGAATGGGTGTCGTGCCGCTGGGCGAATTGACTCGCCGCTACGTCGATGAAGCCGGTTGGCTGCATCAAGCTCTGGCCGAGCGTTGTCAGCGAGTTGTCCTGACCGTCGCCGGCCTGCCCCTGACCCTGAAAGGACCTGCGTTATGACCCAAGCGTGGTGGATGAACCCGTGCCAATCCGTGAATGCCGAGATCGTTGAGCAAGCGGCGGCGCGCCAGCAACAACTGACCAAACCGGCCGGCTCCCTCGGTCGCCTCGAAACCGTGGCGGTGCAACTGGCCGGCTTGCAGGGGCAGATCAAACCGACGCTGGAGCAGGTCTGGATCGCGATTTTTGCCGGTGATCATGGCGTGGTCGCGGAAGGCGTTTCGGCGTTCCCGCAGGAAGTCACCGGGCAGATGCTGCTCAACTTCGTCAGCGGCGGCGCGGCAATCAGCGTGCTGGCGCGCCAGCTCAATGCACAACTGGAAGTGGTGGATCTGGGCACGGTGACGCCATCGTTGAACCTGCCGGGCGTGCGCCACCTGAACATCGGCCCGGGCACGGCGAATTTCGCCAAAGGCGCGGCGATGACCCCGGCGCAGGGCGAGCTCGCCTTGCAGGCCGGTCGTGACAGCGTGCTGCGCGCCAAAGCGGCGGGCGCACAGTTGTTCATCGGTGGTGAAATGGGCATCGGCAACACCACTGCCGCCAGTGCGCTGGCGTGTGCCTTGCTCGACTGCCCGGTGGCGCATCTGACCGGTCCCGGCACCGGGTTGAACGCAGAAGGCGTCAACCATAAAGCACAGGTGATCGAGCGCGCACTGGCGCTGCACGCGGCACAGCGCGGCGATGCGCTGCAAACCCTGTTCAACCTCGGCGGTTTTGAAATCGCTGCGCTGGTGGGCGCGTACCTGGCCTGTGCGCAGGAAGGCGTCGCGGTGCTGGTCGATGGCTTTATCTGCACGGTCGCAGCCTTGGTCGCGGTGCGGCTGAATCCGGTCTGCCGCGAGTGGTTGCTGTTCGGTCACCGTGGCGCCGAGCCGGGCCATCGCCATGTGCTGGAAACCCTCAACGCCGAACCGTTGCTGGAGCTCGGCTTACGCCTGGGCGAGGGCAGCGGGGCGGCATTGGCCGTGCCGCTGTTGCGCTTGGCCTGCGACCTGCACGGGCAGATGGCGACGTTCGCCGAAGCCGCGGTGGCGGATCGTCCGGCATGACGTTGCGTCTGGACCTGCTGCGCCACGGTGAGACTGAACTGGGCGGCGGATTGCGCGGCAGCCTCGATGATGCGCTCACGGAAAAGGGCTGGGCGCAGATGCGTGCCGCCGTGATCACCGGAGGTCCGTGGGATCGCTTGATCAGCTCGCCGCTGCAGCGTTGTGCGCGGTTTGCTGCAGAGCTGGGTGAGCAACTGAATCTGCCGGTGCATTTGGACAAGGATCTGCAGGAGCTGCATTTCGGTGCCTGGGAAGGGCAGAGCGCAGCGGCGCTGATGGAGACCGATGCCGAGGCGCTGGGATTGTTCTGGGCTGATCCCTATGCGTTCACGCCGCCGCAGGGTGAGCCGGTCAGCGATTTTTCGGCTCGCGTGCTGAGTGCGGTTGCGCGATTGCATCAAGCCTATGCCGGTGAACGCGTGTTGCTGATCAGTCATGGCGGCGTGATGCGCCTGTTGCTGGCGCAGGCGCGAGGTTTGCCTCGTGAGCAGTTGCTCACTGTCGAAGTCGCGCATGCCTCATTGTTTTCCCTGACCGTTGAAGCCGACGGTTCGCTCAAGGAAGGTCACTGAGATGCTGCCACTGTGGATCGCCCTGCAATTTCTCAGCAGCTTGCCGATTCGCCTGCCGGGGATGCCGGAGCCGCAACAGCTCGGGCGTTCGCTGTTGTTTTATCCGCTGGTGGGGTTGCTGTTCGGGCTGATTCTCTGGGCATTCAATCTGGCATTGGCGGGTGCGCCATTGTTGCTGCATGCGGCGCTGTTGCTGACGGTGTGGGTGCTGCTCAGCGGCGCGCTGCACCTCGATGGTTTAGCCGACAGCGCCGACGCCTGGCTCGGCGGTTTCGGTGATCGCGAGCGCACGCTGACTATCATGAAGGATCCGCGCAGCGGGCCGATTGCGGTGGTGACGCTGGTGTTGGTGCTGCTGCTGAAGTTCTGCGCGTTGCTGGCGCTGATCGAGCAGGAGCATGCGGTGATGTTGATCATCGTGCCGTTGCTGGGGCGGGCGGCATTGTTGGGGTTGTTTCTGACCACGCCGTATGTGCGCGCCGGCGGATTGGGGCAGGCGTTGGCGGATCATCTGCCGCGTAGAGCCGGTTGGTGGGTGCTTGGGGCGAGTGCGCTGGCCTGCTTGCTGATCGCCGGGGTGAAAGCGATTGCTGCTTTGGTGGTCGCGTTCGGGGTTTTTGTCTGGTTGCGGCGGGTGATGATGCGGCGGTTGGGCGGGACCACGGGCGATACGGCGGGGGCGTTGCTGGAGTTGCTGGAGATGGCGATGCTGGTTGGGGTGGTGTTGGTCTGACAGGTGTCTGTTGCCTGTTCGGGCCTCATCGCTGGCAAGCCAGCTCCCACAGGTATTGAGGGCGTTTGCAGATTTGTTGAGCACTTGCAAAAACTGTGGGAGCTGGCTTGCCAGCGAAGGCGGTGTGTCAGACACCACAAACCTTATTGATAAACGCATGTGTAACTTGATTTAACACAGTCGCGGGTATATACACGCATCATGCTTCCTTCTCAGTGTTTGTGCACCAACCTGCGTCGCGCCGCTCGTGGCGTCAGCAGGCATTACGACGGCGCTCTCGACGGCTTCGGGATCAACGTTGCCCAGTATTCTCTACTGTGCAACCTGCAGCGTCTGGATCAACCGAGCATCTCGGAGCTGGCCGAAGCCATGGGCCTGGATCGCAGCACCCTCGGGCGCAACCTGCGGGTACTCGAAGGCGAAGGCCTGGTGGCGCTGGCGGAGGGCGAGGACATGCGTAACCGCATCGTCCGGCTCACCGAAACCGGTGCGCAGCGTCTTGCGGCGGCGCTGCCGGCCTGGGAAGCGGCGCAACAGCGATTGATCGATCGCCTGGGCGCCGAGAAGCGTGAAACCTTGCTGCGACTGTTGGACGAACTGGCCTGAGGGCCGGTTTTTCCGGATTTAAGCGGGTATATACCCGCGAACGGAGAATAACAATGACATCGATGTGGCGTACGTGCGGTTGGGTGTTGCTGGGGAGTGCGCTGATTCTGGCGCTGTCATTGGGTGTGCGGCACGGCTTCGGTCTGTTCCTCTCGCCGATGAGCGCGCAATTCGGCTGGGGGCGCGAAGTGTTTGCTTTCGCCATCGCCTTGCAGAACCTGATCTGGGGGCTGGCGCAGCCGTTCACTGGTGCCCTGGCTGACCGCTTCGGTGCGGCGAAAGTGGTGCTGGTCGGCGGCGTGCTGTATGCCTTGGGCCTGGTGTTCATGGGCTTGTCCGATTCGGCATTGAGCCTGTCGCTGAGTGCCGGTTTGCTGATCGGCATCGGCCTGTCCGGCACCTCGTTCTCGGTGATTCTCGGTGTTGTCGGCCGCGCCGTGCCGCCGGAGAAGCGCAGCATGGGCATGGGGATCGCCAGTGCTGCCGGCTCGTTCGGCCAGTTCGCCATGCTGCCCGGCACTCTGGGCCTGATCGGCTGGCTCGGCTGGTCGGCGGCTCTGCTGGTACTGGGGCTGCTGGTGGCGATGATTGTGCCGTTGGTGAGCATGCTCAAGGACAAGCCGCTGCCGGTGCTGGGCCATGAGCAGACCCTGTCCGAAGCCCTGCGCGAAGCCTGTTCGCACTCGGGGTTCTGGCTGCTGGCGTTCGGCTTTTTCGTCTGCGGCTTTCAGGTGGTGTTCATCGGTGTGCACCTGCCGGCCTATCTGGTTGATCAGCATCTGCCGGCCACGGTCGGGACCACGGTGCTGGCGCTGATCGGCCTGTTCAATATCTTCGGTACTTACACCGCCGGCTGGCTCGGCGGGCGCATGTCCAAGCCGCGTCTGCTTACCGCTTTGTACCTGCTGCGTGCAGTGGTGATCGTGCTGTTCCTGTGGTTGCCGGTGACGACCACTTCGGCGTACCTGTTCGGCATGGCCATGGGGTTCCTCTGGTTGTCGACGGTGCCGTTGACCAACGGTACGGTGGCGACCTTGTTTGGCGTGCGCAATCTGTCCATGCTTGGCGGGATCGTGTTCCTGTTTCACCAGCTCGGCTCTTTCCTCGGCGGCTGGTTGGGCGGGGTGGTGTATGACCGAACCGGGAGTTATGACTTGATCTGGCAAGTGGCGATTCTCTTGAGCCTGCTGGCGGCCGCGCTGAACTGGCCGGTGCGCGAGCGTCCGGTGGCGCGTCTGCAACCCGCTGTTGGCGCCGCATGAAGCGCTCCTGGCCGCGAATCGCCTTCACCGCACTCGGCGCCCTGTTGCTGGCGCTGGTGTGGTGGGGATGGCATCAGGGCGGCCTGGCGCTGATGCAGTTGGGCCTGGGCGCTTGCTTGTAGGCTTGGATGGCGAGTAACGTCGGGAGTCTGATGATTGCTCAAGGATGCCCCGACATGCTCATGCGCTGGTGTGCTGTACCCGCGTTGCTGATGGCGTTGACCGGACTGGCCCAGGCTGCTGACTGTCCAGAAGCGTTGCAAGGCTCGCTGCCGAAGTTGCGCGCCAAGGAATCCGTCGACCTGTGTCAACGCTACGCCGGCAAGCCGCTGGTGGTGGTCAATACGGCGAGTTTCTGTGGTTTCGCCCCGCAATTCGAGGGCCTTGAAGCGCTCAATCAGCACTACAAGGCGCAGGGTCTGGAAATGCTCGGCGTGCCGTCCAATGACTTCAAGCAGGAGTCCAGGGACAGCGCCGAAACCGCCAAGGTCTGCTACGCCAATTACGGCGTGACCTTCACCATGACCGAGCCGCAGAAAGTCCGTGGCGATGACGCAACCCACCTGTTCAAGGTACTGGCCGAGCAGAGCAGCGCGCCGAAGTGGAATTTCTACAAGTACGTGATCGACCGGCAGGGCAAGGTAATCGCCAACTTCTCGAGCCTGACCAAGCCGGATGATCCGGAGTTCATCGCTGCAGTTGAGAAGGCCATCGCCTCAAAACCACTCAAACCCTGACGCAATCCCTGTAGGAGCTGCGGCACGCTGCGATCTTTTGATTTTTAAAGATCAGGATCAAAAGATCGCAGCGTGCCGCAGCTCCTACAGTGGCGAAAATGCGGGCACAAAAAAGCCCCGCTTTCTGCAAAGAGAGCGGGGCTTTTTGGTGGGCGAGGGGTCAGCCTCGCCGTGCAGCATCAGAAGCGATAGGTCGCGCCGACACCGAAACCGTTTGCCGAGTTTTCATACTTGGCGTCGTAGGTCTGGCCACGATCGTTTTCGTTGCGGATCTTGACCGACTCTTCCTTCAGGTACGAGTAAGCGACGTCGATGGTCAGGTCGTCGGTCGGGCTCCAGCCGGCACCGATGCTGAAGATGGTCCGGTCGCCAGTCGGGATGCGTGGCGAGCGGTCGACGTTGTTGGTCGGCGACTGGTCGAACGTCAGACCGGTACGCAGTACCCATTCCTTGTTCAGCTGGTACGAAGTACCCACGGCGTATGCCCAGGAATCGTGCCAGTTCTGATCTTCGGTGATTTCGCCGAACTGGCCAGCCAGCAGCGGCTGTACGCCGGAGTTCTTGACGGTGATCTTTTCCAGCTGGCTCCAGCGGGTCCAGGTGCTACCGGCGTACACGTTCCAGCGATCGTTGATCGCCTGAGTGACCGAGAAGTCCACGGATTCCGGCGTGGTGATCTTCAGCGAAGCGTCGTACTTCTGGCTCGCGCCCAGGCCGACGGCGGCCAATGCACCGTAGTTGACCTTGGTGTTGCCTTCGAGCTTGTAGTCGACTTTCGAGTGGTAGGTCAGACCCAGGCGAGTGGTGTCGGTGGCTTGCACCAGAACACCGACGTTGTAGCCCAGTGCGGTGTCGTCACCCTTGATCTTGACCTTGCCGTCCGGCAGCGCCTGAGTGATCGACAGGTTGGATTCCAGCGTACCGTCAATGCGGTTGATGGTCGGACCGAAGCCGATCGACACGACATCGTTGAACTTGTAGCTGACAGTCGGCTGGAAGGTGATCACTTGCACTTCGGATTTGCTGCCGAAGTAGCGGCCGGCGAAGTTGTTTTCATAGTCGGTAATCAGGCCGAACGGCACGTATACGCCGAGGCCGAATGCCCAATGCTCGTCGATCGGTTTGACGTAGAAGCCCATAGGTACGGAGGTGAAGGGCACCATGTCGCCTTTGTTGCTGCCGCCGTTAGGGCTGGAGCTGGCGTCGCTGATATCGGTCTTGGCATCGAGGAATGCAACACCGCCGGTGACTTGTTCGCGCGTGATGCGCGACATGCCGGCAGGGTTGCCATAAACAGTGCTTGCGTCGTCGGCAGAAGAAGATCGCCCAGCGTAACCAGTACCCATCCCGCTGATGCTGTGTTCGTTGATGGCAAAGCCAGCTGCGAAGATCTGGGTGGATGCCATGGTAACGGCGAGGCTAAGGGTGGTTTTGAGCATTACTTTTTTCATTATTAGAACTCCTGGTGATCACCGGGGCGAAAATTACCAAGATTTTCGTCCCAGCGCTATAGTCCGTATGGCTTGAGTTAGAGCGGTTTTGTAGGACAATCCGACCAGATTCGCGACCTGATGAGCGATCTTGTAAAACCGGTGGGTCAGCACGCGACCTGATTCACCGGTGAAACACAAGTTTGCCAGGCGTAAGTGAAGTCGCGCAGACGTCCTTGAGGCTGGAAGGTCTGACGCCAGATACGCGCCATGCCCAGCAGATCGTTCGCGTCGGGGAGGGTTGGATTTTGCTCTTCTACCAACAGCCAGGCGATGGCGGTGGCGTAACGCAGGTTGACGGTCAGTTCCAGGTGCGGGCCGCTGAGAAAAGCGTGCTGACTGGCAAGACCACGAACCAGGCTGGCTCGCTCCGGATCCAGGGCCAGATAATGATCCCAAAGGGCCTGATGCCGATGCTCGGCGATCCGGTACAGGCCGTGACCGCGGCGGTCGTGCAGTGCGGAACCGAGGGCGGACTGGCTGGCGGCAATCCCGAGCAGCAGGGACTCGGCGGTTGCACAGTGACGTCCCAGATAAATCAATGTGGGACGGATCACGTAGCGACACAGTTCGCTGGCAGCGATACCCATAATGCCCTCGATTCTTGTAATTGGGCGGCGAAACCTGAAGGGCCTTGGCAGCGGTGGATCGACTCAGGCTCGCCGGAAGCGGATCAAGCCGCTTGAGTTGAAGTGTAGTGTCATATTCGCGACGTAAAGGCCTGTTTTTAAAATATTTCCGGCGGCGAGCCAAAAGCGTTATATCCGATGGTGCTTAGGCGCTTCGGGCTAAAAGCGAAACATCAGGCAATAAAAAGCCCCGCATTTTGTGCGGGGCTTTTGCTTTTGCAGCCTTTTCGGCGCTCAGGCAACCAGTGCCTGACGTGTACGATCGATCACGGCCTGCAGCGGTTCGGCGCTGGAGTATTGATCGGGGTACAGACGCTCGCTGTGGCGGGCGATGCCGTGTTCATTGACCACGGTGAAGCTGAAGCAGCCTTTGCGAGCGGCCATGATCAGGCAGTTCATTGGTGCAAAAGCGTTGGTTAGGGTGCGAATGGCATCCTGAGTCTGGATTTGAGTAGACATAGTTATTAGGTGTTCCTACAAATGACACGGATAAGAACCGTGCAACGTTAAAACGTTCCAGTAACGTCGACCACCATTGGTCGTACGAAGAACCCGACTGGAACAAAGCAGCCAGTTTGAAGCGCTATTAAGTTGGCGCGCTTGGGCTGGCAGGTAGGTACTTAGGAGGACAGGCAACACATCGAGGGCAGAGGTTCTGGGCCCGGGGTGAAGATCCTGATCAATTTGCAGGTTGGTTCGGTCAGAGTAAGTGGTCTGGCAACACCCTTTGCATTCATTCAAAGGCAGTGCTGGCGCAAGATTTACCTGGAAACCATCGAGGGGTCGTTCCCGCTTTTTTCGGTGAAGGGCTTCTGGGAAGAAGGTTGACCGTGGGGATGTGTTCGACCGGAATTGACTTTCAGCTTGGTACTAACGCCGCGGATAGTAACGGAACGTCCTGGGCAATGCAAACCCTGCGGCAAAAAAGATTTCGGTCGGTGGCGCGGATCACGGGCGACAGGGCTGGCCCCTTCGCGAGCAGGCTCGCTCCCGCAGGAGAGCGGGGCCGATTGTGGGAGCGAGCCTGCTCGCGAAGAAACCATCCGTCGCCACAAAAGCGTGCAGCCATGCCCGTCGCCAACCCGCTTATCCCCAGCCTGATGAGCAAAACGACCCGAAAAAGCGCATCGATATAACCGGGTAACAGGTACTTGTGCACATTAGTTGCGCAAGCTGTAGCCACGCTGTCATAACGATCCTGACTCGCATGGCTGCCTGTATCAAAAGTTTAAGTCAATGAAAAATATCGTCTTTTTTTGTTGGTGAAAAAATCGTCAGTTTGACTGCGAGCCCCATTCCACAAGGCTTTGCGGAGGTTGGAGGGCGGTTGTCCACTGAGTTATCCACAGCTTCTGTGGATTGTCCCTAGCGCTTGCTCTAGGACGGGCGTGCCGGGTTTTTTTAGACTTTACCTGTAGGAAAAAGAGAGTAGAGTGGCGCGCCTTCCGATCTGCCCCACAGTGCTTTATGAAGTTTCGCTCAGTATCAGACCCTGTTACCTCCGAACACCCTCGTGTTACCTCTCCCAAACGATTCTCCGTGCGTGTGGCTGAATGGCTGCTCGACAGTCCGCGCCTGGGCGAAAGCCGTAATGCCAAACACCTGGCGGGGCGTCTGCTCAAGCAACCGGCGCGCGAAGGCGTGGTCGTGGCGCAGAGCCGCCTCGGTCAGTTGATGTGCCGTGAGTGCGGCAACGCTCGGGATCGGCGCATCGGTCAGGATCTGTTGCGCCAGGCCGCGCGCGCTGGTGACCGTCGAGCACAACAGGAACTTGGTCTGATCGAAGACTGAGCTGTCCAACGTCCCGCGCCTTGGTTAACCTTCAGGCTTTATCGGATCGGCAGGAGTGGCTATGGCTATGGACTTGACCAGCGTGTTGCTGGGGCTGGCGGGCGCGGGGTTGCCGCTGCTGGCACTGGCCTGGCAACTGCAGCGCCGGGCGAGCAGCGCGCAGGCCGAGGTTGCCTTGGCCGAAGAGCGCCTGACCATGGCACAACTGGCGCAGGACGGGCTCAACGCACAGCTTGAAGCCAGCCGCGACGAAACGGTCGATCTTGCTCAGGCCAACGCCGCCAAGCAGGCTGAGCTGGCAGCTCTGCGTCGCGAGGTCGAGTTGCTGCAGATCGAGCGCGATGACGCCCGCGACGCCTCCCACGCCTGGAACATCGAGCGTGCCAATAAAGAGGCCGAATTGCGCCGCCTCGACGCTCAGGCCGCATCGTTGAACGCCGAACTGCGCGAGCAACAGGAAAGCCATCAACAACGTCTCAACGACCTGCAAGGTTCTCGCGATGAGCTGCGGGCACAGTTCGCCGAACTGGCCGGGAAGATCTTCGATGAGCGCGAGCAGCGCTTTGCCGAAACCAGTCAACAGCGCCTCGGCCAGTTGCTCGATCCGTTGAAAGAACGCATCCAGTCCTTCGAAAAACGCGTGGAAGAAAGCTATCAGGCCGAAGCCCGTGAACGCTTCTCGCTGGCCAAGGAACTGGAGCGCCTGCAAGCGCTTAATCTGCGCCTGAGTGACGAAGCGACCAACCTGACCCGCGCCCTCAAAGGCCAGAAAACCCAGGGCAACTGGGGGGAGCTGATTCTTGAGCGGGTGCTGGAACACGCAGGCCTTGAGAAGGGCCGTGAATACCAGACTCAGGTCAACCTCAAGGGGCCGGACGGCGAGCGTTTCCAGCCGGACGTGATCATTTATCTGCCGGGCGACAAGCAGGTGGTGGTCGATTCCAAGGTCAGCCTCACGGCGTATCAGCAGTACGTTGCTGCCGATGACGACACCCTCGGCCAGATCGCGATCAAGCAGCACGTGCTGTCGTTGCGCAGCCACGTCAAAGGCCTCGCCGGCAAGGATTACAAGCGTCTGGAAGGCTTGCACAGCCTCGATTTCGTCTTGTTGTTCGTGCCGATCGAGGCGGCATTTTCGGCAGCCTTGCAAGCCGAGCCATCGCTGTTTCAGGAAGCGTTCGACCGCAACATCGTGATTGTCAGCCCGACCACGCTGCTGGCGACTCTGCGGGTGATCGACAGCCTGTGGAAGCAGGAGCGGCAGAGCCAGAATGCCCGGGAAATCGCCGAGCGGGCCGGGTGGCTGTACGACAAGTTCGTACTGTTCATTCAGGATCTGGATGAAGTCGGCAATCGCCTGCAACAGCTGGACAAAGCCTACAGCTCGGCGCGCAACAAGCTCACGGAAGGGCGCGGCAACCTGGTCAGCCGCAGTGAGCAGCTCAAGTTGCTCGGGGCACGGGCGAGCAAGAGTCTGCCGGCGGATCTGCTGGAACGGGCGATGACTGATGTCGATGGTCTCGTCGAGCTCCCGGAGTAAAGTCAAAAGATCGCAGCCTGCGGCAGCTCCTACAGGAGAAACGCAAATCCCATGTAGGAGCTGCCGCAGGCTGCGATCTTTTGCTGTTACAGCGGCACATACCGACTCAACAGCGCCCGCAACGCCGCCGGTTTCACCGGTTTCGCCAGATAATCCAGCCCCGCCGCATGCACCTGCGCCACGGTTTCCGGGCGGCCATCGGCACTGATCACCACCCCCGGCACCGGCTCGCCCAGCGTGGTGCGCAGCCAGGCCATCAGTTCTGTGCCGGTATCGCCATGGTCCAGGTGATAGTCGACCAGTGCCAGTTGCGGTCGCACACCCTCGTTCAGCAACGCCGCACATTCCTCACGATTGCGCGCCGTCCACACCTGACAGCCCCAGCGGGTGAGCAGGCTGTTCATGCCAATCAAAATGCTGTCTTCGTTGTCGATGCACAGCACCTGCGCACCGCTGAGCAGCTTGCCGTTCAACTCCACCGCAGCATTCGTCGGCACCGACTGCGCCCGGGCCAGCGGCACACTGACACTGAACACGCTGCCGCGTCCCGGCCACGAACGTACGCGCAACGTGTGGCCCAGCACGCGACACAAACCGTCGGCAATCGCCAGACCCAGCCCAAGGCCTTTTTCGGCACGGGTCTGATGGCTGTCGAGGCGTTTGAACTCCTCGAAAATCACCTGTTGCTTGTCTTCCGGAATGCCCGGCCCACGATCCCACACTTCCAGGCACAACTCACCGCCGCGCCGGCGTACGCCCAGCAGCACCGGGCCTTTGGCGTAACGGAAGGCGTTGGTCAGGAAGTTCTGCAAGATACGCCGCAGCAGCTTGATGTCGCTATCGATGCGCAAATGGCTGCCGCGCACGCGGAAGGTCAGCCCTTGTTCCTGGGCCAGCGCCTTGAATTCGGCGCCGAGGGTGTCAAAAAGCTCGTTGATCGCGAACGGCTTGCGATCGGGGTTGATCTTGCCGTTTTCCAGGCGGGAAATATCCAGCAAATCGCTGATCAGGTCTTCTGCCGAACGCAGCGAGCTGTCGAGATGTTGCACCAGTTGCTGCGCCTCGCTGCTCAAGCCGTCGTCCTGGTGGGAGAGGGCGGCAGAGAACAACCGAGCGGCGTTCAACGGCTGCATCAGGTCATGGCTGACCGCCGCGAGAAAACGGGTTTTCGACTGGTTGGCGGCCTCGGCGTGGCCCTTGGCCTCGGTCAGTGCGACGTTGAGCTGCGACAGCTCCTGCGTGCGCTCGCTGACTCGTTGCTCCAGCCCCTCGTTGGCCTCGGTCAGTGCCTGCTCGGCTTCGCGGAACGCGGTGATGTCGGTGAAGCTCATGACGAAACCGCCGCCAGGCATCGGGTTGCCGATCAGCTCGATCACCCGGCCATTGGGGAACAGGCGTTCGGACGTGTGCGCGCGGCCCTGACGCATCCAGTGCAGCCGCCGGGCGACGTGGACTTCCGCCTCGCCGGGGCCGCACAAACCGCGCTCGGCGTTGTAGCGAATGATGTCGGCAATCGGCCGGCCGACGCTGATCAGGCCGTCCGGGTAGTTGAACAGCTCCAGATAACGCCGGTTCCACGCCACCAGTTTCAGCGACTGGTCGACCACGCTGATGCCTTGGGTGATGTTTTCGATCGCGCCTTGCAGCAAGGCACGGTTGAACTGCAGGA
Organism: Pseudomonas sp. HMWF021; assembly: GCF_003061005.1. Lineage (GTDB taxonomy): Bacteria > Pseudomonadota > Gammaproteobacteria > Pseudomonadales > Pseudomonadaceae > Aquipseudomonas. The sequence goes on along the minus strand of NZ_QAIK01000051.1, from coordinate 7,543 downwards.
CTTCCGAGGCTTCGTCAGCGATGCGGACTACATCCTCCAGTTGCATTTCCCGACCTTCAATCGCGGCTTTTACCACCGCCCGTGTCGAAGACGCGCCGAGTACGCCGGCCAGCAAGCGTTCGGTGTGGGCGATCCATTCGCCATCGGCATTCTGGTTAGGATTGAAGCCCTTGCCCTGGCGGTAGGCGAAACGAATGAAGCTCTGCCGCGCGCGTTCTTCACCGACAAAGCGCGCCGCCAGTTGCAGCAAGTCATCGATCTGCACCGCGAGCATCGAGCGTGCACTCGGCCGGGCACTGATTTCCTGACCGATGAAACGCCCGGCCTGCCAGTGTTCCGAGACCCGCGTGCGCGAAAGCACCGAGACCCAGGCGAACAACGTGAAGTTGCCCGCCAGCGACAGCACCACGCCTTGGGTCAGTGGCGTGATCGGCAGGTTCAGCGGATTGCTGTGCAGCCACGCCAGGCCCGGGAACGTGCTCAGCGACCAGCCGAGGCTGTGCGCGGCAATCGGCAGGATCAGCGTGTAGAACCACAGGAATGTGCCCGCCGCCAGACCGGCGAACACCCCACGGCGGTTGGCCTGCTTCCAGTACAGCGCGCCGAGCATCGCCGGGGCCAGTTGAGTGACGGCGGCGAAGGCGATCTGGCCGATGGTCGCCAGGCTCGCGGTGGAACCGAGCAAGCGGTAACTGACGTAAGCGAGCAGCAGAATCAGCACGATGCTCACGCGGCGTACCGAGAGCATCCACTGGCGGAACACTTCGAACGGGCGCTCGGCATTGTTGCGGCGCAACAGCCACGGCAAGAGCATGTCGTTGGAAACCATGGTCGACAGCGCCACACTCGCCACGATGACCATGCCGGTGGCCGC
>NZ_QAIK01000051.1:0-6659 GCF_003061005.1 Pseudomonas sp. HMWF021 | reverse complement strand
CCGCCGATGAACGCCAGCAGCGCCAGGGCCGGATGGGCCTGGGCTAGCGGCAGGCTGATCACGAACGAGTCGGGTAAAACGTGGCTCGGCAGCATCATCTGCCCGGCGAGGGCGATCGGCACCACGAACAGCGCGGCCAGCGCCAGATACGCCGGGAACACCCACTTGGCCAGGCGCAGATCCTGCGGGTCGATGTTTTCCACCACGGTGACGTGAAACTGTCGCGGCAGGCAGATGATCGCCATCATCGCCACCCCGGTCTGTACCACCATCGACGGCCAGTTGATGGTTTCTTTCCAGTATTGCTCAAGCCGTGGTGCGAGCATTGCCTGGTTGAACAGGTCGTCGAAACCGTCGTACAGGCCAAAAGTGACGAAGGCGCCAACGGCGAGAAAGGCGAACAGCTTGACCAGCGATTCAAACGCAATCGCCAGCACCATGCCGCGGTGGTGCTCGGTGGCGTCGAGGTTGCGCGTGCCGAAGACGATGGTGAACAGCGCCAGCACCAGCGACACGATCAGCGCGGTGTCCTGGGCGCGGGTGCCCATGGCGTCGGCCCCCGCGCCGATCAGCAGGTTCACGCCGAGGACGATGCCTTTGAGTTGCAGGGCGATGTAGGGCAGGACGCCAACCAGACAGATCAGCGCGACCACCACCGCCAGCGATTGCGATTTGCCGTAGCGCGCGGCGATGAAGTCGGCAATCGAGGTGATGTTCTCCTGCTTGCTGATCATCACCATTTTCTGCAAGACCCACGGCGCGCCCAGCAGCAACAGGATCGGCCCGAGGTAGATCGGCAGGAATGACCAGAGCTGCTCGGCCGCCTGACCGACCGCGCCGAAGAACGTCCAGCTGGTGCAGTAAACCGCCAGCGACAGGCTGTACACCCACGCGCGCATCCGCGGCGGCAACGGCGCGCTGCGACGGTCGCCGTAGAAGGCGATGGCGAACATGATGGCCATATAGGCCAGGGCGACGGCGGCGATCAGCCCGGTGGACAACGACATGCAACACTCCCGACAAAAGACTCCCCGGCAGTCCTGCCCGGACGGACAGTCTCGCATGAGTGTGGCGGTTAGTCAGTGTCGACCAAGGTCGTGGCGTGGCGGGGTGTCGCAGGTTTGAAACCGGGTGGTTTTTGGGGTGACTGTTCAGGCCCCATCGCTGGCAAGCCAGCTCCCACAAGTATCTCCAGTGGGCACAGATTTTGTGAACATCACAGACCCTGTGGGAGCTGGCTTGCCAGCGATAGCGTCAGTCCTGTTTCAGCGCGATATCAATCAACCGATGCAGCTCATCCACCTCCAGCGCCGCCGCCGAAAACAGAATCCGGAACACCACCGGCGCCACCACCAGATTGATCAGCCGATCAACACTCGGCGCCGGCTCGTCAGGGTGGCGTTCGATGATGGTTTGCAACTGCGCGCCAAGAATTGTCACGCAGTACCCCGGCGTGGCGCTGGCCTGCACATCGCGCATCATGTTGCGCCCAGGCTCCGAACTCATCTCGTCCAGATACTGCTCGGCCCAGGCGCGGATATCACCGCGCAGGTCACCAGTCACCGCCGGTTCGCTGTCGGGGCGCATGCGGGCGAGGGCGACGTCCGCGAGCAACGCCGCCAGATCACCCCAGCGCCGATAGATGGTCGACGGCGTGACCCCGGCCCGCGCCGCGATTTGCGGGACGGTCACCGTGCTGCGCTCCTGTTCTTGCAAAAGTGCGCGGACTGCCGAATGAATCGACTCTTGCACCCGGGCACTGCGTCCGCCCGGGCGTAAACCTTCTTTAATAGCCATGCGCCAGACCTTAACACAAAGAATTTGCTTTAAGCCAAAACCGAGAGCACACTCCGCAAAAGCAAAAAATTAGCTTTTGCGGAGTGTGCCCATGACCAGCCTTGTTTCCAACCGTGGCAGCCTGATTTTTCTGGCGATCACCTTACTGAGTTTTCTCGCCGCGTCCACGGCGCCGACACCGCTGTATCACCTGTATCAGGATCAACTGCATTTCTCGGCAGCGGTGTTGACCCTGATTTTCGGCGTCTACGCCCTGAGTCTGCTGGTGGCGCTGCTGACGGTGGGTTCTTTGTCCGATCATTTGGGGCGCAAACCGGTGATCTTCAGCGCGGTGCTGCTCAATGCGCTGGCGATGCTGCTGTTCATCCATGCCGACAGCGTGGCCTGGCTGATCAGCGCCCGGGTGCTGCAAGGTTTTGCCACTGGCATGGCCACGGCGGTGTTGAGTGCGACATTGCTAGACACCGACCGCCAGCAAGGGCCGCTGATCAACAGCGTCGCACCGTTGCTCGGTATGGCGCTGGGCAGCATGGGCTGTGGCTTGCTGGCCGAATTCGCCCCGGCACCGCTGCAACTGACCTACTGGCTGTTGCTGGCGCTGTTTGTGTTGCAGGCGGTGTATGTCTGCCGTCTGCCGGAAAGCGTCACGCCGCAAGCCGGGGCCTGGGCTTCGCTGCGGCCGACGCTGCATGTTCCGGTTCGGGCGCGTTCGACCTTGTGGCGCGTGCTGCCGCTGAACACGGCTACCTGGGCGCTCGGCGGCTTTTTTGCCTCGTTGGCGCCGTCACTGGTGCGCACTGCCACCGGTTCGACTTCCAATTTGATTGGAGGCGCCACCGTTTCGGCGTTGACCGTGACCGGGGCGCTGATGATTTTCACCTTGCGCAACAAGCTTGCAACCCGTGCCTTGCAACTGGGGGCGAGTCTGCTGCCGATGGGTGTGCTTTTGATTCTGCTCGGCGTGCACAGCGCCAGCCTGGCGCTGTTTTTCCTCGGCACGCTGGTCGCCGGTTGCGGCTTTGGTTCAGGGTTTCTTGGGGCGGTGCGCAGCCTGGTGCCGCTGGCCTTGGCGCATGAGCGGGCCGGGCTGATGTCGGCCTATTACGCGCTCAGTTATCTGGCGTTCTGCCTGCCGGCGTTACTGGCCGGGCATTTGACCCTCACCTACGGCTTGCTGACGACCACCGATGGTTACGGTGTGGCGCTGATCGTTCTGGCTGTCTCCGCGTTGCTGCTCAGCCTGCGGCCACAAGCGGCCAAGGTGTGCAGCGCTCCATAAGCGCGGCGGATTCAGTTACCTTTGACCGGCCCTTCTTTTCACGGATCGACACATGAAGATTATCCGCAGCAAGTCCTTCACCGCCGAGCGTGCCTGGGGTGCGCTCGACATCGCCAACATGAACGGCATCACCACGCGTCTGCACTGGACCGATCAGCCGTACAAATGGCACATCAACGACGGCGAGGAAGTGTTCGTGGTGCTCGACGGTCAAGTGCAGATGCACTATCGCGAACAGGGTGAAGAAAAGCAGGTGTTGCTTGAGGTTGGTGACATCTTTTACGCCTCGGTCGGCACCGAGCACGTGGCGCATCCGAAGGGCGCGGCGCGGATTCTGGTGATCGAAAGCGAAGGCAGTGTCTAGACGCTTATCTGCAAAGTAGATAACAGATAGAGAAATTACCCGTTATATAGATATTCGATTCGGTTCTACCATGGACTCAACCTCACCTGAGGACAGGAGTTCATGATGACTTGCCCCAACATTGCCAAACCCGGCATCAAGCCGTTCCGCCAACTTCAGCATCCGCGTGAAGTGATCCGTCAGTTCACCCCGAACTGGTTCGCCGCAACCATGGGCACCGGCGTGCTCGCCCTGGCGCTGGCTCAGTTGCCGGTGGCGATTCCCGGCTTGCACGCGGTGGCCGAGGGTTTGTGGTTGTTCAACATTCTGTTGTTCACCCTGTTTACCTTCGCCTATGCCGCGCGCTGGGTTCTCTTCTTCGATGAAGCGCGGCGGATCTTCGGTCATTCCACCGTATCGATGTTCTTCGGCACCATTCCCATGGGGTTGGCGACCATCATCAACGGCTTTCTGCTGTTCGGCCTGCCACGCTGGGGCGATGGGGTGATTCATCTTGCCGAAATGCTGTGGTGGCTCGACGTGGCCATGTCGCTGGCCTGCGGCGTTTTGATTCCCTACATGATGTTTACCCGCCAGGAACACAGCATCGATCAGATGACCGCGGTCTGGCTGTTGCCAGTGGTGGCCGCAGAAGTGGCGGCGGCCAGCGGCGGTCTGCTCGCGCCGCATCTGGCCGATGCCCACGCGCAACTGGTGGTGCTGACCACCAGCTACGTACTCTGGGCATTTTCCCTGCCCGTGGCGTTCAGCATTCTGACCATTCTGTTGCTGCGTATGGCGCTGCACAAACTGCCCCACGAAAACATGGCCGCCTCAAGCTGGCTGGCCCTCGGCCCGATCGGCACCGGCGCATTGGGCATGTTGCTGCTGGGCGCTGATGCACCGGCAATCTTCGCGGCCAACGGCCTGCCGGGCATCGGGGAAATTGCTGCAGGCCTTGGACTGGTCGCCGGCATCACCCTGTGGGGTTTCGGTTTGTGGTGGATGTTGATGGCGCTGCTGATCACCGCGCGTTATCTGCGTGATGGCATTCCGTTCAACCTTGGCTGGTGGGGCTTTACCTTCCCGTTGGGTGTGTATTCGCTGGCGACCCTCAAGCTCGCCAGTACGCTGAACCTCGGTTTTTTCAGTGTGGTGGGCTGTGTGCTGGTGACGTTGCTGGCGGTGATGTGGCTGATCGTCGGTAAACGCACCGTGCAAGGCGCGTGGCGCGGTGAGCTGTTTGTCTCACCTTGTATTGCAGGGTTGAAGAAATAACCTGAAAAGTTTAGGTAATGTGTGGCCTGGATCGCGGATCGGGATTCCAATAAGCAGATCCAGGCCATTCTCTACCGACCTCAGGGAAACACGGAAGATGAGTCACCCCTCACAGTTCAACCTGCTTCGCACCCGGCGCTTCCTGCCGTTTTTCATCACGCAGTCGCTGGGCGCGTTCAACGACAACGTGTTCAAGCAGTCGCTGATCCTCGCCATTCTGTATCGGCTGACCATCGAGGGTGACCGTTCGATCTGGGTCAACCTGTGTGCGCTGCTGTTCATCCTGCCGTTCTTCCTGTTCTCGGCGCTGGCCGGGCAGTTCGGGGAAAAATTCGCCAAGGACGCGCTGATCCGTCTGATCAAACTCGCAGAAATCGCGATCATGGCCGTCGGATCGATCGGTTTCCTGTTCGATCACCTGTCGCTGATGCTGGTGGCGCTGTTCGCCATGGGCACCCATTCGGCGCTGTTCGGGCCGGTGAAGTATTCGATCCTGCCGCAAGCGCTGCGCGAGGATGAACTGGTCGGCGGCAACGGGCTGGTGGAGATGGGCACGTTCCTGGCGATCCTTGCCGGGACCATCGGCGCCGGGATCATCATGTCCTCGACCCATTACGCGCCGCTGGTGTCGACCGCGATTGTCGGCATTGCCGTACTGGGTTATCTCGCCAGCCGCAGCATTCCCCGCGCGGCGGCGGCCTCGCCGGAAATGCGCCTGAACTGGAACATCTTCAGCCAGTCCTGGGCCACGCTGAAACTCGGTCTGGGCCAGACGCCGGCGGTGTCGCGCTCGATTGTCGGCAACTCGTGGTTCTGGTTTGTCGGGGCGATTTACCTGACGCAGATCCCGGCCTACGCCAAGGAATGGATGCACGGCGACGAAACCGTGGTCACCCTGATTCTCACCGTGTTCTCGGTGGGTATTGCGCTGGGGTCGATGCTTTGCGAGAAACTCTCCGGGCGCAAGGTCGAGATCGGCCTGGTGCCATTCGGTTCGTTCGGTCTGACCGTGTTTGGCCTGCTGCTGTGGTGGCACTCTGGCGGTATCCCGGAAAGTGTCACCGGCCACAGCTGGATTGAAGTGCTGGGCTTTGCGCATACCTGGGCGGTGCTGGTCGACATCCTCGGCCTTGGCATTTTTGGCGGTTTCTATATTGTGCCGCTGTACGCCTTGATCCAGTCGCGCACCGCCGAGAACGAGCGGGCGCGGGTGATTGCCGCCAACAACATTCTCAACGCCCTGTTCATGGTGGTCTCGGCGATCGTTTCGATTGTGTTGCTGAGTGTGGTCAAGCTGTCGATTCCGCAGCTGTTCCTGGTGGTGTCGCTGCTGAACATCGGCGTCAACGCCTACATCTTCAAGATCGTCCCCGAGTTCAGCATGCGTTTCATGATCTGGCTGCTCAGCCATTCCATGTACCGTGTCGAGCACCGTAATCTCGAAGCGATCCCGGACGAGGGCGCGGCGTTGCTGGTGTGCAACCACGTATCGTTCGTCGATGCGCTGCTGATTGGCGGCGCGGTTCGTCGGCCGATTCGCTTTGTCATGTACTACAAGATCTACAACCTGCCGGTGCTGAACTTCATCTTCCGCACGGCGGGGACGATTCCGATTGCCGGACGTAACGAAGACATCCAGATCTACGAAAAGGCCTTCACCCGGATTGCCCAGTATCTGAAGGACGGTGAGCTGGTGTGCATTTTCCCCGAGGGCAAGTTGACCACCGATGGCGAGATCAACGAGTTCAAGGGCGGCCTGACACGGATTCTCGAAGAAACCCCGGTGCCGGTGATTCCGCTGGCGTTGCAGGGGTTGTGGGGGAGTTTCTTCAGCCGCGATCCGGACAAGGGGTTGTTCAAGCGGTTGTGGTCGCGGGTGACGTTGGTGGCGGGTTCGGCAGTGGCGGTGGAAGCGGCGGAGCCGGCGAAGTTGCAGGGGTTGGTGGGGGCGTTGCGCGGGGC
>NZ_QAIK01000050.1:1999-9883 GCF_003061005.1 Pseudomonas sp. HMWF021 | reverse complement strand
CTATGGGAGCTGGCTTGCCAGCGATGGCGGCCGCTCAGGCACCAGATAAATCAGGGCTTGGTATCAGCCTTGGCCACCGTGACCCAATACGGCGTGTGCTGCTCGATCTGCACCGGCAGGGTCGGCAGCAGAGCACTCAGGGCCTTGTCGGTGTCGTGCAGCGGGAAGCTGCCGGTGATGCGCAGGTCGGCGACTTCCGGCGCCACGCCCAGATAGCCACGGCGATAGCGACCGAGTTCGTGCACCAGATCGCCGAGCCGTGCGTTATCGACCACCAGCATGCCGCGGGTCCAGGCATCGGCGCCGGGGGTGAGTGCGGCGACCGCGTCGAGGCCGTCGTTGCGAATCAGCACTTGCTGGCCTTCGCGCAGAATCTGTTCTTGAGGATGGCTTTGCGGATGTGCGGCCACGGCCGACTGCAACACGCTCAGGCGCGTACCTTCATCTTCACGCTTGACCAGAAACCGTGTGCCCAGCGCGCGCATGCTGCCTTCGCGGGTTTCGACGATGAAGGGCCGCGCATCGCCGTGACCGGTCTCGACCATGATCTCGCCTTCCTGCAACACGATCAGGCGCTGGCTGGCATCGAAACGCACATCCACCGCGCTGTGGGTGTTGAGGTTGAGCACAGTGCCATCGGCCAGCCGCACCGTGCGCTGCTCGCCGGTGGCGGTGCGTTGATCGGCCAGCCAGTAATCCAGCGGCAGGTAGCGATCACCGGCAAACAGCGCCAGGCCGACCATCGCCACCACGCTGGCCAAGCCGCTGCCGAGCTTGCGCACCCTGCGGCGAATGCCCTCGCGCGATTGCAGCAACGCAGCGCGGGCCGGGCCGTTGGCGACGCTGAAGCGCTGATCGAGCATGCCCAACTGACGCCAGGCGCGGGCATGTTCTTCATTGGCTGCGTGCCATTTGGCGAACTCTTCGCGCTCCAGCGCACTGCTGGAATCCAGCGACAATTGCCAGGCAATCGCCGCGTCCAGCACTTGGGCCGAAACCGGTTTGGAACTGGCCGGGCTCATGTCGGCTCACCGTAAAGGGCGATGTAGCACTGGCGAATGCCCTGAGCGAGGTATTGCCGCACACGCGGCACCGAGACGCCGAGCTTCGCGGCGATTTCGGCATGGCCGAGGCCGTCGAGGCGGTTATAAAGGAACGCGGCGCGGGCCTTGGTCGACAGTTTGCCGAGCAGGCGGTCGATGGCCTTGAGGTCTTCGAGGATCAATTGCTGTTCTTCCACCGAAGGCTGTTCGCCCTCGGGGATCAGCATCAATTCGGCGAGATAGGCCTGCTCCAGCGCCGCGCGACGGAAATAGTCGAACAGCAGGCCCTTGGCGATCGCCACCAGAAATGCTCGCGGTTCGCGCGGCGTCAGCAATTGTTCGCGACCGAGCAGGCGCACGAAGGTGTCCTGGCTCAGATCTTCTGCCCGTTGCGGGCACGCCACGTTGCGCCGCAACCAGCTCAGCAGCCAACCGCGATGGTCGCGATACAACGCACCGACGAGTTCACTGTGAGGGCTTGGGACTGACGACACCAGACGCACCGATTGGGAAATGTTAACCAACGAGAATTGTTCGCGATTCTCGCAGAGGTGGGAATGGTTAGCAATTGGCCACTGGTCGGGTGAAGTTAATGTGGACTCTGTAGGAGCTGCCGCAGGCTGCGATCTTTTGATATTGCTTTTAAAAACAAGATCAAAAGATCGCAGCCTTCGGCAGCTCCTACAGAGGGATGTGGTTCGGCTGCAAATCTAGAAGGAAGGCGCCTGCTGTCGACGCTTCCACTGACTCAAACGCTGCAGCAGATTCAGCGGACTGTGAATCTGCTGCTGCCGCGCCCGGCTGAACAGGATCAACGCCAGCTCCGCCGTGGCCAGCGCATCGGCACTCGCGTTGTGCCGCTCGAACACCTCAAGCCTGAACCAGTCGATCCATTCATCCAGCCCGGCCTCGCGGATATTTGCCTGCGGGCACAACAGCGGCGCCATGTCCGCGACATCCAGAAACACGTTCTGCAGCTTGTAGCCCAGGTGTTCCTTCAGCGCGCGCCCGAGCATGTGCTGATCGAAGGGCGCATGAAACGCCAGCACCGGGCTGTCGCCGATGAATTCCATCAACGCCAGCAGCGCCTCGGCCGGGTCACTGCCGGCAGCAATCGCATTCGGCCCCAGGCCATGGATCAACACGCTGGGGCTGAGCTTCAGCTCCCGACATTGCAGGGTGCGCTCGAACTGCTGGCTGAAGTCGATCGCACCGTCCTCGATGACCACCGCACCGATCGACAGCACTCGATCCTTGTTCAGGTTCAACCCGGTGGTTTCCAGATCGAGCACCACCCAGCGCTGCTCGCGCAGGCTGCATTCTTTCAGTTCGCTGATCGCCGGCAGCTCCGCCAGACGTTGTTGCAGGTCGGCCGACAGCAGAGGGCTGGCCGGGCGCAGCCACGAAAACAGGCTCATAGCTGATACCGCAAGGCCAGGCTGCTTTGCAGGCGCTGGGCCTGACGCAGGGATTCACGCAGGATGCGCCGGTCCAGATGATTGAGGCTGTCGGGGTCAACGCGATTGGACCAGGGCAGATTCTCGCGGGTCTGGATCTGGTGTTGTTGCATGCGCGTCTGCTGGATGAAGTGGTAAGCCTCTTCATACGCCGCGCCGTCGAGCCGTTCGATGACTTCTTTCTCGACCAGTTGGCGCAGGCGTTCGAGGGTGTTGTTGGTTTCGATGCCGTGGGCCAGTGCCAACAGGCGCGCGCCGTCGACGAAGGGCGTCAGCCCCTGGACCTTGAGATCGAGGGTGGCTTTTTCGCCGTTCTTGCGCGCCAGCACAAACTCGCGGAAACGCCCCACGGGCGGGCGATTGCGCAGGGCGTTCTCGGCCAGCATGCGCTGGAACAAACGGTTGTCGCCGACCTGATCGAGAATTCCCCGGCGCAGTTGCGTGCAACCTTTCTCGTCACCCCAGACCACTCGCAGGTCGAAATAAATGCTCGAACCGAGCAGGTTCTCCGGCGTCGCTTCGCGGATGAATGCCGCAAAGCGCCGCGCCCATTCCGCCCGCGACAGGCACAGTTCCGGGTTACCGGCCATGATGTTGCCCTTGCACAGGCTGAACCCGCACTGCGCCAGGCTCTGATTGATCTGCTGGGCGATCGGCAGCAGCTTGCCGCGAATTTCCGCCGCGTGCGCCGCGTCCCGTGCTTCGAACAGGATGCCGTTGTCCTGATCGGTGTGCAGCGTCTGTTCGCGCCGGCCCTCGCTGCCGAAGCACAACCAACTGAACGGCACGCCGGGGTCGCCTTTTTCGGCGAGGGTCAGTTCGATCACCCGGCACACGGTGTGGTCGTTGAGCAGGGTGATGATGTGAGTGATCTGGGTCGAAGACGCTCCGTGGGCCAGCATGCGTTCGACCAGTTGGCCGATCTCGCCGCGAAGGCTCACCAGTTGCTCGACGCGCTGGGCGCTGCGGATGGTGCGGGCCAGATGCACCAGATCGACCCGTTGCAGGGAGAACAGATCGCGCTCGGAGACCACGCCGCACAAGCGCTGATCCTTGACCAGGCAGACGTGGGCGATGTGCCGTTCGGTCATGGCGATCGCCGCGTCGAAGGCGCTGTGATCCGGTGACAGGAAGAACGGCGAACAGGTCATGTGGCGCTCGATGGTTTCGCTGAAATCACCGCTGCCATTGGCGACCACCTCGCGCAGGTCACGCAGGGTGAAAATCCCCAGCGGCGCCTTGTGCTCATCCACGGCGACGATGCTGCCGACCTGTTGCTCGTGCATCAGCTTCACCGCCTCACGCAGTGGCGTGTCCGGGCTGCAGGTCACTGGATGGCGCATCGCCAATTCGCCGAGGCGGGTGTTGAGCGAATACTGGGTGCCGAGGGTTTCCACGGCTTTCTGCTGGACTTGCTGATTGACCTGATCGAGCAGGCTGCTGACCCCGCGCAGGGCGAAATCGCGGAAGCTGTTGGACAGGGCAAACAGCTTGATGAACGCCGGTTTGTTCAGTTGCAGGCAAAAGGTGTCTTCGCCGGCCAGGTGCTCGGTGCGGGTCGCCCGCTCGCCAATCAGCGCGGCCAGCGGGAAACATTCTCCGGTGGTGATCTCGAAGGTGGTTTCGGTGCCGGGCCGGGTGATGTGCTGGCGTTCGCCGACCACTCGGCCCTGTTTGACGATGTAGAAGTGTTCGACCGGCCCGTCGGCGGGCTTGATGATGCTCTCGTCCTGGCCATAGAAACGCAGCTGACATTGCTCCACCAGATAAGCCAGGTGGGCGTGTTCCATCTGATTGAAGGGCGGGAAGCGCTGAAGGAATTGCAGGGTGCCCTGAATGTTCTGCAACACCGCGGTTTTCCCTGCCTGGGTGAAGGCGTCCGCTTTACTCATAACCATTACCGCAGTCTTTTTTGAATTGTTGTTGTCGGATCGTTGCAGCCATGGTCGACCCCTGCGCGCGGGGTGCCCATTGGACGTAAGTCTAGGTTTGAGCTGCCGTAGGGCACATTTGGGAAGTGCCCTACAAAAACAGTCGGAAATTCCCTCGCCAGCCTCTTGGAAAAAAATCCGACGAAGTGCACATTGAAGCTCTGCTTAGCGATGTCTGACGACTGTGCCAGGTGACTGAATTGAAAACGTAGAGAATGCCATGTCCGACCACGATATTTTGAGCGACGCCGAGCGTGAAGCGCTTAGCGCTGTCATGCTCGAACCCGACTTGCCGCCGCAGCGTGTACTGATCGTCGATGACGACAAGGACGCCCGGGAGCTGTTGTCGGAGATTCTCGCGTTGGACGGTATTCACTGCATGACCGCAGCCAGTGGCGAGACCGCACTGAAGATGCTTGCGGAAAAACCCTCGATTGGCCTGGTGATCACTGATCTGCGCATGGGCAACGTCGGTGGTCTGGACTTGATTCGCCAGGTACGCGAGTCGGTACGGGCAGCGATGCCGATCATCATTGTTTCCGGCGATGCCGATGTGAAAGACGCCATTGCGGCGATGCACCTGAGCGTGGTGGATTTTCTGCTCAAGCCGATTGATACGGGCAAGTTGCTGGGGCTGGTCAAACACGAATTGGGCATCGAGCCCTGACTTTTTGCTGATCAAAAGATCGCAGCCTTCGGCAGCTCCTACATCAGATCAAAAGATCGCAGCCTTCGGCAGATCCTACAGGTGACCTCATGTAGGAGCTGCCGAAGGCTGCGATCTTTTGATTCTGCTTTCCAAAGAAAAAGCCCTGATCGCAAGATCAGGGCTTTTTCATGTCCGGCAGTCAGCGCAGGTTACAGGCCGTTGGCCTTCTTGAACTCGCGACGACGACGGTGCAGCACCGGCTCGGTGTAGCCGTTCGGCTGTTTGGTGCCTTCGATCACCAGTTCGACCGCCGCCTGGAAGGCGATGTTGCTGTCGAAGTTGGGTGCCAGCGGACGGTACAGCGGGTCGTTGGCGTTCTGACGGTCAACCACCGGCGCCATGCGCTTGAGGCTTTCCATCACTTGCGCTTCGGTGACGATACCGTGGCGCAGCCAGTTGGCGATGTGCTGGCTGGAGATCCGCAGCGTCGCACGGTCTTCCATCAGGCCAACATCGTTGATGTCCGGCACTTTCGAACAACCCACGCCCTGGTCGATCCAGCGCACCACATAACCGAGAATGCCCTGGGCGTTGTTGTCCAGTTCGTTCTTGATCTGCTCCGGCGTCCAGCTCGGGTTGACCGCCAGCGGGATGGTCAGAATGTCGTCCACCGAAGCGCGGGCACGTTTTGCCAGTTCGGCCTGACGGGCGAACACGTCGACCTTGTGGTAATGCAGCGCGTGCAACGCAGCAGCGGTCGGCGATGGCACCCAGGCAGTGTTGGCACCGGCCAGCGGGTGAGCGATTTTCTGTTCGAGCATCGCCGCCATGAGGTCGGGCATCGCCCACATGCCTTTACCAATTTGCGCACGACCTTGCAGGCCGGTGCTCAGACCGATATCGACGTTCCAGTTTTCGTAGGCGCCGATCCACTTCTCGGCCTTCATGTCGGCCTTGCGCACCATCGGCCCGGCTTCCATGGAGGTGTGGATTTCATCGCCCGTGCGGTCGAGGAAACCGGTGTTGATGAACACTACGCGCTCGCTGGCCGCCTTGATGCAGGCCTTGAGGTTGACCGTGGTGCGGCGCTCCTCGTCCATGATCCCGACTTTGAGCGTGTTGCGTTTGAGGCCCAGCACGTCTTCGATGCGACCGAACAGCTCGTTGGTGAACGCCGCTTCTTCCGGGCCGTGCATTTTCGGTTTGACGATGTAGACCGAGCCGGTGCGCGTATTGCGACGCGAAGTGTTGCCATTGAGGTTGTGCATCGCCGCCAGGCAGGTGACCAGACCGTCGAGGATGCCTTCCGGCACTTCGTTGCCGTCCTTGTCCAGGATCGCGTCGATGGTCATCAGGTGGCCGACGTTGCGCACGAACAACAGCGACCGGCCGTGCAGGGTCACTTCACCGCCGTTCGGTGCGGTGTAGGTGCGATCCGGGTTCATGGTGCGGGTGAAAGTCTGGCCGCCCTTGGCGACTTCTTCGGACAGGTCGCCCTTCATCAGGCCGAGCCAGTTGCGGTAGATCACCACTTTGTCGTCGGCATCGACGGCGGCCACGGAGTCTTCGCAGTCCATGATGGTGGTCAGGGCTGCTTCCATCAGAACGTCTTTGACACCGGCAGCGTCGGTCTGGCCGACCGGGGTGCTGGCGTCGATCTGGATTTCGAAGTGCAGACCGTTGTGTTTCAGCAGAACGGCGATCGGCGCGTTGGCATCGCCCTGGAAGCCGATCAGTTGTGCATCGTCGCGCAGGCCGGTGTTGCTGCCGCCCTTGAGGGAGACCAGCAGTTTGCCGTCAGCGATCTTGTAACCGGTGGAGTCGACGTGGGAGCCGGCAGCCAGTGGCGCCGCTTCGTCGAGGAAGGCACGGGCGAAGGCGATGACCTTGTCGCCACGCACCTTGTTGTAGCCTTTGCCTTTTTCCGCGCCACCGTCTTCGCTGATGGCGTCGGTGCCGTAGAGGGCGTCGTACAGCGAACCCCAGCGGGCGTTCGAGGCGTTGAGGGCGAAGCGGGCGTTCATCACCGGGACCACGAGTTGCGGGCCGGCGGTGCGGGCGATTTCATCATCGACGTTTTGCGTCGTTGCCTGGAAATCAGCCGCTTCTGGCAGCAGATAACCGATTTCCTGCAGGAAGGCTTTGTAGGCCACGGCGTCGTGCGCCTGGCCGGCATGTTCCTGGTGCCAGGCATCAAGACGAGCCTGGAAGTCATCGCGTTTGGCGAGTAGGGCTTTGTTCTTCGGTGCCAGGTCGTGAATGACCTTGTCGGCACCTTCCCAGAATTTTTCGGCGGTGAGGCCGGTACCGGGAATGGCTTCGTTGTTCACGAAGTCGAACAGGACTTTGGCGACCTGCAGGCCACCGACTTGAACGTGTTCAGTCATTGCTTGCCTCACTCTGCTCAGCTATTTCGCTTTTCAGCTCTTCAATTTAACAATGAAGCCTCTGGCCATTTAAACCACAAACCTTCCGACCAGTACATGCCATTGCTGGCGGCTGGGCTGGGACCAATCAACGGCTTGGGGGCCTTGCTGACGGGGCTTTCAAGGTTGCGAACGTGCCTTGGGCAGACATCGATCCAGCGTTATGTAGTGCGCGCCGAGGCATACTACATGATGCGTTGCGCTTGTGAAAATCAGACTAATTACGTCGTTCTGCGACCTCATGACGCATTGCGGTCACGTCGCGGAACGGGATGTTCTCAAAAAACCAGCAGATTGTTCCAGCTAAATATAAAAAGTTGTACACATAAATGCTGTGCAGCTCCCATTCAGCTTCGATGAGCCTGTATTTGTGGCGAG
>NZ_QAIK01000050.1:0-1989 GCF_003061005.1 Pseudomonas sp. HMWF021 | reverse complement strand
GCTTGCTCCCGCTCGGGTGCGAAGCACCCGCAACAGATATTACTGACTGGAGAGGGCGTCCTGCGGCCGCCAGCGGGAGCAAGCTCCCTCGCCACAGGTGTTGTTCACTTGAGCATGGCGGCTGAATGTCGGTGCTTGCCTATACTTGCCTTTCTATAACAAAAGTCATGACAAGAGGGCGGTGCCATGGACCATCTCGTACTCACTGTATTTGCGCCGGACAAGCCCGGGCAGGTCGAGCGCATCGCCCAATGCATCGCCGAGCACGGTGGTAACTGGCTGGAAAGCCGCATGTCGCGGATGGCCGGGCAGTTTGCGGGGATTCTGCGGGTGGGCGTGCCGGCGGAGGCTTACGACGAATTAGTCGATTCCCTACAGGCACTGTCGGCACAAGGCATTCGCGTACTGATTGCCGAAAGCAGTATCGAGCAGTCCTGCACCTGGAAACCGATTGCCATGGAACTGGTGGGCAACGACCGTCCGGGCATCGTGCGCGACATCACCCGTTTGCTCAGCGAGCAGGGGGTGAACCTCGAACGGCTGGTGACCGAAGTGCGGCCGGCGCCGATGAGCAGCGAGCCGCTGTTCCACGCCGAAGCGATTCTGGCGGTGCCGCTGACCCTGTCGCTGGATGTGCTGCAATCGCGCCTGGAAACCCTGGCCGATGATCTGATGGTCGAACTGGTGTTACGCACAGACGTTTAAGTACCGCCCGGGTTATCCAGTTTTTACATGCACCTGCCTGTGGATAACCTGTAGAGACCGGGCGCAACGCCAAGCTGGCCATGGCTTGCAGGGAACTGATCAAAAAACCGCCAGCATTCAGTGACTTGCGCACAAACGGCGGGGACCACGCTGTGGATAACCTTGGGAAGGAATGTTGCAGGCCACGAGAACCGTGGCCTGCGAAGCTTTGCGCGTTTTTCGATCAACTGCGCCGACGCAAACTGATCACGGCATCGACGCTGTAAACGGCCAGACCGGCCCAGATGAAAATGAACGCGATCAGCGTGCTCGACGATAAATGCTCGCCAAACAGCAGCACCGCTTGCAGCAGCACCAGCGTTGGCGCCGTGTACTGGAGGAAACCGATGGTGGTGTAGGGCAGGTGCCGGGTGGCGGCGTTGAAACAGACCAGCGGGATGAGCGTCACCGGGCCGGCAGCCACCAGCCACCAGGCTTGGGAGGTGGTCCAGAACTCGGGTTGAGCGCTGGTCGCCGTCTGGTTGAACAACAACCAGGCCACGGCGATCGGCACCAGCATCCAGGTTTCCACCACCAGCCCCGGCAAGGCCTTGACTGGCGCCTGTTTGCGGATCAACCCGTAAAAGCCGAAGGTCAGCGCCAGCACCAGCGAGACCCACGGCAAGCTGCCGACCTGCCACACCTGCTGCGCCACGCCGATGGCTGCCAGCCCCACGGCGATCCACTGCATGCGCCGCAGGCGTTCGCCGAGAATCAGCATCCCCAGCAGCACGTTGACCAACGGGTTGATGTAATAACCGAGGCTCGCTTCGAGCATGCGTCCGTTGTTCACCGACCACACGTAGGTCAGCCAGTTGGCCGCGATCAGGGTGCCGCTCAGGGCCAGAATCGCCAGGCGCTTGGGGTTGTCGAGCAATTCGCGCAACCAGCCTGGATGCTTCCACACCATCAGCAGCAGGGCGCCGAACAGCGCCGACCACAACACGCGGTGAATGATGATCTCGACAGCGGGGACTTCGGCGATGGCTTTGAAGTAGATCGGGAACAGGCCCCAGATGATGTAGGCACTCAGGCCCAGAATGTACCCGCGACGCGGGTTGGCGGCTTGCATGCAGAATCCTTGCTTAGGCAGCTGACAAAGCAGGGATTGTAAGGAGGTTGTATAGATGTGTCGTGTCAGAAAGCAAAAAGATCGCAGCCTGCGGTGTAGTGGTTCAGTTTTTTTAAACCACTCCGTAGGAGTATTAGGCCGCCTGCTGCTCAAATAGCGCAGGCGGCAATTGG
>NZ_QAIK01000191.1:8892-17152 GCF_003061005.1 Pseudomonas sp. HMWF021 | reverse complement strand
GCCGAAACGGTTCCACCACACCGTGGAAATCCCCGGTGGGTAATAGTTGGGAATCCAGTAGTAACCCCACTGCAGCACCCGATCCAGCGCATGGGCATGGCGTAACAGGCTTTCGCGGTTGTCGGCCTGCACCAGCCCTTCAAGCAAGGCATCGACCGCAGGATCACGCAGCACCATGTAGTTGTTGGAGCCGGGATCATCGGCGCCGTCGGAGCCGAAGTAATTGAACATCTCGCGCCCCGGCGCCTGACTCACCGGGTAGCCGACGACGATCATGTCGTAGTCGCGATTGCGCACGCGGTTGGTGTATTGCGCGGTGTCGACCTGGCGAATATCGAAGCCGATGCCGATCTGCGCAAGATTGCGCTTGAACGGCAGCAACAGGCGCTCGAAGCCCTTCTGCCCGTTGAGGAAAGTGAACTGCAACGGCTCGCCATTGGCGTTCACCAACTGATCGCCGCGAGGTTTCCAGCCGGCGGCTTCCAGCAGTTTCAACGCCTGCAACTGCTCGGCGCGGATGTTGCCGCTGCCGTCGGTTTTCGGCGCTTCGAAGACTTGGGTGAACACCTCGTCGGGAATCTTGCCGCGCCACGGTTCGAGGATTTTCAGCTCCTCAGCGTCCGGCAACTCCGTGGCCGCCAACGCGCTGTGCGAGAAGTAACTGCGCTGGCGCAGGTACATGCTGCGCATCATTTGCCGGTTGCTCCATTCGAAATCCCAGAGCATGGCGATCGCCTGCCGCACCCGACGATCCTGAAACATCGGTTTTTGCAGGTTGAACACGAAACCCTGCGAACCTTGCGCAGCTCCCGGCGCCAGATGTTCGCGGAGCAACTTACCCTGCTCCAGTGCCGCCCCGGCATAGCCGATGGTGTAACTGGTCGCGGAAAATTCGCGGTTGTAATCGAAACCGCCGGCCTTGAGCACTTGCCGGGAAACGTCAGTGTCGGCAAAGAACTCCACGCTCAAGTGATCGAAGTTATAGAGGCCACGCGTGATCGGCAGGTCCTTGGCCCACCAATCCGCAACGCGCTGAAATTTCACGCTGCGCCCGGCATCCACTGCGCTGATGCGGTACGGGCCGCTGCCCGGCGGGATCTCGAAACCGGCGCCCTCGGCGAAGTTGCGGGTGCGCCACCAATGTTCGGGCAACACCGGCAGCGTCGCCAGATCCAGCGGCAAGGTGCGGCTGTCATTGTTCTTGAAGTTGAAGCGCACTTGCGTCGGCGACTCCACCACCACGTCGGCGACGTCACGAAACTGCTGGCGATATTTGAGGCTGCCCTGGGTGGTAAACAGCTCGAAGGTGTAGCGCACGTCCTCGGCGGTAATCGGCGTACCGTCGTCGAAGCGTGCCTGGGGATTGAGATAAAAACGCAGCCAGCGGCGATCAGCATCCAGCTCCATCTGCTGCGCCACCAAGCCGTAGACGCTGTAGGGTTCATCCTTGCTGCGATAGGCCAGCGGTGCGTAGAGCCAGCCGTCGATGTCGGCGACGCCGGTGCCTTTGTCGATGTACGGAATCAGATGATCGAACGGGCCGCTTTCCAGCGAGGAGCGGCGTAGGGTGCCGCCCTTCGGAGCATTGGGGTTGGCGTAGGCCAGGTGTTGAAAGTCGGGGGCGTATTTGGGGGCTTCGCCGTAGACCGTCAACGCGGGTTGTGGGGTGGCCCAAATGATTGGGCTTAGCAGCGCAAAAGCGCTGAACAGAATGAGCCTGGAGAGCATTGGCAGATCCTTTTTTGCACGGTGCTGCTTATGGCCTCATCGCTGGCAAGCCAGCTCCCACACGTTTTGCGGTGTTCACAAATCCCTGTGGGATCTGGCTTGCCAGCGATGAGGCCCTAACAATCACCAAACATCCCGCCTACCTGTGATGTGCAACAGGCCGGCAATTTTTATAGGGCAGGCTTAGATCAATAAGTGACTAAAACCTGCCCCTTCCATGAAATCCGATCCTTGTAGGAGCTGCCGCAGGCTGCGATCTGTTGATCTTTAACGTCAAAAGATCGCAGCCTTCGGCAGCTCCTACACAGAGCGGGTCAGAACTTGTAGCTGACCCGCGTGTACAGCGTCCGCCCGAACGGGTCGCCGTACTTCGGGTCGTAACCGCTCTGGAACGTGTAGGTCTGGTTGCTGAACGGTGGCTCGCGGTCGAACAGGTTTTTCGCGCCGAGGGTCACGCTCAGGGTCTTGCGCCAGGTGTACGTGCCGGCCAGGTCCCAGACGTTGTACGAGCCAACGTAATCGTGGGTCTCGCGGTCGGAGTCGTGGTAACCGCTGGTGTAGCGGTTGGTCAGCGCCACGCCATAAGGTCCGTAATTCCAGCTGCCGGTCAGGCTGTGACGCCAGCGGGCCACGGCGCCGGCCGAGGCGAAATCGCCGCCACGGAAGTCGCCGAGCTTGTCGATGTAGTCGCCCTTGAGCTGCTGCTGGTATTCGTAACGACTGACGTAGGTACCTTGCAGGGCGATGCCGAAATTGCCGTACGGGGTGCTCGGCAAGCGATAGTCGAAACTGACGTCGACGCCATTGGTCTTGATCTTGCCGAGGTTGGCTAGGCCGGTAACGATGTGATCGATGGAGCCGTCAGGCTTGCGCACCAGGCGATCCGGGTACAGCTCCGGGTTCTCGAACACCGCCGACTCCGGGAACTCGGCGATCTGGTTGGCGATGTTGATCCACCAGAAATCCAGCCCGGTGCTCAGGCGCTCGAACGGCTGGTAGACGAAACCGAGGGTGACGTTGCGTGCGGTTTCCGGGCTCAGATCAGTATTGCCACCGGTGCGACTGTAGAACTGCTGGGCGCAGTCGCGGTTGGCGATCCCGCCGTTGCTCGGATTGCCACCGGCGCACAGCCGTGGGTCGTTGTAGTTGGCGACAGTGAAGGTGGTGAAATTGGGGTTGTACAACTCGTACAACGACGGCGCGCGGAAGCCCTCGCTGTAGGCGCCGCGCACCACCAGTTCCTTGAACGGCTGAAAGCGGAACGAGTATTTCGGGTTGGTGGTGCTGCCGAAGTCGCTGTACTTGTCGTGGCGCACGGCGGCGGACAATTCCAGGCTGTCGAGCACCGGCACGTTGACCTCGGCGTACTGCGCCGAGACGCTGCGATCCCCGGCAACGCTGGCATTGGGGTCGACGCCCAGGCTCTGCACATCAGCGGCGAACTGGGCGAAATCCTGATGGAAATCTTCCTTGCGGTATTCGCCGCCCAGCGCCAGTGCCGAAGGGCCGGCGCCGAACCAGTCACCGATCTCGCGGCTGACGCGCCCATCAATCGCCTTGACCCGCCCGACCGCCGTCGAGTAATCGCCGTCCACCGCGTTGGCTGCCAGCAACGCCTGCCCGGCGGCGGTCTGCGGGCCAAACGGGTTGATGATGCCGTTGGCGATACCGGCGCTGACGGCGCGGTCGTTGACGTAACCGGCCTCGATGGCATTGACCACTTTGTTCTGGTTGTACGACGCGCCGACGTTGTAGTCCCAACCCACCACGCTGCCGTCAAAGCTCAACAGCAAACGCTGACCGGTGTTGTCGTCTTCATGCTGACGCGCGCCGACGGCGGTTTCGCGCCAGTTCACATCCACCGGTTGCGTCGGGTCGAGGGCAAAACCATTGGGGCCGGGAGTAATGCCGTTGCCGGGATAAAACGCCGTGCCGGGATTGACCTGATTGCCCATCAAGGTGCCAGGGCCGATCTGCGTACGGTTCTCGTTGCGTGCCCAGAAATATTCGAGGCTGACATTGTGATCGTCGGCAAGCTTGCCGGTGGCTTTGGCGAACGCCGAGGTCTTCTCGGTCTCCGGGACCAGATCAAGATAGCTCCACAGGCTCTGGCGGCAGATGCCATTGCGCGCCAGCAAACCCGGCGCGTTACAGCCGGAACCGGCCAGCGGATTGGTGGCGTTGCTGCCCTGACTCCAGTTGGCCGGCGATGCGGTGCCGGAGGTGTAATCGAGGCCACGCCCGGGCTGGTAGTTGTAGGTGTAGCCACGATCCTCGGCGGCCAGGCGTTGCTGCTTGTCATAACTGACCACGCCGAACACGTTGAAGCGGTCATCCTGCAGATCGCCGAAGCCCCAGCTGCCGCTGAAGTTGCGACTTTCACCGCCGCCGGCATGGGTCGGTGTGTCGTAGTGGGTGCTGAGCTGGCCTTCGGTGAGGCTGGACTTGGTGATGAAGTTGATCACCCCGCCGATTGCATCGGTGCCGTACAGCGCCGAAGCGCCGTCACGCAGGACTTCGACGCGGTCAATGGCGGCGAACGGAATGGTGTTCAGGTCAACCCCGGAGCCATTGATCGCGTTGGTCGCGTTGTTGCTCAGGCGCCGGCCATTGAGCAGTACCAGCGTCTTGTTCGGGCCGATACCGCGCAAGTCGGCATACGACGCCCCGCCGCTGCTCGAACCCACCGAGCGCCCGGAGCCGACCGAAGACTGGTTGGCGGAAATCCGGCTGACCAGTTCTTCCGTGGTGCTCACCCCCTGCTCGCGCAGCTCTTCAACTCGCAGAATGGTGACCGGCACTGCGGTTTCCGCATCGACCCGGCGAATCGCCGTGCCGGTGACTTCGACCCGTTGCAACTGGGTCGTGGGCTCGTCGCCAGCGACGGCTGGCAAGGTATTGATCGCCAGCAGCAAGGCCAGGCTCAAACGGGATCTAACGGGTGAAAAATGGATCATGAACAGCCATCCCTGCGTTTTGGTTTATGCAGGGATGTGCAATGGACGGCGGTGTTTTATAGAGGCCGATTTAGACCGTTGGGTGATGAGGTTATGCAAAAACTCAACTGCCGAAGTGATAGCTCACATCCAGCCACCACTGCCGCCCGTACGGGTCATAGTTGCCGGTCGGGTAATACGGCCAGCCGGCGGAGTCGTCGTGCTTGATCTGGTTGAGCACGTTGTTCACGGTCAGGCCGACGCTGGCGCGGTCGTTGAGTTTGTATCGCGCACTGGCATTGAACACCGTCCATGGCGACAGACGCCCGTCACCCGCGCCGTTGGTGACCGACCCGTAGCGAATGCCCATCAACGTCGCCGTGGCCTTCTGATAATCCCAGGTCAGGCTGGCGTTGACCTTGCTGCGCCAGTCGTAGTTGGTGCGCGAGGTGCGCCAGTCCTGGGTCGGTGCTTCGTCCGACTCTTTGTAGTAATGCGATAGCACCAGGGTGTAGCCCAGCGCCGAACTGAACGCCCCGTACTGGCCGGCACCCCAGCGGATGTTGCTCTTGAAGTCCAGACCGCTGACCCGCTCGCTGGCGGCGTTGATCGCGTTGACCCGCACCCGCTGCAACTGGTTGGGATCGATGGCGGCATTGCCCGGATTGCGGTCGATGCGCGCCAGGGTCGATTGGCAGTTGGCCGAGTTGATGTCCTGGGTGCCGTTGCGGCATTCGTTCTCTTGCTGCAACAGGCGGTTTTCGTCGACGGTGGTCAGCAGGTCATCGATCTCGACCCGCCAGAAATCCGTGGAGAAATCGAAATTGCGCGACGGCGACCAGACAAAACCGTAGGTCCAGGATTTGCCGCGTTCGGACTCAAGGTCTGGCGTGCCGCTCTGGGTGTAATCGACCCGACCGCGATCACACGCGCCCTGCACGCCCTGGCTGCAACCGTAGTAGTCGATCTGCGCCGGGTAGTAACCGTTGCTGTCGGACTGGTAGATGTAGTTCAGATCCGGCGCGCGGAAACTGGTGCCGTAACTGCCGCGCAGCAACAGGCTGGTGACCGGGCGCCACTCCAGGCCCAGGTTGTAGGTTTTCTGCTGCTCGCTGCGGCCGCTGAACTTGTATTGATCCCAGCGCCCCGCCGCTGTCGCCAGCACGGTGTCGGTGACCGGAATGCTGAACTCGCCACCGGCGGCATAGCGCTTGCGCGAACCACCGGAGCTTTGCGCCGGGCTCACGCCATAAAAGGTGCCGTCATTCAGACCGTCATCCGGGTCGACGCGATATTCCTGCTTGCCCGCCTCCAGCACACCGGCGAATCCCACCGGGCCGGCCGGCAGGTCAAACAGATCGCCGTTGATCGAAGCGTTGTAACTGGTGGAAACCGACTTGCTGCGCTGGGTCAGGTTGCTGCGAAACTGATCCCACTCCTGCGGCGTCAGCGGACGGTCGAGACGCGAAGCATCCGGGGCGAATACCGGGTAGCCGTCGCGCGTGCCCAGTTGCGGGCCGAGGTAGAAATCCTGAATCGAGGACAGCGGCGTGTAGCGCGTGGTGCGAACACTGCGATATTCCGAGCGGTTGGCCGCCAGATCGTAGCTCCAGCCAGTGTCGGCAATCTTGTCCGAGAGGCCGAGGGTGCCGGTCCATGAGGTGTCGGTCCACTTGCTGTTGTTGCTGGTGCGGCCACCGATTTCCTCTTCACCGTAACGGCGATACCAGCGCTCCAGATTGCCGCTGTTCTGGTTGATGAAATCCGGCGAAGTAAAAGTCGGGCCACGGGTGTTGTTCTGAATGTGATCGAGGCCATACATCAAATCGGCAAACACCTGACCGCTGTCGCTGAAGTGCCAGGTGCCACGAGTGTAGCCGTCGTAGTTTTCCTTTTGCGTCTGGATGGTCCAGTAATCGTTGTACATCTGATCGGTGCGGCAGCGTCCGCCGTTGTTCACCAGCTTGTTGTCGAAAGTGCCTTGATAGGCGCCGCAACCGGGGCCGAGGTAGCGATTGTTGCTCAGGTCGCGACGGTAACCGACGTCCGCCAGCGGGCCGCTCTGCATGAAGCCGCGATCGTCGGCCCAGATCGGATCGCGGTGGGTCAGCTCCAGGCCGAACAAGCCGTCGAAATCGCCCCAACTGCCGCCGCCGCTGATCTGCAGACGCTGGTTGGCGCCACCGCCACGCTCGCTGGTGCCGCCCTTGAGATTGACGTCGATGCCATTGATCTGCTTCTTGAGGATGATGTTGACCACCCCGGCAATCGCGTCCGAACCGTAGATCGCCGAAGCACCGCTGCTGAGGATTTCGATGCGCTCAATGACCGCCGATGGAATGTTCGCCAGGTTGGTGAAGTTGACCTTGCCGTCGTACGGCGTCGGGTAATCGGCGACGCGCCGGCCGTTTATCAACACCAACGTGTGATTGGGGCCGAGGCCGCGCAGGTTGATCGCGCTGGCTGCCGGCTGCCAGGTGTTGCCGTAGTCTTCGCCCTGGGTCATGCCGGTGTTTTGCGTCTGCGTCGCCAGAGCGTCGTAGACGTTCTTGTAGCCGCGCGCTTCCATCTCTTCGTGGGTGATGACGTTGACCGGGGTTGCGCCATCGCTTTGCGCGCGGGCGATTCGCGAACCGGTGACGGTGACTTTTTCCATGCGGTAATCGGCACTGGTGGCCGGGGCCACGGCTGTGACTTTCGCCGCCGCCGGCGTGCTGGCCTCACCTTCGCGCACGCTCAGGCCTTGAGCGCTTTGCTCGACTTGCAGGCCACTGCCGAGCAACGCCTTTTCAACGGCCTGACGCCCGCCCAAGGCACCGCGCACCGCACTGCTGCGTTTGCCTTGCACCAGATTCTGGCTGAAGGAAATCGGCACACCGGTCTGGCGTGAGATGTCCAGCAGCACCTCATCGAGCGGGCCGCTGGCGATGTCGAAGGTGTAGACCTGAGTGGCAGAATCCTGTGCATACACCGTGATCGGCGCCAACCCCATCGCCAATGCGGCGGCGAGTGTCAGGCGCGGTAATTGTTGTTTGAATGAATACATCGAGGGGCTTCCCTGTTGAAGGCGTCTGCAGGGAATGAGCAGCGGGCCGGCGCTTTTTATAGGGCGGGGATTAGGCCAAGAAGTCATAACCCTATAACCGGACTCCACACACCTCTGTGTACCGGGCTTCACACACATCTGCGTACCGTACTCCACGCACATCTGTGTACCGGACTTCACACACATCTGTGTTCCGAACTCCACGCACATCTGTGTACCGGACTTCACACACATCTGTGTTCCGAACTCCACGCACATCTGTGTAGGAGCTGCCGAAGGCTGCGATCTTTTGATCTTGCTTTTAAAAGATCAAAAGATCGCAGCCTTCGGCAGCTCCTACAGGGTATTGATGCTGACCCAGTACGGGTTGTGCCAGGTGACGCGGATCGGCAGCGAACGCTCCAGCAGTTGCAGCGTGCGGTCGCTGTCGTCGAGCGGATAGAGGCCGCTCAGGCGCAGACTGGCAACCTCGGGACTCAGGTGCAGGATGCCGCGCCGGTAGGGGCGCAGGCTGTCGATGACCTCGCTCAGTGGCCGGTCACGCACTTCA
>NZ_QAIK01000191.1:0-8875 GCF_003061005.1 Pseudomonas sp. HMWF021 | reverse complement strand
CGCTTTCCTGGCCGTTGCTGCGCTCGAGCGCCAGAATGTCCTGGGCGTTGAACAACACGCTCTCCCCCGCCCCCACCACTTGCCGGGCACCGCCGGCGGTGACCACTTCGACCTGCGAATGCAGCATCACCAGCCGGGTAGCATCGTCGTTCTGTTGCACGAGGAACTTGGTCCCCAGCGCACGCATCCGGCCATGCCCGGTTTCAACCACGAACGGCCGCGCTGGGTCCTTCGCCACATCCACCACCAATTCTCCCGCGCGCAACGCCAGCAGGCGCTGAACCGCGTCGAACTGCGCCACCACCCGCGTCCGCGCATTCAGACTCAGCGCGCTGCCATCTTCCAGGGTGAAATTGCGCCGTTCGCCGGTGCCGGTCGCCAACTCCCCGGCTTCCGGCAACCAGCCATATCGGCGCCCGAGCAACCCGGCCAGCACAGCGATGCCGAGCACACTCAAGCTGCCACTGACAAAACGCCGGCGACTCGAGGGTGCGTTCAGGCTGTGCAGCAAACTGTTGCGCGGCAGCCCGCGCAAGGTCGGATGGCGCAGCAGGTTCAGACCGCCGCCCATTTGTTCGATGATTCGCTGGTGCCGTGGATCAGCCGCGCGCCACGCTTCAAACGCCGCACGCTCGCCGGCGCTGGCTTCGCCGGACTGCAATAGCGCCATCCACTGCGCCGCCTCATCGATCACCGCGTCGTCCGGCCTCATGCCTGCATCGCCTGATAGCAGCGCTTGAAGGCTTCGACCATGTATTGCTGCACGCGGCTGGTGGAAACGCCAAGTTGCTGGGCGATTTCGCTGTAGGTCAAACCGTCGAGCTGATGGTAGAGAAACGCCGCTTTGGCCTTGGCCGACAACCCGTTGAGCAAGCGATCAACCGCCAGCAGCGCCTCGATCACCAGTGCCCGTTCTTCCGGCGATGGATGTACCGGTTCCGGCGCCAGCGCCAGGCTTTCCAGATAAGCGCGCTCCAGATCCTGGCGGCGCCAGCCTTCATAGACCAGCCGCCGGGCGATGGTGGTCAACAGTGCCCTTGGCTCACGAATGGCGCTCGGGTCCGGCAGGGCCAGCACCCGCAGAAAGGTTTCCGAGGCGATGTCTTGTGCGCTGTGCGGGCAACCCAGCGTGCGGCCAACAGCAGCGCACAGCCAGCGATAGTCCTTTTGGAACATTTGCCCAATCAACCGGTAATGCGGGTTCTGAACATCCCCCATGTCTTGCTCCCTGAAACGGGTCCCACCCGCTGCGAAAAACCGTCGTTCTGCCGGGATCGTCCGGCTCTTGATCAGGGGCGACTGTGCAATAGCGCTGCTTACATTTGAAGTAATAAAAAATCAGGATAATCAAACCATTGAGAATAAGGCGTTCCGTCGCCACGGAAATATTGACTGACACAACGTTGACCCTGGTCAGTTGCCTGCGCGCAGGCACTGACTAACCTGCGCGCTCCATCGAAAGCCAAGGACGGCTCACCGGGAGCCCGCGGCTGTCCCTCAAGGAAGAAAACCATGCGATCACTGAAGATTATTCTGCTGTCCTCGGCATTCAACGGCCTGACCCAACGCGCCTGGCTGGAACTGCGTCAGGCCGGGCATTCGCCCAGCGTTGTGGTGTTCACCGACGAGGCGTCGGTGTGCGAACAGATCGAATACAGCGGCGCCGATCTGGTGATCTGCCCGTTCCTCAAGGACCGCGTGCCCCATGCGCTGTGGAGCGACGCGAAGCGTCCGGTAGTGATCATTCATCCGGGGATCGTCGGCGATCGTGGCGCCAGTGCGCTGGACTGGGCCATCACCCATGAACTGACCCGCTGGGGCGTGACTGCCCTGCAGGCCGTGGAGGAAATGGACGCCGGCCCGGTGTGGGCCACCCGCGAATTCAATCTGCCGTCGGGCCTGCGCAAGTCCGAGCTGTACAACGGTCGGGTCAGCGATGCGGCAATGCTGTGCATTCGTGAAGTGGTCGAGAAGTTCATCGACGGTTTCGTTCCGGTCCCACTGGATTACAGCGATCCGAAAGTCCGTGGCCGCCTGCAACCGAACATGAAGCAGGACGACCGCACCTTCAGCTGGCACGACTGCTCGCGCTTCATCAAACGCTGCATCGATGCGGCTGATGGTCAGCCCGGGGTTCTGGCGAGTCTGGCTGGCGGGCAGTATTACGTGTACGACGCGCACCTGGATCAACGTACCGGCATTCCCGGCACGATCCTCGCGGTGCACGACGACGCCGTGCTGGTCGCCACCGGTGATCACAGCCTGTGGATCGGCTCGTTGCGGCGCAAACCGCTTCCCGGTGAAGAAACCTTCAAGCAACCGGCGCGGCATGTGCTGGCCGGGCAATTGGCCGACGTGCCGACGCTTGACTGGTCGATTGCCAGCCAGCCGTTCAGCGACGAGGCGTATCAGCCGATTCGCTATCGTGAATCGGGGCATGTCGGTGAGCTGACGTTCGAGTTTTACAACGGCGCGATGAGTACCGAACAGTGTCAGCGTATGGTCCAGGCGTTGCGCTGGGCCAAGTCCCGGGATACTCGCGTGCTGCTGATCAAGGGTGGGCGCGGCAGCTTTTCCAATGGCGTGCACCTGAACGTGATTCAGGCCGCGCAGGACCCGGGCGCCGAGGCCTGGGCGAATATTCAGGCGATTGACGATGTCTGTGCCGAACTGCTCAGCGCCCGGCAACTGGTCGTCAGCGGCATAACCGGTAATGCCGGAGCCGGCGGCGTGATGCTGGCACTGGCCGCCGACATCGTGTTTGCCCGCGCCGACATCGTGCTCAATCCGCATTACAAGAGCATGGGCCTGTATGGCTCGGAGTACTGGACCTACAGCCTGCCGCGCGCGGTGGGTCCGGCCATGGCGGAGCAGCTGACCCAGGCCTGTCTGCCGGTCAGTGCCACGCAGGCGCTGCAACTGGGCATGGTCCAGGAAATCGGCCCGCGCTGCCCGGACGAGTTTTCGCTGTGGCTGCTGCAACGGGCCAACGCGGCATTGACCGATCCGACCTATGCCGCCGTGCGTGAACGCAAATTGCGGGTCGATCAGGTGCTGATCCAGCAATGCCGGGATAGCGAACTGCAGGAAATGCAGGAAGACATGCTCCACAACCGCAACCAGTTCGCCGAGAAATGCAGCCACTTCGTCTACAAGCGCAAGGCCTGCGGCACACCGGCACGGCTGGTGGAAGACTGGGCGCGGGTGCGCAAGGTTGAGTTGGCGGGTTGATCTTCAGCGACTCCCACGGCCCCATCGCTGGCAAGCCAGACTCCCACAGGTTACTGCGGCGTTCACAGAACTTGTCAACGACGTAAAACCTGTGGGAGCTGGCTTGCCAGCGATGGCGGTGGGTCAGGTAATGCTGGCTTGGCAGGCAGACCGCATTCGCGAGCAAGCTCGCTCCCAGAGGGTTTCGTGTCGTTCGCAAAATCGATGACCACCGCAGAACCCTGTGGGAGCTGGCTTGCCAGCGAAGGCGGTGGGTCAGGCACTGCTGGTTTGGCAGGCAGACCGCCATCGCGAGCAAGCTCACTCCCACAGGGTTTCGTGTCGTTCGCAAAATCGATGACCACCGCAGAACCCTGTGGGAGCTGGCTTGCCAGCGAAGGCGGTAGGTCAGGCGGTACTGGTTTGGCAGGCAGACCGTCATCGCGAGCAGGCTCACTCCTACAGGGTTCTGTGTCGTTCGCGAAATCGATGGTCAGCGCAGAACCCTGTGGGAGCCGGGCTTGCCAGCGATGGCGGTGGGTCAGGTAATGCTGGTTTGGCAGGCAGACCGCCATCGCGAGCAGGCTCACTCCTACAGGGTTTCGTGTCGTTCGTGAAATCGATGAGCAGCGCAGGACCCTGTGGGAGCTGGCTTGCCAGCGATGGCGGTGGGTCAGGCAATGCTGGTTTGGCGGGCAGACCGCATTCGCGAGCAGGCTCGCTCCTACAAGTTTCTGCGGTGGCCATCGATTTCGCGAACGACACAACCCCCTGTGGGAGTGAGCCTGCTCGCGATGAACGATGACGCGGTAGCAAGCCGGCACTTACAATGCCCGCACCTCAGACTCCGGCCCGCCCATGGACATCGACCTCGCCCGCACCTTTCTGGAAATCGTCCGTCACGGCAGCCTCGCTGCGGCGGCGCAGAAGCTGTTCGTCACGCAGACGGCGATCACCGCCCGGGTGCAGAAACTCGAAAGCCAGTTGGGCAGCACACTGTTCGTGCGCAACCGCGCCGGCGCAAAGTTGACCGCCAATGGCGAGGCTTTCGTGGTCTACGCCAATCAACTGGTGCAGACCTGGGAAGCCGCGCGGCGCGACCTGCCGCTGCTGGACGGCTATCACAACGTGCTGCACATCGGCGGCGAAGTCAGCCTGTGCAACCCGTTGATGCTCAGTTGGGCCGCGCAGCTGCGCGAGCACATCCCCGGCCATGCCCTGCGCATGGAAATTCGCGACGGCGAAAACCTGTTGCGCCAGCTCGAACTCGGCGTGCTCGATGCCGCGCTGGTCTATCAGCCGGAATACTGGCCCGGCCTGCAAGTCGAGCAGGTGCTGGAAGAAAAACTGATTCTGGTGCGCGCACCGAACCGCCCGGATCCCTACGTCTACATCGACTGGGGGCCGGATTTCCGTCGCCAGCACGACGCCGCCCTGCCCGACAAGGCCAAAGCCGCGCTGAGTTTCAACCTCGGCCCGCTGGCCCTGCAATACATCCTGGAACATGGCGGCAGCGGTTATTTCCGCACCCGCGTAGTGCGCAGCTATCTGGAAAGCGGCGCGCTGGAAGCGGTGACCAAGGCCCCGGAATTCGGCTACCCGACCTACCTCGTGTACGCCCGCGAACGCGATTCAGCCACGCTGCAACAGGCCTTCGACCTGCTGCGCCAGGTGATCGACACCGATGACGACTGGTCGCAACGCTGGAACCCGCTGAGCTGAATCGGCCGCTTTACACCGGAGCATGGCGCAAGTGACCTCAAGGTCCGGGCTGCACAAACGGCGGGATCGGCTAATCTGCCGGGTATAACAACAATACCCACAGGTGAACGCAGTGAGGCAGACCACCGAGGCATTTCGCAGCCGTTACCGCGCGGCCATCCATCCGCTCTACAACCCGTGGCTGCACGGCGCTTTCGTGCTGCTGTTTGGCGCGCTGGCGATCGGCGCATTCTGGAGCAGTGTGCAACACGTGCGGCCAATGGAATGGCTGAGCGTGCCGCTGACCCTGCTGTTCTTCAACTTTGGCGTGTACATGGTCCATCGCCATCTCGGCCACCACAAAAAAGCGTTCGCCCGGATGTTCTATGCACGACATGCCGGTGACCATCACAGCTTTTTCACCCCCGGGCATATGACCTATGACGGCGCCCGCGACTGGCGGGTGATCCTGTTTCCGGCCTGGCTGATCGTCGTGCACACGCTGGTTTTCACTTTGCCGCTGTGGTGGTTGTTCGCGCAGGTCAACACCAATGTCGCCGGGCTGTTCGGCGGCTGCATGGTGCTGGGCTATCTGGCCTACGAGGTATTTCATGCGTGTGAGCACCTGCCGCCGAACAATCCGCTGACCCGCCTGCCATGGATCCGCCAGATGCGTCACCTGCACGAGCTGCATCACCGCCGCGAACGCATGCAGGAACGCAATTTCAATATCGTCTTCCCGCTGATGGATTACCTGTTCGGCACCCTGTACTGGGAGCCACAACCCACCCCGTTGCGCCATTCGAGACCCACCATGACCCGCATGCAGCACCAGATCGATATCGCCGGCGAGCCGATTGCCGTGCTCCGCTACGCCGCCAGCGTCCACCACTGGCCCGAGTGGCACCCCTCGTCGCTGAAAATCGACGGCCCGCAAGGCCCGCTGCATGCCGGGGCGCGCTTCGAAGAAGACATCCACGCCGGCGGTCGCGCCGGCCATTTGCGCTGGGAGGTCAGCGAATACCTGCCTGGCCGGCGCTGGTGTGCACGGGCGCGTGGCGATCATGGTTTGTCGTTGCTGCTGACCTACGAATGCACGGCCGAAGCCGCTGGCACGCGGTTCGTGCGCACACTGGATTATCAGTTCGACGGGCTGGGCATGCGCCTGGCCAATCTGTTGTTGCTCAAGCGCCGTATCGAGCGGGAATCGGCCACTTCGATGCAGGCGCTGCGTGACAAGGCGCTCAGGCACCTGACGCTGACGGGGCAACATTCATGAGGCTGCGGCGGGTGCTGTTGCTGCTGATCATCCTCGTCATCGCGTTTTTGCTGCTGATGCCGACCAAGGTTCAGCCAGTGGCATGGAAACCTTCGGCCGCACCGTCGCTGAGTGACGGCGTGTACGCGCAAAACCACAGGCTCAAAGCCTCAAAACAGATCGGCCCCGGTGATATCGACGGCCCTGAAGCGTTGCTGCTGGAGGGTGACTATCTGATCACCGGCCTGCATGACGGGCGACTGATCCGCACCAGCCTCGATGGCAAACAACGTCAGGTGCTGAGCGACACTGGCGGCCGGCCGCTGGGCCTGGCGCGACATCCCAACGGTTTGCTGGTGGTCGCCGATGGGGTCAAAGGCCTGCTGTCACTGGATGCCCAGGGCCAATTGATTCCTCTGGCCACCGAGGCCAACGGTGTGCCCTTTGGCTTTACCGACGATGTGGCGATCGACAAGTCCGGGCATTACGCCTACTTCAGCGATGCCAGCAGCCGCTGGGGCTACGGCCATGACGGTGAGGCGATCATCGAGCACGGCGGTGACGGGCGCCTGCTGCGCTACGACTTTCAGACCGGCAAGACCAGCGTGCTGCTGGACAAACTGGAGTTCGCCAACGGGGTGACCCTCGGCCCGGATGACGCCTACGTGCTGGTCAACGAAACCGGCGCCTACCGCATCAGCCGCTACTGGCTGAGCGGCCCAAAGGCCGGGACTCATGACCTGTTCATCGACAACCTGCCCGGGCTACCCGACAACCTCGCATTCAATGGCAGCAATCGCTTCTGGGTCGCGCTCTACGCGCCGCGCAGCGCCTTGCTCGATGGCACTGCCGGACATCCGTGGCTGCGCAAGATGATCGTGCGCGCGTTGACGGTTTTGCCCAAACCGGTGGAAAAACGCGGGTTCGTGCTGGGGCTGGATCTGGAGGGCAAGGTGATCGCCAATCTGCAGGACGCCAGCAGCGGCAATTACTCGCCGATCACCACGGCGCGCGAATATGGGGACTGGTTGTACCTGGGGTCGCTGAAGGCAACGCACATGGCGCGATTGCCATTGGCTGAGGCGTTGAAGTGAGCCTGCTGGATGTGTGCAGGAATGACTGACGCCATCGCTGGCAAGCCAGCTCCCACAGGGATTTCCGGGTATCCGACATCTGTCGGCTCACCCAAAACCTTGTGGGAGCTGGCTTGCCAGCGATAGCGGTCTGTCAGTTGCCCGATCTGTCGAACTTGTCCGGATCTTCGTCTTCAGGAAGATCCTCGTTCGGCTCTTCGGGAAAAGTAGTGGTGTGCGCCGGGCTATTGGGTTCCGGGTGCGTGGGCACCGGGTCGAAGCCGCCCTGCTCTTCACTGGGGAATCTGGGTGTGTTCATGAGGCACCTCGCAAAGAGTCATTGAATGAAGGCTCTTACATTCGAGGTGCCGTTGGTGGCTGTCGTTCCAGTCAATTCACCAACCAGCGTCGGTGACGCGACTGACGGTCAGGATCGAGCCTGCAACTGCGCGACGATCTTGTCTTTGACCTGCAAGCGTTTCTCTTTGAGTTTTTTCAGTGTGTCATCGCTGGGTGCATCCGAGGTCGCCGTCTCGGCCTTGACTACTTCGGCGTCCGCCTGGGAATACTTGTTGATCAGTGCATCCAGAAATGGATCCTCGGTGCGTTTTTGCTGGATCTCTTCCTTCGTAAGCTTCAAATCCTGATACAGGTCATGAGTCACCGGCATGGAACACCTCCGTCAGTTGATCGGCAGCCAACGCGACCGATTGCGCTGGCCCGTTATCAGAATGGCCTTGGTCGAGCCGTTCTGTCGACCTCCTGTCAGACCAGCGGTGGCCGTTCGTCGCCCTGTCGCAAATACGATAAAACCTTTGGTCGTCGCATTCTCTCCATTGAATAACGCTCACAAAAACCTGCGTGGAGAAAAACCAATGGACGGATTCAACCTGCGTCATCTCGTTCTGGCTGTCGCCCTGAGTGCCGGCATGGGCAGTGCTTTCGCTGCCACTTCCAACAGTTTCGTCGACAACGCCGCAGCGGGCGGCATTGCGGAGATCGAAACCAGCCGCCTGGCCCTGGAAAAAAGCCAGTCTGCTGACATCAAGGCTTTTGCTAACATGATGATCACCGACCACAGCAAGGCCAACGATGAGCTGGCCAGCATTGCCAAGGCCAATGACATCGAGGTCCCGGACTCCACCACCCTGGTCAAGCAGGCCAAGGAAAAGATTCTCGACATGCGCGATGAATCCTTCGATGCGGCCTACGCCAACAACCAGGTCAAGGCTCACGAAGAAACCATCGAGCTGTTCAAGAAAGAAGCCAACACCGTGACCGACGACAAGGTCAAAGGCGCCCCCGAACTGAAAGCCTTTGCCCAGAAAATGCTCCCGGCGCTGGAAAAACACCTGACCGCCGCCAAAGAGCTGCAAGCCAAACACCCAAGCAAGTAAGACGCCGTACAGCAAAAGGCCGCATTCATCGAATGCGGCCTTTTGTCGTTTCAATGTTGCCTAGCCGCCGTCGGTATCGATATCGGCGTCGGTTTCTTCACCGGGCTTTGCACGATCAGGTTGAGGCTCGAAGCCGGGGCTGAACTCGTTGTCGTTGTCGGTGTGGGTGTTTTTCTGGTCCACCGCCGGGTCAGCGCTCTGGGCTTGTTCGCTGTCGCCCTTGGGCAGGGTGGGCG
>NZ_QAIK01000049.1 GCF_003061005.1 Pseudomonas sp. HMWF021 | reverse complement strand
CGGTTTGCGGGACTGCTTCACAATCACCAGATGGGGATTTAACGGATGAAACTGAAAAACACCTTGGGCTTGGCCATTGGTTCTCTTATTGCCGCTACTTCGTTCGGCGCATTGGCACAAGGCCAAGGCGCAGTTGAAGGCGAGATCAACTACAAGAAGCAGTACAACGACAGTGTTGATCACGTCGAAGACGGCTTCAACCCAGGCGCCAAAATCGGTTACTTCCTGACCGACGACGTCTCGATCAACTTCGGCTGGGATCGTAACAACCACACCCGTTCGAACGACGGTACCGGCAGCCAGAAACTGCGCGGTGACAACTTCGGTCTGACCGCTCAATACCACTTCAACAACGCTGGCGACGCTCTGCGTCCTTACGTTGAAGGTGGCGTTAAGCACGGCAACCTGACCAACGTAGCTGCTGACGGCCACACTGGTCGTGACCAGTCGACTTTCCTGACTGCTGGCGCTGGCGTTAAGTACTACTTCGCCGAAAACTTCTTCGCCCGTGCTGGCGTAGAAGCTGACTACAAACTGGACAACGGCCGTTGGGACTACGCTCCATCGGTTGGTCTGGGTGTGAACTTCGGTGGCGGCGGCAAGCCAGCTGCTGCTCCAGTTCCAGCTCCGGCTGAAGTCTGCTCCGACAGCGACAACGATGGCGTTTGCGACAACGTTGACAAGTGCCCGGACACCCCAGCCAACGTAACTGTTGACGCTGATGGCTGCCCAGCAGTTGCTGAAGTTGTTCGTGTAGAGCTGGACGTGAAATTCGACTTCGACAAGTCGGTCGTCAAGCCAAACAGCTACGCTGACATCAAGAACCTGGCTGACTTCATGAAGCAGTACCCAGCCACTCACACCACTGTTGAAGGTCACACTGACTCCGTCGGTCCTGACGCTTACAACCAGAAACTGTCCGAGCGTCGTGCAAACGCCGTTAAGCAGGTTCTGACCAACCAGTACGGTGTTGAGTCGTCCCGCGTTCAGTCGATCGGCTACGGCGAAACCCGCCCAGTTGCTGACAACAAAACTGAAGCTG
>NZ_QAIK01000048.1 GCF_003061005.1 Pseudomonas sp. HMWF021 | reverse complement strand
TTGGAGGAGCGCGGGCATGAAAATCGCAATCGTCAACGACATGCCACTGGCGGTGGAGGCGCTGCGCCGTGCGCTGGCCTTCGAGCCGGCGCATCAGGTGGTCTGGGTCGCCAGAAACGGCGCCGAGGCGGTGCAACTGTGCGCCACCAATACGCCTGATCTGATCCTGATGGACCTGATCATGCCGGTGATGGACGGCGTCGAGGCTACCCGGCGGATCATGGCCGAGACCCCGTGCGCCATCGTCGTCGTCACCGTCGACCGCCAGCAGAACGTGCACCGGGTGTTCGAGGCCATGGGCCATGGTGCGCTGGACGTGGTCGATACCCCGGCCCTCGGTGCCGGCAACGCGCAGGAAGCCGCGGCGCCGTTGCTGCGCAAGATCCTCAATATCGGCTGGCTGATCGGCGAGAAAACGCCGCGCCCGCGCCCGGTGCCAACGCCCCATCGCAACTCGGCGTCCTGCCAGCGGCTGGTGGCAATCGGTTCGTCCGCCGGTGGGCCGGCCGCACTGGAAGTGCTGCTCAAGGGCTTGCCGCCAAACTTTTCAGCCGCCATCGTGCTGGTGCAGCACGTGGATCAGGTGTTCGCCGCCGGCATGGCCGAATGGCTGGCCAGCGCCAGCGGCCTGGACGTGCGCCTGGCCCGTGAAGGCGAACCACCGCAGGCCGGTGCCGTGTTGCTGGCCGGCACCAACCACCATATCCGCCTATTGAAAAACGGCACGCTGGCCTACACCGCCGAGCCGGTCAACGAGATCTACCGCCCTTCGATCGATGTGTTTTTCGAGAGCGTCGCCAGTTACTGGAACGGCGATGCCATCGGGGTTTTATTGACCGGGATGGGACGCGACGGGGCGCAAGGGCTTAAGCTCATGCGCCAGCAGGGTTATCTGACCATCGCGCAGGACCAGCAGAGCAGTGCGGTGTACGGCATGCCCAAGGCAGCAGCGGCGATCGATGCGGCCGTCGAAATCCGTCCACTGGAAAAGATAGCGCCACGATTGCTGGAGGTTTTCCCCAAATGAACAGGTTTTTCCGCAATCCTGGCCCCCGCAGTATTCAGGTGACCGCCCATGAATGATTTACAGATCGATGACATCAAAACCGACGAAAACGCCGCCATGGTGTTGTTGGTGGACGATCAGGCGATGATTGGCGAAGCCGTGCGCCGTGGGCTGTCGAATGAAGAGAACATCGACTTCCACTTCTGCTCCGACCCGCATCAGGCCATCGCCCACGCGGTGCGGATCAAACCGACGGTGATTTTGCAGGATCTGGTGATGCCCGGCCTTGACGGCCTGAGCCTGGTGCGCGAATACCGCAACCACCCGGCGACCAAGGACATCCCGATCATCGTGCTGTCGACCAAGGAAGACCCGCTGATCAAGAGCGCGGCGTTCTCGGCCGGCGCCAATGATTATCTGGTGAAACTGCCGGACACCATCGAACTGGTGGCGCGTATCCGCTACCACTCGCGCTCCTACATGACCCTGCTGCAACGGGATGCGGCGTACCGGGCATTGCGCGTCAGCCAGCAGCAGTTGCTCGACACCAACCTGGTGCTGCAACGTCTGATGAACTCCGATGGCCTGACCGGGCTGTCCAACCGCCGCCACTTCGACGAGTACCTGGAGCTGGAGTGGCGCCGCTCGCTGCGCGACCAGAGCCAGTTATCGTTGTTAATGATCGACGTCGATTACTTCAAGTCCTACAACGACAGCTTTGGCCACGTCGAAGGCGACGAGGCGCTGCGCAAGGTCGCCACGGCGATCCGCGACGCCAGCGCCCGACCGTCGGATCTGCCGGCGCGCTACGGCGGTGAAGAGTTCGCGCTGGTGTTGCCGAACACCTCGCCGGGTGGCGCACGGCTGGTGGCGGAGAAACTGCGCCAGACCGTGGCGGCGCTGAAGATTCCGCACAACACCCCCAGCGAAGGGGCGAGCCTGACCATCAGCATTGGCCTGGCGACCATGGTGCCGCAGGCGGGCAGTGATTGCCGGCTGCTGATTTCGGCGGCGGATCGCGGGTTGTACCTGGCCAAAAATAACGGGCGTAACCAAGTCGGCATCGAATAACCCACCGATCTGGCCTGTCGGTCTGACGTCCGATGGACCGTTGCAATCGAATGTCCTGTAGGAGCTGCCGCAGGCTGCGATCTTTTGATTTTGCTTTTAAAGATCAAAAGATCGCAGCCTGCGGCAGCTCCTACAGGGGCAATGTGTCAAGTGTTTCGCCCCGACAGCCGCCAGACGGGCTGCCGTGACAGCGTGATTACGTTATACTCGCCGGCTTTCAAAAGTTCGCCAACGAGTGCTGCCCGTCATGGAAATCAACCCGATCCTGAACACCATCAAGGACCTGTCCGAGCGCTCCGAAACTATTCGGGGGTATCTTTGACTACGATCAAAAGCATGAGCGTCTGACCGAAGTCAATCGCGAGCTTGAAGATCCGAGTGTCTGGAACAAACCTGAATACGCCCAGGAGCTGGGCCGCGAGCGCTCGGCGCTGGCGCAGATCGTCGAGACCCTCGACGAACTGAACGGCGGTCTGGCCGATTGCCGCGACCTGCTGGACATGGCCGTCGAAGAAAACGACGAAGGTGCAGTGGGCGATGTCGTCGCCGAGCTGGCCCGTCTCGAGGAAAACCTCGCCAAGCTTGAATTCCGCCGCATGTTCAGCCACGAGATGGACCCGAACAACGCCTACCTGGACATCCAGGCCGGCTCCGGCGGCACCGAGGCCCAGGACTGGGCCAACATCCTGCTGCGCATGTACCTGCGCTGGGCGGACAAACGCGGTTTCGATGCGACCATCATGGAGCTGTCGGCCGGTGAAGTCGCCGGTATCAAAGGCGCCACTGTGCACATCAAGGGTGAATACGCCTTTGGCTGGCTGCGCACCGAGATCGGCGTGCACCGTCTGGTACGCAAGAGCCCGTTCGACTCCGGCAACCGTCGTCACACCTCGTTTTCCGCCGTTTTCGTCTCGCCAGAGATCGATGACAAGGTTGAAATCGAAATCAACCCGGCAGACCTGCGGATCGACACCTATCGTTCCTCCGGTGCCGGTGGTCAGCACGTAAACACCACCGACTCGGCCGTACGTATCACCCACGTACCGACCAACACCGTGGTCAGCTGCCAGAACGAACGTTCCCAGCACGCCAACAAGGACACCGCCATGAAAATGCTGCGGGCCAAGTTGTACGAGCAGGAAATGCAGAAGCGCAACGCCGCCTCGCAAGCGCTGGAAGACACCAAGTCGGACATCGGCTGGGGTCACCAGATCCGTTCGTACGTGCTCGATGCGTCGCGGATCAAGGATCTGCGCACCAACATCGAACGCAGCGACTGCGACAAGGTGCTCGACGGCGACATCGACGAATACCTGGAAGCCAGCCTGAAATCGGGGCTGTAAAAGACGCAATACAGCATCGGCTGATTCAACCCGATCCCTGTAGGAGCCAGCTCTGCTGGCGATCCCCGGGCCGCAAGGTCCGGGGGCAACGAACCTGATGGAATATCTAAAGACATGAGCGACCAACAACTCGACCCGCAAGCCCTGCAACAGGAAGAAAACTCCCTGATCGCCCTGCGCAAGGAAAAGCTGGCTGCCGAGCGCGCCAAGGGCAATGCCTTCCCGAACGACTTCCGCCGCGAAAACTACTGCGAAGACCTGCAGAAGAAATACGCGGACAAGACCAAGGAAGAGCTGGCCGAGGCTGCAATCCCGGTCAAGGTTGCCGGTCGCATCATGCTCAACCGTGGCTCGTTCATGGTGATCCAGGACATGACCGGTCGCATCCAGGTCTACGTCAACCGCAAGACCCTGTCCGAAGAAACCCTGGCCGCCGTCAAGACCTGGGACATGGGCGACATCATCGCCGCCGAAGGTACTCTGGCCCGTTCTGGCAAGGGTGACCTGTACGTCGAAATGACCAACGTGCGCCTGCTGACCAAGTCGCTGCGCCCGCTGCCGGACAAGCACCACGGCCTGACCGACACCGAACAGCGCTACCGTCAGCGCTACGTTGACCTGATCGTCAACGAAGAAGTGCGCCAGACCTTCCGCGTGCGTTCGCAAGTGATTGCGCACATCCGCAGCTTCCTGATGAAGCGCGACTTCCTCGAAGTCGAAACGCCGATGTTGCAGACCATTCCTGGCGGCGCTGCGGCCAAGCCGTTCGAAACCCACCACAACGCGCTGGACATGGAAATGTTCCTGCGTATCGCGCCTGAGCTGTACCTCAAGCGTCTGGTGGTCGGCGGTTTCGAGAAAGTGTTCGAGATCAACCGCAACTTCCGTAACGAGGGCGTTTCGACTCGTCACAACCCTGAATTCACCATGTTGGAGTTCTACCAGGCTTACGCCGACTACGAAGACAACATGGACCTGACCGAAGAACTGTTCCGTGAACTGGCGCAACTGGTGCTGGGCAGCACCGACGTGCCGTACGGCGACAAGGTGTTCCACTTCGGCGAACCGTTTGCCCGTCTGTCGGTGTTCGACTCGATCCTCAAGTACAACCCCGAGCTGACCGCCGATGACCTGAACGACATCGACAAGGCGCGCGCCATCGCCAAGAAGGCCGGCGCCAAGGTGCTGGGCTTCGAAGGTCTGGGCAAGCTGCAGGTGATGATTTTCGAAGAACTGGTCGAGCACAAGCTGGAGCAGCCGCACTTCATCACTCAGTACCCGTTCGAAGTGTCGCCGCTGGCTCGTCGCAACGACGACAACCCGAACGTCACCGACCGTTTCGAGCTGTTCATCGGTGGCCGTGAAATCGCCAACGCCTACTCCGAGTTGAACGACGCGGAAGACCAGGCCGAGCGCTTCATGGCGCAGGTGGCCGACAAGGACGCCGGCGACGACGAAGCCATGCACTACGACGCCGACTTCGTTCGTGCGCTGGAGTACGGCATGCCGCCAACGGCCGGTGAAGGCATCGGCATCGACCGTCTGGTGATGTTGCTGACCAACTCGCCGTCGATTCGCGATGTGATCCTGTTCCCGCACATGCGACCGCAAGCGTAAACGTTTCAGTTAAAAAGCCGCCTAAAACAGGCGGCTTTTTATTGCCTGTCTGGTACAAATGTATCAATTGGTTACTTTTGAAATAGCAGAGGAAGTCCAGTCGTGATGGTTGCAATGGCTCAAGAAGGTGCAGCGGGTATCGCCACTGCGGTCGCTGAAAGTGTTCAGTACCAGGGCCGCAAGGCCAGCCGACAGGGCAGCGAGCAGCGTCGTCAGGACATTCTCGACGCAGCGATGCGCATTGTCGTGCGTGACGGCGTGCGCGGCGTGCGCCACCGGGCCGTGGCCGCCGAGGCCGGGGTGCCACTGTCGGCCACCACCTACTACTTCAAGGATATCGATGACCTGCTCACCGATACCTTCGCCCAATACGTCGAGCGCAGTGCGGCCTACATGGCCAAGCTGTGGGTCAACAACGAGGGGCTGCTGCGCGACATGGTCGTCAGTGCGGACGGCAGCCCCGAGTCGCGCTCGCAACTGGCGGACGACATCGCGCGGCTGATGGCCGATTATGTGCACCGGCAACTGATCAACCGTCGCGAGCATCTGATGGCGGAACAGGCGTTTCGTCAGGAAGCGCTGCTCAACCCGCGTCTGGCGGATCTGGTGCGCTCCCATCAGCAGATTCTGTTGCAGGGCACCTGCCAGTTGTTCCAGGTATTGGGCTCGCGCGAACCGCAGCAGGATGCCAAAGTGTTGACGGCGATTATCGGCCGGATGGAATATCAGGGCCTGCTCAACGACGCCGAGCCTTTGGCCGAACAGGACATGCTCGGCATTCTGACGCGGTACATGCACCTGGTGCTGGCTTCGGTCTGAGGCCAGGCCAAGCGGCAAATAATCCGGCGCGTCACGTTTTCTACAGGAGTTTCGGGTGGACGATTACCAGCAGACGATACGCACGCTGTCCGATCGGATTGTGCTGGCGCAGACGCCGATCCGCGTCCTCGACGCGGTGAAGTGGGACGAGAATATCCGCAAGGGCTTTCTCAAGGCCAAGGGTAAGGAAATGCCTGCGGTGGATCGCGAGTATTACCTCAATCGGCCACTGTCGTTCGATTCGAGCAAGGTCAAACTGGAATTCCAGAACATCGAGCGCGACATCACCCGCCAGCTCGGCCAGTTCAACCCGGTCGGGCAGATCATGCGGCGCATGTGCAAGGAATACCGCATGGTGGTGCGCATGCTCGAAGCGCGCGGCACCGAGGATTTCGGGCTGATCTCGCAAGAGCTGTACGGCGCCGCCTCCGACGCGTTCCACGCCGGAGACCCGACCCTGGCCGACCTCGGCCTGATGATGTCCGACTACCTGAACAACATCGATGGCCGTGGCGACCTGAAGGACGAGCCGAAAGTCCTCACCGCCAAGGACGCCGTGCACCTGCTGCAAACCCGTTTGAACAAGGTGTTCGGTGAGGCCGAGGAAACTATCCGGGTGTTCGAGTCCGACGGCATCGTTGCCGACGCGGCGGCGGGCGCCGACTACATCAAGATCCGCACCGACGCGCTGTTCAACGACCGCGACGTGCGTGCGCTGGAAGTCCATGAAGGTCTGGTGCATGTCGGCACCACGCTCAATGGCTTGAACCAGCCGATCTGCACCTTCCTGTCCAAGGGCCCGCCCTCGTCGACGGTGACCCAGGAAGGCCTGGCGATCCTGATGGAAATCATCACCTTCGCCTCCTACCCGAGTCGCCTGCGCAAACTGACCAACCGCACCCGCGCCATTCACATGGTCGAGGAGGGCGCGGACTTCCTGCAGGTGTTCGAGTTCTTCCGCGAGCAGGGCTTCGAAATGGCCGAAAGCTACGGCAATGCCAGTCGTGTTTTCCGTGGCTCGACGCCGACCGGTCTGCCATTCACCAAAGACTTGT
The DNA here is from genome assembly GCF_003061005.1 of Pseudomonas sp. HMWF021. Taxonomy (GTDB): domain Bacteria; phylum Pseudomonadota; class Gammaproteobacteria; order Pseudomonadales; family Pseudomonadaceae; genus Aquipseudomonas. The sequence continues at coordinate 18,747 of NZ_QAIK01000048.1, read as the reverse complement.
CCTACCTCAAGGGCTTTATCATGGTTTACAACTACATTCAGTTGGCCGTGCGTAAAGGCAAGCTCGAGCAGGTGCCGCTGCTGTTCTGCGGCAAGACCACGCTGGAGGACATGCGTACCCTGCGTCAGTTGGTCGATGAAGGTCTGGTGGTGCCGCCGAAATACCTGCCGGAACAGTTCCGCGACATGAACGCACTGTCGGCGTGGATGTGCTTCTCCAACTTCCTCAATCACTTGAGCCTGGACCGGATCGAGGCGGATTACTCCAATATCCTGTAGACCACACACAAACCCCTTGTAGGAGTGAGCCTGCTCGCGATAGCGGTGTGTCAATCAACATAAATATCGACTGACACACTGCTATCGCGAGCAGGCTCACTCCTACAGTTTTTGACTGTATTCCAATTCGAATTCTGCGAGGTTTCACCGGATGAGAATCCTCGGCATCCTTTGCCTGCTCCTGACCCTCGGTGGTTGCAGTTCGCTGTTGTTCTACCCCGAACCGGGTCAGATCTTCACCCCGGAAAAAGCCAAACTCGAATACCGCACCGTCACGCTGGTCACGGCCGATGGCTTGAAGCTGAACGCTTGGTGGCTGCCGGCCAAACCCGGTGTCGAGGTCAAGGGCACGGTGCTGCACCTGCACGGCAACGGCGGCAATCTGCCGATGCACCTGGGCGGGAGCTGGTGGTTACCGAAAAACGGTTATCAGGTGCTGCTGGTGGACTATCGCGGCTATGGCTTGTCCGAGGGCAAACCGAGTTTGCCGGCGATCTATCAAGATATCGACGCCGCGTTCGCCTGGCTCGACAAGGCGCCAGAGGTCAAAGGCAAGCCGCTGATCCTCCTCGGCCAGAGCCTCGGCGGTTCGATGGCCGTGCATTGGCTGGTGCAGCACCCCGAGCGGCAGAAACAACTCAAGGCCTTCGTGCTCGACGGTGTACCCGCCAGTTACCGCAGCGTCGGCCAGTACGCCCTCAGCACCTCGTGGCTGACCTGGCCGTTCCAGGTGCCGCTGTCGTGGCTGGTGCCGGATGGCGACAGCGCGATCAACTCGATGCCGCAGCTCACGGGCGTGCCGAAACTGATCTTTCACAGCATCGACGACCCACTGGTGCCGATGTCCAACGCCATCCGCCTGTATCAGGCGGCGCCGCCACCTCGGGTGTTGCAGTTGACCCGTGGCGGCCACGTGCAGACCTTCGGTGATCCGGTCTGGCGCCAGGTGATGCTGCGCTATCTGGAAGACCCGGAACATTTCAACGGCTTGCGCCGCCTCGGCGAGATCCCGAATTACCCGCAAGCCCCGAATTCTGAAGACGAGAGTGCGCAATGACTGAAGAACGTAACGCCATCCCGCTGATCATCACCGGTATCTGCAGCATTCTCGGCACGGTCGGGGCGCTGTGGTACTACGGCTACCTGCACTTCGCCAAGCCGGAAGATGCGCTGCTGCTCAACGAATTCACCATGCTCAAGACCGTGCCGGGCGAAGACTACAAAGTCTCGCTGGACCCGGCGCCGCAAGTGGCGCAATGCATCGATGGTGTGCTGGTGCTGTTCGACACCGAACAGAAAGGCCTGACCGGGGTGCTGATCAACGCGCAGAAAAAAGCCGTGCGCTGCATGGGCCAGGAAACGCCGCAGAAACTTGAACCTTAAAAAGCAAAAGATCGCAGCCTGCGGCAGCTCCTACAGGTGAGTGCATTCCAATGTAGGAGCTGCCGAAGGCTGCGATCTTTTGATCTTCAACAAAAAGCCCCGCCTGATCACTCAGGCGGGGCTTTTGCGTTACTGCGTGTTGCTTAGTTCGAGCTGACCGCCGAACGTGGCATCACTGGCTGGTTGTCGTTGGAAATGGTCACTTCCACACGACGGTTCATCGCACGACCGGAGACGCTGCTGTTATCAGCAACCGGGTATTCCTTGCCATAACCCTGAACCACGATGCGCGAAGGATCTACGCCCATCTTGATCAGTGCGACTTGTACCGAGGTCGCGCGACGCTCGGACAGCGACTGGTTGTACGAAGCGGCGCCGGTGCTGTCGGTGTAACCCTCAACGATCACTTTGCGATCCGGGTTTTCCTGAAGGAATTGCGCCAGTTTGTTGATGTTCACCAGACCGCTGGATTTCAGGTCAGCCTTGTTGGTGGCGAACAGCACGTCACCGAAAGTCACCAGCGTACCGCGATCGGTCTGCTTGGCGTTCAGGCTCTGCTGCAGTTGCTTGATCTGCTGATCGCGGGCATCCAGACGGGCCTGAGCACGTTGGGCAGCAGCGTTTTTCAGATTGTTTTCAGCGGTGCGCAGGGCGATGGTCTGCTTGGCCACTTCCACGCGCTGGTTGGTCAGGTAGGCCAGTTGGTCAACCTTGGCCGCGTCTTGCTTGTCCAGGTAAGCCTTGTCGGCCTTGTCCAGGTAATCGCTGGCGTCCTTGGTTTCCAGGGCAGCCACTTTGCTCGCCTGTGGGTTGGCCTGCAGGCCGGCGTAGTTGGTGCGTGCCTGTTCCAGGTTCGGGTTAGGCGGGGTGGAGCAGGCAGCCAGGGCAACGCTTGCGGCCAGAAGAGCGGGGATCATCAGTTGCTTACGCATAATTTGTCGTCCTTTCTATCGATAAAAGTTTCAGCTTTGCGATTCGGGATGCGCGCTTACTGCACGGTGCGCTGACTTTCCTGACGCAGTTCCTGAACACCTTTCTGGGAATCCTTCACAGCCTGTTCGGCCTTGGCAGCCTGAGCCTTCCGTTCTGCAACGCGAGCGTCCCATTCGGCTTGCTCGGCCAAGGTACGAGCCTGTTCATACTTCTTGTCGTGCATGGCGATTTCGGCTTGCTTGAGCTTGTCCTGAGCCTGCTTCATTTCCACTGCAGCGAACTCGGTACCACCGGCGCTGACGGCGCTGTTGACGGCCGATTGAGTCACGGCGTACTGCTCGGTCGGCGGGTTACCGGCGCAACCGGCCAGAACGAAGCTGGTACCGATAGCCAGAGCAGCCAGTTTCAGACCGCGCAGGTGGGAGAACGAGGTTTGGGTCTTCATGGTCTTCAACTCCATTGTTTAACTCCTGATAAAACCTAAAATCCATCCTGGTCGAGGAGCCGCAAGCGTCGTGTAAAAGCGCGTTTTTGAAACGCTCGTTCCAGGCGTGGTTACAGCTTCCGACCGGCGGCGTTTTTCAAAAGTTCAGAAAAGATGGCCTATCGCCAAAAAAACTTTTGACCGAACGGACAAGGCTCTAGACCGGGAACTTTGGAGGCGGGGAGTGGTACGCGCGGGATAAAAATTGTGCAGAAGCGGAGAAGGATACGATCCCTGTGGGAGCTGGCTTGCCAGCGATGAGGCCATCAAATTCAACACTGATGTGACTGAACTGACGCCATCGCGGGCAAGTCGAAACGTCGCACCGCCGCTCCCACAGGTTTTTGTGTTGTCTGATTAGTGTTTCTGTTTACCGGCAGCGGCGGACAAATCCTGCAAATGCCGCCGCGACAGCGCCAGAAATCGCGGTGTCGGGCCGACGTCTTCATACAGCGGATCGCCTTCTTCATCAGTCGCCACCACCGTCGAGCCTTTCACATACGGCAGGCTCGCCTCGAACTCTTCAAGCGCGGCGCCGATCAGTTCGCCGAGCAGTTCTTCGGGGTGGCGTTTGGGATACATCTCGGCAATCGCCGCCAGTCGCGCAGCGGCCTCGACGTCCAGATGAATCGTGTAGCCAGTGTCGGTCAGGCGACCCTTGGCGTTTTCTTCCCAATGCTGGGCGAGTTCACGGATTTTCATGATGACCTCATGTCACACCTGCTCATGGCAGGATCTGGTGAATGTCCGGCGGGGCCGGCGGCAAGCCGTTGTACGGCTTACTGTTGAGACTAGCTTCAGGCCACAAGGTTTAAAGTCCCTTCGTCGTCTGCTTGTAAGAAGCGCCGTAGAGCGGCACTCTCTGGGCAAAGCATTCGTTTCTGCGCCGTCCCGATTAACGCTGGAGAACTGCTGATGACCGATATTGATGCACGCTTGCGCGAGGACGTTCACCTGCTGGGTGAGCTGTTGGGCAACACCATTCGTGACCAGTACGGCGAGGAGTTTCTCGACAAGATCGAGCAGATCCGCAAGGGCGCCAAGGCCGACCGCCGTGGCTCGATGGACGCCGAACTCAGCGCCAGCCTCAATCAGTTGAGCGAAGACGAACTGCTGCCGGTGGCGCGGGCGTTCAACCAGTTTCTCAACCTGGCGAATATCGCCGAGCAGTATCAATTGATTCATCGCCGCGAAGAGTCGCAGCCCGCGCCGTTCGAGTCCCGCGTACTGCCAGAACTGCTCGCGCGCTTGCGCAACGAAGGTCATAGCGCCGAATCTCTGGCCCGACAACTGTCGCGTCTGGAAATCGAACTGGTACTGACCGCACACCCCACCGAAGTGGCGCGGCGCACGCTGATCCAGAAGTACGACGCGATCGCCGCGCAACTGGCCGCGCAGGACCATCGCGACCTGACCAGCGCCGAGCGCGAACAGATCCAGAACACCCTGCAACGACTGATCGCCGAAGCCTGGCACACCGAAGAAATCCGCCGCACCCGGCCGACCCCGGTCGACGAAGCCAAGTGGGGTTTTGCGGTGATCGAGCATTCGCTGTGGCAGGCGATTCCCAACCATATGCGCAAGGCCGATCAGGCGTTGTTTGCCGCCACCGGCCTGCGCTTGCCACTGGAGGCGGCGCCGATTCGCTTTGCCTCGTGGATGGGCGGCGACCGTGACGGCAACCCGAATGTCACGGCTGCCGTGACCCGCGAGGTGTTGCTGCTGGCGCGCTGGATGGCCGCCGATCTGTACCTGCGCGACGTCGATCACCTTGCTGCTGAACTGTCGATGCAACAGGCCAGCGACGCACTCAAGGCCAAGGCCGGTGACAGCGCTGAACCCTATCGTGCGGTGCTCAAGCAATTGCGCGAACGCCTGCGCGCCACGCGCAACTGGGCGCACGCCTCGCTCAGCGCTACAACGCCACCGCCAGCCGATGTGTTGCACAACAACCGCGATCTGCTCGATCCGCTGGAGCTGTGTTTCAACTCGCTGCACGAGTGCGGCATGGGCGTGATTGCCGACGGGCCGTTGCTCGATTGTCTGCGCCGGGCGGTGACCTTCGGCCTGTTCCTGGTGCGCCTCGATGTGCGTCAGGATTCGACGCGGCATAGCTCGGCGATGACCGAAATCACCGACTATCTCGGCCTCGGTCGCTACGAAGACTGGGATGAAGAACAGCGCATCAGCTTCCTCACCCGCGAATTGAGCAATCGTCGCCCGTTGTTGCCGGCGCATTTCAAGCCTTCGGCTGACACCGCTGAAGTGCTCAATACCTGCAAGGAGATCGCGGCGGCGCCTGGCGCTTCGCTGGGTTCCTACGTGATCTCGATGGCGGGCGCCGCCTCTGACGTGCTGGCGGTGCAACTGCTGCTCAAAGAATCCGGCGTGCTGCGGCCGATGCGCGTGGTGCCGCTGTTCGAAACCCTCGCCGACCTCGACAACGCCGGGCCGGTGATGGAGCGGCTGTTGCTGCTGCCGGGCTACCGCGCCAGGCTGCAAGGCCCGCAGGAAGTGATGATCGGTTACTCCGACTCGGCCAAGGACGCCGGCACCACCGCAGCGGCTTGGGCGCAATATCGCGCGCAGGAGCGTCTGGTGGAAATCTGCCGCGAGCAGCAAGTCGAACTGCTGCTGTTCCATGGTCGCGGTGGCACCGTGGGCCGTGGCGGCGGCCCGGCACACGCGGCGATTCTGTCGCAGCCACCGGGGTCGGTGGCGGGGCGTTTCCGTACCACCGAGCAGGGCGAAATGATTCGATTCAAATTCGGCCTGCCGGACATCGCCGAACAAAACCTCAATCTGTATCTGGCTGCCGTGCTGGAAGCGACGTTGTTGCCGCCACCTCCCCCGACGCCCGAGTGGCGGCACCTGATGGATGAGCTGGCCGCCGATGGCGTTGCCGCATATCGCGCGGTGGTGCGGGAGAATCCGCAGTTCGTCGAGTATTTCCGCCAGTCGACGCCGGAGCAGGAGCTGGGCCGCTTGCCTCTCGGCAGCCGCCCGGCCAAGCGCCGCGCCGGCGGCATCGAAAGCCTGCGGGCGATTCCGTGGATCTTCGGCTGGACGCAAACGCGGCTGATGCTGCCGGCCTGGCTCGGCTGGGAAACTGCGCTGAGCAAGGCGCTGGAGCGCGGCGAAGGCGAGTTGCTGGGGCAGATGCGCGAGCAATGGCCATTTTTCCGCACGCGCATCGACATGCTGGAAATGGTCCTGGCCAAGGCCGACGCCGATATCGCGCTGTCCTATGACCAGCGTCTGGTCGAGCCGGACCTGCTGCCGTTGGGCGCGCAGTTACGCGACCTATTGTCGCAGGCGTGCGCAGTAGTGCTCGGCCTGACCGGTCAGTCGCAGCTGCTGGCACATAGCCCCGACACGCTTGAATTCATCCGTCTGCGCAACACTTACCTCGACCCGCTTCATCTATTGCAGGCCGAGCTGCTGGCCCGGTCGCGGCAGCAGAACGTCGAGCAGGACAGCCCGGTGGAGCAGGCTTTGCTGGTGTCTGTGGCGGGGATTGCCGCCGGTTTGCGCAATACCGGCTAAGGTTTCTGCGCTGGTATCAGGCACCCGGTGCACAGGCCGGGTGTCGCTTTGTACACAGGCACAAAGTGCGGGCAGGCGACAGTTAATGATGGGGTTGCGACTTGTCCAACCCCGTCGCGAAGTCGCGGCAGGCGTCGGTTTCTCCGACTTTTGGCGTCTTGTGTGGGCGCAGCCTGCTGTGTATCTTGATCAGCCTTTGGCCGTTTGTGCGGCCACGACCCGTTTTTTAAGATTGGCCCAAAGAGGCGAATCCCGTTGTTTTCTATATAAAAAATTGAGGAGCACATCGATGCGCGTCATTCTGCTGGGAGCTCCCGGGGCCGGTAAAGGTACTCAGGCTAAGTTCATCACCGAGAAATTCGGCATTCCGCAAATCTCCACCGGCGACATGCTGCGTGCTGCGGTCAAGGCCGGCACTCCACTGGGCGTTCAAGCCAAGAGCATCATGGATGCCGGCGGCCTGGTGTCGGATGACCTGATCATCGCGCTGGTAAAGGATCGCATCGCTCAACCGGACTGCGCCAACGGCTTTCTGTTCGACGGTTTCCCGCGCACCATTCCACAGGCTGAAGCACTGGTAACTGCCGGTGTCGAGCTGGACGCCGTGGTCGAGATCGCTGTTGAAGACGAAGAAATCGTGCAGCGTATCGCCGGTCGTCGCGTTCACGAGGCCAGCGGCCGCGTTTACCACATCGTCTACAACCCGCCGAAAATCGCTGGCAAAGACGACATCACCGGTGAAGAACTGGTACAGCGCAAGGACGACACCGAAGAAACCGTCCGTCATCGCCTGTCGGTCTACCACTCGCAGACCAAGCCGCTGGTGGATTTCTACCAGAAGCTCTCCGCTGCCAATGGCAAGCCGAAATACAGCCACATCCCGGGCGTCGGCTCGGTCGAAGCGATCACCGCCAAGGTGCTCGAAGCGCTGAGCTGAAAAAGCTGATCCGCTGCATCATCCACGGCCCGCTTGCGGGCCGTAGTTGTTTATACTGACGCACTTTTTCTCCCACCTGTTTTGGATACATCGATGAGCACCTTGCTGGCCCTGGACACCGCGACCGAAGCTTGCTCCGTTGCCTTGCTGCATGACGGCAAGGTCACGAGCCATTACGAGGTGATCCCGCGTCTGCACGCGCAGAAGCTGCTGCCGATGATCCAGCAACTGCTGGCCGACGCCGGCACCACGCTGCAAGCGGTGGACGCCATTGCCTTCGGTCGCGGGCCGGGCGCGTTCACCGGCGTGCGGATTGCCATCGGCGTGGTGCAGGGGTTGGCGTTCGCGCTGGATCGTCCGGTGCTGCCGGTGTCGAACCTGGCGGTGCTGGCGCAACGGGCGTATCGCGAACACGGCGTGAGCCAGGTCGCGGCGGCCATCGATGCGCGGATGGATGAAGTGTATTGGGGCTGCTACCGCGAGACTGCCGGCGAGATGCGTCTGGTGGGTGCCGAGGCGGTGCTGCCGCCGGAAGTCGCGGCGTTGCCGGATGATGCCAGCGGCGAATGGTTCGGTGCGGGCACCGGTTGGGGCTATGGCGAGCGGATCGCGGTCAGCCTGAGCGGCTCGGATGCCGGCATGCTGCCCCACGCCGAAGACCTGCTGACCCTGGCGCGGTTTGCCTGGGAGCGCGGCGAGTCGATCCCGGCAGACGACGCGCAACCGGTTTACCTGCGCGACAAAGTCGCCACCCCCAAGGCTCGTTGAGCCTTTAAAAGATCGCAGCCTTCGGCAGCTCCTACAAGGATTGCATGCTTCTGTAGGAGCTGCCGAAGGCTGCGATCTTTTGCTTTTACGGCTGCCAATCGTCAGTTTCCAACTGCCCGCTTTAAACCTTTTGCGCTTTATGTGTTCTAGTTATCACTCGGCGGTTTGCTAAGTCGGTCAAGTGCCGCTAAATTGCCATCATCGATACCGAGCATGAAATTATGCGTATAGACGGCCTTTCCTCTCAGTCTTACCCCATCAAGCGCAAGCCTCGAAAAGGCAATGTGGCGCTGGATGAATCCGTCGACGATATCGACGGCGAGCTGGAATTTCCGACTGAAGAGCAACTGGCCGCCCGCGCTGCCAAAGCCTCCGCACAACGCCTGGCCAATCTGCCCGCCCGTCAGCAAGACATGATCTATCACCGCGCCATGAGCAAAAGCGTAGCGATGGCCCTGGCCAGCTACCTGAGCACCGCCGGTTTTGTCGATTGGGATGCGGACGTGCTGGGCCTCGATCTGTACATCTGATGGATCTGCCTTACTACCTCGGCTGTCCGTCCTGGAGTGAAAACGCCTGGCGCGAGTATCTGTACCCCGAAGACGCCAAGACCTCCGACTTCCTTGCTCTCTATTCCCAAGTGTTCAACGCCGTCGAAGGCAATACGACCTTCTACGCCAGCCCCTCGCCGGCCACCGTGCAGCGCTGGGCCGAGACCATGCCCGAACACTTTCGCTTCACCGCCAAGTTCCCCGGTGACATCAGCCACAGCGGGGACCTGCGCGATCAGCTGACCGCCGCCGAAACCTTCGTGAATCTTCTCAGCCCACTCGGCGAGCGGGTCTCGCCGCTGTGGCTGCAACTGTCGAAAAGCTTCACCCCGCATCGATTGCCGGAGCTGACCGCGTTCATCGACGCGCTGGACCGGCCGCTGGCGGTGGAAGTGCGCCACGAACAGTTCTTCGCCAAGGGCGAGAGCGAGCGTCTGCTTAATCGCCTGCTGCTGGAGCGTGGTGTGGAGCGCATCTGCCTCGATCCACGGGCGCTGTTCAGTTGCCTGTCGACCGAGTCTTCGGTGATCCACGCGCAATCGAAAAAGCCCCGGGTGCCGACGCGGCCGGCGGCCTTCACCCAGTGCCCGCAGGTGCGCTTCATCGGCCACCCGGAGCTGGAAGCCAATGATCCGTTCCTGGTGCCGTGGGTGGCGAAAATCGCCGAGTGGATCGAAGAGGGTCGCACGCCGTACATCTTCCTGCACACCGCCGACAACATCCTGGCGGCGAAGCTGGCGCAACGTTTTCACGCACAATTGATGCAACGTTTGCCTGGCCTGCCACCTTTGCCTGAGCTATACAGAGAACCCGCCGCCGAGCAACTTGGCCTGCTCTGAGGCGGATTTTTTTCCTGCCCAGGAGCCAGCCGATGGACGCCCACGCCCGTACAGAACAACTGCGCAAAGCCCAAGCTTTCAACGCCCTGCATGAGCGTGCGGGGATTTTCGTCATTCCCAATCCATGGGATGCAGGCTCGGCGAAGATGCTCGCCAGTCTGGGCTATCAGGCGCTGGCAACCACCAGTGCCGGTTATGCGTTTTCCCAAGGCAAGGCCGACGGCGCCTTGAGCCTCGATGAGACTCTGGACAACGTTCGGGCGACCGTCGCGGCCACCGATCTGCCGGTGTCGGTGGATCTGGAAAACGGTTTCGCCGATGACCCGACCGAGTGCGCCAAAAGCTTGCTGCGTGTCGCCGAGGCGGGCGCGGTAGGCGGCTCGATCGAAGATGCCACGGGCCGCGCCGACGCACCGATCTACTGCTTCGAACACGCCGTGGCGCGCATCGAAGCCGCCGTCGCCGCCGTGCGCACGCTGCCATTTCCCTTCACCCTGACCGCTCGCGCGGAAAACTACCTGCACGGTAATCCCGATATCCACGACACCATTCGCCGCTTGCAGGCTTTCGCCGAAGCGGGCGCCGACGTGTTGTACGCGCCGGGTTTGCGCAATGCCGAAGAAGTGCTGGCGGTGGTGCGCGCGGTGGCGCCAAAACCGGTCAACGTGCTGATGTCCGGCGGTTTGAAACTGACCGTGCAGCAGCTTGAAGAGATGGGGGTGCGGCGCATCAGTACCGGTTCGGCCCTGGCGCTGGCGGCGTACGGCGAGTTTTATCGCGCGGCTGAAGAAATCCAGCAGCGCGGCACCTTCGGCTTCACCTCGCAATCGATGCCGTACGCCAAGGCCAATCAGTTCTTCAAAGGCTGAGCATGGGTCGCTGGATTGCGCTGTCGCTGGTGTTGATGATTGCGGGCGCCGTGGTCAGCGTCTGGCGCGGCTGGCTCGACGTGCCGGCCGAGTGGAATCCGTGGGCGCCGCTGGACGTGAAGGCTGCGCCGAACTGGCTGACCGGTTTCAAACTGATGCGCCTGCGCGGCAATCCCGAGTTATGCGCCCAGGTGCTGCGCAGCTCGCCACTGCGTGTCACGCCGCAAGCCGACAGCCCCGACGCCAAGTGCCCGCTGATCGGCGCCGTGCGCGTGCAGGGCGGCGAGGTGGCGCTGAGCAGCAGCTTCCTCGCCAGTTGCCCGCTGGCGGTGGCTTACGCGATGTTTGAACGGCATACCCTGCAACCTGCCGCGCAATCTGTTTACGGGCAGAGGGTGGCGCGGCTTGATCACCTCGGCAGCTTTGCCTGTCGCAATGTCTATAACCGCGAGAGCGGGGCGCTCAGCCGCCACGCCAGTGCCGATGCGCTGGACATCGCCGGCTTCCGGCTGGCGGACGGGCGCAGCATCAGCGTGCTCAAGGACTGGCCGAAACAGAATCAGGACGCGCAGTTTCTGCGTCAGGTGCGCGATGGCGCCTGCGAGGCGTTCAGTGTGGTGTTGAGCCCGGATTACAACGCCGCGCATCGCAATCACTTTCATGTCGATGTCGGGCGCTGGAGTGTGTGTCGCTGAAGTGTCAGGCGGCGAGGCGCAGGTTCTGCAGGACGATCGGGCGCGCCCAGCCGTTATCGAAGTCCAGTGCTTTCTGCTGCTCGACGATTTCTTCCGGCGGGAACGGCGGATAAGGTTTTTGCAGCAGGTCGAGGTCGAACTCGGCAATCGGCAGGTACAACGGCTTCTTCTGCGGTGCCGGACCTGGCTCCGGCACAGGCTGGCCGTTGTTGATCACGATCGGCCGGACCCAACTGCTGTCGAAATCCTGCTGCTCTTGCTGAGCCTTGAGTTCTTCCGGAGGGAACGGTGGGAACGGCTTGTCCAGCAGATCGGTTTCGAACTCGGCGATCGGCAGGAACAGCGGCTCCGGCGGACGCACCTCGGTCTCGACCACATCGCACTGACGCTGCTCGACGATGTGCGCGTGCAGCTCGCTGCCCAGTGTCGGTTCTTCCGGGCTGTTCAGGTCAACCGGTGGAAACGTGCCGCAGGCCGGCACCACATCACTCGTCTGTTCGGCCAGGGCCTGGGCAAAGAAATCCTGCCACAGGTGACTGACGCCGCTCAGTGCTTGAGTGTTATGACGGCTGAAATCGCCATGGGGCGAGATGTAGCCAATCGATGTGGGAAGAATGCCTGACATTTTTTTCGGTTGACGCTCAGCTCTGGCAAAATGCGCGTTGATTGGTTTATCGGCCACCTTTTGCCGATCCTTAACTTTTTTGAGCGTGTTTTCATGATTGAGCAACCCGCGGCCTGCCGCATCCATGTCCAGGCCCTCGGCCCGACGTTTGAAGTGCAGGCCGAGCAGTGGGCCGAGCGTCTGGGCCTGCCGCTGCAGGTGGATGACGGCGAGTTCGCCTTGCAGGTGGGCGAGCAGGGTTTGCAGTTGCAGCAGCTTGGGCCGGATGCACCGGGGCCGGTGCGGGTGGACTTCGTCGAGGGCGGCGCGGCGCATCGGCGTCTGTACGGTGGCGGCAGCGGGCAGATGATTGCCAAAGCGGTCGGCATCGCCCAGGGCGTGCGTCCACGGGTGCTGGACGCCACGGCGGGGTTGGGCAAGGACGCGTTCGTGCTGGCGAGTCTGGGCTGCGAGATGAGCCTGATCGAGCGCCAGCCGCTGATCGGTGCGCTGCTGGAGGACGGTCTGGCGCGGGCGGCGGAAGATTTCGACGTGGCGCCGATTGTCGCGCGGATGAAGCTGCTCAAGGGCAACTCCATCGAAGTCATGCGCAACTGGGAAGGCGAGCCGCCGCAGGTGATCTACCTCGACCCGATGTTCCCGCACCGTGAGAAAACCGCGTTGGTGAAGAAGGAAATGCGCCTGTTCCGGCCGCTGGTTGGTGATGATCCGGATGCACCGGCCCTGCTGGAGGCGGCGCTGGCATTGGCGACGCACCGCGTGGTAGTCAAGCGCCCGCGCAAGGCGCCGTGCATCGAGGGGCCGAAGCCGAGCCATGCGCTGGATGGCAAATCGAGCCGGTATGACATTTACCCGAAGAAAGCGTTAAAACCCTGAGATCGAGTCGCCTCAATCGCTGGCAAGCCAGCTCCCACAGGTTTTTGTGTGGTTCGCACAATTTGTGTTCAGCACGATCCCTGTGGGAGCTGGCTTGCCAGCGATGACGTCAGAACAGGCGCTAAAAAATCAGGGCCGATACGCCCGCATGAACAACCCCACCACCTCCTGCACATGACTCTCGGAAGCCTCTTCGCTCAGCGGCTCACCGCAGCAATACAGCAAGCGAAAATTCCCCGCACCCTTGATCAGGCAGAAGAAATGTTCGGCGGCATTACGCGGCTGATCGATGCTCAGCGCGCCGGTCTCGTGGATCTGCTTCAGCAAGCGTTCCATGCCCTGCACCATGCGCTCGGGGCCGGCCTCGTAGAAAATCTGTGACAACTTCGGATCCTGCGTGCCCAACGCCATCATCAAACGGTGCAGATTCACCGACTCGTCGCTGTTGATCAGTTGATGAAAGCCTCGGGCAATGTTCAGCAACACATTTTCCACCGGGATTCCCGCAGGCAGTTCGAAGAACAGCGGCGGTAACTGTTCCTCGCACTTGGCCATTACCGCGGAGGAAAACAGCGTTTCCTTGTCGTTGAAGTGGCTGTAAACCGTCAATTTCGACACACCGGCCTCGCCAGCGACCGCGTCCATGCTGGTGTTGGCGTAGCCATGAGTCAGAAACAGGGTTTTCGCCGCATCGAGGATCGCTCGGCGCTTGGCCGGATCCTTCGGACGGCCCGGGCCGTTTGGAGCTGCAAGATTGTTCGACATTCTTCGCTTTTAATACTGGACTGGTGAGTTTGCTATTAATACCATACCGGCCAGTATAAATATTCCAGGCACCATTAGCGAAAGGTCCGTCACCATGTTCCGCCATGCACTGCACCTCAAGTGGCCATTTGCATTGCCAGTCAGTCTGGCTTTTTTATTGTCCGCATGTGGTCAGGAGGAGGCGACGCAAGTCAGCATTCGACCGGCCATGGTGGTGCAACCAGAGCCTTCGGCGCAGGCGATGGAAAGTTATCCGGGCGAGGTTCGCGCCCGTTACGAACCCGATCTGGCGTTCCGCATTGGCGGCAAAGTCAGCCGACGACTGGTCGATGAAGGTCAGCGCGTGAAGGCCGATCAGCCCCTGGCCGAACTCGATCCGCAGGACGTGCGTCTGCAACTGGAAGCCACTCGCGCGCAAGTCGCTGCCGCTGAAGCCAATCTCAATCTGGTACGCGCCGAGCGTGATCGTTACAAGACCTTGATGGATCGGCAGATGGTCAGCCGCTCGGCGTACGACAATGCCGAAAACCTTTACCGCTCCGGTGAAGCCCGCCTTAAACAAATCAAAGCCGAATTCAACGTCTCGACCAACCAGGCAAGTTACGCCGTGCTGCGCGCGCCGCAGGACGGTGTGGTGGCCAAGCGTTCGGTGGAAGTCGGGCGAGTGGTTGCCGCCGGGCAAACCGTGTTCACCCTGGCCACCGATGGCGAGCGCGAAGTGTCGATCAGCCTGCCGGAGCAGAGCTTCGGGCGGTTCAAGGTCGGTCAGCCGGTGACCGTTGAGCTGTGGACGCAACAGAACCAGCGCTTCGCCGGGCAGATTCGTGAATTGTCGCCGGCAGCCGATCCGAAATCCCGCACCTTCGCCGCGCGCATCTCGTTCACCAGCGGCAAAGTCCCGGCGGAACTCGGGCAGAGCGCCCGGGTGTTCGTGCAATCGGTGGATAGCGTGCCGCTGTCGGTGCCGCTCTCGGCGCTGACCGCTGAGAACGGCGCAACCTACGTCTGGGTCGTCAGCGCCAACAACACCCTGAAAAAGACCCCGGTGCGCACCGGCCCGTTCGGCGAGAAAAGCGTGCCGGTGCTCGAAGGCCTGAACCCCAGCGACTGGGTAGTCGCCGCCGGTGTTCACGTGTTGCTTGAAGGTCAGCAGGTGCGTCCCGTGGATCGCTCCAACCGTGTGGTCAATCTGGCGGACAAGGAGTAAGTCCCGATGCGCTTCAACCTTTCCGAATGGGCGTTGCGTAATCGCCAGATCGTCCTGTTCCTGATGCTTTTGCTGGCCATCGTCGGCGCCTTGTCCTACACCAAACTCGGCCAGAGCGAAGACCCGCCGTTTACCTTCAAGGCCATGGTCATCCAGACCCGCTGGCCGGGGGCGACCGCGCAGGAAGTCTCGCGGCAGGTCACCGAACGCATCGAAAAGAAACTGATGGAAACCGGCGAGTACGAACGCATCGTGTCGTTCTCCCGCCCGGGTGAATCCCAGGTCACCTTCATTGCCCGCGACTCGATGCATTCCCGGGAAATTCCCGACCTCTGGTATCAGGTGCGCAAGAAGATCAGCGACATTCGTCAGACCTTGCCGCCGGATATTCAGGGGCCGTTCTTCAACGATGAATTCGGCACGACGTTCGGCAATATCTATGCGCTGACGGGGGACGGATTCGACTACGCGGTGCTCAAGGATTACGCCGACCGCATCCAGATCCAGCTGCAACGGGTCAAGGATGTGGGCAAGGTCGATCTGCTCGGTTTGCAGGACGAGAAGATCTGGGTCGAGCTGTCCAACGTCAAACTTGCCACCCTTGGCTTGCCACTGGCAGCGGTGCAGCAAGCGCTGCAAGAGCAGAACGCGGTGTCGACTGCCGGCTTCTTCGAAACCGGTAGCGAGCGTTTGCAGTTAAGGGTCTCGGGGAATTTTCGGACAGTCGACGAGATAAAGAACTTTCCGATCCGGGTTGGTGATCGTACGTTCCGCATCTCCGATGTCGCCGATGTGCGTCGCGGTTTCAACGATCCACCGGCGCCCCGCATGCGTTTCATGGGCGAAGATGCCATTGGCCTCGCTGTCGCGATGAAGGACGGTGGCGACATTCTGGTGCTGGGTAAAGCGCTGGAAGGCGAGTTCTCGCGGTTGCAGAAAAACCTCCCGGCCGGCATGCAATTGCGCAAGGTGTCCGACCAACCGGCGGCGGTGAAAACCGGAGTCGGCGAGTTCGTCCAGGTGCTGGTCGAGGCGCTGGCGATCGTGTTGCTGGTGAGCTTCTTTTCCCTCGGCGTGCGCACCGGCATGGTGGTCGCGTTGACCATTCCGCTGGTGTTGGCGATGACGTTTGCCTGCATGTATTACCTGGGCATCGGCCTGCACAAGATCTCCCTCGGCGCGCTGGTGCTGGCGCTGGGCTTGCTGGTGGACGACGCGATCATCGCCGTGGAAATGATGGCGATCAAAATGGAGCAGGGCTTCGACCGGATCAAAGCCGCGAGCTACGCCTGGACCAGCACCGCGTTCCCGATGCTCACCGGTACGTTGATCACCGCCGCCGGTTTTCTGCCGATTGCCACCGCGCAGTCCGGCACCGGCGAATACACCCGCTCGATCTTCCAGGTGGTGACCATCGCGTTGCTCGCGTCATGGGTGGCTGCGGTGATGTTTGTGCCGTATCTGGGGGAAAAACTCCTGCCGGATCTGGCGAAAATTCATGCGGCCAAACACGGCACGGCTGACGGCCAGGCGGACCCGTATGGCACGCCGTTCTATCAGCGGGTGCGGCGTCTGGTGGAGTGGTGTGTGGCGCACCGCAAAACCGTGATCGTGCTGACGGTGGGGCTGTTCCTCGCGTCGGTGATGCTGTTCCGTTTCGTGCCGCAGCAGTTCTTCCCGGCCTCCAATCGACTGGAGTTGATGGTCGATCTGAAACTGGCCGAAGGCGCGTCGCTGGCCAACACCACCGCCGAGGTCAAACGCCTGGAAGCGCTGCTCAAGAATCACGCGGGCATCGACAACTATGTGGCGTATGTCGGCACTGGTTCGCCGCGTTTCTACCTGCCGCTGGATCAGCAACTGCCGGCGGCGAGCTTCGCCCAGTTTGTGGTGCTCGCGAAAAACATCGAGGAACGCGAGACCCTGCGCAGTTGGTTGATCGAGACCTTGAACGAGCAATTCCCGGCTCTGCGCTCGCGGGTCACGCGGCTTGAAAACGGCCCGCCGGTGGGTTATCCGGTGCAGTTCCGCGTCACCGGTGAACACATCGAGGAAGTCCGCGCGCTGGCGCGCAAAGTGGCGGCCAAGGTGCGCGAGAACCCGCACGTGGTCAACGTGCACCTGGACTGGGAAGAGCCAAGCAAAGTGGTGTACCTGAACATCGATCAGGATCGTGCCCGGGCGCTGGGTGTGAGCACGGCCAATCTGGCGAAATTCCTCCAGAGTTCGCTGACCGGCTCGAGCGTCAGCCAGTACCGCGAGGACAACGAACTGATCGAGATTCTGCTGCGCGGCACGGTGCATGAGCGCACCGAGTTGTCGTTGCTGCCGAGTCTGGCGGTGCCGACCGACAACGGCCGCAGTGTGGCGCTGTCGCAGATTGCCACGCTGGAGTACGGGTTTGAGGAAGGGATCATCTGGCACCGTAATCGTCTGCCAACCGTGACTGTGCGGGCGGACATTTATGGCAAGGAGCAGCCGGCGACGCTGGTGAAGCAGATTCAGCCGACGCTTGATCCGATCCGCGCCGAACTGCCTGACGGGTATCTGCTGGATGTTGGCGGTACGGTGGAGGATTCGGAGCGTGGGCAGAAATCGGTGAACGCCGGGGTGCCGATGTTCATTGTGGTGGTGCTGACGTTGCTGATGGTGCAACTGCGCAGTTTTTCGCGCACGGCGATGGTGTTTCTGACGGCGCCGCTGGGGTTGATCGGGGTGGTGTTGTTTTTGATGGTGTTCCGCCAGCCGTTCGGGTTTGTGGCGATGCTGGGGACGATTGCGCTGTCGGGGATGATCATGCGCAACTCGGTGATTCTGGTGGATCAGATCGAGCAGGATATTGCTTCTGGTCTTAAGCCTTGGCAGGCGATTATCGAGGCGACGGTGCGGCGGTTTCGGCCTATTGTGTTGACGGCGCTGGCGGCGGTGCTGGCGATGATTCCTTTGTCGCGCAGTGTGTTTTTCGGGCCGATGGCGGTGGCGATCATGGGGGGGTTGATTGTGGCTACGGCTTTGACGCTTTTGTTTTTGCCTGCTTTGTATGCGGCTTGGTTCAGGGTTCGTCGGGAGGGTTGAGGCTTTTTTGGACTTGGCGGCCTTTGGGCCGACCAGGTTCTTGGGGTTTTGGGTGTATATCCGTTGCTTCGGGTGTTGCGGCTGGCGGTTTCGCCCTTACGGCGAGTCACTTTTGCAGACGCCCAAAAGTAACCAAAACGCTGGGCCCCGGCGTACGGCCCTCGCTTAGGCTCGGGTTCCTTCGTTACGGGGTTCATCCGGGGGCATCGCCTCCGGTTTGCTTCGCTGCACCTCCTCTCGATGTGTTCGACTTCGTCGAACGGTCGCTGCGCTCCCACCCCCGGATAAACCCCTCCACTCAGCCTGCCGAAGGGGCCGGCACGGCAAGATCAAAAGCTGCAGCCGAGCTAACGCTCATCCTGTGTAGGAGCTGCCGAAGGCTGCGATCTTTTGACCTTGATCTTGTGGGAGCTGGCTTGCCAGCGAAAGCGGCCTGACAGCCGACCAATCTCCAACTGCCCACACCCAATTTCCTGTAGGAGCTGCCGAAGGCTGCGATCTTTTGATCCTGGCTTTTCAAAATCAAAAGCAAGATCAAAAGATCGCAGCCTTCGGCAGCTCCTACATTGAGTCTGGTTGTGTTTAAGGGTGTGTGAGAAACCCAGAACCTTCCCACAAGGTTTTCAGGTTGCCTGTCGGAAGCGCGATCTCTAGCCTGAGTCTGTCGCTGCAAAAATCAGCGACCGGGTTTCGCAGCCCGGTTAAACTTCAGACGCACAGCGTCCACCATCCGAAAGCGGGCGCTTTTTTATGCCTGTGTCATGGCGGTTGTGCGCGGGATACCTTCGGGTATGCCGGGTGCCTGAAGTCCCGGTCTGCGAACCCGCGTACAGCTGCCACCTATATTCGTTTCGCAGCGAATGGTGGCGGCTCCACTACTTCAGGAGTTCCACCATGTTCAAACACACCCCGAATC
>NZ_QAIK01000190.1 GCF_003061005.1 Pseudomonas sp. HMWF021 | reverse complement strand
CGGGACTTCATGCCGACATAACGGTTTTCAACGATGTCGAGACGGCCGATACCGTGGGCACCGCCGATCTTGTTCAACGTCGCCAGTACGGTGGCCGGAGTCATTTCGACGCCGTCCAGCGCAACGATGTCGCCGTTACGGTAGGTCAGTTCCAGGTATTGCGGGGTGTCGGGAGCCTTCTCCGGGGAGACGGTCCAGCGCCACATGTCTTCTTCGTGCTCGGTCCAGGTGTCTTCAAGCACGCCGCCTTCATAGGAGATGTGCAGCAGGTTGGCGTCCATCGAGTACGGGGACTTCTTCTTGCCGTGACGCTCGATCGGGATCGCGTGCTTCTCGGCGTAGTCCATCAGCTTCTCGCGCGACAGCAGGTCCCACTCACGCCATGGCGCAATCACTTTCACGCCTGGCTTGAGCGCGTAGGCGCCCAGTTCGAAACGCACCTGGTCGTTGCCCTTGCCGGTGGCACCATGGGAAATGGCGTCGGCGCCGGTTTCGTTGGCGATTTCGATCAGGCGTTTGGCGATCAGCGGACGTGCGATGGAAGTACCCAGCAGGTACTCGCCTTCGTAAACGGTGTTGGCGCGGAACATCGGGAGCACGAAGTCACGCACGAATTCTTCGCGCAGGTCGTCGATGTAGATTTCTTTGACGCCCATGGCCTGAGCCTTGGCGCGAGCCGGCTCGACCTCTTCGCCCTGACCCAGGTCAGCGGTGAAGGTCACCACTTCACAGTTATAAGTATCCTGCAGCCACTTGAGGATCACCGAAGTGTCCAGGCCGCCGGAATACGCCAGAACGACCTTGTTTACGTCCGCCATGCCATCACTCCACGGGGTTCTACGGAAAGCCGAGGAGTCTACCGCTCAAATCCGATAATTTACAGAGGCGCGACAGCTTAAGACGACAAAGCGACAGAATCTGTCGAGAGCGCGACGATGACCAGTGGGTCAGGAAGTCGCTGCAGCGTTGGCCGGCGTACTGGCTTGCGGTGCTGGCGCGGTGGTCGGTGCCACACGCGCAAGCTTCACGCTGACCCGGCGATTCTTCGCCCGGTTGGCCGCATTGTTGTTCGGCACCAGCGGGTATTGCTCGCCGTGGAAACGCACGGTGATCTGCGATTCGGCGATGCCGTTGGCCTTGAAGAAGTCGACCACTGCCAGCGCGCGACGGCGCGACAGTTCACGGTTGGTCAGACGGTTGCCGCTGTTGTCGGAGTAACCGTCCAGTTCGATGTGATTGACCGTCGGATCGGCCTTCATGAAGTCCAGCATCACCTGCAGCCTGGCGCGCGCGGCGGAGTCCAGATCAGTGCCTTCACCCGGAAAACCGACCTGCGATTGTTTGATCTGGTCAAAATTCTGCGGCAAGAGTTTCGCCACGCAGGTCTGGTAATCGTTGAACGCCTTGCTGAACTTCACCGGCAGCAGACGCACTTCCGAAACCCGGCCATCGCCGGACGCACGGCGCACCACCGGGCTGCGACCGTCGAGCAAACCGCTGATCAGCCCGCCGGCCTGGGATTGCGAACTGTTGAACAGCACGTTGCCGGTGCCGATCCTGACGCTGCCCAGGTTGATGTCGTTGCGCCCCGGCTGCCAAGGCGCGGCCGCAGCGAGCAAGGTCGCCGAACCACCGCCGAGCATGGCGTTGTAGGCATTGAGGCGAAAGATCGCCTGCTCGCCGGCCTTGCGCACGAACTGACCCGAGCCGAAATCGGTGATCGGCTGGGTCAGGCGGCACTCGAACTTGTCGCCCTCGACCGTCCACTCAATGTTCTCCAGACGCGTCTGGTAGGTGAGCGCCATCGCGGGAAGGCTGGCAAACACACTGAGCAAGGCTAAATATCGCTGGCGCACGGGAGGCTCCATTGGCTTCTGTAACACAAAGACCGATTCACACTATGTTTACGGCATACCTACGGGATATCGGAAGGTTCTCGCAAAACTTGATAGCGAGTGCCTGCAAGAGTCTTTTCCGGTAGCATTCCCCTCAGTTTGACCCGCCTGGAATCCCCTCATGTCCGACCGCCTGACCCTGCTGCGTCCCGACGACTGGCACATTCATCTTCGCGATGGTGCCGTGTTGACCAATACCGTTGCCGATGTGGCGCGCACCTTTGGCCGCGCCATCATCATGCCCAACCTGGTACCACCGGTGCGCAACGCCGCTGAAGCCGATGGCTATCGCCAGCGGATTCTCGCTGCCCGCCCGGCCGGCAGTCGCTTCGAACCGCTGATGGTGCTGTACCTCACCGACCGCACCCGGCCCGAAGAAATTCGTGAGGCCAAGGCCAGCGGTTTCGTGCACGCCGCCAAGCTGTACCCGGCCGGCGCCACCACCAACTCCGATTCCGGAGTCACCAGCATCGACAAGATCTTTCCGGCGCTGGAGGCCATGGCCGAAGTCGGCATGCCGCTGCTGATCCACGGCGAGGTCACCCGTGGCGATGTCGACGTTTTCGACCGCGAAAAGATTTTCATCGATGAGCACATGCGCCGTGTCGTCGAGCGTTTCCCGACGCTCAAAGTGGTGTTCGAACACATCACCACCGGCGACGCCGTGCAGTTCGTCAACGAGGCTTCGGCCAACGTCGGCGCAACCATCACCGCGCATCACCTGCTGTACAACCGCAACCACATGCTGGTGGGCGGAATCCGGCCGCACTTCTACTGCCTGCCGATCCTCAAGCGCAATACTCATCAGGAAGCCCTGCTCGACGCCGCCACCAGCGGCAGCGCCAAGTTCTTCCTCGGGACCGATTCGGCACCGCACGCCCAGCACGCCAAGGAAGCCGCCTGCGGCTGCGCCGGCTGCTACACCGCGTATGCCGCCATCGAGTTGTATGCCGAAGCGTTCGAGCAGCGTAATGCACTGGACAAGCTCGAGGCATTCGCCAGCCTCAACGGTCCGCGCTTCTACGGCCTGCCAGCCAACACCGATCGCATCACCCTGGTTCGCGAAGAATGGACCGCCCCGACCAGCCTGCCCTTCGGCGAGCTGAACGTTATCCCGCTGCGCGCCGGTGAAAAACTGCGCTGGCGCCTGCTGGAGGAACACGCGTGAGTGAAGACCATTTCGACGACGAACTGGACGGTCAAGGTGGCGGCGGCGGTTCCCGTCATCCAATGGCAGCGCGTTTTCGCGGCTACCTGCCGGTTGTCGTCGATGTAGAGACCGGTGGCTTCAACTCGGCCACCGATGCTCTGCTGGAGATTGCCGCGACCACCATCGCCATGGACGAAAAGGGTTTTGTTTATCCGGACCACACCTACTTCTTCCGCGTCGAGCCGTTTGAAGGCGCGAACATTGAAGCGGCAGCGCTGGAATTCACCGGGATCAAGCTCGATCACCCGCTGCGCATGGCCGTCAGCGAAGAAACCGCGCTGACCGACATTTTCCGTGGCATTCGCAAGGCACTGAAGGCAAACGGCTGCAAGCGGGCGATTCTGGTCGGGCACAACAGCAGCTTCGACCTCGGCTTCCTGAATGCCGCGGTTGCGCGTCTGGACATGAAGCGCAACCCGTTTCATCCCTTCTCCAGCTTCGACACCGCCACGCTGGCCGGTCTGGCCTATGGTCAAACCGTGCTGGCAAAAGCCTGTCAGGCCGCCGACATCGACTTCGACGGCCGTGAAGCGCATTCGGCGCGTTACGAC
>NZ_QAIK01000189.1:2201-3626 GCF_003061005.1 Pseudomonas sp. HMWF021 | reverse complement strand
TCTGGTGATTGCCAAACCCGGCAGTGGCTCCGACCTGCCTTACCCCGACATCGCCGTGGGCGATGTGATCATCGCGAGCTGGGGCGGCAAGCTGGTGGCGTCGGAACCCGTCACTCAAGTGCAGATCGACGACCCGCTGAATAACCCGATCATTATCCATATCAGCAAAGCCGTCATCCTGGCGGCGGGTGACTCCGGGAGCGATAAGCTGGCGGTGTCATTCCTGGTCAGAGACTTTGCCGACAATAACTCCGAGGACTGGTGCAAGGAAACGCGCATCGTCGTCGACACCGGCAATTCGCGGCTGGATGCGCCGATTCTCAAACAGGCTGACGGCAACGAACTCGACCTTGACCAGTTGGGCAATCAGCAATTGGTGCTCCAGGTCTTTGCTGCATCATCCGTCGATTTCAACCTCGGCGATATCATCATCATGCACTTGCAGGGCACCACCCTCGGCGGCGAACCCGTGGAGGTCGAAGTTCGCCAGCGCATCGACAAAAATCCACCGCTTGTCGTCGACGTGCTGATGGACAACGACGGTGCCCGGGCACTGGCAAAAACCCAGGGGGTGTTCTTCTTCGATCTCGAACGTGGCGGCAGCATCATTCAACGCTCCAGAGGCCGCTTCATCAACATGAAGGGTGAACCCAAACGTCTGGCAGCCCCCATCATCGAAAGCGCCGTGGGCGGTGCACTGAATCCAGATCTGGCGAACGTGATCGTACGCATCCCCTACGATCCGCTGATTACCCCGGACAACGCCATCGAACTGATCTGGAGCATCACCCTGGCGGACGGCACCGTTTTCGAACCCGAGCTGGACTGGATCTTTCCGACCGAGGATGAGGCCGATGACCCCAATGGCTTCATCACCATCATTTCAGGCCCCAAGTACCTGAAGCCCGGGGAAGGCGGCACGCTGGTGGTGTCGTACAACGTGCTCAGCGAAGACCAGAACGGCGAGATCGTTCGCAGGCCGTCAACGCCTGCCGCACAATTGAACATCGGCGAGCCGAGGTTCGAGCTGGTTCCGCCAACCCTGCTCGGTGAACAGGACGGTGCGCTGGAACCCAAGGATCTGCCCAACGGCACCAGCGAAGTCAATTGCCCCAACCCGGTGAACAATCCGACCAAAGCCAAAGACGTCGTGCACTGGCAACTGCATGATGCGTCGGGCAAGGTGCTGGTCGAGGACTACAAGGAACTCAGCACACTGAGCGCCGGTAAAGACGTTAAATTTTCGCTCAACGCTGCGTTTGTGCAGCAGTACTTTGAAGCCCGTCGCGGTGAACAGTTGAGCGTTCGCTACCACATCAAGCGGTTTGAAACGGGCAAGATCAGTTATTCGAATCCGCTGGAGTTCAGAGTCGGGGTGGCGCTGGATCTCCCGGCGCCCGGTATCAAGGAAGCGCCAAATGGCAC
>NZ_QAIK01000189.1:0-2191 GCF_003061005.1 Pseudomonas sp. HMWF021 | reverse complement strand
TGACCGCCATCATCAATTACCCGATGCAGGCCGGCGACAAGCTGACCGTTACCTGGACTGGCGCACCCGGCACACCGGCCGAAGGTTCGCACACCACAGCCCTGATCAATGCCGGTACGCAACCGCAGCCAATCCCGCTGCCCAACTCCGTGGTGGCGTTCAACCTGAACAAAACGGTGACCGTCACTTACACCGTCACTCGCGGCGGGGTTGCGCTGCCGACGTCACCAGCGTTGACCTTGAGTGTGCTGGCATTGCCGGTTAGCGCGTTGCCCAAACCCCGTATTCTGCAGGCTGCTGATGCCGGGAACGGCATCGAACTCAACGTAGCGAACCTGACCGGTAATGCCACCCTGCGATTCGACCCCTGGGGTTTGATTGCAATACGTCAGTCCGTCTTTTTGAGCCTGAATGGAACATACGCGGACGGCAGGGCGTACAACTTTGTGATCTGGCAGTCGAACTCCGGCGCTTTCGTCGACCAGAACTGGGTCACTAACGGGTATCAGCATGGTGTCGCCAATACTGAACTGAAAAAGCTGAGGGAAGGCAGCGCACTCAATATCGTGTTCAAGGTCGGTTTTGGAAAATCCACCAATGAAGCCGAAGCCGTGACCTTCCCGCTGCGCACCTACACCGTCAGAACGGTTGCACTGGTGGCACCCGTGATCAGCGGCGTGAAAGACGCCAGCGGTTGGGACATTCCTGACAATGGCTACAGCGTGCGCAACAACGTCACCGTCAACGGCACTGCGCCTGCCGGGCAGCAGGTGGAAATTTTTGATGGGGCGGAGTCCAAGGGCAAGGTGACCGCCACTGGCGGAACATGGTTGATCCCCCTGAATGGCCTGGCGCTGAACGTGCTGCACAGCATCAAGGCCGTCGGGCAATACGGGAGCAATCCAGCGTCGAATGTGTGGCGGTTTACGTCGGTGCCGGAAATAAACGCGAGTATCGATCTGATCAAGGAAACCGATACGGACAAAATCATCGATCAGAACGGGTGGACTACTCGGAACGCGATTACTGTCGAGGGGACAGCTAATGCTTACTTGAAAGTGCAACTTTACGACAACAACGTTCCCATTTCCGGAGCGATTGCAACGGCGGGTACCAACAACAAGTGGACATATCAACTGACCAACTTGTTGGACGGTGCACACACAATCAAGGCCAAAGCTTTGTATGGCGGCGGCAGCGAGGCAAGCAGAATGTTGAACATATCAAAGGCTGCGTCCGGCCTTGAAGATCTCACGCGTGACCCGTCCACCACTTTCCCTACTAATGTCGAGAAGCGGCTCACTAGCGGGCTCGTGGTCAAGTACATTAGTGGGGATGGAAGAATCGGGCCATACGAAGGTTTTCCTGTCATGTGGTGTAGTAATACTCAAACACACATACAGTTCGACTTTGCTGGTGGCACAGAGGTTAAAGGCATTTCCCTTGGAATATTTGTGCAACCAGATGGATGGGCCGACGGGACCATCTCTGGAACAATGAACATTTACGGTAAAAGTGGTCAGTTAATTGCTTCGAAACACTACAGCCTTGTGGATGAACTCGCTAATAACCATCATATGTTTTTTAGATCAGAAACATACTTCAGTCGTGTGACACTCACAATCAACCCCCCTAGCGCACTAGTTAATTTTGGAATTACGCACTTTCACTGGAGTTGAATCCAGCGGGAAATAAAGGGAATAAGGAGACGATTTATCAATCGCCCCCTAATTTCGGACGCTAAAAGATCGTAGCCTTCGGCAGCTCCTACACGGAAATACAGATCCCCCTGTAGGAGCTGCCGAAGGCTGCGATCTTTTGCTTTTGGGATCAACTGTTTAAATGCGTTTAACGTTTCTTCCGACAACCCACAGCACCTTGCGCCATTGCCTACACCTGCGCCAGAATCCGCCGGCTTGTGCGCCTTGGGGGCGGGTTCTATTGTGGGTCGGTCGCTGACGAATCAGCGATCGGGTTTAGCGACTCGACTTATAAAATAGGTGCATCAGCGTTCCATGCTTTGTCGCGGATTCAATGTCTGCGGCTCCGCTATGGTGGCTGTATGCGGGAGACCCTCGGGTCTGCCGGGTGCCTATAACCGGTTCGCTAACCTGCGTACAGCTGCCACCTTTCTGTTTAGCGACAGTTCTGGGCGGCTCCATTCTTATAGGAGCTACACCATGATCAAACC
>NZ_QAIK01000047.1:9634-23371 GCF_003061005.1 Pseudomonas sp. HMWF021 | reverse complement strand
TTCAAAAGCAAGATCAAAAGATCGCAGCCTGCGGCAGCTCCTACACGGACATCAATAGATGCCAGGCAGAAGCCGCCAGCTACGCGCGCAATAAGCCTCGTACTCGGCACCAAACTGCCCGCGCAGCAGCGCCTCTTCCGAGTGAATGCGGGCGATCAGCGGAATCAACGTCAGCGCCGCGAGCAGCAACCCGATACCGGAACGAAACGCCAACGCCCAACCCACGGCGTTGACCACCAGCCCCAGATAACTCGGATTGCGCAGGCGCGTGTAAATACCGTCGGTGACCAGCCTATGCCCCGGTTGAATCGCCACCAGGCCGCTGAACCGCCGGCCCAGCACAAACACTGGCCACAGGCGCAACGCACCACCGATGATAAACAGCAGCGCGCCGAGCCAACGCACGCCTTCGCCGCCGAAAGTCCAGAAGTCGATGCGGTCGCAGTAGGCCGGAAGAAAACCGCTGAGCAGGCCTATTACCGCGAATGCCGGAATCACCCAGCGATTGGCCCGGTCCTCGCGCTCGCCGGAACTCATGTTCACGTCGGTGAACAGAGACGCTACCACCATCACCACCGTGGCCAGCGCCACCAGCACCAGCGCCCCGTGCGAAAAGAACACCGCGAACCCACCCATGCCCCACACCGCCAGCCCCAGATAGGCAAGGGTGGCGAGCACCGCGACCACGGTCATTTGCGCAGACATTTTCATGGGCACCTCACGGCAACGACTGATCACCTGAGTGTAGATCCACCGCTACCTCCCTGTAGGAGCTGCCGCAGGCTGCGATCTTTTTACGGAGACGAGGCCGAATCGAAATCGAGAATAACCCCCGGACCTGTGGGAGTGGGCTTGCTCGCGAAGAGGCCCGTAGCCTCACTGAAAATCTCTCAAACCGATCAAGGCGCACCAAACACCATCGTCCAGTAAACCCCCTCATCACTGCGCGCCTCACTGGCAAACCCGGCGCCGACCTGGGTGAACATCG
The DNA here is from genome assembly GCF_003061005.1 of Pseudomonas sp. HMWF021. Classification (GTDB taxonomy): domain Bacteria; phylum Pseudomonadota; class Gammaproteobacteria; order Pseudomonadales; family Pseudomonadaceae; genus Aquipseudomonas. The sequence goes on along the minus strand of NZ_QAIK01000047.1, from coordinate 22,383 downwards.
GGTTCATCAGGTTGGCGCAATGCCCGGGACTGGCCAGCCACCCGGCCATCGCCTTGCCCGGTGAACTCTGGCCGGCGGCGATGTTTTCGCCGATCTGCCGGCCCCGATAACCCGCCGCCCGGGCGCGATCCGCCGGGAGGTCGCCGTCCGGGTCGCGGTGGGCGAAGTAGTTGCCGTAGGCCATGGCCTTGCTGTGCCCTTGTGCGGCGGCGCCCAGCGCCGGGTTCCAGCTCAGCGGGCGGGCGGCGGCGAAGCGCTGGCGTCCGCACATCCGTGGGCGCGCCCGGGCGGCATTGACCTCGGCGAGCAGGGCTTTGCCGACGCTGCGGTTGTCGCCGACACGGCTGTCGAGCACCGGTTGCGCCAGCACCACTTGCCATTCACCACGGGAGCGGCTGACGCCGATGTCGGCGTACTGGGCGTCGAGCAGCGCGGTGCAGTGGCTGTCTTGCAGCTGTTCAAAGGCTTCCTCGGCGTCCCCGGCACCGACAATGCGGATACTGCGCACTGCCACCGCCGAATACCCCGAGGACTTCAAGGTCTCGCGCAAGCCACCGCCGTAGCCATAGCCGATCGGCAGCGCCAGATTCGATTTCATCGCCAGTGGCGCCAGGCGCTGGGCCGGGCGGCGTTCGCAGCGTTGCGGGTGGGCGCGATAGTCGTTGATGGCCGCCACCAGTTGCCGCTCTTCACTGGCGTGGGCGGTCTCGATGAACAACGGGGACAGGATCAGCAGGCACAGCGAAACGAAGCGTGATGAGCGAACGGCATGGCGCATGGGACGGCAGGCTCTGGGAAAAGGACAGTGCTGAAGTGGGCTGCCGCAGAATACGGCGCCAGTAGGACTGGGCTTTCGGGACTTGGTTCATGCTGGCTATCTGGCTTTTTTGCTGGGACAAAGAAGGTCAGAGCCACGCCGGTTTTGTGTTGTGAGGACTGGCCTCATCGCGAGCAGGCTCACTCCTACAGTGTCCGTGGCGTACACAAGACCAGTGAGCACACCCGAAACCTGTAGGAGCGAGCCTGCTCGCCGGTTTTGTGTCGTGAGGACTGGCCTCATCGCGAGCAGGCTCACTCCTACAGTGTCCGCGGCGTACACAAGACCTGTGAGCGCACCCGAAACCTGTAGGAGCGAGCCTGCTCGCGAAGGGGCCAGTTCAGCCGGCGCAATAATCGGCTATCAGCGATTGAGCACTTCCTGCATCCACCGCAGATACTGCGCCCGCTCGGAAATCGAGTTGTGCCCCGAATCCGGCACCACCCGCAGGCTCGCCACGCCTTTGGGGAAACGCTCCAGCAGTCGCTGTGTGCTGGCCCGTGGGATCACCTCGTCATCGCTGGCCGCCAGCAGCAAGGTCGGCACGCGAATGTGCGCGGCGTAGCGGCCCGATTCGAAACGATCCCGGAGCAGCCACTTCACCGGCACCCACGGGTATTGCCGGACGGCGAGTTCTTCGAGGCTGTTGTACGGCGTCACCAGAATCAACCGCGTTGCCGGGCGCTGACTGGCCAATCGCACCGCTACTCCCGATCCCAGGCTGCGTCCGATCACGGCGATTTGCGGATGGCTGGCGTATACCTGATCGAATAACGCCAGCGCATCTTCGGCAATCGCTTCTTCGGAGGGTGAGCCACCGCTGCCGCCGAACCCCCGGTAGTTGAGCAGAAACACCGCGTAATCGGGAAAGGCTTCACTGAACGACGGCAGGTTGCGCGACACGTCTTCGGCATTACCGCCAAAGTAGATCAGCGCCTTCGGCCCGGCATGCTCGCGAATGGTCACCCAGATATCAGCATCCGGCATCGCCAGCTTCATCCGTGAATCCGGTGCGGTGACGGCGCTGCCGGATTGGGGAAAGTAGATCAGCGAGCGCTGAAAAATGAACAGCGCTGCGCACAGCAACAGGTAGAGGGCGATGAGCAAGGCGACGAGTGACATCAGCTTTCTGGACATTCGGCTAACTTTAACGGGGCGCGGGTGTTCGCTGTCGCAGTGTAGTCCAGCGCAGCGGACGGGCAGCCGCCGCACACAACGTGCAACAGATTCACGCAGCAGGGGAACCAGCATGAGCCACACTGAGGGTTGCTCCCGTCGCCGATTGCTCACGCTGGCTGCCGGGGTTTCGGCGGTCTTCACCTTCGACCGGGCGCTGGCCACCGCCACGCCGCCGACTGCCATTTCGCCGAGCCAGGCAGGAGACCAGACCATGCAGACCCGCGCCATCCCTTCAAGCTCCGAGCCGCTGCCCATGGTGGGCCTGGGCACGTATCGCGGCTTCGACGTCGCGCCCGGCGACACCGCCTACAAGCAACTGCCAGCAGTGCTCGACGAGCTGTTCAAAAAGGGCGGCACGCTGATCGACAGTTCACCGATGTACGGCCGCGCCGAGCAGACCACTGGCGAGTTGTTGTCGATCCACGAACCGCGCTCGCCGGCCTTTCTTGCGACCAAGGTATGGACGCGCGGGCGCGAGGAGGGCATTGCGCAGATGGAAAAATCCTTCAGCCTGCTGCGTACCGAGCGCATCGACCTGATGCAGATCCATAACCTGCTGGACTGGCCAACCCATCTGCCGACCCTGCGCGAGTGGAAAGCCCAGGGCCGCATCCGCTACATCGGCATCACCCATTACACGCCGTCGGCCTACGATGAAGTCGAAGCTGTACTCAAGGCCGAACAGCTCGACTTTTTGCAGATCAACTACGCCCTCGACGACCGTGGCGTGGAAAAACGCATCCTGCCGCTGTGCCGTGAGCGCGGCGTAGCGGTGATCTGTAATCGGCCGTTCGGCGGAGGCGGGTTGCTCGCGCGGCTCAAGGGCAAACCGCTGCCGGCGTGGGTGTCGGATGTGCAGGTCAACAGCTGGCCACAACTGGCGTTGAAGTTTCTGCTGTCGCACCCGGCGGTGACCTGTGTGATTCCCGGTACCGGCAATCCGCGCTACATGGCCGACAACGCCGGCGCCGGATTCGGCCCGATGCTCACCGATGCGCAGCGGCATCAGTTGATCGCGCTGATCGATTAAACCTGTGCAGGCTCGGGGAACAGATGCTCCTTGAGAAAGTCGATGAACACCCGCAGTTTCAACTGCGGGTGTTTGCCCGAGGGCCACATGATCCGGTAGACCCCGGTTTCGGCGCAGTCCGGCAGAACCCGCAGCAGGCGGCCATCGGCCAGGGCTTCGCCGACGCAGAAGTCCGGCAGATAAGCGATGCCCAGACCTTGCAGCGCGAAGCAGATTCGCGCTTCCAGATTGTTGCAGACCATCGAGGTCGGCACCTGCAGATCGACTTCCTGCCCGGCCTCACGCAGCGGCCAGACCTGCAATTTGCCGGTGTTGGGGAAGCGAAACTGGATGCAGGAATGACCGAGCAGATCGCTGGCCTGCTGCGGTACGCCGTGGGCTTGAAAGTAGTCCGGCGCCCCCACCAGAATCATCCGGTAGCTGCCGATCAGACGCGAGGTCAGGCTGGAATCCGGGACATCGCCGGCACGAAGCACGGCGTCGTAACCTTCCTCGATCACATCGACCCGTCGGTCATCGAACGTCAGGTCGAGATCCACCGCCGGATAGGTTTTCTTGAACCGTGCCAGCACCGGCAGGAAGGGCTCGCCCACCAGCGGCAGGCTGATTTTCAGCCGTCCGCGCGGGGTGGCGTTGGTTTGGGAAAATTCGACTTGCGCCGCTTCGATCTCGGCGAGGATGCGCAGACTGCGCTCAAGAAATCGCTTGCCATCCTCGGTCAGCGTCACGCTGCGCGTGCTGCGGTTGAACAGGCGTACGCCGAAGCGCTCTTCCAGGCGCACGATGCTTTTGCCAATGGCCGAAGCCGACACGCCGAGCAAACGACCGCTGGCGACAAAACTGCGGGTTTGCGCCACTGATACAAACACATTCAACGCATTCAGGCTGTCCATCACGACACTCGACTTAACCGGTAAGGTTCAATTTACCTTAGTCATTGCGGAACAAAACGTCCGCATATAACGGAGTGGCGACCTACTTAATCGGCAACGGGCATGGCTTCTATCATCGGCGCCACAGTCCTCCACCGAGATTATCGCCATGTCCGACACCATGCAGCGCTGGGAAATTTCCGCGTTTGGCCTTGCCAACCTCAGCCAGGTCCAGGCTCCGCGTCCAACCCCGAAAGCCGGAGAAATTCTGGTCAGGATCGACGCGGTCTCACTCAATTACCGTGACACCCAGGTCGCCGAAAACGGCATGACCGCAACGTTGACGTTTCCCTTCACGCCTGCCTCGGACATGGCCGGCACCGTGGTCGCCGTGGGCGAGGGTGCGAGCCGGTTCCAGGTCGGCGACAAAGTCATCTCCACCTACATTACCAACTGGATCGACGGCAATCCGAAAACCTGGGCCGAGATGCCGACCCAGGGCGGGCCGATTCCCGGCATGCTGGCGCAGTACGTCGCCACGCCGGCCGACTGGTGCGTGCGTGCGCCGAAAAACCTCAGCGCGGTCGAGGCCAGCACTTTGCCGATCGCCGCACTGACGGCGTGGATGGCGCTGATCGAACTGGGCCATCTGCACGCCGGGCAAACCGTGGTGGTGCAGGGCACCGGCGGGGTTTCGCTGTTTGCCGTGCAACTGGCGGCGGCCAGCGGCGCCAAGGTCATCGTCACCAGCAGCAGTGACGACAAGATCGCTCAAGCCATCGCGCTGGGCGCGACCCACGGCATCAATCGCACCAGCACACCGGATTGGCACAACGCCGTGCTGGAACTGACCGACGGACGCGGCGCCGACCACATTCTGGAGATGGCTGGCGGCGACAACCTCGCCCGTTCGTTGCAAGCCGTGGTGCCAGGTGGGCGGGTGTCGATCATCGGTCTGCTCGACGCTGACGAATTGCGCACGCCGATCATGCCGCTGCTCGGCAGCCGGGCCTCGATTGTCGCGGTGGCGGTCGGCCCGCGCCGGGCGCTGGAGGACATGGTGCGGATGATCGATCACCACGGGATCAAACCGGTGATCGACGCGACTTACGCCTTTGATCAGGTGACCGAAGCCTTCGCCCATCTCAATCGCGGGGCGTTTGGCAAGGTTGTGGTCGATTTCAACAAGGCCTGAGTGCGACACATCTCAACTGTGGGAGCGGGCTTGCCCGCGAAGAGGGAGGGTCAGTCGGCAACACTGTCGCTGACCCAGCGCATTCGCGGGCAAGCCCGCTCCCACAGGGTTTTGTGTTGTTCGTAGATTTTCTTTCCTGATGTGACGAGTGTTCATGAACCGTTCCCCCCATCCCATGTCCGTCATGCCCTTCATCATTCTGGGCCTGTTCGGGTTGTACACCCTGGAACTCGGCGTGGTCGGCATCCTGCCGCTGATCGTCGAGCGTTTCGGCGTCACTGTGGCGCAGGCCGGTTTGCTGATGAGCCTGTTTGCATTCATCGTCGCGCTGTCCGGGCCGTTTCTCGTGCTGGTGTTCTCGCGTTTCGACCGCAAGAAAGTGCTGGTCGGTGCGCTGCTGTGTTTTTCCGTCAGCAGCGTGCTGTCGGCCTATGCGCCGAACTATTCGACGTTGATGGCGTTGCGCATTGTTCCGGCGATGTTGCACCCGGTGTTTTTCTCGGCGGCGTTCGCTGCGGCGATTTCGCTGTACCCCAAGGAGCGAGCAACCCACGCAACCACGGTTGCCTTCATCGGCACGACCCTCGGGCTGGTGTTCGGTGTGCCGATCACCGCGTGGGTCGCCGGTAGGTTTTCCTATGAGGCGTCGATCCTGTTCTGCGCGGTCGCGACGTTGCTGGCCGGGCTCGGATTGCTGTTCAAGTTGCCGCGCCAGACCGCTGCGCCGGAGAGCTTCGCCAGCCAGTTGTCGATCCTGAAAAAGCCACCGGTGTGGCTGGCGATCATCGCCACGGTGCTGGTGTTCACCACCAAATTCGCGGTGTACAGCTACGCCGCCGAATACCTGAAAAACCAGACCGGTCTGGACAGTGAGACCATCAGTTTCCTGTTGGTGATCTTCGGTGTCGGCGGCGTGCTGGGCAATTTGCTGGCCGGGCGCGCACTGGCCACGCACCTGGTGGCGACTGCGTTGCTGTTTCCGATTCTGTTGAGTATCGCCTACCTGATTCTGGCGCTGTTCGGCAGCGCGTCGCTGGGCTCGATGCTGCTCATCGTGCTGCTGTGGGGCGCAATTCACACCAGCGGCATGATCATCACCCAGATGTGGCTGACCAGTGCCGCGCCCGAAGCGCATTCGTTTGCCACCAGCCTGTACGTGTCGGCGGCGAATGCCGGGATCGCCCTCGGTTCGTGGATCGGCGGGGTGTTCATCGACACCTGGGGCCTGCCGGGGACGATCTGGTGCGGGTTGCTGTTTGCGCTGCTGTCGTTGCTGACGATTGGTGCCAAGGCGATGTTCTACGGTGGTCGCCAGGAGCGCCCGAACCTGCGCGGGGCAACGGTCGCTTAGTGCGCCTTGCGCAGTGCGCCGATAAAAGCCTGTAGCGCCGACGACATCTGGCGGTTGCTCGGGTAATACAGGTAGAACGCGGGGAAGGGTGTCGACCACTCTTCCAGCAGCGCCACCAGCGCGCCGCTGTCCAGTTCATCCTTGATCCACTCACGGATCCACACCGTGATGCCCAACCCATCCAGCGCCGATTGCATGGCAACGGCGCAATCGCTGACCACCAGTGAGCCTTTCACGCTCAACTCAAACGGTAAGCCGTCGCGAAAGAACCGCCACTTGTACAGCCCGGATTCGCCGGAGCGCCGCCAGTTCACGCAGCGGTGATCGAGCAGGTCGGCCGGTTCGTGCGGGCGCGTTCTGCCTTGCAGATAGTCGGGGGAGGCGATGGCGATCTGCGTCAACGGTTCACTGAGCTTGAGCGCAACCATGTCCTGCTCGATGAACTCACCCAGGCGAATCGCCGCGTCATAGCCCTGGGCAACGATGTCGGCGGTGCTGTCGTCGGTGGTCAGTTCGAGCTTGATGTCCGGGTAGGCCGTCTGGAACGCCGGCAGGATCGGCTGGATGAAATGCAGCATCGCCACCTGCGGCGCACAGATGCGCAGAGTGCCGACCGGCGTGTCGCGGTAGTTGTTGAGCTGTTCCAGCGCTGCGTCCAGATCGGCAAAGATCTCGCCCAGGCGCTCGAACAGTCTGGCCCCGGCCTCGGTGGTCGACACGCTGCGGGTGGTGCGATTGAGCAGGCGGACTCCCAGGCGTTCTTCCAGGCCTTTGATGGTCTGGCTCAGTGCCGATGGCGAAACCCCCAGTGCCTGCGCCGCTCGGGAGAAATTACGCTCGCGGGCGACGGCGAAAAACGCCCTGAGATGGCCGAACTCTTGATCGCGCATTATGTATGCCCAGCTTCACAATGTTTGTAGATGTTTTGGCATTCTAAATAAAGGCTCCCGGTCAGACAATGCGGCTACAGGCCATTGCGCCGACCGTCACTCTGGAGCCCACCATGTCTTTCAATGCTCATTTCGATGTTCTGACTTCCGCGCTCAAACCGTTGCCCGATGCTCAACGCCTGCTGCTGATCAAGGGCGGCACCCTGGTCACCCAGGACGAACGCCTGGGCAATTTCATCGAAGGCGATGTGCTGATTCGTGGCACCGAAATCGTCGAGGTCGGGACAGGGCTGAATGCGCCTGACGCCGAAGTCATCGACGCCAAAGGCATGATCGTGATTCCCGGTATGGTGGATACCCATCGCCACGCGTGGGAAGGGCAACTGCGCCGGATCAACCCGAACTCGCCGACCCTCGAAGACTACTGCAACGCCACGCATTTCTCGTTCGCCAAATACTACCGCCCGCAAGACATGTACGTCGGCAACCTGCTGACCGCGCTGGGCGCGATCAATGCCGGCATCACCACCATCATCGACAACTCGCACAACGCCCGCAGCGGCGCGCATTCCGACGCGGCCATCGACGCCTTGCACGACGCCGGTATCCGTGCGGTGCATGCGCCAGGCGCGCCATTGTCCGGGGAGTGGGAGTCCGCCCGGTGGCCGGGTGATTTGCGCCGTATCAAAGACAAGTACGCAGGTGCTGCCGGTTCGCTGGTGACCCTGGCGATGATGGCGCAACTCGACCGCGAACAATGGGAGGTGGCTCGCGAGCTGGGCCTGAACATCGTCACCGAGTTCTTCGGCGCCGGCATGGCGGCGGAACTGGACGCGTTGCACGAAGAGGGCCTGCTCGGCCCGGACAACATTTTCAATCACTGCACCTGCCTGCCGGATCACGGCTGGTCGATCCTGCGCCACGCCGGGGTCAAGGTGAACGTCTGCCCGCGTTCCGACGCTCACTACGGCCTTGAAGACGGCGTGTTTGCCTGGCAGAAAGCCGTTGATCACGGCATGCGTCCGGGCTTGAGCGTCGACAACGAAAGCTCTTACGGCGGCGACATGTTCGGTGAAATGCGCGTGGCGTTTTACCTGCAACGGGCGGCGGCGCACAGCGCGCGTTTCCATGGTCAGCCTGCGCCGGAACTGGTCAGCGCCGCGCAACTGCTCAAGGCCGCCACCCTTGATGGCGCCGCATGCGCCGGCCTCGAAGCGAGCATCGGCAGCATCACTCCGGGCAAGCAGGCCGACATCGTGCTGATCCGCACCGACAACCTCAGCGTCTACCCGTCGAACAACGCCCTGGGCACGGTGGTGCACGCCGCCGAACGTGGCGATATCGACACCGTGATCATCGCCGGGCGCATTCGCAAACAGGCGGGCGTGGTGCTGGGCGTGGATCGCGAACAACTGAACCGGGCCACGGAAGAGTCGCGCAGCTACCTGTTCAATGCCGCCGGCTACAGCCCTGATGCCTTTGCGGAGCACTTCGCCCCGCTGCATACCCACTGAGAGGTGCACGGTCATGATCCTGATTTCCTTTGCCCTGGCCTTGCTGGCCGGTGTGGCGATTGCCGTGCAAGCGGCGGTGAACAGTCAGTTGGCCGGGGCCATGACCGGCAACACGCTGGCGGCGGCGTTCTACTCGTTCCTCAGCGGCATGCTGGTGCTGGGTGCACTGGCGTGGCTGCGCGGTGGTCTGGGTGATGCGTTGAGCGTGATCCCGGCGCAACCCGGCTGGCGTCTGGTCGGTGGTGTGCTCGGCGCCGGGGCGATTTTCTGCACCGTGTGGCTGGCGCCGCGCATCGGTCTGGCGAACCTGCTGGTGCTGGTGATCGCCGGGCAGTTGCTGTCGTCGGTGGCAATCGATCACTTCGGCTGGCTGGGCGCGGTGGTGCGTCCGGCGGCGTCGATCAAGATCGCCGGCGCCTTGGTGGTGCTGCTGGGCGTGGCGCTGACGCTGTTTGGTGAGCGCCTGATCGCGATGCTCGCCCGGTCTTTCTGACCCGCAAATCTGCCCTTGTGGGAGCGGGCTTGCTCGCGAAGGCGTCAGCACATCCAGCACCTTCATTGCCTGATACAGCGCTTTCGCGAGCAAGCCCGCTCCCACAGGGGATTCGGGTTTGCCTGAGTCTTCTACGAACAACTTCATAGGTGTCGCCGTGACTGCATTCATTCATTTCGGGATGCGCAATGGATTGTCGACCCTGGCCGGCGCATTGCTGTTGGCAAGTCTGAGCAACGGAGCCCACGCGGATTTTTTCGCCGACTCTCATGCGTCGCTGGAAACCCGCAACGTCTATTTCAACCGGGACTTTCGTGACGGCCCTTCGACCCAGCAATCAAAGCGCGAGGAGTGGGCGCAGGGCCTGATGCTCAAGTTCGAGTCCGGTTACACACCCGGTGTGGTGGGGTTCGGCGTCGATCTGCTGGGCATGGTGGGTGTGCGTCTGGATTCCAGTCCCGATCGCGCTGGCAGCGGTTTGTTGCCGGTGCGCAGCGACGGGCGTGCGGCCAGTGAGTACGGCAAACTGGGCGTGACGGTGAAGGTCAAGGTTGCCCGCACCGAACTCAAGGCCGGTTCCCTGATTCCGGTGTTGCCGACACTGCGTCCACAGGACGGGATGATCCTGCCGCAGTCGTTTCGTGGTGCGATGATGGTCTCGCAGGACTTGCCGGGGGTGGTGTTGACGGCGGGGCAACTGGATCGGGTCAAGGGGCGCAATGACACCAGCTACGAGCCCATTGCGTTGAACAACAAGAACAACCGCTTCGTCACCAACGCCCAGGGCGCGCACCTGAATCTGGTCGGTGTGGATCGGCAGGTGAACGACAACCTCAAGCTCAGCTATCACTACGCAGCGCTGAGCGATGTCTACGATCAGCACTTCGTCGGGCTCACTGATACGCGGCCCATGGCCGGCGGCACAGTGAGCAGCGACCTGCGGTTTTTCTCCAGTGAAAGCCAGGGCGCGGCCAAGGCCGGCAAGATCCGCAATCAGGCGCTCAACGGTATGTTCGGTTACGCTGCGGGCGGGCACAAAGTCAGCGTCGGCTATCAGGCGATGCTCGGCGACAGCGCGTTTCCCTACGTCGAGGGCAGCGATGCCTATCTGGTCAACTACGCGCAAATCGGCGATTTCGCCGAAGCCCGCGAGCGTTCGTGGCAAGTGCGTTATGACTTCGATTTCGAGCGTCTGGGGATTCCCGGCCTGACCTTCATGAGTCGCTATATCGATGCCGATCACGCGCAAGTGGCGGGCAAGAGCGGGCAGGAGTGGGAACGCAATACCGAGGTGAAGTACGTGATCCAGAGCGGCACGTTCAAGGACGTTGCCTTGCGTTTGCGCAACGCGACTTATCGCTCGTCGTTCAGTCGCGATGCCGATGAAACGCGGATCCTCATCACCTACACCAAAGCGCTGTGGTGAAGTTCATCCGCGATACCGCAGCGCCTCCACCAACAACGCAAACGCCGGCGCCGCCTGCCGTCGGCTCGGGTAATACAGGTGGTAGCCGGCAAAGGTCGGGCACCAGTCTGCCAGCACTTGCAGCAGACGCCCGTCGGCAAGGTACGGCGCGACGATGTTTTCCGGGATGTAGCTCAGGCCAAAACCGTCCAGTGCGGCGTCGAGCAGCGGGTAGACGCCGTTCAGGGTGAATTGCCCCGATACTCGCACCTTGAGGCTTTCGCCGTCCTTCTCGAACTCCCAGGTGTACAGCCCGCCGTTGGTGGGCAGGCGCAGGTTGTTGCAGGCGTGGGTGGTCAGGTCCCGTGGCGTTTGCGGCTTTTCGCGCTTGGCGAAATAGGCCGGCGAGCCGACCACCGCCATGCGCATGTCCGGGCCGATGCGGGTGGCGATCATGCCTTGGGCGACGTCTTCGCCCAGGCGCACCCCGGCGTCGAAACCGAGCCCGGCGATGTCGACGAAACCGTAGTCGCAGGAGACCTCGACGGCGATGTCCGGGTACTTGGGCAAAAATTCCTTGAGCACTGGACGCAGCAGCCAGTTCAGCGAGTGGTCGGTGGCACTGATGCGGATCTTTCCCGACGGGGTTTCGCGCAGGTTGCTCAGGGCCGCCAGTTCAAATTCGATCTCTTCGAAACGCGGGCCGATGGTCTGCAGCAGATGTTCGCCTGCCTCGGTGGGCGAGACGCTGCGGGTGGTGCGCGTCAGCAGGCGCAGACCAAGGCGCGCTTCGAGGGCGCGGATGGTGTGGCTGAGCGCCGATTGCGAAACGCCCAGTTTGGCTGCGGCTTTGGTGAAACTGCGCTCGCGGGCCACAGCGAGGAAGGCGAGCAGGTCACTGGCGTTTTCTCGAAGCATTGATGAGTGTCCTGCATAAGTTTTTTCGAATTCTAGTCGATTATCTGAAGAGTACGGCTCGCTAAAGTGACGCAAGTTCCTTTGTAGGAGCTGCCGCAGGCTGCGATCTTTTGATGTTGTTTTTGAAGATCAAGATCAAAAGATCGCAGCCTTCGGCAGCTCCTACAGGGAGATCTCTTTCAGATTTGGAGTCTTGTGATGAATGCACATATCTCAGGCGTCACTGTCACCCCGAACGGCTCACAAGCCTCGGCCCAAGGCCCGGCGGACTGGTTCACCGGCACTGTGCGCATCGATGCGCCGTTCAAGGGTAGCGAGGCGGCGCGGGTCAGCGGTGCCACGGTGACTTTCGAGCCGGGCGCGCGGACGGCGTGGCACACCCATCCGTTGGGTCAGACGCTGATCGTCACCGCCGGTTCAGGTTTTGTGCAGGAGTGGGGGCAACCGGTTCGCGAGATCCGCCCCGGCGATACCGTGTGGATCGCGCCGGATGTGAAGCACTGGCATGGCGCCGCGCCGGACACGGCGATGACGCACATCGCGATTGCCGAGGTGCTGGAGGGCAGCGTGGTGGAGTGGATGGAGCAGGTGAGCGCTGCGCAGTACCCGCATCGCTCTCTGTAGGAGCTGCCGAAGGCTGCGATCTTTTGACTTGGTTGTTGAAGATCAAAATCAAAAGATCGCAGCCTGCGGCAGCTCCTACAGGGGTGGACAAGTCAGATCATCGGCGGCAGGGAGGAGAGGATCTTGTCGAGGGTGATCGGATACTCGCGCACCCGCGCTCCGGTGGCGTTGTAGATCGCATTCGCCACCGCCGCACTCACGCCGCAAATCCCCAGTTCGCCTACGCCCTTGGCCTTCATCGGCGATGAAATCGGATCGGTTTCATCGAGGAAAATCACCTCCTGATGCGGGATGTCGGCGTGCACCGGCACCTCGTATCCGGCCAGGTCGTGATTGACGAAGAAACCCAGCCGTTTGTCCACCGCCAGCTCTTCCATCAATGCCGCGCCGACACCCATGGTCATCGCGCCGATTACCTGGCTGCGCGCAGCTTTCGGGTTGAGAATCCGCCCCGCTGCACA
>NZ_QAIK01000047.1:7646-9601 GCF_003061005.1 Pseudomonas sp. HMWF021 | reverse complement strand
CTTCACCGGTAGCAGCATCCACCGCCACTTCAACGAAATGCGCACCGAACGTCGACTGTTGATACTGCTTGGCGAGGTCGGCGAATTCGATGCTGTCCTCGGCCTCGACCACATTATCTTTTGCCGCATCACGCAGCGGCAGGGTATTGCCGCCGGCGCGCACCTGGCCGTCGGCGAACTCGACGTCATCGCCGGCCATGCCCAGTTTTTTCGCCACTGCTTCACGCAGTTTCATGCACGCGGCGTACACCCCGGCAGTCGAGCAATTGCCGCCGAACTGGCCGCCGGAGCCGGACGACACCGGGAAGTTCGAATCGCCCAGATGCACCGTCACATCCGCCAGAGGTACGCCCATCATCTCGGCCGCGGTCTGGGCGATGATGGTGTAGCTGCCGGTGCCGATGTCGGTCATGTCGGTTTCCACCGTGACCTTGCCGTCGCGCTCCAGCCGCACCCGCGCGCCGGATTTGAGCAGCAGATTGTTGCGAAACGCGGCGGCGACGCCCATGCCGATCAGCCAGCGCCCTTCGCGACGACTGCCGGGTGTGGCGTTGCGCTGGTTCCAGCCGAACTTCTCGGCACCGGTCTGCAAGCATTCGATCAGGCGCCGCTGGGAGAACGGACGCTCGGTTTTTACCGGATCAACCTGGGTGTCATTGAGGATGCGGAACTGCACCGGGTCGAGCTTGAGCTGCTCGGCCATTTCGTCCATGGCGATTTCCAGCGCCATCAACCCCGGCGCTTCACCCGGCGCGCGCATGGAGTTGCCTTCGGGCAGATCCAGTGGCGCCCGGCGCATGGTCACCCGGCGGTTTTCCCCGGCATAAAGCAACTGGCTCGGCTGCGCGGCGACTTCGACCTTGCCGTCCTTGAGGTTGCCCGACCAGCCTTCGTGAGCGATGGCGCTGAGCTTGCCGTCCGCCGTCGCGCCCATCCGAATGCGCTGGATCGTGGCCGGGCGGTGGGTGGTGTTGTTGGCCATTTGCGGGCGGGCGAGGGCGACTTTCACCGGGCGGTTGGCCAGGCGCGCACCGAGGGCGGCGAGGATCGCGTCGGCGCGAATGAACAGTTTGCCGCCGAAGCCGCCGCCAATGTAAGGCGAGATCAGGCGCACGTTTTCCTTGGGCAGGCCGAGGGTGGTGGCGACGTCGCCGACGCTCCAGGCGATCATCTGGTTGGAGGTCCACAACGTCAGATGATCACCTTTCCACGCGGCCAGGGTCGCGTGCGGCTCCATCATCGCGTGGGACTGGTCCGGGGTGGTGTAGGTCTGGTCGAACTGCACCGGCGCGGCGGCGAAGGCCTTGTCGAAATCGCCGTGGGTGACGTCAGGCAACTCGTCGTCTTCGACACCTTGGTCGCGCACGTTGGCCAGCTCGAACTCGCCTTTGGCCGTGACGTAATCGACCTTGACCAATTGCGCCGCAGCGCGGGCCTGTTCGAAGGTCTCTGCGACCACCAGCGCCACGGCCTGGTGATAGTGCTGTACCTCGGGCCCGGCCAGCAGCGGTGCCGAGTTGTATTGACCTTTGCCGAGCTTGCCGGCATTGGCGGCGGTGACGATGGCCAGCACGCCGGGCGCCGCTTGCGCAGCGTCGAGATCGATGTGGCTGATGCGGCCCTTGGCGATGGCCGAACCGACCATGAAACCGTAAGCCTGATTCGCCACGGCCTCGTGCTGCTCGTAGGCATATGGCGCCTGACCGCTGGTTTTCAGCGGGCCTTCGACGCGGTCAGTGGGTTTGCCGATGACCTTCAACTGGTCGATCGGGTTGGTGGTGGCGGGCGTGTCGAATTTCATGCTTCATCCCTCGCTTGCGCCAACACCGAACCGAGCGTGCGCTCGACCAGGGTCAGTTTGAATTGGTTGTCGTGGGTCGGCGTGGCGCCGTCAAGCAAGCGTTCGCTCACGGCTTTTGCGCCTTTGGGCAGCAACGCGTCGGCGTCTTCGACCC
>NZ_QAIK01000047.1:0-7627 GCF_003061005.1 Pseudomonas sp. HMWF021 | reverse complement strand
GGCATACGACGAGCGATCGCGCACCTTGTGGTAAATGTGCGTGCCACCGACTGGCGCGGGCAGCGTCACCGCCGTAATGAACTCGCCGGGCGTGAGGCTGGTTTCGATATTCGGCGTGTTACCGGGGAGCTGATGGAAATCGGCGATGGCAATGCTGCGCGTGCTGCCATCGGGTTTGACCGTTTCTATCTGCGCATCGAGGGCGCGCATCGCAATCGCCATGTCGCTGGGATGGGTGGCGATGCACGCATCGCTGACGCCGATCAGCCCCAGTTGCCGACTGACTCCGCCAATCGCCGCGCAACCACTGCCGGGCTGGCGTTTGTTGCACGCCTGATTGACGTCATAGAAGTACGGACAACGAGTGCGTTGCAGCAGGTTGCCGGCGGTGCTCGCCATGTTGCGCAACTGCCCGGAAGCGCCGGCGAGCAGGGCGCGGGAGAGCAACGCGTAATCCTTGCGCACGCGGCTGTCGGCGGCCAGATCGGTGTTGCGCACCAGCGCGCCGATGCGCAACCCCCCTTCTGGTGTGGCTTCGATCTGATCAAGACCCAGGTGGTTGACGTCGATCAGGTGCAGCGGGGTTTCGATGTCGAGTTTCATCAGGTCCAGCAGGTTGGTGCCACCGGCGATGAACTTCGCGCCTTCGACCTGCGCCGCCAGCGTTGCGGCTGCGGCGGGGGAGTCGGCGCGGCTGTAATTGAACGCTCTCATGCTGGCACCTGCGCGACTTCAGTGATGGCTTCGATGATGTTGGAGTAGGCGCCGCAGCGGCAGATGTTGCCGCTCATGCGTTCCTGGAATTCGCTGGCAATCAGTTGCGGCGCTTCGGTCAGGCTCGGGCTGGCGTGGCTGGGAATGCCCTCGCGGATTTCCTTGAGCACCGCCACCGCCGAGCAAATCTGCCCCGGCGTGCAATAGCCGCACTGGTAACCATCGTGCTTGATGAACGCGGCCTGCATCGGGTGCAAATTGTCGGGCATGCCGAGGCCTTCGATGGTGGTGATCTCGCTGCCCTCGTGCATGACCGCCAGCGTCAGGCAGGCGTTGATTCGGCGGCCGTCGGCGATGACGGTGCAGGCACCGCACTGGCCGTGGTCGCAGCCTTTTTTGCTGCCGGTCAGGTGCAAGTGTTCGCGCAGGGCGTCGAGCAGGGTGGTGCGGTTGTCGACCTCAAGGGCTTGGGGTTTACCGTTGACGTTGATCGTCAGTTTGGCCATGGCGGGTTGCTCCAGACTGGCCGCGTAGGCCTTGAGGCTGATGAAGGGGGGCATTGCAAACGCGGCGGCGGTCACCGCGCCGAGGATCAGGAATCTTCGTCGGGAAATCGTCATGCTTCGATTCCTCTCTGGCTTAATCAGGACGGCAGGGATTGAAGGGCCCATAGGGGCGCGCCGGCATGTTTACCGGTCTCGTTCTTGGAATGACCTGCGCGGAGGGGAAAAGGTTTTTGCGGATCTGCGCTATAGAGTTATGCGCAGGATTCATTAATGAGCTGGGCGACGCTTGACCTTGTGGGAGCTGGCTTGCCAGCGATGGGGTCGTGTCAGTCAGCATTGCTTAAATGACACACCGCCATCGCGGGCAAGCCCGCTCCCAGGGATTGTGTTCAATGCCCGCCAACCACCATGTGCGTAAATGGCGCCACATACGCCTGCAACGTCACCAGCCCGCCCACCAGGATGGCCAGCACAATCGAGTGGAAGAACACGTAGCGCAGAATCTCGCCCTCATGCCCATACCAGCGGGTCGCGGTGGAGGCGACCACGATCGATTGCGCATCGACCATTTTGCCCATCACTCCGCCGGAACTGTTGGCCGCTGCCATCAGCACCGGGCTGATGCCGAGCTGTTCCGAGGTCACCCGTTGCAGCCCGCCGAACAGCACGTTCGAGGCTGTGTCCGAGCCAGTCAATGCCACGCCGAGCCAGCCGAGCAAAGTGCCGAACATCGGGTAGAACACCCCCGTCGCGGCAAACGCCAGGCCCATGGTGGCGTCCAGCCCGGAATAACGCGTGAGAAACCCCAGCGCCAGCATCGCCGCAATGGTGATCAGCGAAAACCGTACCACCCACAGGGTGCGCAGGTATTGCTTGATCAGTTGCGGGATCGAATAGCCCATCAGCAGCCCGCCGACAATCGCCGCCAGCAGAATGCCGCTGCCGGTGGCGGTGAACCAGGTGAACTTGTAGATCGCTTCTTCGGCTTTCGGCGCCGGCACTACGGGCGGGACTTTCTGCACTTGCAGGTGCAGGGTGGTGAAGGTCAGCGCCGGCGAGAAAATCGGATTGGCCTCATTCAGCGGTTTGCCTTGCGCATCGAGTTTCACCGAATGGGTTACCGGGTCCAGCGCCGGGCGCACGTCGAAAATGTTCTTGAAGCCCTGGGTGCCCCAGGCAAACACGAACACGGTGAGGATGATCCACGGCATCCACGCGCGCATCACCGCCGGGCGCGCCTGATCGCTGAAGGTGGCGCTGGCGGTGACTTTTTCTTCCTCGACCCGGGAGTTGTCGACGCGACCCGAGAGGGCGGCCGAGGTGTACACCGTCGCCGGTTTCCAGACCCGCAGGAACAGGGTCAGGCAGGCCATGGAAATCAGCGCGGCGATCACGTCCACCAGCATCGGCCCGTGGAAGTTCGACACGAGGAATTGCGGCACCGCGAAGCTGACCCCGGCCACCAGAATCGCCGGCCAGATCTCCAGCATCTTGCGCCACCCGGCAAACGCCCAGATCAGCCAGAACGGCACCAGCACCGAGAAAAACGGCAACTGCCGACCGACCATCATCGACAGCTCCATCTCGTCCAGCCCGGTGACCTTGGCCAGGGTGATGATCGGCGTGCCGAGCGCGCCGAACGCCACCGGGGCGGTGTTGGCAATCAACGCCAGACCGGAGGCGGCCAACGGCGAAAAACCGAGGCCGATCAGAATCGCCCCGGTCACCGCCACTGGCGTACCGAAACCGGCCGCGCCTTCGAAAAACGCACCGAAGCAGAACGCGATCAGCAGCAACTGCAAACGCCGGTCATCGGTGATCCGCGCCAGGGAGTCCTGCAGCACTTTGAACGAGCCGTTCTCGGTGGTCAGGCGGTGCAGAAAGATGATGTTGAGCACGATCCAGCCGATCGGCAGCAAGCCATTGGCCGCGCCGAACAACGCCGCCGAGCCGGCCATGCTCGCCGGCATGCCGAAGGCGAAGATCGAAATCAGCAACGCCGAAGCGAGAGCGAGCAGCGCAGCCAGATGCGCCTTGACGTGAAAGAACGCCAGCGCCGCGAGCATCACCACCACCGGCACTGCGGCCATGAGCGTGGAGATCAGCGGGTTGCCGAACGGGTCGTAGATTTGCTGCCAGACCATGGTCCACCTCTGCTTGTTGTTATCGAGGCGCAGATCCGTTGCGTGGGAGTCGCTAAGCAGCAGTATAGGTGGCATTTCGCCGCTGCCCGGATGCCGGCGGCGGGCCGATCAACGGTCGTGCCCAGGCAGTGAATCAAAGTCCGTTTGTCCGGTCGTATCAGCGGCTGCGCGCACTGCGTCCTGAAGGCGCGGGCAGTGACAGCCGTTCCGTGGTCAAGACCTTGGTTTAGGGAAGTTTGAATGAAGCGTGCAACAACTTTGCTGTTGACAATATCCGCCGCTGTTTTGCTGGCTGGCTGTGTGGCGGACTTTGATGATGATCATCGCCACGGACGGCATTACGACCGTGATCATGGGCGCTATGACGACCACGACCGGCGTTGGGATGACCGCGACGATGGTCGTCGTGACGGGCGTCGTTACTATCGTGATCGCGACGATGACTGAGTAGAAATCAAAAGGGCGTTCCCGCAACGGGAACGCCCTCGCCGATTAAAAATGAGCGCTCGCCCGGACGCTGGTTTGCGCAGGCGCGGTGGCCTCGAGATCCAGCAAATGGGTGGCGAGTATGTCGCTCAGAAAACGGAACTGATCGTTGATGCCGACCACTTCATTGCTGAAGTGATTGCTTGCGGCGGGCATCAGTACATCGTCGAAATCTTCGTTGAACAGCAGCGCCTGGGTCTTGCGCGAGACGACTTGCTGGTCGTAGTAGTTGCTGCCGAACACCGGGAAGCTCACGGAGAGGGTGATGGTGCGAATCATGATGGTTACTCCTCGTTGCGTCTCGGATGGGTCAATCGTGCCTTTGCCGGGCGGCGGGCGGAAGGCAATCGTGGCGATGGTGAATATCGACGGCGTTGATGGTTGAGATGTGATGGATTTACTGGCCTCATCGCTGGCAAGCCAGCTCCCACAGGTTTTCGGGTGTTCACTGGATTCATGGCCACTGAAGTTTTCCATGGAGCTGCCAAGCCAGCTCCCACAGGTTTTTCGGGTGCTCAATGGATTGATGTTCACAGAAGGGCTCTGTGGGAGCTGGCTTGCCAGCGATGGCGTCGGTACAGCCAACATCCTCGGAAACTGACACACCTATACTCAATGCTGTTTTCCTCCATTCAAGGACCTCACCACCGTGAACCTGCGTGCGCTGGTCGTCGCCGCATTGTGTCTGCTGGCTGGCTGCGCCACCTCGGCCCGGGGCCCGGTGGCGCAGCCGGCCGTGGTGGTGTCACCGGCGACCTGGCAGCAGATCGACCGCGACATCGTCAGCGCCTCGCAACAATCCACCGAGCAAGTCAAAGTATTTGCCCGGGGTTCGATGGAACATTGGCGCACTCGCGTCTATCAGCAAACTGAAGAAAATTTCATTCCGTGGTTCAGCAGCTACTGGACCCAGGAATGGCTGTCGATGAAGGTCAGCTGGTACACGATCAGCGCCGGTGGCGAACAGGACGCATCGGCCAAGCGCCTGGCGAGCTATCTGCTTGAGCAATATCAGGAAAGGGTGCTGGCGCCGGTGGCGGTGGAGATCGATCCGGACGCGATCCTCGGGCAGGCCACGGCGTTCTATGCACAACTGATGGCCCAGCAGATGCCGCTCATCGCCCAGCGTTATGGCGTGCCGGTTGCACAGCTCAACGGGCGTTTGCAGAAAGTCCCGGCGATTGCCCTCGGGCCGCCGCCGGCGCGGGATGCGTCGCTGTATCAGGTCATCAGCACCGAGCCGCTGAACACCTTGCCGGCGTATGCCGCACTGATCGACAAGATCCACACCGAGGGCGGCAGCAAGGGGATTGCCTCGACCGATGCCGGCATGGCCCCCGTAGCCAAGCGCGCCAGCCAGCGGATGGAAGCGGAAATGGCCCCGCGCGGAGCGGCCAGTGCGGTGGCGGCTGCGGCGGGCAAGTTGGTCGGCGGGGTGATCTCGATCGGCGTGGCGGGCATCCGCGCAATCATCCAGGCTAATGACCGGCCTGACAGCGAAGCGCTGATTCGCAGCAGTCTGGGCAGCACGTTCGACAAGGCCTGGGCGAAACTGCTGCAGAACCCGACTACCGGGGTCATGGCCGGTACGCTGCATATCGCCGGACAAGTCGAGGGCAGCCTTGGCGGTGCAGAGCAACCGTCGGTCGGGCTGGGTGTGAATCGTGTCGAATGGCCGCCGCCGCAATCGACTACCCGGCAGATCGAACCCAACGTACAAGGAGAATGAACATGTCTTACATCGATATCTTTGTCGCGCCTGTGCCGAATGCCAACCGCGAGCAGTACAAAAAACACTGTGAGATCGCCGCGAAACTGTTCAAGGAATACGGAGCGAAGGAGGTGATTCAGTGCTGGGGCGATGACGTGCCGGAGGGCAAGGTCACGTCATTTCCGATGGCCGTAAAACTCAAGGAGGGCGAGACGGTTTCGGCCGGCTGGCTGATCTGGCCCGACAAGGCCACCCGTGATGCCGGCATGGCCAAAATGATGGAAGACCCGCGCATGCAACCGGACGTCAACCCGATGGGGTTTGATGGTCAGCGCATGATCTTTGGCGGCTTCAAAAACATTCTTGAACCCTGATATGGCCTGTAGGAGTGAGCCTGCTCGCGATGGCGGAGTTTCAGTCAACGGGTTTGCAAAATGTGCCGGCCTCTTCGCGGGCAAGCCACGCTCCCACAGGTTCTGCTGAGATGCCGCGATTATCCATACGCCATAAAACTGTGGGAGCGAGCTGTGCCGTGCCCGCGATTGTCATCATCCTGCGAAACCCTGTGGGAGCGGGCTTGCCCGCGAAGAGGCCGGCGCAGCCAATATCTTCATTGCTGACCCACCGCTTTCGCGAGCAGGCTCACTCCCACCTTGGAGCTGTGCCGTGCCCGCGATTGTCGTCATCCTGCGAAACCCTGTGGGAGCGGGCTTGCCCGCGAAGAGGCCAGCACAGCCAATATCTCTTTTGCTGACCCACCGCTTTCGCGAGCAGGCTCGCTCCCACCTTGGGGCTGTGGCGTGCCCACGATTGTCGTCATCCTGCGAAACCCTGTGGGAGCGGGCTTGCCCGCGAAGAGGCCGGCACAGCCAATATCTTCATGGCTGACCCACCGCTTTCGCGAGCAGGCTCACTCCCACCTTGGAGCTGTGCCGTGCCCGCGATTGTCGTCATCCTGCGAAACCCTGTGGGAGCGGGCTTGCCCGCGAAGAGGCCAGCACAGCCAATATCTTCATGGCTGACCCACCGCCATCGCGAGCAGGCTCACTCCTACAGGAAATTGTGGTCACTCTGGAGAGGGCGTGATCCGGCAGCTTTTGCGGTGGCGAATTTCTTCGTCCGTCGGCCGTTCGCGGACGAATTCGAATCGAGGTTCACCTTCGCTGTAATGCACCAGCCAGCCCCATTCCAGTTCGGTTTCATCCTGCCCGGGGTTGGGTGGCCTGGCCCACCACGGTTCTTTGCTGAGGATCTCGCGCATGGCGGCCTCCGGTTCGATGGCAATCCTTGAACTATAGCCGGCTGTCGCGAGTCGTCAGAGAAGGCTGTGTAGAATCGGCCGTTCGACCAGCGAAGGAGCAGGGCCATGACCGATGATGCGCGCAGGGATGAACCGTTCAAGCGACTGTTTTTCGCCCTTGACTGTCCGCCACCGCAACGCAAGGCTATAGCCCGATGGCGCGGCGATCTGGGCTTGCGCACTGGTAAGCCGGTGCCGGCGGATAACTTTCATCTGACGCTGTTGTTCCTCGGCGCCGTGCCGCTGGCGCAGATCCATGAAGTCTGCGAGGCCGCCGGCAAAGTGCGTACGCCGGGTGAGCCGTTGCGGATTGCGCTGGATCGGCTGCAGGTCTGGCATCGGGCCGGGATTCTGTCTCTGGCGCCCGAGCAGGCCCCGCCGGCCTTGTTGCGTCTGGTGTATGCGCTGGAACAGGCGATGCTGCCGTTCGGTTTCGAAGAATCACCGCGCGAATTTCGCCCGCACCTGACCCTGGCCCGGGACTACCGCGCAGCGGAACCGGAATCCGCCACGCCGCCGGAATTCTTCCTGCGTGCCGAGCGCTTCGCCCTGTTCGAATCGCACAAGGGTCGCTACCGGATTCTGCAGGATTGGCCACTGAATTGAGCGCAGAAAAAAAGGCGCCCGAGGGCGCCTGAAATTCACCTGAGCCGAGGGAGCCAGGTGAGGCCGTTCATTGCAGGGTGCAGCGGTGGTAAGGCGCTGCGTGAACGGGAAACTACGCCACATCCCCCTGTAGGAGCTGCCGCAGGCTGCGATCTTTTGA
>NZ_QAIK01000046.1 GCF_003061005.1 Pseudomonas sp. HMWF021 | reverse complement strand
GTCACCAATGTACATACCGGGACGTTTGCGTACGGCATCCAGGCCTTTCAGCACTTTAATGCTCGTTGAGTCGTACGTATTTTCTTCGCTCAATGCCTTCACTCCCGATGGTCGTGGGTCTGGGTGATACGGCCCTGTTCCACGTGGAACAGAGCGACTGGCGTTTCCGTCTGCCAGCCTTCCCTCAATAATTCGTGATCTACACAGGTGATGAACACCTGGCAGCGTAAGTCTTCCAGCAAGCGGCACAGCGCACGACGGTGGCTCTCGTCCAGCTCGGACGGCAAGTCATCCACCAGATAAATACACTGACCGCGACGAGCCTGGCTCACCAGATGCCCCTGGGCTATCCGCAAAGCACAGACCACCAGCTTCTGCTGACCCCGGGACAATATGTCCGCGGCGTTGTGTGCGCCCAATCGAAGACGCAGATCAGCCCGTTGTGGCCCGGCCTGGGTGTGTCCCATTTGCTGATCCCGTTGCACGGATCCAGCCAGCACAGCACTCAGTTCCCGATCCTTGTCCCAGCCTCGGTAATAGCTGAGCGTCAAACCTTCAAGCTCAACCAGTTCGCTCAAGGTCTGTTCAAAGACTGGTTTCAAGGCTTTGATGTAAGCGCGGCGGTATT
Organism: Pseudomonas sp. HMWF021; assembly: GCF_003061005.1. Lineage (GTDB taxonomy): Bacteria > Pseudomonadota > Gammaproteobacteria > Pseudomonadales > Pseudomonadaceae > Aquipseudomonas. Next base: position 3,445 of record NZ_QAIK01000046.1, on the reverse strand, counting down.
CATCGATTTCAGCGCTGGCCTGACACAGTTCCCTGTCCCAAACCGCTTGCGAAACGGCGTCAAGTGTACCATGCCGCAGCCAGGAGTTTCTCTGGCGCAGGGCCTTCTGCAAACGCTGCCAGGTCGCCATAAAACGCGGTTCGACGTGGAACACACCCCAATCGAGAAACTGCCGGCGAATCTTCGGCGCACCTTCGAGCAGGCGGAAGCTGTCGGGGTTGATCAGTTGCAACGGCAGGATCTCCGCCAGTTGCGCAGCGCTGCGAGCGTTCTGCCCGTCGATGCGGATCTGGAACTCGCCTTGCCGGTCGCGAGATATCCCCAATGCACTGTGGCCACCCTCGGCCAATTCGACCTGACCGAACACCGTACAGGCGAGTTGTTCGTACTGGATGACCGGCAACAGCCGCGTGCTACGAAACGAACGGGCAAGCCCCAGCAGATGAATGGCTTCCAGAACACTGGTTTTGCCGCTGCCGTTGGCGCCGTAAAGAATGTTGATGCGGGGGGAGGGGGAGAAGGTCACCGGGTGCAGATTGCGCACCGCGGTGACCGAAACACGACTTAAGGACATCCAGGATCAGCTGATTACAGACGCATCGGCATGACAACATAAGCCGAGTCGTCATTGTCGGACTCTTGCACCAGCGCACTGCTGTTTGAGTCGGACAGGATCAGGCGAACCTGCTCGGTGGTCATCACGCCCAGCACGTCGAGCAGGTAGCTCACGTTGAAGCCGATTTCCAGGGAGCCGCCGTTGTATTCAACGCCCACTTCTTCTTCCGCTTCTTCCTGCTCCGGGTTGTTGGCCTGGATCTTCAACTGACCGCTGGCCAGTTGCAGACGAATACCGCGGTACTTCTCGTTGGACAGAATCGCGGTACGGCTGAACGCTTCACGCAGCGCCTGGCGATCGCCCAGTACCAGCTTGTCGCCGCCCTTCGGCAGAACGCGCTCGTAGTCCGGGAATTTGCCATCGACCAGTTTCGAGGTGAAGGTGAACTCGCCGGTGGTCGCACGGATGTGGTGCTGACCCAATACGATGCTGACGTTGCCATCCGGCTCGGTGAGCAGACGCGCCAGTTCGAGAATACCCTTGCGCGGCACAATCACCTGATGGCGATCCGGCTGACCGATATCGGCCTGCATCGAGCACATCGCCAGACGGTGACCGTCGGTGGCCACAGCACGGATCACACCGGCCGAGACTTCCAGCAACATACCATTGAGGTAGTAACGCACGTCCTGCTGGGCCATGGCGAAGCTGGTGCGCTCGATGAGACGGCGCAGCTTGCTTTGCTCCAGGCTGCAGGTCAGCGAACCCGGGCCTTCTTCAACCGTCGGGAAATCGTTGGCCGGCAGGGTCGACAGGGTGAAACGGCTACGGCCGGCCTTCACCACCAGCTTCTGCTCGTCGACCTTGATGTCGATCAGCGCATCGTTGGGCAGGCTCTTGCAGATGTCCATCAGCTTGCGCGCAGGCACGGTGATGGAACCTGTTTCGGCCGGCTCTTCAAGTTGCACACGACCGACCAGTTCGACTTCAAGGTCGGTACCGGTCAGCGACAGTTGCTGGCCTTCGACAACCAACAGCACGTTGGAGAGTACCGGCAAGGTCTGTCGGCGCTCGACGACGCCTGCGACCAGTTGCAGGGGTTTCAACAGGGCTTCGCGTTGAATGGTGAAATGCATGGTCTAGTCCCTTGCCTTAATAAGCTGCGCTGGTGTTCATCAAGTGGTCAGTGTACGCAGCAGGTTCTTGTAGTCCTCGCGGATGTCCGCGTCGGATTCCTTAAGTTCGTTGATCTTGCGGCAGGCGTGCAACACCGTTGTGTGGTCGCGACCACCAAACACATCACCGATTTCCGGCAGGCTGTGGTTGGTCAGCTCCTTGGACAATGCCATGGCCACCTGACGCGGACGTGCCACCGAGCGCGAACGGCGCTTGGACAGCAGGTCGGAGATCTTGATCTTGTAGTACTCGGCGACGGTGCGCTGAATGTTATCCACAGAGACCAACTTGTCCTGCAGTGCCAACAGATCTTTCAGGGATTCGCGAATCAATTCGATGGTGATGTCGCGGCCCATGAAGTGCGAGTGGGCGATCACGCGTTTCAGCGCACCTTCCAGCTCACGGACGTTGGAACGGATTCGCTGGGCAATGAAGAACGCCGCATCGTGTGGCAACTCGACTTTGGCCTGGTCGGCCTTCTTCATCAAGATCGCCACGCGGGTTTCCAGCTCCGGCGGCTCGACGGCAACCGTCAGGCCCCAGCCGAAGCGGGATTTTAGGCGCTCTTCAAGGCCTTCGATTTCTTTCGGGTAGCGGTCACTTGTGAGAATGACCTGCTGGCCACCTTCAAGCAGGGCGTTGAAGGTGTGGAAAAACTCTTCCTGGGAACGCTCCTTGCGGGCGAAAAACTGAATGTCGTCGATCAGCAGGGCGTCCACCGAACGGTAAAAACGCTTGAACTCGTTGATCGCGTTCAGTTGCAGCGCCTTGACCATGTCGGCCACGAAGCGCTCGGAATGCAGGTACACGACCTTGGCATTCGGGTTCTTCTTTAATAGATGGTTGCCCACCGCGTGCATCAAGTGGGTTTTACCCAGGCCGACGCCGCCATAAAGGAACAGCGGGTTGTAGCCGTGCTTGGGATTGTCCGCCACCTGCCAAGCCGCCGCGCGGGCGAGCTGGTTGGATTTACCTTCGACAAAGTTTTCAAAGGTGAAGGTGCGGTTCAGGTAGCTGGTGTGCTTGAGCGCGCCTTCAACCTGGACGGTGCGCTGTTCGGCACGAACCGGGGCCTGTTGCGAAGCGGCACCTGCCATCGGATCAAAGCTGTCACGGGACGGCTCTTCACTGACTTCTTCGGTTTTCTGAGTCGAGCGCTTGGTCGGGGCTGGCGTTGGCGCGGGAGCCGGAGCGCTGGCAGGCGCAGCGTTGGCCTGAGCCAGGGACGCTTGCGCAGCAGCCAACGGTGCATTCGGCGCGGCACGCGGAGCCGAGCTGCGTTTGCTGCCTATTAATAAGGAAAGCGCCGGCGCCATGCCGTTGCCGTGCTCATCCAGCAGTTCAAGGACGCGACCGAGGTACTTTTCGTTGACCCAGTCCAGCACAAAACGGTTCGGTGCGTAGACGCGCAACTCGTCGCCTTCGGCTTCGACCTGTAGTGGACGGATCCAGGTGTTGAATTGTTGGGCAGGCAGCTCCTCGCGCAAAAGCTCCACGCACTGCTGCCAAAGTTCCACTGACACGGATATCCCCTAAGTTGAAAGCCGGTGAGGCAAAAACAAGCGGCCATTGTAGCGGCGAGCCGCCCACTTATCCACATGCAGGTTGTCCGGCCGACATGATTTATCAATGCCTTAACCGGTGAAAAAGCGACCAACGGTGTGTGAATAAGCACTGTGGATAACCCCGTCTGAGCACACTGGACAACTGGGG
>NZ_QAIK01000045.1 GCF_003061005.1 Pseudomonas sp. HMWF021 | reverse complement strand
TTGCTCCCGCCGGGCGGTAATCACCCTGATCACGCTGCCTGGAGGGTAATGGCACCAACTCTGTAGGAGCTGCCGCAGGCTGCGATCTTTTGATTTTGGTTTATAAAGACAAGATCAAAAGATCGCAGCCTTCGGCAGCTCCCACAGGAGGTTATGCAGTTGGGCGCAGCGAGTAGGTTTTCAACTGATCGGCGAATTCACGCAGGGACTGGATACCGCTGGCCTCGGCCTCGTGCACCCATTCCTTGATGGCGGCGAGCATGTCGTGGCCATTGGCACTGGTCTTGACCCAGATCTGCTGCAGGGCCAGGCGTTTTTCGTAAATTACCTTCAGCGCCTGGCTGTGCTCGAGCATGTTCTGGATGCGCAAGTGATGGCGGTCTTCCAGCAGGCTGGTTTCCCGCGACAGCAGGCGTTTGGCCCGATGGAATTGATGGCGTACCGAATGATCGACCTTGTCCAGCTCCTGCTTGACCAGTGGGCCGATCACCAACTTGCGGTACTGGGCCATGATCTGGAAGCGGTTGTTGAGGATCGCCATGGCGGTGTCCATGTCCAGACTGCCCTTGCCTTCGACGCGGTGGGCGATCGGTGCCACACGCTGCACCTTGGCCAGACGCAGGAAGCTGAAGACCTTGATCCATGCCCAGCCAAGGTCGAACTCCCACTTCTTCACCGACAGCTTGGCCGAGTTGGGGTAGGTGTGATGGTTGTTGTGCAGTTCTTCGCCGCCGATCAGGATGCCCCACGGCACCAGATTGGTTGCCGCGTCGCGGCACTCGAAGTTGCGGTAGCCGATGGCATGGCCCAGACCATTGACCACGCCGGCGGCCCAGACCGGGATCCACATCATCTGGATCGCCCAGATGGTGATGCCGATGGTGCCGAACAACAGCAGATCGATGACACCCATGATCGCCACTCCCAGCAGCGGATAGCGGCTGTAGACGTTGCGCTCGATCCAGTCTTCCGGGCAGTTCTTGCCGTAGATGCGCAGGGTCTCCGGGTTCTCGGCTTCGGCGCGATACAGCTCGGCGCCTTTGCGCAGCACGGTGGACAGGCCCTTGATGACCGGGCTGTGCGGGTCATCTTCGGTTTCGCATTTGGCGTGGTGTTTGCGGTGGATGGCAGTCCACTCGCGGGTGTTCTGCGCCGTGGTCAGCCACAGCCAGAAGCGGAAAAAGTGTTTGAGACCGGCGTTCAGCTCAAGCGAACGGTGGGCCGAATAACGGTGCAGATAGACCGTGACGGCGACAATTGTCACGTGGGTCATCAGCAGGGTGACCGCGACCAGTGACCAGGCCGACAAGCCAAGAAAACCTTCGTACCACATAGGCTATAGGGCCCTCGATAAAGATAAAAACAGCCGTTGCATTATCACCAAGCACACAGATAAAACCAGTCGCCCTTTCAGATAAGAGTCGCTGGATGTTTCTTGACCTATAATTCCAACCTTTTTTGTAGGGACATGGACAGCCGAATGTCT
>NZ_QAIK01000044.1:58338-82141 GCF_003061005.1 Pseudomonas sp. HMWF021 | reverse complement strand
GTGAGGCGGTGTTCGAGGCGTACGCACAGATCGGCACGCCGGAGGTGGTGCTCAAGCGTGGCGCCGAGGCTTGTCTGATTCGCTGCGATGGCGAGGCGTTCGAAGTGCCGGCACAGAAGGTCGAGAAGGTCGTGGACACCACGGCGGCGGGGGATTCGTTCAGTGCGGCGTATCTGGCGAGCCGCTTGCTGGGGGGCAGTCCGGTGGAGGCGGCGCAGGCGGGGCATTTACTGGCGAGTCGGGTCATCCAGTTCCCGGGAGCCCTGATCCCCAAAGCCTGAAACACAACCCCTGTAGGAGCTGCCGAAGGCTGCGATCTTTTGATCTTGAAAAACAAAATCAAAAGATCGCAGCCTTCGGCAGCTCCTACAGGGGAGATGGGTCAATCAGGTCAATCGCGGAAAAACACCTGCACCAGGTGATAGCCGAACTTGCTCTTGATCGGCCCATGCACGGTGCGCAAAGGCTTCTTGAAGATCACCGCATCGATCGCGCCAACCATCTGCCCGGGCCGCACTTCACCCAGATCACCGCCGCGCTTGCCGGACGGGCAAGTGGAGTATTTCTTCGCCAGCACATCGAACGCTTCACCCTTGGCAATGCGTTGTTTGAGCTGTTCGGCCTCTTCGGCGGTTTTCACCAGAATGTGGCGGGCTTGGGCTTTCATCGTGCGATACCTGTAACGGGGTGACGGCGGGGCGCCGGATTATGCCTGAACTCACGGCGTTTGGCCGAGCATCGCGCGAATCTTGCCGGCCAGCAGCTCAAGCGCAAAGGGTTTGGCCACCATGTCCATGCCGTCCTCGAGAAAGCCTTGGCGTTCAGCGGCTTTTTGCGCGTAACCGGTCATGAACAGCACCTTCAAACCGGGGCGATGCTGACGGGCGATTTCCGCCAGCTGCCGGCCGTTCATCCCCGGCAGACCGACATCGGTCACCAGCAGATCCACGCGCAGGCCGGACTCCAGCAGCGGCAGCGCCGACTTGGCGTCTTGCGCCTCGTGAGCGTGGTAACCCAGCTCCTTGAGCAGATCGAGTACCAGCATGCGCACCGCCACATCGTCTTCGACCACCAGCACGGTCTCGCCGGCAATCGCCTCCGGGGTTTCACTGGCGGCAGTGTCGGGCGGCAGTTCGGTTTGCAGGCTGAACAGGCGAGGCAGGTACAGCCGCACACACGTGCCCTGGCCTGGCAGGCTGTCGAGACTGACGTGGCCGCCGGATTGCTGGGCGAATCCGTAAATCATCGACAACCCCAGCCCGGTGCCCTGGCCAATCGGTTTGGTGGTGAAAAACGGGTCGAAGGCCTTGGCCCGCACCGAAGGGGTCATGCCGCTGCCGTTGTCGCTGACCGCAATCAACACGTAATCCCCGGCGTTCACGGCTTCGAGGGTGGTTATGTCGCTGCCGTCGAGGTAGATGTTGCGGGTTTCGATCAGCAATTGGCCGCCATCGGGCATTGCATCCCGGGCGTTGATCACCAGGTTGAGCAGGGCGTTTTCCAGTTGGCTGACATCTGTGCTGACCGGCCAGACGTCTGCGGCCAGTTTCAGGTTGAGTTCGATCGGATCGCCCTTGGTGCGGCGGATCAGGTCTTCCAGCGAACGGATCAGTTCATTGACGTTCAGCGTCTTGCGATCCAGCGACTGCCGGCGCGAGAACGCCAGCAAGCGATGAGTCAGCGCCGCCGCGCGATTGGCCGACGAGACGGCGGCTTCGGTGAAACGCCCGATCTCGTTGGCGCGACCGTTGGCGATGTAGCGCTGCATCAGGTCGAGGCTGCCGATGATCCCGGTCAACATGTTGTTGAAGTCATGGGCGATGCCGCCGGTGAGCTGGCCGACCGCTTCCATTTTCTGCGCGTGACGCAGTGCGTCCTCGGCGCGTTCGCGCTCGAACATCTCGTTCTGCAGACGCTGGTTGGCCTGAGCCAATTGCTCGGTACGGGCGCTGACCCGCTCTTCGAGGGTCTCGTTGAGATTGCGCAACGCTTCTTCGGTTTTCTTGCGCTCGGTTTCATCGATCACAAAAATGTAGAAGCCGTTGACCGCGCCATCGGGCCCGTGTCGCGGCAGGTAATTCATCAGCGCATGCCGGGAGCTGCCGTCGCGGTGCGGGGTGTACAGGCTGAACGAACATGGCCGCCCGGCCAGCGCTTCAACGATGTAGGGGCGGCGCAGGAAATACGCCTCTTCACCGATGACGTCACGGATCGTTCGTCCATACAGCTCTTGCGGCGTCAATCCGTACCAGTCCAGGTAGGCGGCGTTGTTCAGACGAAAGCGCTCCTGCTGGTCGACGTAACTGATCAGGATCGGCATGGCGTTGATGATCAGTTGCAGTTCGGTCTGACTCTGGCGCAGCGCCTGTTCGGTGTGTTTGCGCTCGGTCAGGTCCAGCGCGGCGCCGAGAAAGCGCACGGGCCGGCCATGGTGATCCTTGTAGCAGCGACCGCGGGCAAATACCCAGCGCAGCTCACCGTCGGGCTGCAGCAGGCGGTATTCCTCGGCATATTCGGTGCCGTGGGTAATGCAATGCTTGATGCTGCGCGCAATCAGCGCGCGGTCTTCGGGGTGTACACCCTGCAGGTAATCGCTGATCGGCAGTTCGCTGGCCTGCATCGGGTTGACGCCGTGCATTTGCGCGAAATGGGTGTCGGCAATGAAACGGTCTTCGCCGATATCCCAGTCCCACGTACCCACCGCGTCGGTGGCTGCCAGTGCCAGTTGCAGGCGCTCTTCGGTTTCACGCTGCGCACGCAGGCTGTCTTCGGAGCGCTTTTGCAGTTCCAGTGCAACCCGTCGCCGTTCGTTGGTTTCGATGGCTGTCACCAGAATCCCGGCCACCCGGGCTGATTCGTCGCGGATCGGGCTATACGTCAGATCGAGCCAGAAGTCGGATTCCTTGCCATCGCGTTGCAGGGTAAAGCGTCGCTCGCTGTAGGAACGCACCTGGCCTTGTAGGACGGCGCTGTAAATCGGGTCGGTAAAGTCTCGAAGTTCTGGCCAGATCAGGTGCGCAGGCTGTCCGAAAGCATGAGGGTGCTTGCTGCCGGCGAGCATGGCAAAACCGTTGTTGTAGATCTGGGTCAACTGCGGCCCCCATAGCAGCAGCATCGGCATCGGCGAGTGCAGCACGATGTCCACCGCGGTGCGCAGGCTCTGCGGCCAGAGGCTGGCGTCGCCGAGCGGGCCGCGGCTCCAGTCGGTGCGGGCAATCAACGCCTGGGCGTCATCATGGGTGGGTGCAGCGTTCATCATTTGTATCCTGGGCATCTGTCGGTGAGGCGGCGTCTACTATGCTTGCAGGACGATAGACGCTCAACGCCTGGTTGCGTCACTGCGCCGGGCTTGCCCATTGAATGCCTTGCAGGTGCTTTTCGCTATGGAAATCGACGCGCTGTTAATTCGTCTGGCCAGCCAGCACGGTTCGGATCTGTTCCTGTCCACCGGGGCGCCACCGAGCGCGCGTTTCGAGGGCGTGCTGATGCCCCTGAGCGAGCGTGCGTTCAAGCCCGGGGAGGTGGCGGCCATTGCTGCATTTCTGATGGACGCCGAGCAGCGCAAGGAGTTCGATCGGGATCTGGAAATGAACCTGGCCATCTCCCGTACCGGCATCGGGCGTTTCCGGGTCAACATTTTCAAGCAACGCAACGACGTGTCGATCGTGATCCGCAACGTCAAGCTCGACATCCCGCGTTTCGAAGACCTGAAACTGCCGCCGGTGCTGCTGGAAACCGTGATGCTCAAGCAGGGATTGATCCTGTTTGTCGGCGCCACGGACTCCGGCAAGTCTACCTCCCTGGCCGCGCTGATCGACCATCGCAACCGCCACAGCAGCGGGCACATCATCACCGTTGAAGACCCGGTCGAATACATCCATCGCCATCAACGCTCGATCATCAACCAGCGTGAGGTCGGGGTCGATACGCGCAGCTTTCACGCGGCGTTGAAAAACACCCTGCGCCAGGCGCCCGACGTCGTGCTGATCGGCGAAATCCGCGACCGCGAGACCATGGAACACGCATTGGCATTTGCCGAAACCGGACATCTGGTGCTCTCGACCCTGCACGCCAACAACGCCAATCAGGCACTGGAGCGGATCATCAACCTGTTTCCCGAAGAACGACAGCCGCAGCTATTGCAGGTCCTGGGCAACCACCTCAAGGCGCTCGTCTCGCAGCGACTGGTGCGTACCCTTGACGGTCAGCGCCGGGCGGCGGTGGAAGTGATGCTGGGCACGCCGACCATTGCCGATCTGATCCGTCGCGGCGAGTTCGGTGAATTGAAGACCATCATGGAAAAATCAATTGAGTCGGGAATGCAGACCTTTGACGGAGCACTTTACAACTTGGTCCTGGAAGGCGTTATCGGTGAAGAAGAGGCGTTGAAACATGCGGATTCCATTAATAACCTTAGATTGAGTTTTAAACTAAGCGACGACGCCAAGGGTGATAAAAACCTCGATTCCAGTAAGTGGGGCTTGGTGGACTGATGGTCTGTTAGTTGGCAGGATGCGCGTTGCAAGTTGTAAATTGTCAGCTGTTGCAACTTCTATTAATGGTTTTTGTATTTTTGTCGGGCCTTTTTTGTTTAAGGTTCGCTTCGCTTGTGCGCGACTTTAAATGCCACTCAAAATGTGGGTGGGAATGTCTGTTGATACTTATTAAGTGTTTTGTCGCTATGACAGATCGTGCGCAAGCTTGAGCGTTATTCAGGTGTGTCTGCCAGGTGCAGTTACCCTTGAAGCCTATTTAAAATTATAGAGATCATCGTGATGCCTGAATTAAACCAACAAGTTCGTAGTCTTTCTATTGATGCGAGACTTCGTCTGCAAGCCAAATCTGATGCCGAGGAGCGCAAGGAAGTCATTGTGCAGTTGAAAACTGTGCTCAAGGAACAGGGTGCCGACGAGAATTATGATTACACAGGTTACGAAGTCCCGCTGATCCCGGGGTCGTCGCTGCACGGTATTCATATGCCGGGTCGGGTGCAATGGGAGTCGCTGAGAGACCGTTCGCTCGTGCACGGTTTTTTGCAAAACCAGCGCGCCGAAGGCATAGCGGATATTCGAATAGCCGCCGCCGGCGGCATCGAGTTGTTTCGGAATGGTCCGTCGGTGTGGGAAAAGTTCAATGTAAAGGACCATGTTCGTCATGGTACTTTTGACTATAAACAAATCATCTTGATCGGCGAAATTGCGCAGTTGGCCGGCGGTTATATCTATCCGCAAGATGCTGTGGATATTGATCAGTGGCTTCGCTTTCACGGTTTTGATGTGCCAAAAAATGCAAAGCAAGTCACGAATTTTCTCGCATGGACCGAGTTTTATTTCCCGTATGATGATTTTGAAAACTATTGGGGTTACCTGGTCAATGAGGATTTGCCGTTGGCAGTCTTGTCTGCCGAACATCATTCGATGGTTCGCACCGTTACGCGAAGTCTTTGCGGTGAAGCTCGCTTGCTGGACAAGTTGTTCCGCGAAATCAAACCGGGCGTGGGGACGACTGAAAATGCCAACGTGCTTATCTTTGAGTTGTTACAGCATCCGGTAGCGCTGCGATACGCTCAGCAATATATCAAGGCGTTGGGGTGGTACGGCAGTCAGACCGGACAAGTGCCAACTAATCGAGAACTCGGACAACTACTGATTACTGCCATCCTGCTCGACCTGTATCCAGACATCGGCAACCAGACCAGCCGGAAAAAAATTGGTGACTTTGAGCTCTATGGCGTCTCCAACGTCCAGCGCCCGGCGGCCAGCATACGCGCTGACCTGCATGCGTTCCTTCACAATCAGGGCTGGACGACAAGCGATACGGCTGTTTTCGCCGGGCATCTGCTGCTGGCGCACATCGCGCCGGAATTTGTGGCCAAGGGAGTTCCGGCTGACATCCTGGTGGGATCGCCAGCCTGGGTTACTTTCTGTCGTGCGGTCAAACTGGTGGAAGGTGTCAGCAAGGGGGCTGCTCGCGTACTGAGCTACACGCAAATCATGGATTATGATCAGCTGGAGCCTGTCAGCCCTGCGTTGGCTCGAATGCGGGAACTGGCACTGATTGACCCGATCATCGATTGGGCGTTGATCAACGGTGTGACTACGCCCGCATCGCTGGTCTCCACGGAAGAAGAGGCGACAAAGTGGTCAGTCAAAGCATTTGAAGACTACATGCAGCACTTCACCCGGTTTGCCAATGCCTGGTCGACGCCTCTGCCCAGTCGAGAAAAAATCGCCAGGGCAGACCTGGAGGCGGCTGTGCCGGAATGCGACTTTCTGGACGACGACGTTCTGTATGAACGCCCGAGTCCGATTGCATCGCGGTTTGCCATGTCGATGGTCGATCTGCACATCTCGGGTGATCTGACCGGGAAAGAATGGGATTTGCAGGGTGTCTTCCCCAACGAAAATCCCTTTGATTACACTCAGCTACGTCCCGAACTCTTGCCTGCGACGGAGAGTATTCATGAGCGTTTTGAAGGGCTCAAGCGTCTCAGGCCGATCAAGCGGGAGTTCGAGAGCGAGTTAAGGAAGTATCATAAGAATGTGGACGAGGCCATGTCCGGGAACGTGATACTTGCAATGTCACACATGTCTCCCTATGACCTGGACCATTTTCTCAAGAGTGAAATCACGTTTTTCACTGTACGTACACCAGCGGTGATGAAAAGCAGTCAAACCGCCGTTGACCACGATGGACCGAAAGAAGTTGTAACGGAGTACGAGACCCAGGAAAGCATCGACGCCGCCACCGGACGTTTCGGGTTGATAATGTGCGCCACCGGTGATGGCAGAACGACTTGTTATGAGCTGTTTGCCATGCGGGGTGTTTTACGCAAGAACAACCAGCTTGGTGAGTGGTTGAGACAGACGGGGAAATTCGAGACCACGGCCAGACGGGATTTCAAGGGAGAGCGCACTGCGCCACGCCCGCCGGTTCCTCTCGAACGCGTGCCATTGGATGCTGATGAATATATAGGGGAATCCGTGCAAACCCATTCGGCGAGTCTGCGAATGGCAATCGTCGAGCAACTGGGCAAGCTGAGCGCCCCAACTTTCGTCGCTAAACGCGAACAAAGTGTTTATCACAACTTTGGTAACATGCAGATTGAGCGCATTGCCAGTTTCATTGTGAAAAACCATCCTCTTCGCACCTTCGATGAACTCAAGCAGATGGCCATCGTTCCGACGAAGCTTGAGCAACAGCGGGAAAAGCATCAAAACATAGTGACTTATATTGTTGATCTGGTGGTGCCGTTCAAAAAGTGCATTGAGGATCTGACTTCCCGCGATCCAAACCGTGTAATCGATGGTACATACGGCTGCGTCATGGACGCTATTGCCGTCGGAGGCGCATTTTTAGGGGCGGGGTCGCTGGTAGTCAGGATTACGGGTAAAACGATTTCGAACTTCGCAAAATCGGTTCAGCTGGCCAAATTGGCACTCACCACTTCTGTTTCGCTGATCAATCCACTGGATGGTGTGCCGACATTATTGTGGGGCGGCGCAAAGATTCTCAGCAAGGGTGCATTGCGTTTGAATGAGACGGCGCAAGGAGTGATCCGTCTGGCGAACAACCAATTGGGCACGCTTCATGCCAATGGCAGCGTGCGAAAACTGATTGCCAAAAGCGATGGCGTGCCAACCGGGCACGGTCTCGTACGCTCGGGCGATGCAGGGGCCGATGGACTGAGCGTGATTGCTACGCAGGTTAACTCACGCTGGTACGCGCTCAGTCGCAATGGCAAGCCGTGGGGGCCAACACTGAGTGAGTTCGTACTTCGTGATCCGGTTCGTTTGCTATCTTCCGATATTGTCCTTCCTGTCAATTACACCCGGAACTTTGTCGAACACAGCCTACCCTTTGCGATATCCAAATTGGATCAGGCGCTCAAAGCCTTGAGCGATGCCGCTTCCTCTAAGGACGCGAGGAAACTGATGCAGATATTGGTGGGGTCAGACTCGGCAGAGGCTTTCGATCGGGTCCAAAAATATCTGAGGCTGGTGAGGGCCGATTTCGATGGCGTTTCGATCAGCAATTTTTTCCTCGATCCCTTCAAGCAAACGCAGCACCTGGCCGCGTTCGATGCATCCGCGTATACACGGTGGAAAAGTCAGCGGTCCGATGAAACGTTCATTGAGATCTACACCCCTAATATCAATCGGCAATTTGTCGGACTGGGTTTCAACCACGATGTCATCGCCGATAACCTGATCCACGAGTTCTTTCACGGTATAGCCCAGACCGATGATGTCAGTTATGCGCAGGACACCGGGCGGGACGGCGAGCGAGGCCAGTTGCTGGACGTTACACCGTTGTTGAATCTGGCGACGGGGCAGCTTCGTGTCTCGCCGCAGAACACTCAATTGCACAACCGTTCCAAGGCCTGGGCAAACGCTGACTCGCTGACCGTGCTTACATCGTTGCTCAGTCAGATGGTCGCCGATGAAGAAACCAGTCGTGACAACCTTAATATTCTCGAAACAGCGCTCAAGGCTAATGCAGGCAAGTTGATTGAGCATCCCGTGCAGATCACACTCAATAAACAGCCGGCATTGCGCCGTCCCACAGGCTTCAGACCAGCACCCGGCGTGCACATCGGCTAAGCGCCGTGCAATGAACCTTTAATCCATCAGCTCTGGCCGATCCCGAAACTGCTCCAGCACTTCGGGATTGGCCAGGGCGTCGGTATTTTTGACCGGTTCACCGTGCACCACATTTCTCACGGCCAGCTCCACCACTTTGCCATTGATGGTGCGGGGTATCTCGGTGACCTGGACAATTATCGCCGGCACGTGCCGTGGTGTGGCATTGGCCCGGATGTTATCGGTGAAGAAGAGGCATTGAAACATGCGGATTCCATTAATAACCTTAGATTGAAAATGAAACTAATGATGATTCGTGCAGTACTAAAAAGCCCTTATCCGAAGAATGGGGGTTAGTTGAATAGGGGGCAGGTAATTTTGTAGTTGTACTTGTGCGTGTGTTGTAATTTACTTTAATGATTCGCTCGTTGATTATTGAGTTCTTTCATTTAGAGTGCGCTTCATATTTATATATTGAGGCTGCAAAAGGGAAGTTCAATGAAAATTCGAAACTCGCAAAATTATCCGACCTCTGCAGAGGTAAAACAGCATTTTATTAACTTGGAAGAAGATCAGATCGAGCGTTCACGGGTCATTGCAACGCTTACCAATGCAATCAAAGAAAAACTTGATGGCGATACGATTGACTGCTCGCATCTGGCTTTTACTGTGCGTCTTGATTCGTCCTTTGATCAGGTTAAAAAAGTCACTGGCGATTTGTTGAACGACTTTCTTGAGCTGCAACACGTGCGCAACCTCCTGGTTCGCAAGGGCATCAAGGCAAGTCAGGATCTGGTTGTTACACAGGATGGACGGGCGAAAATCAATGACCTGGACTTGACTGCTGATTTACAGGCCGATGTCGTTGCAGCATCGCGCTTGAAAGATCTGGCTGATGCGGCAAAAACCATGGGTGGAAGTGTCAGTCAAAACCTTCTGGCAACGGTTTCCCGCTGGCTGGCTTTTCACGGCATGAATGTGCCGGAAACCGTCGAACAGGCCAAAGGTCTGCTTTTTTTCCTGCAATGGGAATGGCCAGAAACCGATCAGTTGGGTAACTACTGGGAGTTGCTCACGGGGCATGACAATGATTCGATCGTACTGACCAGCGCCGAATACGCTGAAATTCGTCAGTTAACGGCACAGTTCATTCCCGCAGGCGAGACTCTGCTGGAGGTGCTCTACAGAAAAGCACCGCAAGTTTCTCAGTTTGTCGACTGGGAGAATGCCAGTGAAATACTGGCGAAAGTATTTACCAGCCCATTTGCCATGCGTCTGGCTACACAGTATGTCGAGGCATTGAAATGGTTCGGCGCGTCGGACGTGGAGAAGCCCGACGAAGTCCAATTGGCACAGCTACTGAGCACCGCCGTCATTCTGGAACTTGATCCGTCGTTCGGGACGACCAATAGACGCAACCATGTTGGCACCCATGACCTGTACGCACCGGAAGCAGCGGCAGACAAGACCATGGAAATCGTTCGTGATGGCCTGGAGAAATATCTGGTCGATAACAAACGCGTTTCTTATCGTTTATGTCCATTGGCGTCGCATGCACTGCTGGCTTTCATGGCTCCGGGCTTCCTGGTCAAAGATCTGCCTTATGGTTTGTTCACCGGTTCGATTGGCTGGGTGACCTTTTGCCAGGCCGTAGCATTCATTGAAATGAACGTCAAAGGTGCTTCGCGATTCATGACCTACGAACAAGTCATGAACTTCGCCAATATGGATATGGTCTCTCACGAGTTTGGCCAGTTACAGGGACTGGCCGCCATTGATCCAATGATCGATTGGGCATTGATCAATGAGGTCATTACCCATGACGAACTCGGGCGGTCGACCAAAGGCGCTTGCTAAAAAGCGTTGGCCGCTTATCGGGACTACGTGAACAGTATCGCCTTGGGCAGTCAAGTATTTCGTCAGACTTTGCCAAGTCGTAAGAAAATTGCGCTCGAGGCGTTGCAAAAAGCCATACCGGGTGCGGACTTTCTCGAAAAGCGCATGCTGCGCCATTACAGCGACAATCTGTCGTATTCCTACAAGTTGTCGATGCTCGAAGTTCACATTGAGGGTGAATTGACCAGTGAAGAATGGGACTGGAATGAAGATAAACGACTTTACGATCGCTATCCGCAGTTGACCCGTCTGCCGGCCGTGAAGGAAGTTTTTGAGGCGCAGGTACGCGACCATCACGACAAACTTCATCAGGCACTGACGACCAACATCAAACTGGCAATGTCCAGCATGCCGAAGAAACATCGTGACGTGTTCGAAAAGAGCGAAATCACGTTCTTCACTGTCCGTGCTTCGGTGAGTGAGCAGAAGTTCGGCAGAGACATTGGTTTTACCGGCGGTAACGCCTCGAAACCTGTCTGGGTGGAGACCCAGGCAAACAGGGATGCCGCGACCGGACGCTATGGCATTGTCATGTGCACTTTATCGCCGGATAACGAGTTCATTTGCTATGAAGTGTTCTACTTGCGCGGCGAGTGTCGCATCAACAATCAGCTGGGCGACCTGATTTATCGTGGTGGCAAGATGCTCACCCCGGCCAGGCTAGATTTCAAGGAGGCGCTGAACAAATACCTGCCAGCCGAGCGATCGGCGCGATATCCGCTGGACCTCAAGAGCTACACCAATGGCACGGCACCGGCCCCCAATGCAATTAGCGATGTGGTGATCGACAGACTCGGCACACTCGCCGCTCCGGTATCCCTGCCGCCCGCCAAACGCAGTATTTTTCAACACTTCATGCATCCGCACGTTAAGGCTATTGCGAAGTTCGCGATTACTCATCATCCGGTGGCGACAGTTGCGGAACTCATTCAGGCCTCGACTGAACTGACGGAACGGGAAAGCAAGGATGCCGACCTGCAAAAGGCCGTGGATTTTGTTGTGGGTCTGGTCGTGCCGTTCAAGCAATGCATTGAAGATATTCAATCAGGTGAAAAGGATCGAATCGAACAGGGCGTGTGGGGCTGTGCTATGGACGCCATCGGCATCATTTTTGCGGTGCTGGGGGCGACGACCAAGGTGCTGCACCTGGCGTCGAAAACAGTGAGCCTGACATCAAGGATCAGCCACGGTGTCAAGATTGGTCTGACATTCACCGTAGAGATCCTTAATCCAATCGACGGCTTGCCGAGTGCCGGTTACCGTGTTGCAAAATATGGTTTGAAAAATGGATTGAACGTAGCTCGTGAAGTGTCGCACATCGTTAGCGATGCCTCCTTTCAACTGCGCAAGTTGACGGGCAAGGCCAGATCCGTCGATCTGCTCAAGCAGTCGAGTCTGCCTTCACTGAGCCATGGTACCTGGCGACCGTATGACGGCGCGATCGATGCATTCAATGTGATGGCGATTAAAAAGGGTGAGCATTGGTATGCGGTCAATCGATTCGGCAAGGCATGGGGTAAGAAACTCGCCGGTTTTGAATTCAAGCAAGCGGTCACTTTCCCGGGGGTGCGCAAGCTGCTACCGGTGGGTTACAGCCGCAAAATCATTGAGCAGAGCCTTCCCATTGTCCGCAGCAAGATTGACGACGCGCTTACCGCTTTGGCAGCTCCTTCTTATGTCGATGATGTCAATATTGTCTGGAGGTTAATTCTGGGGAAAGAGCATAACGCTCTGGACGCAATGGGCAAGGTCTTGCAACTGACCAAGCTCGATGTTCTGAAAACGTCGCACCTACAGTACTACTTTCCAGGGGATGCGCTGGATCAAAGTCTGCTTGAACTGCACAGAGCGAAGTATCAGACGTGGGTTGAACTGTCCGGATACGAAGCTAGAAAGCTGCAGTACATAGAAGTCAATAATCTGAATTTCATTGAGCGCTTCCATTCGGCGGGTTTCCGTCATGGGGAAGTTGCCGATGATTTGCTTCATGAGTTTTTCCGCGCAGCGCCAAATCGGCTTGATCTGGCTCGTGCCACGACGGTTCCCGGCAAGCCGGGATTGAATGTCGCACCGTTATTGAATCTGGCCAGGGGCCGTCTGCCGCATCAGGTACAGTCTCAAGCCGTAACTGACGGGCAGAGTGGGCTTGATAACGCCGACTCCTGCGTACTGGCAACGGCGCTGCTCAGTCAGTTGGTGAATAACAAGGATGCTTTCAAGCGAAATATTGCGATATTGACCGCTGCCGTTAACAGCGCACCGGGTTATATTGATCAACAAGTCGTGATTGATCTAAATATCAACTAATAAAATCTGACACTGACGTTTTCGCATTGAGGTTTGGCGGTGCAAGGGCAATTGTCGCACCTCCTGATTGTCAGTCGGCAAGCTCTGGCCGATCCCGAAACTGCTCCAGCGCTTCGGGGTTGGCCAGGGCATCAGTGTTTTTGACCGGTTCACCGTGCACCACATTTTTCACGGCCAGCTCCACCACTTTGCCACTGATGGTGCGGGGTATCTCGGTGACCTGGACAATTTTCGCCGGCACGTGCCGTGGTGTGGTGTTGGCCCGGATGATCTGACGAATCTGTTGTTGCAATGCATCGTCCAGCGCGACACCGTCACGCAACCTGACAAACAGCACCACCCGCACGTCGTCCTGCCAGCGCTGGCCAATGGCGATGCTGTCCAACACGTCAGCGACTTTCTCCACCTGCCGATAGATTTCCGCCGTACCGATGCGCACCCCACCGGGGTTGAGCACTGCATCGGAGCGACCGTGGATCAACATCCCGCCGTGGGGCAGTTGCTCGGCGTAATCGCCTTGTGCCCAGACACCGGGGAACAGACTGAAATAGGATTTTTGCAGTTTCTCGCCATCGGGATCATTCCACAGGCCGATGGGCATGGCCGGAAAGTGCCGGGTGCACACCAGTTCGCCTTTCTCACCAATCACCGTGCGCGCTGCGTCGTTCCAGACTTCGACCGCCATGCCCAGACTCTTGCCCATGATTTCGCCACGGCGCACTGCCGACAGCGGGTTGCCATTGACGAAGCAGGAGACGATATCGGTGCCGCCGGACATCGAGCTCAGGCAGACGTCGGTTTTGAGATCTCGGTAGACGAAATCGTAGCTCTGTGGCGACAACGCCGAACCGGTGCACAGCAGTGTCTTGAGGCTGCTCAGGTCGTGGCTTTCACGCGGTTTGATGCCATTGCTTTCCAGTGTCGCGAGAAACTTGGGGCTGGTGCCGAACACGCTGATTCGCTCATCGTCGATCAGGTCCAGCAGCCGCTGGTTATCCGGATGAAACGGGGAGCCGTCGTACAACACGATGGCGCTGCCGACAGCGAGGGCCGAAACCAGCCAGTTCCACATCATCCAGCCGCAGGTGGTGTAGTAGAACAATCGGTCGCCGGGGCCAAGATCGACGTGCAGTCCGTGTTCCTTGGCATGCTGCAGCAGCACGCCGCCGGTGCTGTGGACGATGCATTTGGGCACGCCGGTGGTGCCGCTGGAATACAGCACGTACAGCGGGTGATCGAACGAAACCGGGACAAAGTACGGCTCGCCGCCGGGCTGATAAAAGTCGTCCCACATCGTGACTTCGGCGTGGGTGCGGTAATCCTCCGGCCGGGCTTGTGTGCGGGAGTAGGGCACCATGATCAACTGTTGCAGCGACGGCAGTTGCGCGAGGATGTCGTTGACCTTGCTGGTCTGGTCAAGGTCTTTGCCGGCATAACGGTAGCCGGCGCAGGTGATCAGCACCTTGGGTTCGATCTGGCCGAAACGGTCGATCACCCCGTGAGTACCGAAGTCCGGCGACGAGCACGACCAGATCGCGCCCAGGCTGGTGGTCGCGAGCATCGCCACCAGGGTCTGCCAGGTATTGGGCATGCACGCGGCCACCCGATCCCCCAAACCGATCCCGCTGGCGATCAGGCTGGCCTGAAAACCGCCGACCTGCTCGGCCAGTTCAGCCCAGGTCAGTTGTTCGCGCTGACCGTTTTCCGCCACGGCGATCACCGCGACCGCATCGTCGCGGCGGCGCAGCAGGTGTTCGGCAAAGTTCAGAGTCGCACCGGGAAACCATTCGGCGCCGGGCATCTGCGCGCCTTCACGCAGGACGGCGTCGGGCTGGGTGTGAAAACGGATATCGAAGAAGTCGACGATCGCCTGCCAGAACGCCTCGCGCTGCTCGATGCTCCAGCGGTGAAGGTCGTCGTAGCTGTTCAGGGTCAAGGCGTGCCGCTGATTGATGTCGCGCCGGAACTGATCCATGCGCGATTGGGCGATACGCTTGGCATCGGGTTGCCAGAGAATGTCGGACATTGGTTTGCCTCTTGTTTTATCTTCAGATCCCTTCGCGGGCAAGCCACGCTCCCACAGGTCTTGTGGTTGCCACAAAATTTGCCACCCATACAAAACCTGTGGGAGCGTGGCTTGCCCGCGATGAACGATTACGCGGTTTCGCGTTGTTTACTGCGCCAACCATCCCCCATCAATATTCCACGCCGCCCCACGCACCTGGCTGCCAGCCTCGCTGCACAGAAACAACACCAGTTCCCCCAGATGCTGCGGCGTGACGAACTCCAGCGACGGTTGCTTCTCCGCCAGCAAATCATGCTGCGCCTGTTGCGGATCGACGCCTTTGGCTGCCCGATCATCAATCTGCTTCTGCACCAGCGGCGTCAGCACCCAGCCCGGGCAGATGGCGTTGCAGGTGATGTTACTGGTAGCCGTTTCGAGGCCGACCACTTTGGTCAAACCGATCACCCCATGCTTGGCCGCCACATACGCAGCCTTGCCGGTCGAGCCGACCTGACCGTGTACCGAGGCGATGTTGACGATCCGCCCCCAACCCTTGGTACGCATCCCCGGCAGGCTCAGGCGGGTGCTATGGAACACCGACGACAGATTGATCGCGATGATCGAATCCCAGCGCTCCACCGGAAACGCTTCCACGGCCGCCACATGCTGGATCCCGGCGTTGTTGACCAGAATGTCGACGCCGCCGAACTCGCGCTCGGCGTAAGCGATCATGTCGGCAATCTGCGCCGGATCGCTGACATCCGCCGGGTGGTGACCGACTTTGCCGCCGAACCGGGCGACCTCGGCGATCACGCTCGAGGCATCGCCAAAACCGTTGAGAATCAGATTGGCGCCGGCCTTGGCCAGGCTCAGGGCGATGCCCAGGCCAATGCCGCTGGTGGAGCCGGTAACCAGTGCGGTCTTGCCCGAAAGAGTGGTCATGAATACCTCACACAATGCCAGTGGCGTAGAAAGTGCCGATCACGACGAAGACCGCCAGGGTCTTGATCAGCGTAATACAGAAAATGTCTTTATAGGCTTCGCGGTGGGTCAGGCCGGTGACCGCCAGCAGCGTGATCACCGCGCCGTTGTGCGGCAGGGTGTCCATGCCGCCGCTGGCCATCGCGGCCACGCGGTGCAGCACTTCCAGCGGAATGTTCGCCGCGTGGGCCGCTGCGATGAACTGCTCCGACATCGCCGCCAGCGCAATGCTCATGCCGCCCGACGCCGAGCCGGTGATGCCGGCCAGCAGGGTGACAGTGATCGCTTCGTTGACCAGCGGATTGGGGATTTGTTTGAGCCAGTCGGCCAGCACCAGAAACCCCGGCAACGAGGCAATCACCGCACCGAAACCATATTCCGAAGCGGTGTTCATCGCCGCCAGCAACGCACCGCTGACCGCACTTTTGCTGCCCTCGGCGAGCTTGCTGCGGATCGCCTTGAAGCCGAACACCAGGACCATCAGGATGCCGATCAGCAACGCCGCCTGCACGGCCCAGATCGCCGTGAGCTTGGCGATTTCCGTGGTCACCGGCGTGGCCATCCCCGGCAGCGCGAGACTGTGGGTCTTGCCGTACCACTGCGGAATCCACTGGGTGAACAGCAGGTTCATGATGCCCACCGCCAGCAGCGGCGACAGGGCGATCCATGGGTTCGGCAGCTTCAGGTCTTCGGCCGTTTCCGGCTCGTTACGCAGTTCGGTGCCGTAGCCTTCACCCGCACGCTGGGCCTTGTTGCGCTGGCGCTGCAGGAACAGCATGCCGGCGCAAAACACGAAAATCGTGCCGATCACGCCGAGCCACGGCGCGGCCCACGCCGTGGTGTTGAAGAAGGTGCTGGGGATGATGTTCTGGATCTGCGGCGTGCCGGGCAGGGCGTCCATGGTGAACGAGAATGCGCCGAGGGCGATGGTCGCCGGGATCAGGCGTTTGGGGATATTGCTCTGGCGGAACATCTCGGCGGCAAACGGATACACCGCAAACACCACCACGAACAACGACACGCCGCCGTAGGTGAGCAGGGCGCAGACCAGCACGATCACCAGCATCGCCTGGCGAGTGCCGAGCAGGCGAATCGCTGCGGCCACGATTGAACGGGAGAACCCCGACAATTCGATCAATTTGCCGAACACGGCACCGAGCAGGAACACCGGGAAATACAGTTTGATGAAACCAACCATTTTCTCCATGAACACGCCGGTAAAGGCAGGGGCGACGGCAGAAGGATCGGTCAGCAGGACAGCGCCGAGGGCGGCGATCGGGGCGAAAAGGATAACGCTGTAGCCACGGTAGGCGGCGAGCATCAGCAGCGCGAGGGCTGCCAAGGCAATGATCACACTCATGGAGTGTCTCCAGGGATTGTTATTTTTGTGGGTGTTGCCAGGTAGGAGGGAGCTATAGCGAGATGTGTGCCAGATTTGTAACGCGTTGAAATATATAGGTTTTATTGGATTTTTCGTTGAACTGTTTGAAGAGTTGTCTCGATAGTGAGACTTTTTTCAAGATCAAAAGATCGCAGCCTTCGGCAGCTCCTACATGGAATTTCCATATCAACCCTGTAGGAGCTGTCGAAGGCTGCGATCTTTTGATCTTGAAGTTAATGTCTCGCTAGCGAGACTGAGTCTCTTTATTGAGACTCGGCGATCCCCAAGGCCAGCATCTTCTTGTACAACGTCGACCGCCCCAACCCCAGCCGAGCCGCCGCCTCCGGCACCTTGCCCGCACATTGTGCGAGGGCAGACTGGATCAACTGCCGGTCAAATCGCTGCCGCGCCTCAGCGAAAGTCTCTTTCACCAACGGTTCCAGCGTCGGCGTCGACGGGCGCTCAACCGGGGTAAAAGTACCGATGGCCGCGCGAATATCCTCAGCGGTGAGGATCAGGTCATCACTGAGCAGCG
Organism: Pseudomonas sp. HMWF021; assembly: GCF_003061005.1. GTDB lineage: Bacteria > Pseudomonadota > Gammaproteobacteria > Pseudomonadales > Pseudomonadaceae > Aquipseudomonas. The sequence goes on along the minus strand of NZ_QAIK01000044.1, from coordinate 64,454 downwards.
CCGCGCGCTCCAGCACGTTGCGCAACTCACGGATGTTCCCAGGCCACGCATGTTGACCGAGCAACGCCAGCGCCGCGCGGCTCAGTTCGTGCTGGCTGCGCAATTCTTCGAGGATCGCTTCGCTGAGCGCTGGCAAATCGTCGAGGCGTTCGCGCAGCGGCGGAACCTGGATCGGCAATACGTTGAGGCGGTAATACAGGTCTGCACGAAACTCACCGCGCTTGATCGCGGCTTGCAGATCGGTCGAAGTTGCCGCAATCACCCGTACATCGCTCTGGATCACTTCGTTGGAGCCGACCGGTTCAAACTCCTTTTCCTGCAGCACCCGCAGCAGTTTGCTTTGGAGCGGCAACGGCATGTCACCGATTTCATCGAGAAACAGCGTGCCGCCCTGAGCGATCTGCAGCTTGCCGGTGCGACCCTTGCGGTCAGCACCGGTGAATGCTCCGGGCGCCGTGCCGAAGAACTCGGCTTCCAGCAACGCCTCGGGAATTGCCGCGCTGTTGATGCTGACGAACGCTTTGTGCGCCCGCGGCGAGGCGCTGTGAATCGCCTGAGCCAGCAACTCCTTGCCGGTGCCGGTTTCGCCGAGCAGCAACACCGGAGACTCGGTGCTCGCGCTGCGGCGGGCGCGGCGTTTGACTTCGAGGCTGGCGCTGCTGGTGCCAATGAAATGGGCGAAGTTGTATTTGGTCTGCCGGGCCCGCAGCAGCGAGCGGGTCGAGGCCAGTTCTTCCTGCATGCTCAGGTAACGCTTGAGCATCGGCGACAGGCTGCGCAACTCATCGAACAGGGCAAAACCGATGGCGCCGATGACCGTCCCGGCGTCGTCGTGGATCGGCAGGCGCATCACCACCAGGGGTTCTTTCGGTGTGTCCTGCATGTCCAGAAGAATGGGGCGGCCCGTGCGCACTACTTCGCGCAGCAGGCTGCCGGGAATCACGCTTTCGCAGGGTTTGCCGATGGCTTTTTTCGCCGACTCAAGACCGAAACGCCGGGCATAACGCTCGTTCATCCAGACGATGTTGGCATCACGATCGACAATCACCGTGCCTTCGCTGGACTGCTCGATGATCTCGAACAACGAGCGGATCGCCAGCGTGCGCACGCGTTGGTAGTCCTTGAGGCTTTCGGTGGTGTTCATGGGTTGGCGGATCCGGAATTTGGGTTGTCTTTTCGGGCCTCTTCGCTGGCAAGCCAGCTCCCACAGGTTTCTCTGGGCACCCCATATTTGGGTACAACCCGAATCCCTGTGGGAGCTGGCTTGCCAGCGAAGGCCGCGACTCGGTATCAAGGCAAGCGCCGATTATGCCTACCCCGGATGCGCCGCCGCCAACAGCTCCCTGGTGTAAGGATGCTGCGGTGCATCGAACACTTCATGGCTGGCACCGCGCTCAACCACTTTGCCGTCCTTGATCACGATCATGTCGTGGGCCAGCGCCCGCACCACCGCCAGGTCGTGGCTGATGAACAGGTAGGTCAAACCGTGTTTTTCCTGGAGGTCGCGGAGCAGGGCGACCACTTGTTTCTGCACGGTACGGTCAAGGGCCGAGGTCGGTTCGTCGAGCAGGATCAATGCCGGTTTCAGCACCAGCGCCCGGGCGATGGCAATGCGCTGGCGTTGACCGCCGGAAAACTCGTGCGGGTAGCGATGACGGCTTTCCGGGTCGAGGCCGACTTCCTTCAGCACACGGATCACCTGAGCATCGCACTCTTCGGCGCTGGACTGACAATGCACCTCCAGTCCTTCGCTGATGATCTGCGCCACGGACATCCGTGGACTCAGGCTACCGAACGGATCCTGAAACACTACCTGCATCTGCCTGCGCCATGGTCGCAACTGTTTCTGATCAAGACCGTCGAGAGCCGTGCCCTGGAAACGGATGCTGCCTTCGGAATCGAGCAGCCGCAAAATCGCCTGGCCCAGGGTCGATTTGCCAGACCCGGACTCGCCGACAATCCCCAGGGTCTTGCCGCGCTGGATACTCAGGCTGATGCCGTCCACCGCGCGCAGATATTGTTTGCGCTGGAACAGCCCGCCACCGACGACGAACTCGACGCGCAAATCATCGACTTCCAGCACATTCTCGCGCTCGTCCCGGGGCAGGGCTTCGCCTTCCGGTTCGGCGTTGAGCAGCACACAGCTATAAGGATGCTTCGGTTCGGTAAACAGGGTTTCACACGGTGCCTGCTCGACGATCTCGCCCGACTTCATCACGCACACCCGTTGTGCAATGCTGCGTACCAGATTGAGGTCGTGACTGATCAGCAGCAGCGACATGCCCAGGCGTTGTTGCAAGGATTTGAGCAACAGCAGGATCTTGCGCTGCACCGTCACATCGAGCGCGGTAGTCGGTTCGTCGGCGATCAATAACTCTGGCTCGCAAGCCAGGGCCATGGCAATCATCACCCGTTGCCGCTGACCGCCTGAGAGCTGATGCGGGTAGGCCTTGAGGCGCTCCTTGGGTTTCTGGATGCCCACCAGTTCAAGCAGTTCGAGAATGCGTTGTTGCGCCGCTTTACCGCCCAGACCGCGATGCACCAGCAGGGTCTCGCCGATCTGCTTTTCAATGGTGTGCAGCGGATTGAGCGAGGTCATCGGCTCCTGGAAGATCATCGCGATCCGGTTGCCACGCAGTTCGCGCAGCACTTTCGGATCGGCGCCGAGCAATTCCTGACCGCGATAGCGAATGCTGCCGCTGGTTTGCGCATCGCCTTCGGGGAGCAACTGCAGAATCGAATGTGCGGTCACCGATTTGCCCGAGCCCGACTCGCCGACCAGCGCCAGGCACTCGCCGGGGCGGATGTCCAGGCACAGGTTGCGCACCGCCGGCTGGCCATGGAAGGCGACGTTCAGGTCACGGATTTCGATCAGGTTATCAGTCATGGTCACACTTCAGGATCGAGGGTCGAATGCATCACGTAACGCTTCGCCGATGAACACCAGTAAAGAAAGAATCAGCGCCAGAGTGAAAAACGCCGTCAGCCCGAGCCACGGCGCTTGCAGGTTCTGCTTGCCCTGACCGATCAGTTCACCCAGCGAGGCGCTGCCAGCGGGCATGCCGAAACCAAGGAAGTCGAGAGCGGTGAGGGTGGAAATCGCTCCGGTCAGAATGAACGGCAGGTAACTCAGCGTCGCGTTCATCGCGTTGGGCAGGATGTGCCGGAAAATCACTTTGCGGTCAGTCAGGCCTAAAGCGCGAGCCGCTTTGACGTATTCCAGATTGCGCCCGCGCAGGAACTCGGCGCGCACCACATCCACCAGCGCCAGCCAGGAAAACAGCGCCATGATCCCCAGCAGCCACCAGAAGTTTGGCTCGACGAAACCGGACAGGATGATCAGCAGGTACAGCACCGGCAATCCGCTCCAGACCTCCAGCAGGCGCTGCCCGAGCAGATCGACCCAGCCGCCGTAGTAGCCTTGCAGGGCGCCGGCGGCAATGCCGATCAGCGCGCTGATGGCGGTCAGCATCAAAGCAAACAGGATTGATACCCGAGCGCCGAAAATCACCCGCGCCAATACATCGCGCGCCTGATCGTCAGTGCCCAGCCAGTTGACCTTGGAGGGCGGGCTCGGTGCAGGTTGATTGAGGTCGTAGTTGGGCGTGTCGTCGCTGAACGGGATCGGTGGGAACAGCAGCCAGCCACCGTCCTTGCGGATCAGGTTCTGCACATAGTCACTGCGGTAATCGGCCTGGAATGGCAGTTGTCCGCCAAATTCCTGCTCGGTGTAGCGCTTGAAGACCGGGAAGTAGAGCTGGTCCTGATAGCTGACCACCAGCGGCTTGTCGTTGGCGATCAGTTCACCGCCCAGCGTTACCACGAACAGTCCGATGAAAAGCCACAGCGACCACCAGCCACGGCGGTTTTTCTTGAATCGCGCAAAACGGCGACGGCCCAGAGGCGAGAGCTTGAACATCAGGCGTTCCTCGCGGCGAAGTCGATACGCGGGTCGACCAGGGTGTAGCACAGGTCGCCGATCAGTTTTATCAGGAGGCCGAACAGGGTGAAGATGAACAGCGAGCCGAACACCACCGGGTAGTCCCGGGAAACCGCCGCCTCGTAACTCATGCGACCGAGACCGTCGAGGGAAAAGATCACTTCGATCAACAGTGAACCGGCGAAGAACACACTGATGAACGCCTGCGGAATTCCCGAGACCACCAGCAGCATCGCGTTGCGGAAGACATGGCCGTAAAGTACGCGTCGCTCGCTCAGACCTTTGGCGCGGGCGGTGACCACGTACTGGCGGGTGATTTCATTGAGGAACGAGTTCTTGGTGAGGATCGTCAGCGTGGCGAAGCCGCCAATCACCAGCGCCGTCACCGGCAACACCAGGTGCCAGAAGTAATCGGCAATCTTGCCTAGGGTCGACAGCGATTCGAAATTGTCCGAGACCAGTCCGCGCACCGGAAACCAGTTCAATGACGTGCCACCGGCAAACACCACGATCAGAAACATTGCGAACAGAAACGCTGGCATCGCATAGCCGATGATGATCGCGGTGCTGCTCCAGATATCAAAATGGCTGCCGTGATGCACTGCTTTGCGGATGCCCAGCGGGATCGACACCAGATAGGTGATCAGCGTCGCCCACAGACCGAGAGAAATGGTCACCGGCATCTTTTCCAGGATCAGGTCGGTGACCGTTGCGCCGCGGAAAAAGCTTTTGCCGAAGTCCAGCTGCGCGTAGTTCTTGAGCATCAGCCACAGGCGTTCATGCGCCGGTTTGTCGAAACCGTACTGCTTTTCGATGTCCTTGATCAGTTGCGGATCGAGGCCACGGCTGGCACGCGAAGTGTTGCTCATGGTTTCGCTGGCACTGCCGCCGACACTCGCACCGCCGATGCCTTGCAGATGGGCGATGGCCTGTTCGACCGGGCCACCGGGTGCCGCTTGAATGATCACGAAATTGACCAGCAGGATGATCACCAGCGTCGGGATGATCAGCAGCAGGCGCCGCAGAATGTATGCCCACATCAGTGCGGTCCTCCGGGTCTGCCACGCCCGATTTTTTCGGCGGTCATCTGCTGATTGGTCAATGGCGTGGTACTGATTTCCCACCAGCTCTCGATGGCTTCGTCATTGCTGGCCTGGATCGCCGGCATGCCGAAACGGTTCCACCAGACAGTCGAGGTGCCCGGCGGGTAATAGTTGGGGATCCAGTAGTAGTTCCATTGCAGCACCCGGTCCAGCGCGTGGGCGTAGTGCAGCATGTCGCTCTGGGTCGAGGCGCGGATCAGGCCGTTGATCAGGGTGTCGACCGCCGGATTCTTCAGCACCATGTAGTTGTTGGCGCCGGGGTCGTTGGCGGAAATCGAACCGAAATAATTGAGTAACTCGCCACCCGGAGACGTGGTGACCGGGTAGCCGGTAACGATCATGTCGTAGTCTCGGCTCATCAGGCGATTGACGTATTGCGAGGAGTCGATGCGGCGGATATTCAGGTCGATGCCGATCTGCTTCAGCGTGCGTTTGTAGGGCAGCAGCAGGCGATCCATGCCGTTCTGGCTGACCAGAAAGGTGAAGCTCAACGGCTCGCCCTCGGCATTGACCAGTTGGTCGCCATCAGGTTTCCAGCCAGCCTGCTCCAGCAACTGCAACGCTTGCAGCTGTTTGTCGCGGATCAAGCCGCTGCCATCGGTTTTCGGCGCTTCGAAGACTTGAGTGAAGACCTCGTCGGGAACCTGTCCGCGCAGCGGCTCGAGGATTTTCAGTTCCGCGGCATCCGGCAGCTCGCGGGCGGCCAGCGCGGAGTTGGAGAAGTAGCTTTGCTGGCGGATGTACATGTTGCGCATCATCTGCCGGTTGCTCCACTCGAAATCCCAAAGCATCGCCAGCGCCTGACGCACCCTGCGATCCTGAAACATCGGTTTTTGCAGATTGAACACGAAACCCTGGGCCGATTGCGGGGCTTCGGTGGCCAGGTGGGCCTTCTGCAACCGTCCGTCATTCAGCGCCGGGCTGTCGTAACCGATCGAATAGCCGGTGGCGGAAAACTCACGGTTGTAGTCATAGGCGCCGCCGCGCAATACCTGGCGTGCGACATCGGTGTCGCCGAAATACTCGATGCTGAAGTGATCGAAGTTGTACAGGCCACGACTGACCGGCAAATC
>NZ_QAIK01000044.1:51440-58286 GCF_003061005.1 Pseudomonas sp. HMWF021 | reverse complement strand
CCGACCCGGTAAGGGCCGCTGCCCAGTGGCGGTTCATAGCCACCGCCGGCGGCGAAGTCGCGGGTTTTCCACCAGTGTTCGGGAAACACCGGCAGGGTGGCGATGTCCAGCGGCAAGGTGCGGTTCTCGTTGCTTTTGAAGTCGAAACGCACGGTCAACGGCGCTTCGACTTCAACGCCTTTGACGTCGGCGAACTGCGTGCGATAACGCAGGCTGCCCTGGGTCATCAGCAGATCATAGGTGTAGCGTACGTCTTGCGCAGTGATGGGTTTGCCATCGGCGAAGCGCGCTTTGGGGTTGATAAAGAAGCGCAGGGACAGGCCATCCTCCGAGCGCTCCATCTTTTGCGCCACCAGGCCATAAACCGTGTACGGCTCATCCATCGAGCGCTGGGCCAGTGGCGAATAGAGCATGCCGTCGATCTGTGTGACGCCGATGCCTTTGTCGATATACGGCAGGATGTGATCGAAATGCCCGATCTCGATGGCCGAGCGGCGCATGGTGCCGCCCTTGGGCGCCTGCGGATTGGTGTAGTCGAAGTGACTGAAGCCGGCCGGGTATCTGGCCGGTTCGCCATAGACGGTCAACGCGTGTTGCGGGGAGGCGTCCACACCTGCGGCGCCCAACAGCAGGGCCACGGCAGTGAACAGCAAGGAGGGGAAAGCCAGTCGCATTGTCAGCCTTAAAGCCGGGTGATCGATAAGCGCAATTTGTACGCGAGCGGCGCGTCAGTCGCCAGCCGTATCCTGTAACCAAAACACAACGGCCCACCAAAAGGCGGGCCGTTGGAACAGCAGGCAGGCGACGGATCAGTCCTGGCGGCTGGTGACTTCGAGCAAGTGATAACCGAACTGGGTCTTCACCGGGCCTTGCACGACGTTGATCGGTGCGCTGAAGACCACGGTGTCGAATTCCTTGACCATCTGGCCAGGACCGAACGAACCCAGGTCGCCGCCCTGACGGCTGGACGGGCAGGTGGAGTTGGCCTTGGCGACTTCGGCGAAATCAGCACCGCCTTCGATCTGGGCCTTGAGTTCGTTGCACTTGTCTTCGCTGGAAACCAGGATGTGGCGGGCAGTGGCTTTAGCCATGGGGAAATTCTCCAATCTATTTCAGTAAAGTGTGGAGCCTACCGGAATCAGTAAGCGATTTCTCGGCAAAGTTCCGTTCGAAGTAATGATGCACGTCTATAGCTGCGCGGCCTTCAGGCGTATCGCATGTTCAACGTAGAGTTCGATGGGATCAGGTCCGGGTTTTCGCAGCCCGCCGCAGCGGCGCAGACTGCCAAGATGGTCGAATGGATAGTCGGAGCGGATGACCCGGCCCAGATGGGAGCTGTAGCGACCCACGAAACCATCATTCTGCCCGGCCTCTTCGACAAAATGGCCCGATAATGCCCGACAGACGCTATGTACCGGATCAAGAGCCTGGAGCAAATTGTCTTGCAGCGTGCCGCTCCAGGAATAGTAATGAACGTCATTGACCCGCTCCGGCCCCTGGCCGCCCCAGGTCGTAGGCAGACCCTGAGGGTATTTTTTGTTGAATTGGCCTACGCCGACAGTGGTCAGGGCATTGAGCGCGGCCACGGCATTCTGCGCCAGACCCGATTGACCGCTCAGCATCGATAGAAAGTGCGCAAACTGCGTGGCTGCATGCTCCGCCACATGTTCCGGCAAGCTTCCCGGGATCAGGGCCAGACGTAAGGCATCCGCCAGTTCCGAACCGTGGTTGGGCCCGCTGACCGACGTGACCGAGGCGATTTTTTCCGGTGCCAGCGCAGCGGCGTAACGGCACGCCAGCGCTCCCTGGCTATGTCCGATCAGGTTGACCTTGCCGGTGCCTGTGCCTTGTAACACGCGATCGATCTGCAGCATCAGTTGCTGACCACGTACTTCGTTGTCATGGGTGGCAGACAGTTGCGGAACAAACACTTGTCCACCCGACTCTCGCAGCGCTTGCTTGACATCATGAAAAAGTTCGAAATGGCCGATGCGGTCAAACCCGAACAGACCATGGACCAAAAGTATGGGGTAGCGAGTTGTCGCATTCCGTTGCATGGTTGTGCCTCTTTTGCAGCTGTTTGTCAGTGGTTGGTGCGTGCCACTTTAAAGCAGGCTTACAGGCGGGCGATGTCTGAAGATTCCTCAGGGTCGTGAGGAAACTGGACTTAGTAACGTATGAATTTTCGGTTCTGGTTGAGGGGGTAGTCGGAACATTTGGCAATCTTTTGCCCGGTATAGATGGATTCTGTGCCGTATGCCTACATCACGCGGTGTGTTTGCCCCGCCGGCGCGATGCTTTGCGCTGACATCCTCCAATCGCTGGATGGTATTGAATGGAATTCGCCCGACGCCGCTTTCGCAGCAGCGTCTCATCCAAGGAATGGAGCTACGAATGTCTAACTATGAAGCCAATGGCGACTCTCCTGTTGCGCCAGCGTCACATATGCCCCCTGTATCGGCTGAATCCGGTGGACGTGGTCTTCTGAATCTGAAAGTGGACACCGACAGTTTTGAATTCAGCTACAGGCCCGCGTCAGTCGCTGTCCCGGCGTCAGTCCTGGTGTTGCCCGCTCCGATGATCGAGGTACTGGAGGGTGGAATGCTTGATCCTTCCCTGAGCAACGCATTCGTCAGAGTTGCGCCTTATCCGAACATGCTGTGCGGTGACAAACTGGTGCTGAACTGGCGAGGGCTTGATGACGAAGGACAGCCGCATATCCACGAAACCACACGCTCGGTCAGTGAAGGGCAGGTCGGCCAGGAAGTCGTCTTCGTCATAAAGGGCGTGCACATCGCGGCACTGGAGCGCGGCTCGCTGGAAATTTACTGGACGCTGTACAGCGCTGCGCTGCCTGAACCGGTTTCATCCACTCGTTTGCAACTGGATGTGGGTAATCCAGAACCCGACCTGCTCGCTCCGGTCATTGAAGGCGTGGTAGGTGGGACGCTTGATCCGACCCGCGTTCCGCAGGGGGCGAACATCATCGTGCGACCCTATGCACGGATGGCGGCGGGCGATCGGATCATCCTGTCCTGGAAGAGCGTCGATGAACTGCCGGTCATCAACGATGTGTTGATCGTGGAGCAGTTTGCCGTTGGCGAAGCTGTGTCTTTCTGGGCAACGGCTGATGACATCGCCTCCCATGCCAAGCAACAAGTGAGCGTCAGTTACCGGATCGAGTCGGCTGCCGCCCGGATAAGGCACTCGGCGATTTCGCAAATACTGATCGCACCTTTGATTCGAGGTGATCTTGCGGCGCCAGAAGTGCTGGAAGCGCAAAACGGGGAGCTGGATGTGGCCGATGCGCAGGACGGCGTTACCGTGGTGATTGGCAGCGCCCAGGCCGAGGAGGGAGAACTGGTGTACCTGAAATGCGATGGCGAGTATTTCAGTTATCGTGATGAGCGGGACATTACGCAACAAACCGCAGGTCAGCCCTTGGTATTTACCGTGCCTTACCGTTTCTGGCGTGAGCATCGGGAAACCACGGTGCAATTGTCGTATTCGGTGGAACGGCTGGATGACGCTAGTCAGGCTTCCGGTATTACCCCCATCCTGGTGCGAGCGTAACCCGAACCTTGCATAGGTGCTTGCACGATGATTCAGCCTTTGCGGGATATTGAAATGTCCGCAAAGGCTGTTCTGATTGTCAGCCTCAGTCTCGAAGACGTCTGGCTGCATCCGACAGTAGCTGTTCAGTGGCACTGAACCCCAGGCAACCGTCGGTAACGGACACGCCGTAACGCAAGGTCGGGCCCAGGGCCTGACAGCCTTCGAACAGGTGGGACTCAATCATCATGCCGATCAGGGAGCGATCACCTTGCAGGCGCTGATTGAGTACCTCGTTGAACACTTCTGGTTGACGCAGTGGATCCTTGCCGCTGTTGGCGTGGCTACAGTCAACCATGATCCGGCCCGGAATCTTCAAACGGTTCAAGTCGGCGTTGACCCGTGCGACGCTTTCGCAATCGTAGTTCGGGCCGTGATGACCGCCTCGCAGCACGATGTGAGTGTCCGGGTTGCCGGGTGTCTGAATGATTGCCGGATGTCCCTGGCTATCAACACCGAAGTGCCGGTGCGGATGCGCAGCCGAACGCATGGCGTCAACGGCTACGGTGATGCCGCCATCTGTGCCGTTCTTGAAACCTGTGGGCATGTTCAGACCGCTGGCCATCTCCCGGTGAATCTGTGATTCAGTGGTGCGTGCACCGATGGCAACCCAACTGAGCAGGTCATCGAAATAGCCCGCAGCCATCGGTTGTAGCAGTTCGGTGGCGATGGGCAATCCCAGCCTGATCATTTCAAGCATCAACTCACGCGACAGGGTCAGGCCGGCCGCCATGTCATCGCTGCCATCCAGGTGCGGGTCGTAAGCCAGGCCTTTCCAGCCGACGGTGGTGCGTGGTTTTTCGACGTAGGCACGCATCACCAGCAGCATTTCGCCGCTGACTTCATGTGCCAGGCGAGAAAGTTTCTCGGCGTATTCGAGCGCGGACCGTGGATCATGAATCGAGCAGGGGCCGACGACGACCAGCAGGCGGTGGTCTTCGCCATTGAGAATCGCGCGGACCGACTGGCGGTGGGCTGCGATTTGCTGAGCGAGGGCATTGCTCAGGGGTAATTGCTGCTTGAGCTGCAACGAGCTGGGCAGACGCAGGGTCAGTGCTTCGTTGGCAGAATTCAGGTGGGGCAGTGGCAGAGCAGAAACAGACGAGTTCATATTCGGGATTCCTGGGCTGGCGGCGGGTGCTTCCCGCTCACTCGGCCCTACTGGGGTGTTCGACAATTGGCCGTATTGGCTGCGTGTGTGTGCTTGCCACCTGTGGGTGACCGATCGGAGGCGGCAGGCTGTCCCGAGCGGAGGCTGCTAAATCGCCAGGCAGTAAAAGTGTCGTAACGGTAATAAGTGGCGTAGTTCATGTCGTGATTCCTCAAAATGTCTGGTGTGTTGCTGAAAAAATCGGGCCTGAAAAAACAAAACCCCCGGTCGGGAGGCCGACCGGGGGTTGAGAATTCTCTGGTAGGCGACCCGTTTTCATGGGCGCCGTGTGGGTATCAGGCGCGCCAGTGGCTAAACCAATACCCAAAATAAAAGTTTGCTGGAGCGCAGACGTCATTGGCCCGGGCAGCCGCAACCGAGCGCTGTGCGCTGGCGGAACGTAGCTGTGAGAGGGCGTTGAACATGGTCTGTCTCCGATGAATGCGCCGAGCTTACTAGAGGCCCATAGGCCTGAGCAATCAGAAATTGCTATCGCGCATTCAAGACGTTGCCTATCGCTTGAGTGCCACGGATGTTGTGACACACTCAGTATTTGGCACACGCTCAGGATGAACAATGTCGACGTTCGTGATCGCAAAAGCCCAATCGTGCGTGTTGCTGGCAAGGCAGGGGCGGTTCGTATTTTTGACGGTGGGACAATGACCTACCATTTGCGCCGCGCTGAACCGGGTGATCGGGTGTTTGCCCGGGAACTGACATGTCAGAACATGTTGCGCTATTACATTGACCACGACTTGCTGTGGCAGGACGAAGCGTTCGACGTAGCCTGGGATGGACGGGACAACTGGTTGCTTCTTCTTGATGATGTATCCGTAGGATATTTCAGTTTGAGTCGGGATCGCCGGGCGTTGTACATCCGCGAGTTGCAGATAGCCGAAGCCTTTCGCAGGCAGGGCGCAGGATCCTGGACAATCGACCAGGTTATCGCCATCGCCCGCACCGAAGGACTTCCAGCGTTGCGTCTGACAGTATTCAAAAATAATCCTGCGCAAAGTCTGTATAAGAGAAAAGGTCTGAATGTGTGCGGTGAGGACGAGTGTTTCCTGAGGATGCAGCTCGATTTCGCAACACCTGTGCTCTGAAACCCACGGCCGGCAAGCCCTCGATGATGAATTGAAACTTTTTAAATGCTGCTTGCCGCTAGGTCTGTCTGGCACTTTTTGCTAAGGTGTCCGGCATCCCAATAAGACCATATCGCGAGGTGTCTGCTTGATTAGGGTGCTAGTGGTCGATGACCATGATCTCGTTCGTACAGGCATTACACGTATGCTGGCCGATATCGATGGCCTGCAGGTGGTTGGACAGGCCGAGTCCGGGGAAGAATCCCTGATCAAGGCCCGTGAGTTGAAACCCGATGTGGTCCTGATGGACGTCAAGATGCCCGGTATCGGTGGTCTGGAGGCCACGCGCAAGTTGCTGCGCAGTCATCCGGACATCAAGGTCGTCGCTGTCACGGTGTGCGAGGAGGATCCGTTTCCTACACGCCTGTTGCAGGCGGGTGCCGCTGGCTACCTGACCAAGGGTGCGGGTTTGCCGGAAATGGTCCAGGCGATTCGGCTGGTATTCGCGGGGCAGCGCTACATCAGCCCGCAGATTGCCCAGCAACTGGCGATCAAGTCGTTCCAGCCGACCAACGATTCACCTTTCGATGCGTTGTCCGAACGGGAAATCCAGATCGCCTTGATGATTGTCGGCTGCCAGAAGGTGCAGATCATCTCCGACAAACTCTGCCTGTCGCCGAAAACGGTGAACACTTATCGCTATCGGATCTTCGAAAAGCTGTCGATCAGCAGCGACGTCGAGCTGACGCTATTGGCGGTACGCCACGGCATGGTTGATGCCAGCGCCTGATCATGACTGAAGTATTCGATTCCAGCGCCTTCCTGGCGACAGTCAGCGGGCGTCCCGGCGTTTATCGCATGTTCGACGGCGATGCGCGCCTGTTGTACGTCGGCAAGGCCAAGAACCTCAAAAAGCGCCTTGCCAGTTATTTTCGCAAGACCGGGCTGGCGCCGAAAACTGCCGCGCTGGTCGGACGTATCGCGCAGGTCGAAACGACCATC
>NZ_QAIK01000044.1:29111-51430 GCF_003061005.1 Pseudomonas sp. HMWF021 | reverse complement strand
TGCTGCTTGAGCAGACGCTGATCAAGGAGTGGCGGCCGCCGTACAACATTCTGTTGCGCGACGATAAGTCCTACCCCTACGTGTTTCTGTCTGACGGACAATTTCCGCGCCTGAGCATCCACCGTGGCGCGAAGAAGGCCAAAGGCAAGTATTTCGGTCCGTACCCGAGCGCCGGGGCCATCCGCGAAAGCCTCAGCCTGCTGCAAAAGACCTTTTTCGTTCGCCAGTGCGAAGACAGTTACTACAAGAATCGCACGCGCCCATGTCTGCAATATCAGATCAAACGCTGCAAGGCACCTTGTGTCGGTCTGGTCGAGCCTGAGGTCTATGCCGAAGATGTTCGACACTCGGTGATGTTTCTTGAAGGTCGCAGTCATGCACTGACCAATGAACTCTCTACGGCGATGGAGGAGGCAGCGGTCAATCTTGAATTCGAGCGCGCTGCCGAGTTGCGTGACCAGATTGCCTTGCTGCGTCGGGTTCAGGATCAGCAAAGCATGGAGGGCGGCACTGGCGACATCGATGTCATCGCAGCCTTCGTCAATCCGGGCGGTGCCTGCGTTCATCTGATCAGCGTGCGTGGCGGGCGAGTGCTGGGCAGCAAGAACTTCTTCCCGCAGGTTGGCATTGAAGAGGATGTCGCCGAAGTCATGGCCGCATTTCTTGGCCAATACTTCATCAGCAGCCCGGAACGCGACCTGCCCAGTGAGTTGATCGTCAACGTAGTTCCAGAAGATGCCACCGCTCTTGTCGATGCCATCCACGAACTGCGCGGGCGTGAACTGTCCATCAGTCATCGGGTGCGTGGCACGCGGGCACGCTGGCAGCAGTTGGCGGTCACCAATGCCGAACAGGCGCTGGGCGCGCGCCTGGCCAATCGCCAACACACCGCTGCGCGATTCGATGCGCTCGCCGAAGTGTTGAACCTGGATGAGCCACCGCAGCGTCTGGAATGCTATGACATCAGTCACTCCAGCGGCGAGGCGACCGTCGCGTCCTGTGTCGTATTCGGTCCGGAAGGCGCGATCAAGTCTGACTATCGTCGTTACAACATCGAGGGCGTCACGGCGGGCGATGACTACGCCGCCATGCATCAGGCGTTGACCCGGCGCTTCAGCAAACTGAAGGATGGGGAGGGCAAGCTGCCCGACATCCTGTTGGTGGACGGCGGTAAAGGTCAGCTGTCGATGGCCCGTGATGTGCTGAACGAACTGGCGGTGCCGGATCTGATCCTGCTGGGTGTGGCCAAGGGGGCAACACGCAAGGCAGGTTTCGAAACTTTGTATCTTAATGATGCCGCTCACGAATTCACTTTGCGTGGTGACTCACCGGCGCTGCACCTGATCCAGCAGATTCGTGACGAAGCCCACCGGTTCGCAATTACCGGGCACCGCGCACGGCGCGGCAAGACCCGCCGCACCTCAACGCTGGAAGGGGTTGCGGGTGTCGGGCCGACCCGGCGTCGGGATTTGTTGAAACATTTTGGTGGATTGCAGGAGCTGTCTCGTGCAAGCATCGAAGAGATCGCCAAAGCACCGGGGATCAGTAAAAAGCTCGCAGAGTCGATTTATGCAAACCTGCATAGCGAGTAGAATGCCAACTCACCTCGTAGCCAGTTGTGCCGATGAATATCCCTAATCTGATTACCGTTCTCCGCGTCCTGCTCATCCCGATCTTCATTTTGCTGTTTTATCTGCCGTATCAGTGGAGTTATATGGCTTCGGCGTCAGTATTTGCCTTTGCGGCGGCTACTGACTGGCTCGATGGCTATCTTGCTCGTCGTCTGGAACAAAGCACACCATTCGGGGCATTTCTCGATCCCGTTGCCGACAAGTTGATGGTAGCGGTGGCGCTCGTGCTCCTCGTGCAGGAACACGGTAATCTGTGGCTGACCTTGCCTGCTGCAGTCATCATCGGTCGTGAGATCGTCGTTTCGGCGCTGCGTGAATGGATGGCCGAACTCGGTGCCCGAGCTCATGTGGCAGTCTCCAACCTCGGCAAGTGGAAAACCGCAGCGCAAATGCTGGCGTTGGTCATCCTGTTGGCTAACCCGCGTGACTTCAGTTTCTGGGTGCTTGTGGGTTACAGCTTACTGATGATCTCTGCCGGGCTGACTTTGTGGTCGATGGTGCAGTACTTGCGTGCCGCCTGGCCACATCTGAAGACTGACGTTGAAAAGAAATAAAACTTTTTTGAATCAAGGGGTTGACGGGGCTTCTTAATTCTATAGAATGCGCCACACCAAGCGGGAATAGCTCAGTTGGTAGAGCACGACCTTGCCAAGGTCGGGGTCGCGAGTTCGAGTCTCGTTTCCCGCTCCAGTTTGTACGCGGTTGTTGTTGTGCTACTAAACAGCAATCGTTTGAGGCCGAGTAGCAAAATGGTTATGCAGTGGATTGCAAATCCACCTACGCCGGTTCGATTCCGACCTCGGCCTCCACTATTAAAAACCCCGTAGATCAATGATCTACGGGGTTTTTTCTTGCCTGTGAGAAAGTGGGGTGTTCCGCAATTTTTGACAGGTGTTCCGCAATTGAGCGAATGCAGAGCGGTATGCAGGTTCATGTGACGTGCTTTTCTCTAGGGATGTATGTCATATTGCTATATCGAAATATCTGTCAAGGATTGAGGAATGAAGGTCTTCGTAAGCTGGTCGGGCCCGCGTAGTAAGGCCGTAGCAGAGTTACTCAGCGACTGGATCAAATGCGTGCTGCAAGCTTCGCAGCCGTGGATCTCTACACGTGATATAGATAAGGGAGCTATCTGGTTTTCCGAAATATCAGATCAACTCCGTGAGACGGCTGCTGGCATTGTCTGCCTTACTCAAGAGAATAAAAACAAACCATGGATTCTCTTTGAGACTGGCGCGCTGGCGAAGGGACTTAGCACTAATAGAGTGTGCACGTTTCTAATTGATCTTTCTCCATCTGATATCGAGGATCCTTTAGCTCAGTTCAATCATACAACTCCTGAGCGCTCATCTATGTGGGGGCTGATCTCATCACTTAATTCATGTCTAGAAGCGGCAAGATTGGATGAGCGAATTCTAAAACAAGTATTCGAAACTTACTGGCCCCAGTTTGAGGCATCATTTGCTGAGGCGCTAGCTGCGACTCCCGAAGAGGCTGACGTAGCACCGCGTACGGGAGACAGTATTCTAGCGGAGATACTGTCCAACACTAGAATGTTAGCGGGCAGGGTGCGTGAGCTTGAAAGCAGGATGCCAACGCATCATGATACGTTGATTGACGTCGGGGCAATCAATCCGGTCGTCCAACTTCAAGAAATGGCCAAGTCGCCTAATTATTCTACAATTGATCTGAAAGCTGCGGGAGTTGCTTTTGGCCTTTCACCTAGCGAAACTATGGAGATAATAAAGAAAGGCCGTCCAAGGGAGTGGGAAATTACTCTGGATCCCGGTCTAGCTCGAAAGGTAAAATAATAGTAGTGAGTTGTAGTGAAGCCTTTGAAGTTTCACTACACCCCCTCGTTTATGATTTACTTTGTGGGCTTAACTATTTCCCCAACTCTTCGATAGACTTTCTTCGTCATATCTTCCGTTGAGTGTCCAAGCAATCGACTTGCTTCCTTAATATCCTCGATTTCGCTACCAGCTTTCGGTCTGATGTCTCTGAATTGAAACTTCCGAATTGTAGTGGCTAGCTCACTGTCACCGTCAATTGCTGCCTTCGTTGCTGCCTTATTCCGGGCCTCGTCCCATCGGTTACGTAACATGTTGTAGCTCATGCGCAGACCTGTCTGGTTTGTGATTAGGATCGATGTTCTGGTGCCAGCTTGGGCTCGGCGATCGAGTAGGCCATTGATGAAAACGCAGAGATCTGTTTCTTTGTCACCGTCGTAGAGTCGGATTCTCAGGCGCTTTTCCGTCTTGCCCTGGCCAACCATTAGGAAGCCATGATTGAGATCGGTGGTGGATGCCTTGAGCACATCGGCAGGGCGTTGGCCGGTCAGATATGCCAGATCCATTGCGTCCCTGAGATCTTGCCCGGCTTGCTCGTATACTGCATTCCAGATGATATCGCCGGCATAGAAGTCCCGAGGCGTCTCCTTGTTGCGGCGAAGACCGAAGCAAGGGTTGGCCTTGTCAGTCAGTCCCCACTCTCGGGCAAAAGTGAACATGGTTGAAAGCAGGGCAATTTCCCGGTTCGCGCGTACCTTTGCGCTGCGGGCGTCTCGATACTGGGCGATCACCTGTGGTGCCATGGCTTCGATCGGGGCTAGCTCGAAAGCATTCCGAAGTTGTTTCAGTCCCTTCAGATAATCGCTCTGAGTGCCTGGCTTGAGGGTGGGGATCACCTTTTTCTCGTAGTCGTCGAAAAGCCGGCCCATCAAGTGGGCCGGTTTAGGTGTCGCCTTGCGGTCGAGCCGCGCCCATTCGATCTTGGCTTCGTCGAGGTCGCCTCCGAGCGGGATCTCGACGCGGTTGCCGTCCGCGTCCCTGCCGTTGTAGTAGTAACCCGTCCAGGTCGTACCGCCTTTTCTTTTGCGTGTGCGCCGGATCATCCGGGGGGGCAGATCACGATTGGCTGTTTTCTTCTGTCGCATCTTCAGCCTACGCGTGCTAGGTCGAGAGTCCAGGTCTCGGCCACGGCATTGTTTGCCGTTGGCTTGACCCCCGCAAGTTTCAGCCGGGCATAAACCCGGCCTACAACTGGACGCTGAGCGCCGGTTACAACGTACTCCCAGTGGTTGTTCGTCAGCCACTGGCGTTGGCAGGACGGGATTTTGTAGCCGGTGATTGTGGCCAGCTCTTCGTCGGTGAGGGTTTCACTCTGGAATTCCATCATCTTGCCTCCGTCGGACCGCCAGTAGCGGCCAGTTGTAGACTCACTTCGCCTAACAGGTATTGCCAGTAGTCGCGGTCGAAGTCCTGGTTGAAGTCGATATCGGCTAATTTCTTGAGCAATTCGTTGGCTTCGTTAAGCTGGACGAGCAACGTGTCGCGTTGGTTTTCAGCTTTTATTCTTAAATCGTGAGGGGTGGGTGCTCCGACTTTTTGCGTTGTTACCAGCACCTCAATCTGCTCAGCGCCGGTATCAAATTCGATAGTGAAAACAACGCCTGCGTAGTTCTCCGCTCCAATATTTCGGAGATAGCGGGCCGCCGACTCTGCAAGTATCTCGTTGTGATTTGCCTCATTCATGCCGCCACCTTCTGGCCAAGCAACACATCGGCAACGACTTCCCAGAGTCGGATCGGCGACCATTGAAAACGGTCGAAATAAGTGTCAGGTTCGATGCCGATCACGCAACTGGACTGCGCGCCCTTTGTCCCTTCCCACCTCTTCTTCAGGATTGTCGCCACCTTCCCATCGCCGCCGGGCTCGGTGCGATGGAAGTCGTATGCCTTCATGTAATAGGTCGATCCGGCGGATACCGCGTGGTTGTAAAGCTCTCGCATCTCCACGCGACCATTCGGCGTCCATGGGCGGCCACCACGTGGCGTTCTCGCACCCTCATGCAGATAGAGCTCGTGGGTCTCCTTGATAAAACAGGCAGATGCCGCGGGGAAAGCCGCAAACGGGATATTGATTTGCGTGCCGACCAGAACCCGCGACTCGAAGTCGAAGCGATGGTTGTGGATCGCCGAATGCTCGAAGCAAGCCCGGCGCGGCAGCTCAGGATGCCAAACGTGCATCCGTTGATTTCCCTGCAGCTGAACCTGCACGAAGCCTAAGCCGTGCAGGGTGATTTTATCGGTCATTACATCGTCAATGATCATGCGCATGCCCTCCGATGATCACCCTGCATCAGCTCCATCAGAAGGCTGAAGTACTGCATGTACGCCTCTGGTGCGGATTGTGGCGTGATGGTTTCGGGCATCGGCGGGACGCCGCGCAGGCATTCCCATTCGGCGGGGTGGTTGGGCATCAGGTCGCGGCGTTCGGTGGCCAGCGCTACCAGGTCGGCGCGCACCACGCATTCGGGCAGCACTGGATCGAGATTGAAGCGATCGCAGATGGCGTGCCAGATAATTTCTTCGGCGATGCGGAAGCCTGGCATGATCGCCTTCAGCGGTCGCGTCATGTCGCCTATGTAGGCTTCGGTCGCGTCGTGCAGTAGGGCGACCAGTTTGTGCTGGTCCGGAACAAGGCTCGACACCAGCATGCTGTGCTGGGCCACGCTGTAATGCGTGCGGGTGTGGCCGTTGAAGCGGCACAGGTTCGACAGTGCTTGTGCTATGTCGAGCGGGGAGATCATGGCGGCGGTTGGGTTTACCAGGTCGAACTGGCGACCGCTGTGGGTGAGTATCCAGCTCATGCTGCGTCCTCCGTTGACAGTTGGCCCAGTTCGATGGCCTGACGTTTCATATCCAACTCATAGGCTTCGCGCAGGGCGTCCCGTAGGTGGGCGTAGCCCTCAGTATCGGCGTCGTGAGGGAAGCTGATTGAACTCAGTTCCGGCTCGGCGCTGAAGGTGCCGTGCTTGTCCAGCCATTCGATAAGCTGGGTGTCGAGCGGCTGCGTGTTGAGGTTTCCTGCCGTCTCGACAGCGTGGAAGACGCGGTAGGCCAAGGCCCGGGAAGCCTTGATCAGTTGTTCAGTTCTCGCTTGGCTGGCCTCGGTACCTTTCAGTGCCTTCCACGTCTGGAGTGCCAGCGCCAGAAACTGGGTGATCTCCGTCAGGTCGCGATAATCGGTCGCTGTGAAGGGCGTTGCCTTAATGCTTTGCATCTGTGCGCGCAGGTCGGCCAGTTGTTGGGCCTCGCGGTTGCGTAGCTGCGTGATGGTGGTCAGATCGGTGTTGAGCGCGGCGATCCGTTGGCTGTGCAAGCCGTTGCGTTCTTTGAGCCCGGCGTCGTAGCTGCGATCCAGTGCCCGAAGGATGAGCTTGCGGATGTAATAACCCAGCAGGGACAAGCCAAAGGCCATTCCGATGAAGATGATCGTGTTCTGTGCGTGCATGTGCTGTGCTCCGGTAGAGCCCGCCGCCGGGATTCTTGGTGAGAGGCCGGCGGCGGGGTGTTGCAATAGTTAGATGGTTGCTTCGTACATCGGTACGGTGTTGATCGACTCTTGGATCTTGGCGCGGACGGTGGTGTATGCCTCTTCCAGAACCTTGTCCGGGCGCACCAGTTCGAACCACATCACCAGCCGGCTTTCTTGAATGCGGTAGCGGAATCGAACCGGCACGCAGAACGCATCACCGCCGAGGAACGGTTTGACGCCGATGTAGAACTGCTCTGGAATCTTGAGCTGTCCGGTTTCGCCGGCCTGTCCGTCGATCTGCTCGTTGTAGGTCAGTTGAACCTGTCCGTTATCGAGGCGCGTGCCCTGGCGAAAGCTGATGTTCTTCTTGGCTTCGAGGGTGCGGCTGATTTCGAGCATGTCCGCAGCAGATGGTGCATGTGGTATGCCTTCAGGAACGGTGATGTCGCGGATGTTGTCCTCGAAAAACTCGGCGAACGTCGCTTGATCCATCTTCTTGCGATCGGAAGTTTTCCAGCGGCCCCACTCAATGCTGATCGGGCACTGATAGATGGCCACGTGCTGCCCCCACGAAGGTTGGTCAGGCTGGTGGTAGTCGAGAACGCCCTTGAAGGTTCGACCTTCCGGGCCGTCGCAGAACACAACTGTCGCCGGGGTGGCGTAGCGGTTGATGTAGGCGATGAACGTGTCAGCATCCAGCACCTTCACGGCTTGGCGGATCCGGCTCGGTGCTGCCAGCAGTCCTTCAAGATCCTTGATCTGGGTGCCGTCAGGTACGAGCGCGAACGGCGCCGGTAGTGCGGGATGGTCTTGTGGCTTGCCCAGTGATTGGGCGAGCGTGACCAAGTGGTTGATGGCTTCTTGCATTGGGTGTGCTCCAGTTTCTTCGGTGAGTGATCGTTACGGCGCGACGTGGCGCAGTGGAGCGGCGGTGTCTTCCTCGACAGGGCGAAGTGCCAGGTCCTGCTGTCGCGGATCGCGACGGGTGAGGTTGCCTTCTGGTGTGAGGAAGAACAGGGAAGTACCACGCGACAGCGCGGGTTCTTTCACCTTCACATCGGCCTTGATATTCATCTGGCCACGACCGTCGGGCTTGTAGTTCAGCTCGATCACCAGCTTGCCGGCTTTGCCAGACAGGCGAATGGCGTCGATCAATTGGAACTGGGCCTTGCTCAGTTCATCGAGCAGGCCACCGGCCTCGATGTCCCGTAACGTGTCGATGAAGGGGCGTGCTTTGCTCATGTGCTGTGCCTCATTGAGTGTGTGTTGTTTGCGCCTGAACGGCAGGTGCCACCGTTGAATCAGGCCGCTTGCTTCGTCGCTTGAGCATCGAGGTAGGCAGCCAAGTCGTGCAGGTAAACGACGGCGGTGCCTTTGGCTGATCCGCCGAGGCGTGTCACCTTCAGTGCGATGCGTCCGGCGCTGATGCGCCGCAATAGGTAGCGATCGCTGGTGATGTGCGAGAAGTAGCGCTGCCTGACTGCGGATAATGTCGGGCAGGGCGTCGGCCATTCTTTACGCAGTTGGTCGATGGTGGTGCTCACGCTGCTTTCTCCCCGTGCCCCTCTGTTGGGGGCAGCAACTTCAGGCGGATCATCTCGGCGAGACCTTCCTTGCTTTTGCCCATGGCAGCCGCGCAGACGTTGCCGTTTTCGTCCGCAACCACGGCGCCGAATGGATACTCCGGCGAGTTGGTCGGGGTGACGTAGGCGGTCTGGCCTTCGCGGATCACGTTGTTGACGCAGCGGAATACGTCGGCCAGTTCGAGTACGCGCATGGGAACGCTGCTGAGCAACTGCTCAGCTTCGCTTGCTGCGCCAACTAACAGCGCTCGGCTGACGATGCCGGGGCTGTTCAGATAGATCGGAATCAATCGAAGGCTGCCCAGCGCCTGCATATGGGCATTGATGTAGTTGATGCTCATGCGGCGGCGTCCTTTTTGGTGATGGTGATTCCCAGCTTTTTGGCCAGCCAATCGACGCCGTCCTCTTTCACCATCACCACCGCGTAATGCCGTGGCTTGTGGTGAGGTGGAATCAACGTGATGCGCGGATCGGAGAACAGATAGCCGCGGTCGCGGTACCGGCTGGCAAGATCGCCGCTGCTGTTCAGAATGCCCAGCTCGCGCAACCTGGTGCGGAAGGCGCGGGGCTTGAGTCCGAGCAGTGCGGCGGTTTCGTCCAGGGTGCGGTTCGTCATGGCGGCGGCCTCAGCCCTGAGCTTGGCGATTGGCGACTTCATGGATGAAGTCACGCAGGTGCAGGTGATTCGCTCGATCATTGCGGCGCAGCTTGATGCTGTCCTTGCGGCCTGCAACGTTGACCTCGACGATCGTGAGGGTAGGAGTCTGCTCGACAGAAAACTCTGCGCGCATGGTCTGCTCGGGGCGGATCAGATCGCAGGTAGCATCACCGCCGACCTGCAGCATGTGATGCAGGAGCTCTTGTCTTGCGAGAGGAAGGGAATAGGCACTCATGCCGCGTCACCCCCGAACGGGCCCGAGTCGGTCGCAGCAGTCACCGCTTTCGCAGATGCCAAGCGAGCGCCGGGGGTGACTATTACCAGCAGACCGGTGTGCTTTTGAATCGCCTCGACTGCTGCTGGGCTGGTGCACGCTGCGGGGTGTAGATACACCGGGCAGCGGGTGTTGCTGTGCTGTGTCGTATGCATGGCTCGTACTCTTGGTGAGAGGTGTACGAGCGAACGTTAGCAACGGCTAAGGATTAAGACAATAGCGAACGCTAATTTATTTTTTCGTAATGCATATACGGCTAAAAAAAACGCCGCGTTACCATTCAGGTAAGCGGCGTTTTCGGCGGGAGGTCGTGTTTAACCTTTGATTTGACTCGGAGGAACGATGCCGCCGACGTAATGAATTGTCACGATTTCGTCGCGAGGTATGGTCAGGCGACCATACGTGTCATTGATCGACATCAGACTTACTTCATTGTCATTCGAATACAGCAGCTCTTTGATCATGGTTTCACCGCTGGTGCGCGTTACTACTACAAATTCGCCCGGCACCAAGTCGTGCCGCGGTTCGCACCAGACCACCCATCCGTTGCGAATCGCGGGTGCCAGTGCGTCTCCTTTTACCCGTATTGAGTAGACAGAAGGGTCTGACGTCGGGACATCTACCCAGCCAGCGACGGGTGCCAGCTCGTCCCACATTCCTTCTTTGTTCAATTGCGCGACTCCTTGCATGGGAGCCCGCCGGAATGAATTGATCAGGCCTGAGCCAGGTTCTGTGCCGGGCGTCAAACCGTCCTGGGCTGCACGCGCGGGCATCAACAGAGTTCCGCCAGTAAGGCCGATCTTATCTTCAAGGTTCTTTGCGGCCTTATCGCCCAATGGTCTATGACCATTCAGCAATTGTGAAAGATAGGAGGGGTCGAGGTTGTACCGATCGGCGAACTCTTTGGTTTTGAGATCGCCGATCAGTTCGCGGAGGGCGGCGATGCGGAGCTGGCTGATATTCATTTATGCATATTAAAAGCGTTTAGCATTTTGTAAATTGCAAACCGCTATTGTTATTGGCGTTAGCGGCTGCTATCTTTTTGCGAAACGGAGGTGCACATGAGCTTGCATGCATACATAAAAGGTCTCGATAAGGCGGCATTAGATGGGCTAGCGAAGCGCTGTGATACGACGGCGGGCCAGCTCAAGCAAGTTGCGTATGGCAATCGGCGCGCAAGCGGTGGTTTGGCCGTATCCATTGAGCGTGAAACGCAGGGGAAGGTTACCTGCGAACAGCTCCGTCCAGACATTGATTGGGCGTACCTGCGCGGTTCAAAAAAGGCAGCTTAAAAGGGTGCCGGACTGGGGCCTCTCACCAAAGAATCCCCCAGCCCGGCTACGACGATACACAGCACATGCACATCGGTCGTGGTCGTAGGATAGGGCGTGTCCCATCTGATGGCTAGGCCGTAAACGGGGTATTTACGGTTATGAGTCGCACAGATCTCCTCCCGGGCGCTGGCCCGGTTCTTTCTTTGCGTGAGGCGCTTTACCGTGCCGGGCGCGATTATCGAGGCGGCATCACTACGTTGGCCCATGACATGCTCATGGACTACGACGAGCTGCAGAAGAAGCTCAAGCTTAATGAAGAGCGCCGCTGGCTGACTCCGGATGAACTGGAAGATGTCATTCGGCTGACGCAAAACGCTGCATTGCTCGACGCGCTGGTGCGTCCTGCGGGCGCTGTCTGGTACAAGCCGACGCCGGTACCTGCGACATCCGAGGCGCTGAAGTCTGTCGGCAAGCTGCTGGAAAGAACAGGCGAGTTCGTTTCAAGCATGCACGCCGGTGCTGCCGACAACGTCTGGGAGCCGCACGAAGTCGCGACCCTGGACAAATACGGTATCGATGTCATCCAAGCGGTTCTGGGTATCATGGCCGGCGCCCGGCAGGCCATGGAGGGGCAGGACAATGGCTGATGATATCGATCGCGCCAACGACCAGGCGCAATACCTGCTTGACGTTGCCCTTCATCGTAATCGCCGCGTGGTATCAAACCGCGTGAGTGCGCAGTTCTGCGAGGATTGCGACGAACCCATCCCGTTACTTCGACAGCAGGCGAGCGAGGGTTGCGAAACCTGCGTGTGCTGTCAGGAGTTGCGGGAGGCTCGGCGATGACTGAGCCGGCCAAGGGAATAGCCATTTCCAACTGGGCAAAACGCTACATCGACACCTTCGGCCTTGCCCTTGTCTCAATCGAACCCGGTGAAAAAGCCCCGAAGGGTCTGGGCTGGAACAAGCCGGGCGGTTACATCACCGACGCTGCCGCCGCTGAAGCATTCTGGCAGCGTAACCCCAACCACAATCTGGGCGTAGTGCTTGGGCCAAGTCGTGTCTGTTCGCTGGACGTCGATGATGTCCAGTGGACCCGCCACGTCCTATATGAGCTGCTGGGTCTCGACCTCGACGCCATGGCCGTGGTTTACCCGACCATCGTTGGCAACCCGTTGCGGTTTCGCGTGTTGTTCAAGTTGCCGGACGGCGTTGAGCTGGCCCGTCATTCGCTTTCGTGGCCGAATGAAAAAGACCCGGATGGTTCGATCTGGAAGGGGCTGATGGCGAAGGCCAAGGCGGCGAAAGAGCTGGGCGATGTTGCTGGTGAGGCCGAGGCAAAAGCCGAGTCGGAAGACTACAAGCGGTTTACTGTGTTCGAGCTACGTGCGGGCCTGGTGCAGGACGTTTTTCCGCCGTCGATCCATCCCGGTACCGGAAAACCTTACACCTGGCGCACCCCGCCAAATGCGACTGATGGCCTGCCGACGCTTACGAATGAGCTGCTGAGCATCTGGCAAAATTGGGACATCTTCAAGCGGGATGCCGAAGCGGCATGTCCGTGGGCGTCGAAACCGAAGAAACCGCCGGCGAAGGTCATCAAGCGACCGCTACCGGCGGCGGGAAAGCCGCCATCGGTGATCGATGAGTTCAACCGGTGTCATGACGTCGAGGAGCTGTTGCGCGCTCATGGCTACATCAAGCGCGGCAGCAAATGGCTGTACCCGCAGAGCAGTACGGGCTTACCGGGTGTCACGGTCAGTGAAGGCAAGGTGTATTCGCACCACGGCGCCGATCCGTTGGCCAACGGTCATCAGAATGACGCCTTTGAGGTGTTTTGCCTGCTGGAGCATTCCGGCGATCAGTCGCGCGCGGTGAAAGCCGCGGCGCAGTTGTTGGGGATGCAGCATGCTTCCCGGCCGGATCCGCACGATCTTCCCCCGACCCCATCCGATGACATGAGCGAGCCGAACTACAGCGGCGCACAGCCCAGCGAGGCCGCTCCGGATCCTGAAGGGGGCGCGGGGGGCGCTGATGAACCGGCAGCCTTGACCATTGACCAGGTGCTGCGGCGGTACGCGTTGGTGGATGGGACGACCCACATCTGGGATCTGGACCAGTCCAAGGTTATGAAGAAGTCTGCTTTCGAGGCGCGTGTCGGCAAGCCGATGGCGAAGCAGTGGCTGGAAGACACCGAGCACCGAAAACTGATTTCGGGTGATCACGTCAGCGAGATCGAGCAGGCGCGGCGTATGGCCGGGAAGAAGGGCGGCGCGTTCGGGATGTCGCCGACAGAGCGCTATGTGTACATCGATGGGACGAAGGATGTGTGGGACAGGGAGAAAAAGCGCCGTATCGCTGAAGGTGCTGTGAAGATGGCGCTGGGCGACACTTACCCGCTCTGGCTGAACAGCGCCGAGCGCCGTGTGGTGGATGTTGATCACATTGTCTTCGACCCGACCATGACCAAAGACCCGAGCGTCTATATCAACACGTTTGATGGTTTGCCGCTTGAGCCTGTTCGTGATGATGACGCCTGCGCGAACCTACGATGGTTGATCAAGTTCCTTTGTAATGGTGACGAAGACGCGGCGTGGTGGTTGACCCGTTGGCTGGCTTATCCGCTCCAACACCTTGGCGCGAAGATGGATACGGCAGTGTTGATGCACTCGATCATGGAAGGCTCGGGTAAAAGCCTGCTGTTTGCCGATGCGCTGGGCATGCTTTACGGCCAGTACGCGGCTACGGTGGGTCAGACACAGCTGGAAAGCAACTTCAACGCCTGGCAAAGCCGCAAGCTCTGGGCGGTGTTCGAAGAGGTTGTCAGTCGGGATCAGCGATACAACCAGGTGGGCAAGATCAAGCATTTGATCACTGGCAAGACCGTGCGGATGGAATCGAAGTTCATCAACGGCTGGGAAGAGTCCAACCACATGAACGCGGTGTTCTTGAGCAATGAGATCCTGCCGTGGCCCATCAGTGAGAGCGATCGGCGCATGTTGGTGATGTGGCCCAATGAGACGTTGCCGCCCGATCGGCAAAAGGCGATCGGACATGAGCTGAAGAATGGTGGTGTCGCGGCGCTGCATGGTTGGTTGCTGTCGCTCGACCTCGGTGACTTTGATCAGCGAACACGTCCGCCGAAGACAGAAGCGCGGGAGCGGCTTGTTGCACTGAGCCGGGCAGGCTGGCAAACGTTCCTTCATTTGTGGAAGTACGGCGAGCTGGGGCGGGATCTATGGGGCGTCTGCCTCTCAAGTGACGTGTTCGCGTTGTTCTTGGAGTGGTGCCAGCGCAACAAGGAGCACGCGATGAGCCACACGAAGTTCGCGTTGTTCCTCAGTTCAGAGCTGGACAAGTCGCGCTCGATACCGTGGACGGATGGCAACAACAGGCGATTCGGGGCGTTTTTCTTTCCCACTGATCTGGAACCTTCCCGCGCCCCATCCCTGAAAGCGGCGGACCTGGGGGCCGTCGTCAGTGACTGGCGGGCTAAAGCGCGGCTGGCGGGCTGGAACGTCGATAACTGGGAACACATCAAGGCGGCTGCGGCATGAATACACATAAAAGTGTGTCGGGTGTGTGGGGTGCGTGTTGGGTTTGTTTTCGAGACCCCGCACAGTTTGAGGCCTTTAAGTTCGAGGCTTTCCGGGCTTTGTGTGGGGTGTGTTGGGTTTTGCTTCGCGCACGCGCCTGCGTGATGTTTTTCGATTGGTTGAACCACCAGACAAAAAAACTCCATGCGAGGGCAGAGAAACTCAACAAACCCAACACACTTAACTCAAATTTCATTATTTACCTGAATTTAAAGGGATTTATTTGTGTTGGGTTTGTGTTGGGTTGCTGGTTTTTTGTGTTGGGTTCGATTTTTTGGGGGGAAGGGCGATGATCGAGGAAGTCGAAGAACTCATGCAGCATTGGGGTAATCAGTTCAACCAGGTGGGTGACGGTGGAGGTCTCGGTAGCCCGATGGCGACGATCATGGAGTGGGGCGGCTCTGCCCCTCGCGGTACGCCGGGATCGCGCGACCTGATGATGGCGGCTGGTGGCGGTATGGACCACGCCGCGCAGGAAGTCGCCGCGGCGCTGGCGCAGCTTGAGCGGCAGTCGGAGAAGGGCGCGTTGCTGGCGAAGCTGGCTCGCAATCGGTATTTGCCTCGACCTGCGCTGTCGGTTCGGTCTCAGTTGCCGATTCTTGGTCTCGGTGACAATGCCGATCGGACGTATCGCAACTGGGTTCACGCTTTGCATCAGCAGGTCTTGGTGATACTGACCGTTCGGAGTGCACCGGGTCGCGCACGTAATCGGCGTGTGAAGTCGCCAGAGACCGATCTATTGCGAGCGTCGATGGTTGCGCGGGTCAGATCGTGGTGACCATTCGTCGGGCCGCTTTGTCGCATTGTGGTCACATTGCGGTTGCGTTCGTGTCGTTTGCTGACCTACCGAAAATCACCCCTTTTCGGTTTTTCCGGAGGCGGGTAAAAAGTCCACACGATATGCAATTTGCGCCTCGGCGCTGACCTCGCACGTGCTGTGCAGCTTTACCCGGCCTTCCTTGAGCCGGTCACCCAAACCCGCTTCGGCGGGTTTTTTAATTTCGGCCCGTTGGGGTGTCTGCAAGGAGAATCAGCATGAGCGAGCCGGCAACTGTTGTCGTGGCCGGTGGTGTGGGACTGGCAGCTACTGGACTGCTGGCGGGCGTGGATATGCTCGCGGTAATCGGTGCGCTGGCTGGTTCTCTGGTGTTCTTCACCACCACTGAGGAATTGCCGGTCTGGAAACGGGTTCTGTTCCTGCTGGTGTCTTTCGTGATGGGTTACATGTTCGCCCCTGGCATGGCCGAGGTTGAGTTGTTCGGCACCAGGCCTTTCAAGTACACCGGGCCGGCGGCGTTTGGCGCCTCGGTTGTGGTCGTTACCGTCGCGCTCGCCGTCATCAAGAGACGCGGCCTCGTTGCTGAACCGCAAGGGAGGCAGGATGGATAGTCAACTGATGCCGCAAGTTCTCACGCAGGCCACGTTCTGGTTGTGCGTGGCGTTGTTCGTTCGGTTGTTCACATTCCGTCGGCGCGGTGCGCGTTTCCGTCGAAGCATGAGTTGCCTTGCTTGGGTGGTGATGGTCGCGGCTGGATCTGCGGTGGTGTACATCGGCAAGGGGCAGCTCGTGATGCCACATAACTCTTGGCCGCTAGTGATCCTGCTGGCGGTGTTTGTTGGGTCGGTGTGCCAGAGCAATGGCAACTTGGCCCGTGTTTGGAAGATGGGGTGATGGCTAATGAACCGAGGGTCTACAACAGTCGATGGGAAAAGGCTCGGTCCGAGTATTTGTTGAAGCATCCGCTGTGTGTGATGTGTGAGTCACAGGGGCTCGTCGCCGCCTCTCGCGTTGTCGATCACAAGGTCCGGCACGGCTTGAAGAAAGCCCTTAAGTCAGGCAATAAGGCCGCCATCTCGAAGGCCCAAAAGTTGTTCTGGGATCAAGGTAACTGGCAAGCCCTCTGCAAGGTTCATCACGACTCAACCAAGCAGCGCGTCGAGAAACGGGGGCATGAGATCGGGTGCAGCGAGCAGGGCATTCCCCTCGACCCGGGTCATCATTGGTCGATCAGCTGAGCCGATGCGGCACGTCAGTACCCCGAAAATGCACAGGCGCGGTGCGGCACGTCACTCCCCCACCCCCGTAAGGGGGGTGGGTCAAAAAGTCTGCACCTTTTTCCTTCCTGACCCCACGCCCCGGTTTCTGTGCAAAAGCGGGAAAAATGGGGGGGGACCCCTTCGGTATGTTTGGCGTGTGTACGTGAAATCTGAGGTTTGAAATGGCCGGAAACGAGAACTCCGGGCGACCCGGGAAGCCGGCTGTCGTCCACTTGATCAATGGAAACCCCAGCAAGAAGAACCGCGCCGACTTGTTGCGCGAACAAAGCCAACCGGTGATGCCGGTTGAAGCGCCGCCAATGCCTGACTGGCTCGACGATGACGCGCAGCGCGAGTGGGAGCGGGTGGTGCCCGACTTGGTTACGTTGGGCCTGATATCCAAGATGGATATGCAGGTTATGGCTCAGTACTGCGAGGCGGTATCCGACTATCGCCGCTGGACCTTGAAGATCCAGGAATTGAATGAAAGCCTCTCTGCCTCAACGCGCGGGGATGTGCAGACCTATCGCACCGGTGCCCAGGATCTTTCGATCTGGCGCAAGCTGCGCAACGACGCCGAGCGCCGAGCCAACGATGCCGGCGGTAAGTTTGGGTTCTCACCAATGGCGCGCCGATCGCTGAAGCCTGCGGCGCCCCAGGGAGACCTGTTCCCCAATGAACACAAACGCATCGCCGACACCTACTTCTGATAGAGCCACATGGTTTGCTGTGGAGGTTCTTGCGCGCCGCATCATCGCCGGCCCCGATGTTCGCAACGCGTGCCAGCGCCATCTGAATGATCTGAAGCAAGGTCCAGCTCGCGGCCTGCGCTGGGATCTTGCAGCAGCCCAGCGCGCCATTGGTTACTACGAGGACGTGCTGTGCCTCAACGGTGGCGAGTACGAAGGTGAGCCCTTCATACTTAACCCGTGGCAGGCCTTCGTTATTGGCTCGTTGTTCGGGTGGAAAGCTGCCGACGGGTACCGCCGCTTTCGTACTGCCTACGTCGAAACTGGCAAGGGGTCGGGCAAGTCTCCACTCGCGGCCGGCATTGGCCTGCTGGGCATGACCTCCGATGGCGAGGCGCGGGCCGAGGTATATGCGGCAGCGACAAAGAAAGACCAGGCGATGATCCTGTTTCGTGATGCCGTGGCAATGGTCGATCAGTCCGAATTGCTCGCCGAACGGATTGAGCAATCCGGTCGTGGTGAGAAGGTATGGAACCTGGCGCACCCGGCATCGGGAAGTTTCTTCCGACCGATCAGTGCGGACGACGGCCAGTCGGGTCCACGTCCACACGTCGCGCTGCTGGACGAGATTCACGAACACAAAACCCGGATGGTGGTGGACATGATGCGGGCCGGCACCAAGAGCCGCCGGCAAGCGCTCATCGTGATGATCACCAACAGCGGGCATGACCGCACAACCATTTGTTACGAGTATCACGAGTATGGCATTGCGCTGTGCAAAGGCGACAAGCAGGACGACAGCTTTTTCGCTTTCATCTGTTCGCTCGATCCCGGTGACGACCCGATCAAGGATGAGGGATGCTGGTACAAATCGAACCCGAGCTTGGCATTCGGTCGCCCGGGTGATTCAAACGGTGGGGTTCCTGGACTCAAGTACTTGCGCGAGCAGGTCACCGAAGCCCGCGGCATGCCTTCCAAAGAATCGAGCGTGCGCCGCCTCAATTTCTGCGAATGGGTGGACGCTGCAAACCCATGGTTGGCCGCCAATATCTGGATGGCTTGTGAGGATGATTTTGACCTCGATGAGATACCTGAAGGTGAGCCGTGTTATGGCGGACTCGACCTTTCCGGTACACGCGACCTCACAGCATTGGTGCTGTACTTCCCTCGACTGAAAAAGGCGATCGCGTTTTTCTGGACCCCAAAGGACAGCTTGCTCGATCGGGCGCGGGTCGACCGCGTACCTTACGACGCATGGGTGCGCGGCGGATTTTTGAGTGCACCACCTGGCATGGCCGTCGATTACGCAGCTGTCGCCAGCGTGGTCGGCGAACTCGCTGTTCGGTACAGCATTCAAGGCATTGCGTTTGACCCGTACCGTATCAAGTACTTCACGCCCGAGCTCGAAGCTCAAGGCATTGAGGTGCCGCTGTTGCCTCACGGCCAGGGTTACACGGTTTCAAAAGAAACCGGGCTGTGGATGCCGCGCTCAATCGAGCTGACAGAAACACTGCTCACCGAGCAGAGCATCACAATAAAAACCAACCCTGTGTTGCGGTGGAACGCGGCCAGCGCGGTGCTGGATGCGGACCAAAAAGACAATCGAATATTTGCCAAGCGCCGAAGTACTGGGCGAATCGACGGCGTTGTGGCGCTGGCGATGGCCATTGGTGCGGCAGATCTGCAGCCTGTCTTTGCTGGTGACCGCGACGGCTTCTTCGATAATCCGATAATGGTGGGACTTTAATGGCACGCGAGAAAAAGACCGGGCGAGTTCGTGCCGCCCTCCAGCAGTGGCTGGGCGTGCCGATCGGGTTGAACAACGCTGCGTTCTGGCAGGAATGGTTCGGTACCTCCAGCAGCGGCAAGTCGGTGACTGTAGATAGTTCGCTGCGCTTATCCACGGTGTGGGCCTGTGTGCGGTTGTTGTCGGAGTCGGTCTCGACTTTGCCCCTCAAGCTGTACAAGCGGATGCCCGATGGTTCTCGGCAGCCAGCCACTGACCACCCGCTGTATCGGGTGCTGTGCCGCGCCCCGAATATCGAGATGACGCCGCAACGTTTTATGCTGATGGTCGTGGCCAGCATCTGCTTGCGTGGCAATGCCTTCATAGAAAAGAAGATGATCGGGGACCGCATCATCTCGCTGGTACCGCTGCTGCCCCAGTACATGAAGGTGGAGCGAGCCAGCAACGGCCGCTTGGAATACACCTATACGGAGAATGGTGTGCGGCGCGATATTCCTGAAAAGTCGCTGGTGCACATTCGCGGCTTTGGCCTGGACGGCGTTTGCGGGATGCTGCCCATTACAACTGGCCGTGACATCATTGGCGCTGCGATGTCGGCCGAGGAGGCCGCTGCCAAGGTGTTCGCCAATGGCTTGCAGGCTTCGGGATTCCTGACCGTTGATAGTGCCAATGGCGCGCAGGGCTCGGGGACTCTCACAGATAAGCAGCGCGAGTTGTTGCGGGCTAGTTTGGCTGCGTTCAGCAGTTCGACCAACGCAGGTAAAACGATGGTGTTGGAAGCTGGCCTGAAGTATCAAGGGATCACCATGAACCCTGAAGCCGCGCAGATGCTCGAAACGCGCTCTTTCAACGTCGAGGAAATTTGTCGTTGGTTCCAGGTACCGCCATTCATGGTGGGCCACATGGACAAACAGAGCAGTTGGGCGGCGAGCACCGAAGTGCAGAACCTGCACTTCCTAACCAACTGCCTGCGTCCTTTGCTGGTCAACATCGAGCAAGAGATCTCTCGGTGTCTCATCGGCGACCTGGACTCCGAAGAGTTCTTCGTAGAGTTCTCGGTTGAAGGGTTGTTGAGAGCAGATAGCGCGGGCCGGTCGGCGTACTACAACAGTGCTCTGGATCATGGGTGGATGAACCGCAATGAGGTCCGGCGCAAAGAGAACATGCCGCCGATACCTGGTGGTGAGGTCTACACCGTGCAAGGGGCGATGGTATCGCTGGAGTGGTTGGGGCAAAACGGAGGGCTTTCCGCGAAAGCGGCCAAGTTCATGCAGGACCTGATGGCCGCCAACGACACCGGTGACCAAGCAACGATCCGTCAGGCATACGCCGAAGCAGCGAAGGCGCTGCAGGAGGGGGATCCGGACGGCACGGTTATGGCTCACGCATTGATCTCTATCGACCGGCTGAACAAGGCCGCCTGACACCTTCGGAGTTTCCATGACTATTAAATCGCTTCCGGCCGCGCCGGCGGCTCGGCCGCGCTCGGACGTTTCGTGCGATATGTCGCCGTTGGCGCTCGATCGCTGGAACCCCGAAATTCGGGCCGCTGCCGATGAAGACAACACCATCTCGATCTACGATCCCATCGGCTACGACTACTGGACAGGGGAAGGGGTAACAGCCAAGCGCATCAGCGCGGCACTACGCTCCATGAGCGGCGCTGACGTCATCGTCAATATCAACTCTCCGGGAGGGGACGTGTTCGAAGGGCTCGCGATCTACAACCTGCTCCGCGAGCACAAGGGCAAGGTAACGGTTCGCATCCTGGGCCTTGCAGCGTCGGCCGCGTCATTTATCGCAATGGCGGGGGATGACATCCAAATTGCCCGTGCGGGCTTCCTGATGATCCATAACGCCTGGACCATCGTTGGCGGTAACCGCAATGAGATCCGTGAGGTCGCTGATTTTCTGGAGCAAATCGATACGGCCTTGGCCGATATTTACTCCGTCCGGACCGGTGACCCCATCCAAGACATGCAGCGCCTTATGGACGCCGAAACGTGGATGGCTGGGTCAGTGGCGATCGAAGAAGGCTTTGCGGACCAACTGCTGCCGTCCGATGCCACCAAACAAGAGGCCAAGGCTGGCAGCCCGCAACAGATAGCGGCGCGCCGGCTGGACGTCATCCTTGCAAAACAAGGGATGCCGCGCAGTGAGCGGCGTTCGCTGATCCAAGACATCAAGACCGGCAAGCCAGGCGCTGCTGATCACGGTACGCGTGACGCTACCGACCCCCAGGCCATTCCGGCCGACGCCATCGCTGACCTCGAACGGGCACTTGCCCAGTTCAAAGCAGCAGCCTCAACAGTACCTGGAGTTTGATACATGTCCGATACAGCCGAACTACTTAAGAACGTTTCCGCAGAACTGGCGAAGGCCAGCAGCGAATTCAGTAAAAAGGCAGAAGATGCCTTGGGTGAAGCGAAAAAAGCCGGCGTCTTGTCCGCTGAGACCAAGGCAGCCGTAGACGAACTGGCCACCAAACACAACTCGCTGATGGAAGCTGAAAAGCAACTCAAGGCCAAGCTGGGCGAGTTGGAGCAGGAGTTTGCGCGTCTGCCATCCCACTCGGCGCCGCAGACCCGCGACAGCCTCGGCGGCACCGTCATCAAAAGCGAAGCGCTCAAATCATTCGCTGCCAGCATCGAGGGCAACAAGCGACTGAGTATTCCAGTTCATGCCGCGTTGCTGTCTGGTGATGTACCGGCCGGTATTATCGAGCCGCAACGCATTCCAGGCATTGACTCACTTCCGAAGCAGCGTTTGTTCATTCGCGACCTGATTGCACCTGGTCGCACGACCTCGCCGGCCATTTTCTGGGTCCAACAAACCGGCTTTACTAACGCAGCGAAGGTGGTCGCCGAAGGCACGGCAAAGCCATACTCCAACATCGTGTTCACTCCAAAGCTGACTGCAGTCTCCACTATTGCCCATATGTTCAAGGCGTCAAAGCAGATCCTCGAGGACTTTGCTCAGCTCGGTTCGACCATCGATATCGAAATGCTCTATGGGCTGAAATACGCCGAAGAACAGGAAATTCTGTTCGGCGATGGCACCGGCGTGCATCTGCACGGCATTGTTCCGCAAGCCTCGGTATTCGATCCTGCGTTCGAAGTAGAGCATCAGTCGGGTATCGATGATCTGCGCCTGGCGATGCTGCAGTGTCAACTCGCGCGTCTGCCATCGAGCGGTCACGTTTTGCACTACCTGGACTGGGCCAAGATTGAACTGACCAAGGACACCTTGGGTCGTTACATCCTGGCAAACCCGCTGGGTCTCTCCGGACCCGTTCTTTGGGGGCTGCCCGTAGTCGCAACTGAGGCCATCGGCTTTGAGGGCAAGTTCCTGACGGGTGCCTTCCAGACCGGAGCGCAGCTATTCGACCGCGAAGATGCAAACGTCGTGATCAGCACGGAAAACGCCGACGACTTCGAAAAGAACCTGATCTCGATCCGTTGCGAAGAGCGAGCAGCGCTTGCAGTAAAACGTCCGGAAGCGTTCGTCTATGG
>NZ_QAIK01000044.1:20545-29101 GCF_003061005.1 Pseudomonas sp. HMWF021 | reverse complement strand
TCCGTTCACTGCCCCAGCACCTGCCGGCGGTTGAGCCTAAATCGTGCCGCCTGCGGGCGGCACGTTGGAGTTCAAAATGAAACTGATCACCCTGAAACCCCTATTACTCGGCGGAAAAATCGTCGTCGAGGGCAACTCGTTCGAAACCCACGAACAGCACGGTCAAGAGCTGATTGCAAAGGGCTATGCACGGACTGACGAAACCGATGCCGAGCCTGTAGTCACGATCGAAGAAGAACTAGGCAGCCATTCTCTGGCATTGACCAGTGATCAGTTGAGCCTGATGTCCGATAGCCAAACTGCCCAAGCACCTGCGGGCAAGGCTGCACGCTCGAAAAAAAAGGTTAGTTGATCATGGGCGCTATCGATATCGACATGGCGATGCGACATCTGCGAGCAGAAGCAGAGGATCGACCCCATGTAGAAGTTCTGTTGGCTGCTGCTGAGGACAGCGCTGCTGCGTATCTTCAGCGTCAGTTCTATGCCGCGGACACTGATCTCGCTGCCGCTGTACTAGACGGAACTGCAGGTGATGATCCCATCGTCATCAGGCCATCGATAACTGCAGCGTGCCTTTTGATCCTAGGGCACCTGTATGCAAATCGTGAGGATTCGGTGACGGGCGTCAACGTGGCATCCGTTGTTGAATTACCTATGGGCTCAAGAACTCTGCTGCACCCGTATCGGGTAAAAATGGGGGTCTAAATGGCTTACCGAGAACCTGGCGCCGGAGAGCTCGACAAGCATGTAACGCTTCGGCGCCGAGATGATGCGCCCTCGGCTGACATGGGACTCGAATCATTGTTCTCTCATGCCAATCCTCGATGGGCAAAGATTGAGTTTGTCGGTTCCGTCGTCTACACCGGCAGCGCGCAAACAGAAAACAAAATCACACACCGGATATTCCTGCGCTTTCGTACCGGTATCACGACGGCCTACGAGGTGGTTCATCAGGAAACTCTGTATCGGGTGAAGCGTGGATTCGACTTGAACGGCCGGCGCAGATTCGTTGTGTTGGAAGTCGAAGAGCTTGGGTTGCTCAAATCCGGCGGGGGGATCTATGTCTAACACCGCATCGATTGATGGCTACTTGCACGTCGAGGGTTTCAATAACTTCGAACGGGATGCCTTCGACAAAAAGCAGATCCGCGCCGGGATGCGCAAGGTTGGACTGTTGGTCACTCAGCGGGCGCAGATGAATTTGGTGCTGGGCAAAGGCCAAGCGGGTTACCCGGTGAATCGTACCGGGGCGACGGTGGAGTCGGTCAGTTACAAGGTTTCCCGATCTGGGTTCTTAGTCCGTATTTCCCCGACGAAGACGTCGGCTATGGAAGATTTTTACCCGGTCTACCTGCATTACGGCGTCAAGAAGGGCCGGAGGCTGGGCAAGTTAGCGCCGGGTATGGGCAAGGGAAAATCCAACCGCCGTGCGCGGGGCGATCGCGCTGCCGCTCTCGCGGAACGTGCTGCAGGTGAGTGGCGTATTAAGCCACGCGACAACTACATGGCCGACGCCTTGCAGGACTCGGCTTCGCAAGTTCAATCGATTCTCTCTTCGGCGTTTGCGAAAGCACTGGGCTGATAGCTACCACGGACACCCTCATGAAATTGAATCCTATCGTTGCCCATCTGCGGCTGACGTGTCCCGCCTTTGCCGGTCGCGTGGCGGGCGGGATCGACTGGGACGCTGTCGTCGACAGCGCCCAGCTTGAATTGCCGGCCGCTTATGTAATCGCCACGGCCGATGCAGCTGCCCGCAGCAAAGCGCAAAACGTCGTCGTTCAGGACATCACCGACCAGTTCAACGTGGTGGTCGTGCTGAAAACATCAGATGAGCGCGGCCAGTCCGACAATGATCTGTTGCACGACATCCGTGCTGAACTCTGGCGGGCTCTTGTTGGCTGGAAGCCAGGTCCGGAGTACACCCAAATTGAATATGGGAAGGGCGCGCTACTGCACATCAGCCGAGCCCGTGTCGTTTATCAGTTCACCTTCTTTTCAGAGTTCCAGCTTGGCCGCAACCGCTCGGATCAACCGGCTGAAACGTGGCAAGAGTGGGATCTCGACGGCTTGCCAGGGTTCACCGGCGCGACCATCAACATGGACTGCATCGATCCTGCAGATCCCAATCTGAAACGACCCGGCCCGGACGGGCGCATTGAAATTGCATTCACTGGAGACGTAACACCATGACCAAGCGCATCACTGTGGTGCCGGCCGTTGGCCGCTCTGTGCCCGATCCGGAGACTGGCGACCTGTTGCCCGTTGAAGGCCGGGAAGTTACCGACGGCGCCTGGTGGCGCCGGCGGCTGGCCGACGGTGACATCGCCGTCAAAGGCGACAAGCTCCCAACCACCAAAGCCCCAGCGGCGAAACGCGAGGAAGGCAAATAATGGCCATCGGATTCAGCAACATTCCTGCCGACATCCGCGTGCCGCTGTTCTACGCGGAGATGGATAACTCGGCCGCAAACTCGGCTTCATCGGCCATGCGTCGGTTGATCGTTGGGCAGGTCAACGATGACGCGGACAGCGAAAGCATCGGCAAGCTGGTGTTGGTCTCGAGCGTCGCGATCGCCAAGAGCATTGGTGGCCAGGGTTCGATGCTCGCGGCGATGTACGAAACCTGGCGCAAGGCCGACCCGATCGGTGAAATCTGGTGTCTGCCCCTGCAAAACGAAACCGGCGGATCGTCGCGAGCGACCGTGACCATCACGGGTACTGCTACCGAGGCAGGTTTGCTGAACCTGTACGTCGGCGGTGTTCGTGTCCAGTCAACGGTCGCGGCGGCGGCGACG
This sequence comes from Pseudomonas sp. HMWF021, assembly GCF_003061005.1. Classification (GTDB taxonomy): domain Bacteria; phylum Pseudomonadota; class Gammaproteobacteria; order Pseudomonadales; family Pseudomonadaceae; genus Aquipseudomonas. The sequence goes on along the minus strand of NZ_QAIK01000044.1, from coordinate 26,304 downwards.
GCAGCTTCCGTTGCCTCCGCGTTGGCAGTGAAGATCAACGCAACACCCGATCTTCCAGTCACCGCTGCAGCCGCTGCCGGCGTAGTTACGCTGACCTGCAAGTGGACAGGCGAAAGCGGCAACGACATCAACATTGCGGTGAACCGGCTGGGCAAGTCCAACGGTGAATCGACGCCTACTGGCCTGACGGTGGTTGCCACGGCGATGTCCGCCGGAGTAGGCGCCCCTGACGCCGTGGACGCGATCGCCGCTCTCGGCGATGAACCCTTCGAGTTCCTGTGTCAGCCATGGTCGGATACAACCACGCTGAATGCCTGGAAAGATGCGATGGACGATAGCACCGGCCGTTGGAGCTGGGCCAAGCAGTTGTTCGGGCACGTCTACACCGCCAAACGCGGCACCATCGGCACGCTGGTCGCGGCCGGCCAGGCGCGCAACGACCAGCACATGACCATTCAAGGCGTGGAGCCAGGTGTGCCACAACCGGTGTGGGTGCAGGCGGCTGCGCTGGGTGCTCGCACGGCAGTGTTTATCTCTGCCGATGCCAGCCGGCCCACGCAGAGCGGCAGTCTGCCAGGACTTGATCCGGCGCCGGCGAGTGAGCGATTCACCCTGACAGAGCGTCAGTCGCTGCTTAACTACGGTATCGCAACCGCGTACTACGAAGGCGGTTACGTGCGTATTCAACGCTCGATCACCACCTACCAGAAGAACGCCTATGGCCAGGCCGACAACTCGTACCTGGACAGCGAGACCATGCATCAGTCGGCGTTCATCGTCCGCCGCATGCAGAGCGTGATTACCAGCAAGTACGGTCGCCACAAACTGGCGTCCGACGGCACGCAGTTTGGTGCAGGCCAGCCGATCGTCACCCCCGCGGTGATTCGCGGCGAGCTGATTGCGCAGTACGCCAAGCTCGAAATGGAAGGCCATGTCGAAAACGCCGAGCTGTTCGCCGAGCACCTGGTTGTCGAGCGCGACAGTAACGATCCGAGCCGTGTCAACGTGCTGTTCCCGCCGGACTACATCAACGGTCTGCGCATCTTCGCGCTGCTCAACCAGTTCCGCCTCCAGTACGACGACGCGGCGTAACGTTCACCCTGAACACCCAGCCCGCCCTGTGCGGGCTTTTTCATTCTGGAGACAAAGACCATGGGTCAAAAAGTAGCCGGCACTGTGTACGTGAAAGTAGACGGTGAGCAACTGACCATCACGGGTGGCGCGGAAGCACCGCTGATGGATGTGAAACGAGAAACGGTCTGGCCGGGTTTTTTCAAGGAAGAAAAACTGGCGCCGTATATCAAAATGACTGCACTCATGCCGCAAGGCTTTCCGATTAAAAAGTTGACCAAAGGTTACGACCAGACCGTCACTTGCGAGTTTGCGAACGGGAAGGTGTATGTGCTCTCCGGCGGCTATCTCGTCGATGAGCCTGCTGCCAAGGGCGAAGACGGTACGGTCGAACTGCAATTTGACGGTGTGAACGGGAGTTGGCAATGAGTGATGCAGTGAAGTTGCAGGTAGCGATCGAGGCTCACGGCGAGCCAGTCACCGAGCTGACGCTGCGCCGTCCGACAGTGCAGGAAGTGCGGGCCATCAAAGCGCTGCCGTACAAGATCGACAAGAACGAAGACGTCAGCCTGGATATGGACGTTGCGGCCAAGTACATCGCCGTGTGCGCCGCTATCCCGCCGTCGTCCGTCAACCAGCTGGATCTGTCCGACCTCAACGCGTTGAGCTGGGCGGTGGCCAGTTTTTTCATGAGTCCGGCATCGGGACCATCGAGCAGCTGATCGAGGTCGCCTATGACCTTGCATGGTTCTGGAAAACCGATCCGGAACTTGTAATGGCTCGTCCGCTGGACGTGCTCCTTGAATCCTTGAAGCACGCTCAGCGCATCAACACAACCCAGCAGGTGCAGTGATGGCGGACAAGTTCCAGCTCAAGGCGTTGATCACCGGCGTTGACAAGCTGTCGCCGACGCTGAAGGGCGCCGCAAGAAACGTTGCGGGATTCCGCAAGCAGTTGAATAGCTCGGGCCTTGGCAACATCGGTTTCAAGGATGTCTTGCAAGGTGGGGCGTTCGCGGCCCCGTTCGTTGCCGGCGCAAAGGCGGCCATGGAGTTTGAAACCTCCATGGCTGATGTGAAGAAGGTTGTCGACTTCGACACCCCCGAGCAATTCAAACAGATGGGCAAGGATGTCCTGGACCTGTCCGAGAAAATGCCGATGGCGGCAAGCGGCATTGCCTCCATTGTCGCCGCTGGCGGACAGGCAGGCTTTGCTCGCGGCGAGTTGAAACAGTTCGCGGAAGACGCGGTAAAGATGGGCGTTGCCTTCGATCAAACGGCCGACCAGTCCGGCGACATGATGGCCAAGTGGCGGACGTCGTTCAAACTCACTCAGCCTGAAGTGGTTGCGCTGGCTGACAAGATCAATTACCTGAGCAACACCGGGCCTTCGTCGGCCGCGCAGATTGCCGACATCGTGACCCGTATCGGTCCGCTGGGTGCGATCGCCGGCTTGGCATCCGGACAGATTGCCGCGATGGGCGCCACACTGGCCGGCGTCGGGGTTCCGAGCGAGGTTGCGGCAACAGGCATGAAGAACTTCATGCTCGCGCTGACGAAGGGCGGCTCAGCCACGAAGCAACAGGCCAAGGCGTTCAAGTCGTTGCGGCTGGATGTGAAGACGCTGGCGCAGTCCATGCAAAAAGATGCTCAGGACACCATCGAGGATGTGCTTGCGCGAATCGCCAAGGTTGACCCGGCGAAGCAAGCGGGCCTGCTCACCGAGTTGTTCGGTACCGAGTCTGTTTCAGCAATCGCTCCACTTCTGACAAACCTTGATTTGCTGAAAAAGAGCTTCAAGGATGTCGCGGTCGGATCAGGCTTTGCGGGTTCGATGGAAAAGGAATATGCCGCGCGTTCGGCCACCACCGCGAATGCAATGCAGCTTTTGCAGAACCGCGCTACGCGATTGGGTATCGAGGTTGGTAACGCGCTTTTACCGCCGTTCAACGACTTGATGTCCGATATCGGTCCGCTGGTTTCGAAAGTATCGGCACTGGCAGCAGAGCACCCGGGGCTGATAAAGGCTGTGCTGGGCGCTGGTGTTGCGTTTGGTGTGCTGCGCCTCGCGGTGACCGGCGCAATGATCGCAATGAAGGTCTTCAGCGCCGTGACTGCAATGAGTCCGATCGGGCTGATTGTTCGGGTTATCGCGCTCGCCGCAGGTCTGCTGATCGCCAACTGGAAAACCGTGGCTCCGTTCTTCGAAAGGATGTGGGAGCGGGTGCGCCGTCCCGCCATGGTGTTCTGGGAGTGGATCAAGTTGGCGTGGCAGTTCTCGCCGATGGCTTGGGTCGTTAAGAACTGGGAGCCGCTGACTGGACTGTTCTCGGCCATCTGGGACGTGCTGTATGCCGTGTCCACGCCGGTGGTGAAGTTCCTTGGTGACCTGTTTGACTGGACGCCGTTGGGCATGATCATCAACAACTGGGAACCCATTGTCGGGTTTTTCAAAAAGCTTTGGGACAGGGTTCGGCCCATTCTTGAGCCAATGATGAAAATGCTCGGAATGGATGCCGATGGTGAAGGGCTCATCAAGAAGGCGACCAACGTCGCCAACAAGTTCGCCGAAGAGCAGACAACGCGCAATGCGGGTGTCGGCGGTGGCACCGGGGCGCTGTTGCAAGCGGACGCCACTCAGGTTGCCAAAGGACGCCAATCACTCAACAACCAGGCGTTTGGGATCGACAACGACCAACTGCTTCGCGCACCCGGGCAATTGCCAGCGTCTGGCAGCCTACTCCAACAAACGGCGGCGGCGAACTCTCAGAAGGTCAATGGAGAGCTGACCATCAACCTGAATGGTGCACCACCTGGCACCACCGTCGATCAGCCAAAAACCAACCAGCCCGGTTTGAAAATAAAACCGAAGGTGGGCACGCGAACCGTTGGCGTCATGAGGGAGTAGCAAATGGATCAGACATGGCGTGATCGGATGTTGCCGGCGTCGTTTCGGGGGATCAGCTTTTTGGTTCCGCAGTCGTCGGTACCGATTGGCATGAAGGGGCAGCTTCACGAATTCCCTCAGCGCGATGAGCCGTACTTCGAGCAGTTGGGCAAGCAGTCCCAGGTACATCGACTGGTGTGCTGGATTATTGGCGATGATTGTTTTGAACGCCGCGACAAGTTCATGGAGGCGATCCAGACGCCAGGCGCTGGCGAGCTGTTGCACCCCTGGTTGGGCCGAATGCAGGTCAAGGCGGGCGAGGGTGAGTTGACCCACGACTTCAAGTCCGGCGGGATGGCTGCGTTTGAAGTGACGTTCTACCCCGACACCCCGCTAAAATTTCCAGCGGCCAAGGTCAACAGTCAGCAGCAGGTGGCCAAGGCTTCGGACAGTCTGCTGGCCTCGGCGTTGGCCCGGTACAAGTCCGCGATGGCGACGGTAGATCAGGCGCGGCTCGGCCTGGCTCGCTTGCGCAACAGCCTGTCGGGTGTGTACGCGGTGATCCAGCAGCAGTTTTCAACCATAGTCGGTGCCTTCACCAACCTAACCGAGTTCGTCCGGTCCCTGATGAATGCGCCGGACTCCCTGTCGTCGCTGTTCTCCAGCTACTTCAGCGAGTTCTCGGTGGATGACTACCTTGGCGATGACTCGGGTTCAAGCTACCGCAATGCGGTGGCCACCGCGACGCAGCAAGCCGAAGCGGTAGCCAGCATCAACACCGTTAGCCAGGCCGGTGGCGTGGATGCGGTGGCGGCCTCTCAAGCCACCGCCGATCTGGTGCAGGACGCTCTGTTGGTACAGGTGGCCCTGATCATCAGTGAAATGCCTGTCGCGTCACAGCCGGTATCCACATCCGCCGCGCCATCGGTGGACCAGCAGGCCGTACAGCCCTTCGTGAGGCCAGAGGTTCCCGTAGCTGACGATGTGATTGAGCTTCGCGACAACCTCAATGAAGCGATTTTTCAGGCGTCGCTGAAGGCCGATCCCGGGCACTACATGGTGCTCAACACATTGCGCCAGGCTATCGTCAAACATCTGACTGCTGTCGCAGAATCTGGCGTGCGCCTGGTGGAGATCACTCCGCCCGAAACCCTGTCGGCATTGGTCCTTGCCTACCGCCGCTTCGGTGATGCCACCCGCGAAAACGAAGTGGTCCAGCGCAATCGCTTGCGGCATCCGGGGTTCGTGCCTGCGCGTCCCATCAAAATCGCCCAGAGGTAACCGATGGAAGATATAAATGCTGTCAGCCTTACGGTTGACGGCCTGGATTACTCCGGCTGGAAATCCGTAGAAATCATCGCCGGGCTGGAAGATCAAGCGCGCTCGTTCAATCTCAGTATCACTTGGAAGTGGCCCGGCCAAGTCGAGCCGTTGCCGCTCAAGCAGGGCGCGAAGTGTCAGGTGCGCATTGGTGATGATCTGGTGCTCACCGGTTGGGTGTTCGCCACGCCGATCAGCTATGACCACCAGCAAATAACCACCAGCATCAGTGGGCGCTCGCTCACCGCTGACCTAGTGGATTGCGCGGCGGTCAACAAGCCCGGGCAGTGGAACAACCAGAGCGTGCTGGCGATCGTCAAGGCGCTGGCTTCGCCCTATGGCATCAGGGTGCGCAGTGAGATCCCCGAGGGGGCCAAGCTGTCGGATCACACGATAGAGCCGGGCGAAACGGCGTTCGAATCCATCGACCGACTGCTGACGCTTTTCCGAGTGTTCTCCACTGACGACGCCAAGGGTATGGC
>NZ_QAIK01000044.1:7681-20535 GCF_003061005.1 Pseudomonas sp. HMWF021 | reverse complement strand
GTAGTGAAGTTCGCGCCTTCGACACGTTGGAGGTGGGGAAGAACATTTTGGTCGGTGACGCATCGTTGGACTTCTCGGCGGTATTTTCCGAATACCGGGTGCTCGGGCAGAAGACTGGGACCGATGAAGAATTCGGCGAACAGGCGGCTGAGATCTCGGCTGTGGTCGCCGATCCGCGCGTGACGCGCAAGCGCGTGATGATCATCCAAGAATCCGGCCAGATGACCAACGAACTGGCGCAGGCCCGGTCGAACTGGGAGCGCGGCAGCCGAATGGGCAAGGCGCTCACCACGACCTACACCGTTCAGGGTTGGCGGCAATCCAATGGAGCGCTGTGGAAGCACAACGCACTGGTGCGTGTGATCGATCCGATCATTGGTTTCGATCGCATCATGCTCATTGCCCGTGTCACCTACTCCCTCACTGACAGCGGGATGATCACGAAAATGGAAGTCGGCCCGCCGGACGGCTTCGAGCCGGAGCCGCACGATCCGCACAAGAACCGCAAGCTGAAGAAAGGCGGCAAGGGCGACAACTTCGAATACCTCATCCCTGCGGACTACGAGCCAAAAAAATGAGCCTGAAAAGCATGATGGCACGCGGCACCGTGTTGCTGGCGGCTGCCGGGAAAATGATGCAGACGCTGCAGGTCAGGCTGACCGCCGGCGAGCTTAAAGACAATGTAGAGCATTTCGAACCGTACGGGCTCACCAGCAACCCGTTGCCCGGTGCTGAGGTGCTGACGATGTTTCTTGGTGGAGATCGCTCCCACGCCGTGGTGGTGGTGGCTTCTGACCGGCGATACCGGATCAAGGAATTGAAGCCTGGCGAGGTCGCCATCTACACCGATGAAGGAGACAGGGTGCACTTCAAGCGAGGTCGGGTGATTGATATCGAAACTCAGATATTGAATATCAAGGCAACGGTTGCCGTGAACTTCGATACGCCGGAAATCACGCAGACCGGGAAAATCACTTCAGCCGGTGACCAGATCGCCGCCGGCATCAGCCAGATTAAACACGTCCATACCAATGTCCAGGCGGGTAATGGCAACAGCGGGCCGCCGGCTGTGGGGGGCTGATGATCATGTCTAACGACCGATATACCGATCTGACCCGGGCGGTTCTCATAAGCCTGTTCACCTGGCGCCGTGCTGAAACGGATGACCCAGTGGATGACGAGGAGTTGTTCGGCTGGTGGGGTGACAGCTATCCAGCCATTGCCAACGACCGAATCGGTTCGCGACTGTGGCTGTTGCGCCGCGTCAAGCTCACTGCCGCCACGCAGAGAGACGCTGAGTTCTACGCCGAAGAAGCGTTGCAATGGATGCGTGATGACGGCTTGGTGATTGCGATGGAGATCAGCAGCGAGAAGCACGATATCAGCCGGCTGAACCTGACAGTCATCCTGACCCTGCCGGGCGGCGATCGCGTGGAAATCAAATCCAATCCTAATTGGCAGGTGATCTATGCCGTTTGAAACTCCTACATTGCCGGTGCTGATCAACCGAACCCAGAGTGATTTGGCGAGTGATGCGCTCCGTCGATCGGACGCACAGGTGCTGTCGCGGACGTTGAGCGGCACAGCCTACGGTTTGTATGGCTATCTCAACTGGATCGCTGAACAGATCCTGCCGGACAAGGCAGACGAGGAAACCCTGGAACGCATCGCCTCCTTGCGCCTCAATCAGCCGCGTAAAGTTGCGCAGCCGGCTGAAGGTAGCGTCAGCTTTACCGCCGCTGCTGGTGCCGTGTTGGACAGAGATGTTGTGTTGCAGGCCGTTGACGGACGTATGTACCGGGTAACCATGGGGGTCACCACGGTGTCCGGGACCAATATCACCACTATTGAAGCCGTGGAAGCCGGCATCCTCGGCAATGCCGATGCTGGTCTGGCGCTGACCTTGGTGCAGCCAGTGTCTGGTGTGACGAACGCATTTACTGTTCTGGCCCCGGGGCTGACAGGGGGGGGCGCAAGAGAAAGCCTCGAATCGTTGCGCGGCCGGGTGATTCGATCCTACAGGATCATCCCGCACGGTGGCTCGGCCGACGATTACGAAACCTGGGCGTTGGAAGTTCCGGGTGTTACCCGCGCCTGGTGCCGAGGCAATTACGTTGGCCCGGGTACAGTTGGTCTGTTTGTCATGCGTGACAACGATGCGGTGCCGGTGCCCAATCCGACACAGTTGGCCGAGGTGAAAGCCTACATCGATCCATTGCGCCCGGTCACTGCGGAGCTGTATGTCCTGGCGCCTGCACCGAAGCCGGTGCTGTACAGCGTTCATCCTGTACCCGACACCACCGCGGTTCGCGCTGCTATCCAGGCTCAATTGATTGATCTACACGACCGAGAGGCGGGGCTGGGTAGCACTCTGCTCATCAGCCACATCCGCGAAGCCATCAGCAGCGCATCGGGCGAAACAGACAACACCCTCATCGTTCCATCAGCCAACGTCACGGCGGCTGCCAATGAGTTGCTGACCTTTGGGGGTATCACATGGCTGTAGCGCGAACCGCTGACCAGTACCACCGGCAGCTACGCGGCATGTTGCCGAGTGGCCCAGCCTGGGACCCCGAATTGGTGCCGGAAATCGATCTGGTGCTCTCCGGGGTGGCTATCGAGTTTTCCCGCCTCGAGGCCCGAGCCTTGGACCTGCTCAACGAAATGGACCCGGCTGGTGTGAGCGAGTTGGTACCGGATTGGGAGGCAGTGATGAATTTGCCTGATTCCTGTCTCGGGCCTAACCCGGCATTCGAGGATCGGCGTCTAGCGGTCAGCCGGCGGCTGGTAGAGGTGGGCGGGCAGAGCCGGTCTTACTTCATCGACATCGCGGTGCGGCAGGGTTATCCGAACGCAAACATCACTGAGCACAGAGCGCCCCGAATGGGGCGTTCTCGTTTTGGCGCGGCGCACTTCGGGACGTGGAACGCTCAGTTCATGTGGACGCTGAATACAGGAGGTCGGCAGAGATTGGGTCGGCGCTTCGGCGTCAGCTATTGGGGTGAACGTTTCGGTACCAACCCTGGGGATGCGCTCGAGTGTCTTATCCGCCGGCCTGCGCCGGCGCACACCATTGTGCACATCAATTATGACTGAGAGGTAAAGACGTGGATTTTCCGAAAAGTGTGCCGAATATCGGTTTGGTCGGTGGTGTGTTCGTCGATGAGAATCAGGCGACCGGAACCCCAGGCTCGTTGATTCCTTCTGTGTGGGGTAACTCCATCACGCAGGAAGTGTTGAACGTCATCATCACCGCCGGTCTAGTTCCCTCCGAGGCGAGTGTCACCCAGCTGATGGAGGCCATTTATAAAATCGAGCAGGCAGCTCTCAGTAGCTTTGGTGACGACACGGGCACCGCGAACAGCTACACCGCCGCTTATGCCCCCGCCATCACCAGCTATTTCAACGGAATGACTCTTCGCTTCAAGGCAAAGACGGATAACACAGGTAACAGCACCTTCCGCCCGGCGGGCGGTGTAGCAAAGCAGATCGTTGGTCTGGGTTTACAGCCGCTGCAGGGAGGCGAAATTGTCGCCAACGGCAACTGCACGGTGGTGCTATCAGGCGTCTTGGATAAATGGATTCTTATCAGTAGCACAGGTGGGGCGCAGCAGGTGCCGGCAGCGGTGAACAGCCAGCATGCGGTCCGGTTTGGACAAGTATCTGGCGTGGTCGGACAGTCCAAAAACCTCAAAGCGTCTATTACTGTGGCCTCGGCCTCCGCAACCTGGACCGCTGATGAAGTGATTCTGGAAACAGCTTTGGGAGGTTTGCGTTATTGCATCTCGGGGCTGAACCAGACTATCACCCTTACAAACACTGGCACCAATGGCATGGATGCCGGCCAGGCCCCGATTGGGGGATATGTTGCGATCTATGCAATTTGCACAGCAGGCGGCACAGTCAGGCTACTTGGTGTAAACGCCACATCGACAGTGGCACCGCCAATTTACGCCGGCACCAACATGCCTTCAGGTTATATCGCATCTGCTCTCATAAGCGTTGTCCAGACAAATGCTTCACGTCTGTTCGTTGCCTTCACTCAAGTAAACAACAGAATTGGAACCGCACGACAAGCGTTCTTTGGAGGCTCAAGTTTGCTCGTAGCGTCGCCGATTTCTATCTCGGCGGTTGCGCCACTTAACGCTGTACGCTTGAGTGGTTTGATCAGTAACTACTCTGGCTCTGCGTCGAATATTGGATTTTCCCTTTTCAGCGCCGCAAGTCAAGTGGGCGAGCAAAACGTTAGCGGCACTGTATCGGCAACAGGCGCAACGGGAGGGAACTTCTCCCTGAATATTTCCACACCCCAGACGATTTATGGCACTACAACAAACACAGCAGGTACGCCTACGTTTTCCGCTTTCGCAACGGAGTACGAAATATGAGAACTATTTACGCCCAACTTACCGCCGATAACAAAATACTGAACTGGTTTCTTTCGCCGCAAGATCCAGAGTATTGGCCGGGTATCGTAGAGATGCAGGAAGATGACCAAAGATTTTTGAATTGGCTGAATCCACCAGTCGATGCGATAGCTGTTCAAAGTGCAATTCTTGCAGGGTTGACCCAGACGGCTACGGCACAGAAATTAGCACTGGCAGACCGGATTAGCACATTGAACGATTCGGTAAGACTACAGCTGGTGACGCCAGAAGAGACGCTGGAACTCCCTCTGCGCATCGCTCAATTGGAGAGCTGGCAAGCTTACGCTGTTTACCTCGGTCGGGTAACTGGTCAGGATGGTTGGCCATCAGAGGTAGAATGGCCGGAGCAACCCGCTACCGGCCTAGAGTTGCCCGCCCATGGCATGGGAGAATCGAGCGCTTAGTCTGCCTTGGTTTGTAATGGACGAGCATCTGTCTTTAGGATTCCGCGAAGCTTCGCGGAGAGAGGTTTTTCTACAAGCTGATTGACTGCGTAGGCCATTACCAACATCCCGCTAATAACTCCCCAGAATAAGAGGTGAACGTTAACTTTGTCATATAGGGAGTTGAACGTCATGTAACCGATAAATTGATGGAGCAGATAGAGTGGGTAGGTCAGCGCGCCAACAGCCGCCCAGTTCATTCGGCCAATCACCCCTGTTTTTTTAGTCGCGGAAAGTAACATCAGTATAAAAAATACCGTGATAATTGAGGCGACAATCATCGGGCTTACGTCTTGCTTGAACACAGGTGTCAGTATTGATGCCTGTTTTAAAGATTGATAAATTGCTAGCGCAAAGGATCCCGCGATAGTGGCATGGCGGATGATTGAAAAGCCATTTTTCCAAACCATAAATAATGAAGCGCCCGCAATAAAAAAGGTGGCGTACTCCGAGATTAAATAAATCGACAGCTTGTCTGCTCCGAATACTGCAACCTTGGCCGCATAGGCAAGCCACGCAATCATAAAATATTCTGCATTGCGCATTTGTTTGAATGCCAAAAGAATCGCTATTAATAGATAAAATCGAATCTCAATGAATATTGACCAATATGCACCGTCGATAGAAGGCACGTTCATGAATTCGCTCAGCATAGTCATGTTTGCTATGTATTGAGTCACGGTTGCAGAAAAACGACTTCCTCCCATAACCAATATCGCAACGAAGGTAAGCGTGCAACAAGCCCAGAAGGCTGGGTAAAGCCGCACAATTCTAGAAATGGCGAAGGACTTCAAACTCGAATTGGCGGCAGTCATGAATATGACAAATCCGCTGATCATGAAAAATAACTGAACACCTAGATATCCATACTTCGCCACTGGAACTATCCACGGGTAAGATATTAATGAAAGATCATCATAAGCGTGCCCGCGAAAGGAATAGTGGAAAAGAAGCACGGCTAATGCTGCAACAAACCGAAGCAAGTCAATTTCGTTAATTCGTTCTTTTGTATTGTTGTAAGTCACTTCGATGCCTTGATGCATGAGGATAGGTGTCGACATACGCGCATCGTACCGATAGATCGATTGAAAGCGAAGTCGCCCATAACTACTCCCGTCATCGAGCGGGAATTTTTTTGCCTGGAGAAAAGTGATGCCTGTAACTGAGAAAGACCGCGACATTCTTGCCCGCACCTTGTGGGGCGAGGCGCGCGGCGAAGGTACGTCCGGCCAGATCGCCGTGGCGTGGACGATCCGCAACCGGGTGAATGACGGCAGGACCAATTCGTGGTGGGGGGAGGGCTACGCCGGCGTCTGCCAGAAGCCGTACCAGTTCAGCTGCTGGAACAAGACTGATCCGAACTATCAGTTCCTGATCGGCGTGAAGGAAATCCCGTTCCGCGAGCTGGCGCAGGCGCGAATTGCTGCTGACCAAGTGATCGACGGCAAGGTGCCGGATCCTACCGGCGGCGCCACGCATTACTACGCCACCAGCATCAAGGCGCCGGCCTGGTCGGCGAAAGCCAAGCAAACGCTCAAGTTGGGCGGTCACGTCTTCTTCAAGGATGTGCCATGACTATCAAAACGATTGGGCGATGCCTCGGTCAGGCCAAAGATGGTTCTGTCTGGTTCTTCTGTCCAGGCTGTGGCGGGCCGCACAGCATCAAGGTAAACAGCCCCAACACGCCCGGACCGAACTGGGGGTACAACGGCAATCCAGATGCGCCAACGTTCACCCCTTCAGTGCTGGCCCGGACCACTGGCGCGCCCGAAGGTCGCAGCGTCATGACCCTAGATGAAGAGCGGGAATACGACGCAATTTACGCAGCCGGTGGTCGGGAGGCGGTCTACGCAAGCCGCTTTGGGAAGGTCTGCCACTCGTTTGTAACCGATGGACGGATTCAGTTCTTAGGCGACTGCACGCATGAACTGTCAGGCCGAACCGTGGATTTGCCGGGCTGGGAGGATCAGCTATGCCGGTGATTCCATGGAAGTTGATCGGCGCGGTTGTGCTCGTGCTGATCGGCGCCGGCAGCGCCTGGCAGTTTCAGGACTGGCGCTACGGCAAGCAGCTTGCCGAGCAGGCCCAGCAGCAAGCCGAAACCCTCAACCAACTGACCCAGGCTGCCGCCACCGCGCAGCAGGCCGAGCAGGACAAGCGTCTGGCGCTCGAACAGCGGCTGGCGGCCAGTGAGCAAACCCACTTCAGGAAAATGACCGATGCCCAACGTGACCAAGATCGCCTGCGCGATCGCCTTGCCACTTCTGATTTGCGGTTGTCAGTCCTCCTCGACGCAACCGACGCTGCCAAAGGCTGCGGCGTGCCAGCCGCCGCCGGCGCCGGCGGCGTGGATCATGCAGCCGTACGCGCCCGACTTGACCCAGCGCATGCTCAACGAATTGTCGCCATCACCGACACCGGCGACCGGGGGCTGATCGCGCTTCAGGCGTGTCAAGCGTATGTTCGCGAAATTTCGCCCTAGTACTGCACCTTTGCTTTTGCGATGGCAAACTCCTATTTTTCTTATAGGAACTACCATGAAGATTCTGCTTTCAGGCGCTCTGATGGTGCTGGTCGCTGGATGCTCCAACCACCCAATGGAATGTGCATTAGGCACTCCGCGGGCTGATTGTTTACCAGGCACCAAAGGTTACGCTGAGCGCCAGAGGCGTGCAGATCAAGCCGAAGCCGTTGAAGCCGCCAGAAACGCGACTGACGATGCAAAATGTCGCTCCTACGGGGCAGTGCCAGGTACTGATACCTATGTAAATTGTCGTGTTCAGCTCGACAAGTGAATCAACTATATATAGGTCCAAAGTGGATAAACGGCTGGCTGGTCTTTCGTTTTTGATAACCTTGGCTTGGGTCACGGTCGTGATTGCGGTGATGTATTGGATGTCGCAGTGAAGGCAAAGGTGGCGAATATGGAAGGCGTTGTACTGAACGATAAGATGCAGCGAGAGGCGGATCGGCTACTGGCGCAGATTGTCCAGGCTGATTCGATGATCATCGCTGTGAAGGCGGGAGCACGCGCTGATGGATTCGTGCTTGGCTTGGAAACCGGCGGTGCTTTACGCGCCGGCGATGCTGAAAATCTGTACATCATTTTTGAAGCCGCGCTGGTTGAGCGCCTGAAAACGCTGACGAAGAGCTGATCAATCGACTGGCTTGATCAGCTCTGGACCTTGGTTGCGAACATTCCCCACAGAACCGTTCACTTTGCGGTGGCCTTGAAACGCCTGCTCAGGAGTCGTCCCGTCGATATGGGATGCTTGGCGAAAAGGTTTTTTCTCCTTTCAGGGTTTGAATCTCTGTCGCCAGGTGAGAGATGTGCCTGTCCTTCGCCATCAGCTCCCAGTTAGTTTTGATCGTGATGTCGTTCGCTCGCCGGTCAGCCTCGGCAGCTTTAGCCTTGGTCGCGATCAGCTCATCCCTCAGAGAATTCCTTTCCGCCGTGAGCGCGTCATTGTCTCGGACCAGGCCCTGGATATTTTCCAGTGCTCGGTCGAGCTTGAGAGTGAGCGCTTCGAATTCGTTCTCGTACATCCGGAGTTGATGCCGGCAGGTTTCGAGCGAAGTCGGGTTACCGAGCCAATCGTCGGTGTCTTCTATATAGAGGGGATCCACAGGCATGCCTTGCTGATTACTGGTTGCATATACAGTAATCTAGGAGCGGTAAGGGAGCGAGCGGGAGTCGACGATCTGCAGGTTATTGAGTTCCGCAACCAAAATTTGGCCCCTTGAAAAACGTGGCTTGTAGCCTCTTAAAAATCAGTAGCTTGCGGAACTGAAATAGTGTTAACCTATTGATATGCGAAGCTTTATAGGTGGATTGCAAATCCACCTACGCCGGTTCGATTCCGACCTCGGCCTCCACTATAAACAAGCTCCGTAGATCCATGATTTACGGAGCTTTTTTATTTTCAGCAGGATGCAAAATTTAGTCTTGAATTAAGCTTCTGCGAACTTGCTTCACCGGGACCTGATGTATATATTTCCCGCTCTGCAACACGCGCTACCGCCCGAATGGCGAAACTGGTAGACGCATGGGACTTAAAATCCCCCGCTCGTAAGGGCGTGCCGGTTCGATTCCGGCTTCGGGCACCATCTAAAATCAAGGGTTTGCGGGCGAAAGCTGATGCAAACCCTTGTTTGTTTCCGCTTAGCGTTTCTGTGTCCGAGCCAAGCCTTCAGCTCAACAGCTGCTCCAGCTTGCGGCTTGACCAAACTTCTCCGTAAAAGTGACGATCATTGAGACGCGGTTGTTTTTGCGCTCTCCAGGCAGACTTTATCTCTGACGCGCTCACGCCAATCACCCTGCCGAATTGCAAACCATGGAGCATCAGCCGGCTCTTCGACGATATTTACGCTGGTTGATCCTGTACCCATGTAACGATACTGAAGCCTGGCGCAGTCATATTGTTCCTTGATGTAGGAGGTGAAGTAGGGCCCGGTGCGCTTGATAATCACGGTTCTTGATGGGCCATCAGCACGATCGACGACAACGGAATACTTGCCGTCGTCAAACATCGGACCATCGATCTGAGTCTCATTGGCTTGGGCATAGAGACAAAACACGCATAGAAATATCGTAAGAGCTTTCATTGTTGCTCATCCTTGAGTTGGAAATGGTAGAGCCCTGACTGACGGATCGATATCAAAGTCGCTTCATCGCGCCTGACAAAACACCGACGGTGTACACGCGCACACTGGCTCACTAACCAGCAATGTCGACACTTATGAAGAGGATTCGGTTCCTTGTCATGGCATCCAAGGCAAATGCCGCGGTGGTGGAGCGCCTGAACGCGTTGACGCAGCGCTGAATCAATCGAGCCGTTTCAGTGGATTTCAGTCTGAACCCGCTGGTGCTGCCTTCGCCACAAATCCTTTTCCGGCGCAGGTCGGGCAGTCGTCCTGTGCAGCAAAGCAATCGAGGCAGCCAGGGCAAATGCAGAAGGCTGCCGACTCAATGTGAGGTCGCATCTTTTCAAAGGTGCGCAGATCCCGATGTTCATGGGCAACCTGAGCAGCATTGACCAGAGCGCGGTAAGCGTCCGGGTCATCGAGAGGCTTGTAGTCCACTCCGCGAACGATCCGATGGGTTTCAATCAGTCGGTATTGTCGACCGCTCAACTCCAGTGCCAGGCCTGAAATTCTCCCGATCTTTCGGGACAGACCCAACGTCAGCCGCACCCCGTCCGCGTCGGAGTAGACCTTGCCGTCGTAAGGGAAGGAGGCGCCACGTGGTTGGTCACTGTCGAAGTTGAAGATCGATCGGCTGATTGTGCCCAGCAATTTTCCGTTATCAACTTGCTGGACGTCATAGGTCGATGCTCCACGGTACTGGCCCGGCGAGGCCGGCTCGACGAGTTGCATGTCAGCCGTCTGTTTGAACTAAGAGTTGACCATTAAGTCAGGATGTACTGAACGAACCTTTCATTCTGAGCGATGACTATGCGCATTTATACAATCCAATACCTGTACAACGGCGAGTCCCGTACCCATCAGCTAGAGCTTAAGCAAACCGCCCTGACAATCCAGGACGCTGCCATGCATTTGCTGCAGCTACATTTCGGAGATGGCGAGAACAGCTTGATCATGCCGACAGCGGACTCGACTGCAGAGGAAATTCTAGAGCAGGCCCACCTGATTGGAATTACCGGGATCGAAGTGAGGCAGTGATCAACGCGACATGGCGGCATGGACTGTATGGCCGTAAACATCTCGAAAGTCAAAGCCCGGCCTTGTGCCGGGCTTTTTTGTACCTCAGCGCAAACTTGTCTCGTCCGCAACCTTGGTGGACGTTGTGTTTTTGCGCCTGCGAACCCAGCTGAAGAAAGCATGTACCGGGTGTAAAAAGGCCGCAATCAGGCACAGCAGCATGATGATGAAGAGGGCGGTCAGCGGGATGCTTTCGTGCGAGAACATGGTGGGGTACTCCTGTAGTCACTATGTCGGAACCCGCAGACTAGACGCCTGGAACCATGTTTGCGATGAACGTATGTTCATCTTCGGGGCGCTTGAATGGTGGTAGGGGTGTGACGAGGGAGTGGTTAAAACAAAGTTGCGCCCGAATAGGGAAAACGAGCGCTACTCCTTGTCCGGAAGATGCATCAGGATCAAGTTAATGCAGGAGCGAATCAGTTTGCGTCCCGCACCTGCATCAGTGCAAACCCCAACAAGTTCAGGCCTTGCCACAGATTCGGATTGCTTGCTTTTTCGTCGTCCTGCGCCAGTCCGATCCCCCAAATGTTATCTACCGGGCTGGCTTCGACGATGATTTTCGAGCCGGTTTGCTCAAGGTACGCGTTCAACGCCGGGTTCTGCGAGAACTTCGCCTGGTTGGCGCGCACAACAATGTCAAACCTGTGCTGTAGCCAGATTTGATTGTCGAATCCGCGAACGCTGCGTCCCAAGGCTTTTGCCGCGTTGGGAGTGGGTGCCTGAAGCACTTGAGCACGAATATCCTGATCACCGAACAGGTTCGCCTTTTCGGCCATCATGAAATGTTCAGCCGTTGGATAACGGTGTCCGTCGACTGTGAATTCGGCTTCGAACCACTGACTGAAGCAGGAAGCGCCCACACCGCTTTTATTGCGCTGGTGCCCCCAGAAAAAGGTAAATGTGAGGTCTTCTCCGTTATTGAAGCGCGCGCACAGGTCGTTCAGATAGTTGGCATCTTGCATGTAGATTCCTTTGCAATGGGCGAGCCTTCAGTCTTCCGCTGATTGCTTCAGCGCCCGCTGTAGATATGGTTCAGCATCAACAACTCAAACACCGCCACCATCACGCAGAACATGACAAAGCCCCGCGTAAAAACTCTGCGAGGCTTTTTGTACTGAGGAAGATCGGCAATGCCGAAAAAAAGTTTGGTTAAAAGCTCGAACAACTCCATTTGCTTCTCATCGCCGCTTGTTAGCCGTAAGGCCACACTTTAATGGATGGTTTTCACTTTGCGGCTTTCACCGATCCTGATCCGGTCCAAGGCCCGGTTCAGGGCATCGAGTGCCTCGAGGAGGGCTCTGGCCTCGGCTTCGCGGTCTTCGCCCCACAGCCGTTCTGCCATGGTGTTGAGGGTCTGGATGGCGCGTTCAATGTCAGCGGCGGTCGCCGGTTCTTTTCTGGCGGAAGGAGTCTTCGGCATTCAGGCGCTCTTGCGTAGGTTGCAGAGGTGAATTCTAGCGTTAACGACATGCCTTCGGGCAAGTTCAACCGCGCCGCCAAAGCCTGTGGGCCGATTGTCTCGGCCCATCCGGTTCAATCAAGCCTAGACAAAGCCCTGACCGGCAAAACCGCGTGGCAAGCGCTGCGGGCCAACGAGGGCGGTCAAGCGTTCAATCCACTCCGAGCGCCAGTTCGAAGCGCCATGCACTGCCTTCGTATGCCGGGACGCGCGGCGCGCAGCATTGCGCTGATCTTTGCGCGCAGCCTTGTAGGCATCGGTATTGCGGCAACTGCGGCACTTTACGCGATTGAGTTCATTGCTGGAGCTGAGATTGTTGCCCTTGTGACCGCAAGCCAGATGGCCGTCTACTTTGAAATGGATAACCATGAAGAGACTCCTTGGTGAGGTGTACAAATTATGACCGCGCACGCACAAGGGCGTTCGGAGCATCGGGCAAATTGCACGTCTCGGGAGGCTGTCGTTTATCCGCCTGCATTCATCTGAAACGTGGCAGCGGCCGATCGACAGGCTTGAGCGAAGACAGGGTGCTGCGAATCAGCGGCGTGTCTTTTTCGATGTCGTTCAGGCGATCACGGATGCGCAGCGCGGTAGGGTGGCCACCTTGGTGATCGACCCAGTCGGCGAGTTCCTTGCAGGCGGCTGCAAGGCGTGCCTGGCGGGCATCGAGCAGCGTAAGGAGGGTGGTGATGGACTCTTTTTCGGACATGTAACACCTCCGTTCAGAGAAACCGCTTGAGGGCAGCAAAGAGCCCGCGGGAATGCGGACTCTCTGCCGATGGGGCGCTGGTCCCTCAGCTG
>NZ_QAIK01000044.1:0-7662 GCF_003061005.1 Pseudomonas sp. HMWF021 | reverse complement strand
GCGCCGATGAAACCGCCGGTGCGGGTATCGTTGATGCGATACCAACTGATCGCCTCGGCAGGATCGTGCTGGTTTTCTCCGGCCCGGCGACCATGAATGATGATCTTGTTGCAGCGCTTCACGACGAAAATGTCTTCCATGGCGTCACCGCAGCGTATTGGCGTCAGAACAACTATAGAGGTCCTGGCCGATTGTGCAAAAAGTAGACAAGTCAATTCGTCGGTTGCAGCTGCCAGCCCTCGGGTTGCCATTCCAGTCGGTGCGTCGGCTTCAGCGCCTGAAGGAAATTTTTATCGTGGGAAACGGCGACAATCGCTCCGGGAAATGTCTGCAATGCCTGTTCGAATGCCTGCACGGAAGTCAGGTCCAGATGATTGGTCGGCTCATCGAGCAGCAGCAATTGCGCGGGCGTCCTGCGCCACAACGCCACTGCCAGAGCGGCTTTCAAACGCTCGCCGCCGCTCAGTGACGCGCTGGGCCGGGTCACGCGCCGGGCGTCCAGTTGCAGCTGTGCGAGATGGCTGCGCAATTCGCTTTCGCTCAATGGGCTGTGCAACTGCATCAGCTGTTCAACGACACTGAGTGGGTCATTGAGCAATGACAGTTGCTGATCGAGAAACGCCAGTGGCACATGGCTGCTGCATTGGCCGCTTGCCGGTTGCAACTGGCCGGCGATCATTCGCAGCAAGGTCGATTTGCCGCAGCCATTCGGTCCACTGACGGCGATGCGCACCGGGCCGCTCACACTGATGCTGAGCGGCTGCATCGGCGGCCACGGCGAGCATGCGTCCAGTAGCGTAAATACCTGGCGCGATGCTGGGACGACGCTGCCGGGAAGGTTGATCAGCACACCATCCTCCGGCAGCACGCCGGCATACGCTTCGCGCACCCGGGCATCGAGTTCAGCCTTGCGCTGCTGATGGCCACAACGCACCTGCCCCATGATTTCCCTTGCTGCTCCTTTGAGGCTGGCCTTTTCGAAACTGGAGACGTTGGCGATTTGCGCATTACGCCGCGAACGGGCGGCGTGGCGCTGGATGGTGTCGTGTTCGCGTTCCAGGCGCAGTTGTTCGCGGCGGCGCTCGGTTCGGCTTTGCTCCAGCAACGCCTGGGCTGCCGCCTGGTGGACGCGCCGATGATGTTGCCAGGCCGAGAAGTTGCCGCCGAACACCGTGACGCCCAGCGGCGTCAATTCGACGATGCGTTGCATATGCTCAAGCAGTTGCCGGTCATGGCTGACGACAATCAGTCCTGCACGCCAATGTTGCAGCTTTTCCATCAACCATTGTCGGCCTGAAGCGTCCAGATGATTGGTGGGTTCATCCAGAATCAGCAGGCGCGCCGGGCTGAGCAACGCTCCGATCAACGCCAGACGCGCCTGTTGGCCGCCGCTGAGCGATTGCGTCAGATCCGTCGGCACTACGTCAGACAGACCAGCGTCGTTCAGCCATTGACGCAGGCGCTCAGGCAGATCCCAGCATTCGCCGATGGTGTCGAAATCCTGCGCCGCCAGGCTGCCGCGCTGCAGGCGCTCGAGGGCGTGAAGCACAGCAGCGGTGCCGGTCGCGTCAGCCACGGTTTGCCCGGGCTCGGCGATGAATGTTTGCGCAACATAGGCCACGGGCGTGGTGCGATGAATGCTGCCGGCCGTGGGCTGCAGTCGATTGGCGATCAACTGGGCGAGCACGCTTTTGCCGACGCCATTGCGTCCGACGATGGCGGTGGGGACATGATCGAATTGCAGATTCAGTTGATCGAAAAGCGTCTCGCCATTGGCGAACTGAAAACCCAATTGATTCAGCGAGACGAGTGCAGGCGTACGCGAGACGTGAGTCATCGGCACCTCCAAAAAATGTCGGGAACACTGACAGGCGCGTTGCGGCGCGTGTCGCGATTACATTTTTGAAGGCTTAGTTGTTCACTTTCTGCGGGCGTCCTGAGGAAGGAATGGCGGCCAGCCTAGACCACGTTTGCGCCTCGATCAAGGCGCTTCCATCATTCGGTCAAGAAACATCGCCAGGGCGACCTCCTCGGAACGCAGGCCTTTGCGCAGGCGCGGCCGGGGCAATTCGGCCAGCGCACCGAGCATGAAACGCTCGACCACGGCCGGGTGGATATAACACTTGCGGCAGACTGCCGGAGTGTTACCCAACTGCCGGGCGACATTTTTTACCATCTCCACCACGTGGCGCTTTGCCTCGGATTCCGATTCCCATTGCAGTTCACGCAGTACCGATAACGCCAGGGCGCTGCCGGCCCAGGTGCGGTAGTCCTTGGCGGTGAAATCGGCGCCTGTCAGCGTCTGCAGGTAAGTGTTCACATCGTGGGAACTGACGGTGTGCCGTTCGCCGTTTTCATCCAGATACTGGAACAGGTTCTGCCCGGGGATTTCCAGGCAACGCTTGATGATGCGTGCCAGGCGTCGATCCTTCACGGTGATCTGGTGCTCGATGCCGCTCTTGCCGCGAAACTGAAACTGGATCGCGCTGCCGTTGACCTCGACGTGGCGGCTACGAAGGGTGGTCAGGCCATAGGAGCGGTTGTCACGAGCGTATTGAGTGTTGCCGACGCGAATCAGCGTTGCATCGAGCAAGGTAATCACCGTCGCCATGACCTTGTCGCGGCTGAAACCTGGGGCGGCCAGCAGGGCTTCGAGTTGCTTGCGCAGTTTTGGCAGCGCGAGGCCAAATTCACGCAGGCGCGAGTATTTGTCGGCGTCGCGCACTTCGCGCCAGCGCGGATGGTAGCGATATTGTTTGCGTCCTCGGGCGTCGCGGCCGGTGGCTTGCAGGTGACCACGCGGATCGGCGCAAATCCATACATCGGTGTAGGCCGGTGGTACCGCCAGGGCGTTGATCCGTTTGATCTCATCGGGATCGCTGATGCGCTGACCGCTCCCATCGAAATAGGCGAACTTGCCACGCAGTTTCCGCCGGGTGAGGCCGGGCTGGGTGTCGTCGACATAATGCAGGTCGGGCGGCAGGGTATCGAGTGGCGCGGTGTCGGGCATGGCAGTGTCCTTGACGGTGAATCGCTCTGTTAATGCGATTGACCGCAGGCCATGCCCGTCGTGCCAAGAGTTTTACGCCAGTACCGCGACTGCCTTGATCTGCGCCCACAATTGCTGACCGGCATGCACACCCAGTTGGTCTCGGGAAAAACGTGTGATTCGTGCCAGCAAAGGTGTGCCTCCGGCATCGAGGCGAATCAGTACGTGCGCTGTGTTGTCTGCGGTCTGCTCGCTGATGACGGTGACCGGCAAGCGGTTGAGGATGCTGCTGACCTCGTTGCTGTGCAGGGTGAGGCTGATATCCCGCGCCTGCACCTTGCAGCGCAGGGGTTGCCCGACGGCCATCGGTTCGTGGGTGACACGGATGCTCAAATCGGTTGCGGGCAATTGCAGAGTCAGCAACTGGTACTCGCCATCGTAGGCGCTGACCTGACCTTCGATTACCACGCCAGCGTCATCACCCATTGCCATCGGCAGATCCAGACGCGCCAGGGTTTCGCCAATCGGGCCGCTGGCCAATGCCTTGCCTTCGCTGAGCAGCACCAGGTGATCGGCCAGTCGCGCCACTTCATCCTGAGCATGGCTGACGTACAACACCGGAATGTCGAGTTCATCGTGCAGACGTTGCAGATACGGCAGGATTTCGCCTTTGCGCTGGCTGTCGAGGGCGGCCAGGGGCTCGTCCATCAGTAGCAGTTTCGGGCTGGTCAGCAATGCACGGGCGATACCGATGCGCTGGCGTTCGCCGCCGGACAAATGCTGCGGATGCCGCGCCAGCAGATGGCCGATCCCCAGCAGTTCGGTGGCTTGTGCCATGTCCACTCGACGCTGGGCTTTGGGGATGCGCTTGAGGCCGAATTGCAGATTGGCCAGCACCGACAGATGCGGGAACAGGCTGGCCTCTTGAAACACATAGCCCAGCGCACGTTTGTGCGGTGGGACGAACACGCCGTTCTCACTGTCTTGCCAGACTTCGTCGTTGATCTGGATAAAGCCATGCTCGGCGCGCTCCAGACCGGCAATGCAACGCAGGCACGTGGTCTTACCGGAGCCGGAATGACCGAACAGCGCAGTCACGCCGCGCCCGGGCAAATGCAGGCCGACATCCAGGCTGAAGCCCGAGTAGGTGATTTTCAGACGCGCATCAATCATCGATCAGCTCCAGCCTGCGCAGGTCTTGCGGCTGGAGTACAGCGCCAGCAACACCAGAAACGAAAACACCAGCATCGCCCCGGCCAGCCAATGGGCCTGGGCATACTCCATCGCTTCGACGTGATCGTAGATCTGCACCGAGACCACTCGCGTCTTGTCGGGAATATTGCCACCGATCATCAGCACGACGCCGAATTCGCCGACGGTGTGGGCAAACCCGAGGATCGCCGCCGTGACGAAACCGGGGCGTGCCAGGGGCAGGATCACGCTGAAAAAAGTGTCCCAGGGATTGGCGCGCAAGGTCGCGGCCACTTCCAGTGGGCGAGTGCCGATTGCCGAGAACGCGTTTTGCAACGGTTGCACCACAAACGGCATGGAATAGATCACCGAGCCGATTACCAGCCCGGTGAAACTGAATGTCAGGGTGCCCAGGCCCAGCCACTGAGTGAAGTGACCAAGAAAGCCATTGGGGCCCATCATCAGCAGCAGGTAGAAACCGATGACGGTCGGTGGCAACACAAGGGGCAGGGCGACGATAGCCCCGATGGGACCGCGCAACCAGGAACGGCTGCGCGACAACCACAGGGCAATCGGAGTGCCGACGACCAGCAGGATAGCGGTGGTCAGGGACGCCAGTTTCAGGGTCAGCCAGATCGCCGCGAAGTCGGCACTCGTCAGCGACATTTAGAGCTGGTAGCCGTAGGACTTGATGACCGCAGCGGCTTTCGGGCCTTTGAGGTATTCAACCAGCGCCTTGGCAGCGGCGCTGTCCTTGCCCTTGTTCAGAATCACTGCGTCCTGCTTGATCGGGTCGTGCATGCTGGCTGGAACGATCCACGCCGAGCCGCTGGTGACCTTGCCGTCCTTGTAGATCTGCGACAGCGCGACAAAACCCAGTTCGGCGTTGCCGGTGGACACGAACTGGTAGGCCTGAGTGATGTTCTGGCCTTCGACGATCTTCGCCTTGGTCGCTTCAGTCAGCTTGAGTTTTTCCAACACCTGAGTGGCGGCCAGACCGTACGGCGCGGCTTTCGGATTAGCGATGGACAGGTGCTGGTATTCGTTCTTCTTCAGGACTTCACCTTTGGCGTCGACATAACCTTCTTTCGCCGACCACAGCGCCAGGGTGCCAATGGCGTAGGTGAAACGCGAGCCTTTGACAGTGTCACCTTCTTTTTCCAGTTTATCCGGGGTGGTGTCGTCTGCCGAGAGGAACACTTCAAACGGCGCGCCGTTCTTGATCTGGGTGTAGAACTGACCGGTAGCCCCGTAGGCGGCGACCAGTTTGTGCCCGGTGTCTTTTTCGAAGTCGGCAGCGATGGCCTGGATCGGTGCGGTGAAGTTGGCGGCAACGGCCACCTGCACTTCATCAGCCTGAGCGGCACCGAAGGCGAATACCGAAAGCAGGGTGGCCAGGCAGGTTGGGGCAAAACGTGAGGCACGAATGGTCATGTAACAGCTCCGTTGTTGGCGTGTGCAGAGGGCAGTTATTGTTGGGGGTGGACTGCACCGATGCGAGGGGGTGAAACGCTATATAGCGAAATATATAGCGAAATGCCGCTAAACAGGAAGTGCTGTTGTATACAGAATGAGGCTGCGCCGTGCCTCATCCTGGATCGGATCAGTGCCGGACCAGTTTTGCCAGCGCGCGTTGCGCCAGTTCCCGGGTCAGTTCGGCGCTGCTCAGTTCCTTGCCCAGCGGAAACGCCTGACCGGCCCAGAGGTTACTGAACTGCGCTTCATTTTTGCCGCGTAATGGCATCAGCGCCCCGCCGGCCAGCGGAAACGCCGGGGCTTGGGGCGACATCGGGCCGATTTCACGCATGACCCGATTGAGAATGCCCCGAGCCGGGCGCCCGGTGAACAGGTTGGTAATGGCGGTTTCGCTTTCCCTGGCGGTGCGCAATGCATGGTGATGCGCGGCGCTGACTTTCGCTTCCGGGGTAAACAGATATGCGGTGCCGACCTGTACCGCCGACGCACCGAGCATCAATGCCGCAGCCACGCCACGGGCATCGGCGATGGCTCCCGCAGCGATCACCGGCACCGTCACCGCATCGACGATCTGCGGCACCAGCGCAAAGGTCCCGACCTGGCTGCTCAGATCATCGCTGAGAAACATCCCGCGATGTCCGCCCGCCTCGTAACCCATGGCAATGATCGCGTCGCAACCGTTTTGCTCCAGCCACACGGCTTCTTCAACCGTGGTGGCGGACGAGAGGATTTTCGCACCAGTGGCCTTGACCCGATCCAGCAGGGATTTTTCCGGTAGCCCGAAATGAAAACTGACCACTTTCGGGCGAAATTCTTCCAGCACTGCGCATGCTGCCGCATCGAATGGCGCCCGATTGGAAACCGGCGTCGGCGCATCGAAATCGACGCCCAGCTCGCGGTAGTACGGCTCCAGCAGCTGCTTCCAGTCTTGCGCGCGCTGCTCATCGGCAGCCGGAGGCTGGTGACAGAAGAAGTTGACGTTGAACGGGTTATGGGTGTGTTTGCCGATGGTCTTCAGTTCTTCACGCAACTGCTCGATGCTCAGCATTGCGGCGGGCATCGAACCTAGGCCACCGGCATTGCATACGGCGATCACCATGGACGAGTTCGTGGCGCCGGCCATCGGGGCCTGGATGATCGGCAGTTCAATACCGAGCAGGTCAAGAATGCGAGTGTCAGGCCATTGGCTCATGGAAGCGGTTCTCCGAACAATGAAGCGGGGCAGGGACGGCAGAGCCGGTTTTTTACCAGCAAAACCGGACTCAGGGCCAGCCCGAATTTGCAGATCACGGACAATCGCGCGGCCTCAACGTCGATGAAATCCCCCGCCGCCAAAGGAGTGGTTCATGAGTCGCGAGGAATCGTGAAAGGTGTTGGTTCGCTGATTGCCGAAGTTGCGTGCAGCGGATTCGCGATTGAGGTTTTGCAACTGGGCATTGTTGTTGACTGGCGCTGCACGGGTCGGGCTGCCCTTGACCATTGATTGCCAACCGTTATCGGTTTTCTTGTAGACGTTGCCGTCGTGCCCGGCGTACACATTGTCGCCGATCCGTGCGGCGCCTCCGTTGCGTCCCTTTACGCCGCCGTATTGCGTGGTCTTGTCGGTGTTGGGGTTGTACACCGCGCCACGATTGGCCGTGACCTGAGTACCGTTGCGTGCGTTGCCCGCCGTCACCCGGCCGCCGGCGATGGCGCCGCCGTTCGGCCCGACCACCTCACCGCTGCGCCCGGCCGCGTAATTGCCGTTGTAGACGTTGTGTACGGCCCCACGTTGTCCCGCGGCGGCTATGCCGGTTCGCGAGTTATACGACGAGCCGACCTGGCCGGCCCAGCGATTGCCGGTCCAGGCGTTGTAGCCGGCGCCGTAACGACTGACGGTCGCGCGGTCGCCCCACTGACGATAAATATTGCCGGTGGTGCCGGCCCAGCCACCAGGCCCCCAGGCGACGGCGCCTCCGTGATAGCCATAGGCAGCCCCGCCCCAGGCCAATGGAGCAGGGTACAAG
>NZ_QAIK01000043.1 GCF_003061005.1 Pseudomonas sp. HMWF021 | reverse complement strand
TTCCAGAGGCTGCTGCGCGAGAACCCCGACCTGCGCAACCTCGCGTTCTCGCTGCAGGCCGATGTGTGGCTGAGCAGCGTCGGCGAAATCACCCGGGTCGAGCTGGTCAAGTCCAGCGGCAATCCCGAGATCGACACCCAGGTGCTGACGGCGCTGCGCAACGCGCCGCACCTGAGCGAACGGCCACCGGCCTCCATCACCTTGCCTGTGCGCCTGTCCCTGCAAGGGCGGCGTCCGGGTTAACCGAATTCATAAAGCTGTATGAAAAGGAGTTGTGTGCAGATGATTTCCAACGTGAATCGATTGTCCCTGGCGGTCGGCATGGTCATCGCGACCCTGGTCGGTCAGGCCGCGGCAGCGCCTGCGCCCTCGGAGAACGCCACGATCAATCTGATCCGCTTGCTGGTCGAGCAGGGCATTCTGAAACAGGACAAGGCCGACGCGCTGATCGCCCAGGCGCAGAACGAAGCGGCCCAGGCCAAACAGGCCGCCGCGTCCACAGCGGTCGCGGCCGGTCCGGTGGCCGCACCGGGGGATGTGCGTGTGCAGTATGTGCCGGCCGCGGTGCGCGATCAGATCCGCGATCAGGTCAAGGCCGAAGTCATGGCCACCGCCAAGCAGGAAAACTGGGCAGCGCCCAACACCTTCCCGGACTGGGCTTCGCGCATCAGCTTCGACGGCGACATCCGCCTGCGGGACGAATCGCGCTACTACTCGGACAGCAACAGCAACGAAATCGTCGACTTCGCCAAGCTCAACAACAATGGCCCGTACGACGTGAACCCCAACAGCAGCACCAGCCTGCCGCCGTTGCTCAACACCCGTGAGGACCGCACCAACCTGTTCCGCTTGCGTGCGCGGCTGGGCATGAAAGCGGTGATTTCGCCGGAATGGACCGCCGGCATCCGCATCGGCACCGGCTCGGACAACAACCCGGTATCGACCACGCAGAACCTCGGCGGCGGCTTCTCGAAAAAGGACATCTGGCTCGATCAGGGCTACCTGAACTGGAAGCCCACGGATGAGCTGACCCTGACCGGCGGGCGCTTCGCCAACCCGTTCATGTCCACCGACATGCTCTATTCCAACGACCTCAACTTCGACGGCGTGGCAGCGATCTTCGACCACAAGCTCAATCGCGACTGGGGTGTGTTCGGCACCGTCGGCGCGTTCCCGGTGGATTACACCAACGACACCACCACCAGCAACGGCTTTGACAAGGAAGAGAGCGACAACAAGTGGCTGTATGGCGCGCAGATCGGCGCCAAGTGGGCGATCAACAGCAACAACCGCCTCAAAGGTGCGTTGGCCTACTACCGCTTCGACGACATTCAAGGCCAACGCTCCAGCCCTTGCGAACCCTGGGCCGGCGCCCCGGGCTGCGACACCGACGGCACTCGCGCGGCGTTCATGCAGAAGGGCAACAGCGTGTTCCTGCTGCGTGACATCACGCCAAACCCGGCCAACCCGACCACCACGTCGCAGCCGCAATTCGTCGGTCTGGCGTCGGAGTTCAACCTGCTCGACCTGAACCTGGTGTGGGACGCCGACCTGCCGCAAGACTTCAAATTGCGCAGCCAGGGCAACTACATCCACAACCTCGGTTACGACGAAGGCGACATGCGCAAGCGTTCCGAGGGGCAGATCGTCAACAACCTCAACAGCAATGGCCAGATCGAAAGCGGCGCCAATGCGTGGATGGTGCAGTTCACCCTCGGCAACGCGCTGGACCTGAAGAAGCAGGGCGACTGGAACCTGTTCGCCGGCTACAAGTACATCCAGCCGGATGCCTTGCCTGATGGCTTCAACGACTCGTCGTTCCACCTCGGCGGCACCAACGCCAAAGGCTATATCCTCGGCGGCAACTACGGTCTGGCGAAGAACGTCTACGCCACCGGCCGCTGGATGAGCACCGAAGCCGTGTACGGCGCGCCGTTCGACATCGACGTCTTGCAGCTTGAGATCAACACGCGCTTCTAAGGCGCCGGGAGTACGGTCATGCACGCACGAGTTTTTCTGTTGGGGCTGAGTTTTTTCATCGCACACGGCGCGCATGCCGAAGGCATGGAAGAGCGTCTGCGCACGCAGTTGCGCAGCACCACTCAGCAGTTGCAGGCCCTGCAGAGCCAGCAGGCCCAGGCCAGCGCCGCGCAACTGGCGGCGCAGAACGAGGCCAAGGCCGCGCAGGCGCAGATCAAGCAATTGACCGCCGAACTGGCCAAGGCCAAGGGCGTCGCCGAGCAGTTGGCCGGCCAGCAGCAGAACCTGCACAGCCAGGCCCAGGCGCAAGTCGCCGCCAGCAACGAGCAGGTCGGCAAGTTCAAGAAGGCCTACGACGAGTTGCTGGTCATGGCCCGTGCCAAAGAGGCAGAACGGTCTAAGCTTCAAGCGCAATTGGCTGAACGTGACACACAAGTGCAGCAATGTTCAGTCAAGAATCAGCAGATGTACGGCGTCGCCAAACAGATCCTCACCGCCTACGAAAACATCGATGTTGCCGAGGTGATGAAGATCCGCCAGCCCTTCGCGGGCAGCGCCCGGGTCAAGTTCGATGAGCTGGCCCAGGGGTTCGGTGACGAGCTGTACAAGACTCAATTCGACGCGCCGCAAGCCGCGCTCGCACACTGATTACCAACAAGGAAGAAGTAATGACTCAATTGATCAGCCACGTATCGCCAAAGTCCCTGACCGACGTCCTGCAAGCGGCCGGTTATCGCGTCAACGAAACCGAACAGAACGGCATCGTCCAGTTGCTCAGCGCCAGTCAGGGCATCGGTTATGCCGTGCGTTTCGGCAACCCGGCGGCTGAGCAGGGCAGCTACGTCGATTTCACTTTCAGCTGTGCGCTGCGGGTGCAGGGTGAGTTGCCACAGGGCGTGGCCGAACAGTGGAACGCCACCCGGCGTTTTGCGCGGTTGTCGTTGCAGGGCGAATTTCTGGTGATGGAAATGGACGTGGTGCTGGCGGCCGGTGTGAGCAACGATCACCTGCGCGGCAATCTGGAATTGTGGGATCGCCTGCTGCAGGAGTTCATCGTCTACCTGCGTGATTTCAGCCAGGCGGCGCAAGCCTCGACGGCCAAAGTCGCTACCGCCGAGCAAGAGGAAGTCGCGCTGTGAAAAAACCTGCCATGGTGATCGGCGCCGGAGCGGTGGCGCTGTTGGTGGTAGCCGTGGCGCTGGTGCTGCGACCGGGCACTGACCCGGTTGCCGCCCAGCAATCGTCGCCGCTGGCGGCGGTTGCTGCGGGGCCGGCAGTGGCGCGGCTGGGCAATCAGCAAGTGACGCCGCAAGAGTTGCAGGCGTTGCTGGCGACATTGCCACCGGCAAGCGCCGAACAACTGCGCGGCAACCGTGAAGCGCTGGAACGCTGGCTGCGTACGCGTCTGGCAGAGAAAGCCGTGCTGGAGCAGGCCGATGCCCAGGGCTGGGCGCAGCGCCCGGACGTGGTGCGGCAAACCCGCGCGGCCAGCGAACAGATCGTGTTTCGCGATTACCTGCGCTCGGTCAGCACCGTGCCCGCGGACTACCCGAGTGCGGCCGAGCTGCAACAGGCGTACGACGCTGGCAAGGCCAACTGGATGACGCCGCCGATGTATCGGGTCAGCCAGATTTTCCTCGCGGTGCCGGATGCCCAGAGCCTGGAAACCGTGCGCAAACAGGCGGCCGAGCTGAGCAAGAAAGCCCAGAACACGCCGGCGGATTTTGCCGCGCTGGCGACTCAGTTTTCACAGGATCGGCAGACCGCCGAACGGGGCGGCGACACCGGACTGCAACCTCTGCAGCAACTGGTGCCGGAGGTGCGTGGTGCGGTGGCGAAGTTGAAGGTCGGCGCGGTGTCCGATCCGGTGCAGAGCGCGGCTGGTTTTCATGTGATCAAACTCACCGAACAGCAACCGGCGCGTACCGCGACCCTCGACGAACTGCGCGATCAGTTGACTCAAGCCTTGCGTGCGCAACGGCAGGAGCAGATTGCTCAGGCGTATCTGGACGGAATGCTCAATACCGCGACACTGAGTATCGATGGGGCCGAGCTGAACAAAATCCTCAAAACCAACCAATAACCCTGTGGGAGCTGGCTTGCCAGCGATGGCGGAGTGTCAGACAACACAGGGGCTGGATGTGAGTGCCCTATCGCTGGCAAGCCAGCTCCCACAGGATCTTTACAGGTTCAGAAGTTTCATACCGCGCTGGAAGCCATCAACAACAAAGATCGACAGGGAGTCATCGATGTCATTCACCGAACCCGCAGGACGACAGGGTAGCCCCGATTACCGCTGGGCACAGGGCGAGCGCGAGCCTTGGCTGGCGCAAGCCGCGGCCATCGATGCCGACGTCGCACAATACTTTCTGGTCAGTGCCCGTTGCGGCTGTTTCATGCAGGCGGCGCGCAGCCTCAACGTGCGTTCGACCTTGTTGCGCAAACAACTGGCGCAGCTTGAGCAGGAACTGCAGCACTCGCTGTTCAGCTTTCAGGGCAGTGCCCTGAGCCTCACCCGTGAAGGTCAGCAGTTGCAGGCGCAACTGGTCGCGCTGGCTCACGAGCGAAAACTGCCGGTGGTCGAGCAGCCGTTGATTCGCTTGGCTGTTGCCGAGTCGATTCTGCATGACATCCTCGGCCGCGACCTGATCGCCCTGTTGCGGCGCAATGCCAGCGTGCGTCTGGAGATCATTGCGCTGGACAGTGAACTTTCATTGCGCGCCGTCAGTGCCGACGTGGTGCTGTGGCTGGCCCACGGCGACACCCCAAACCCCGGCCCGACCTTCGCCACCAGCCAGCCGCAGGCGCTGGCGCGTCTGGATTACCTGCCGCACATCGCCAAACGCTATTCCCGCGTCACCGCGCGCCCGGCCAGTGCTGACGACCTGAGCGATTTCATGCTGGTGCAATGGCAGCACGATCGGCACATCGACAGCTTCCGGCCGTGGAATCACCTGGTCGAACAGCGTCTGGCCGGCGTGGTGCAGATGCAATCCTATGAGCTGATGCTGGAAATGATCCGTTGCAGCGCTTGCATCGGGTTGCTGCCGGCGTACATGAGCCGCTTCGATCGCGGGCTGATTGCGCTGCCGGGGCTGTTTGATGAGCCGATGCAGTTGCAGGCATGGCTGGCGGTCAACGTTGAATCCCAGGCGATAGAAGAAGTTCGCACGCTGGTCGAACTCATCCACCACACCTTCAACGAACGCCAGGAATGGTTCCAGACCTGACCTGCGTACGCCATCCCCTATAGGAGCTGCCGCAGGCTGCGATCTTTTGATTTTGCCTTTTAAAAGCAAAGTCAAAAGATCGCAGCCTGCGGCAGCTCCTACAGTTTGTATGCGTCGGTCTTTGCGGTTTAGAGTGTCAGGCCACACATCGATCCAGGAAGGATCCGCCATGCCCGATCACGCTCCCGCCATCACCCTCGAACGCTTCAACGAATCCCATATCGAGGCCGTCACCGCGCTGTACAACGATCCGGCCGTGACTCGCCAGGTGCTGCAGATGCCGTTTCAGTCCACTGAGATCTGGCGCCAGCGGTTGCTGGCAGAGAACGAGCGGATGATCAAACTGGTGGCGCTGCATCAGGGCGCGGTGGTCGGTCATCTCGGGCTGGAAAACTATTCAAGGATCCGCCGCGCCCACGCCGGCAGTGTCGGCATGGCCGTCGCTGTGGCGTGGCAGGGCAAGGGTGTCGGGTCGAAGCTGCTGGCGGCGGCGCTGGAAGTGGCCGACAACTGGATGAACCTGCATCGGGTCGAACTTTCGGTGTACGCCGACAACGAGGCGGCCATCGGTCTGTACCGCAAGTTCGGCTTCGAGACTGAAGGCCTGTTCCGTGATTACGCTGTGCGCGACGGGCAATGGGTCGACACCCTGAGCATGGCCCGTCTGCGTCGTCGATGAGCCAAAAAATCCTGTGGGCGCGTGGCTCGCCCGCGAAGAATTCACCGCGGTTTTCAGGTATTACGCGTCATCGTTCTTCGCGGGCAAGCCACGCTTCCACAGGTTCTGCGGGCGTCAGTCGCCCAAGGCAAACGCCACCGCCGACTGCGCATGCAGTTCGGTGGTGTCGAGCAGGGGCAGGGCGCTGTGTTCGGGTTTGACCAGCAGACCGATTTCCGTGCAGCCGAGGATGATCGCCTGGGCGCCGCGCGCGGTCAGTGATTCGATCACCTGTTGATAGATTTTGCGTGATTCGTCACTGATCACCCCGACGCACAATTCGTCGTAGATGATCCGGTGCACGTCCTTGCGCTCGGCGTCGTCCGGCACCAGTACCGTCAAACCCTGCGCAATCAGCCGTTGCTTGAGAAAGTCCTGCTCCATGGTGAACGCCGTGCCGAGCAGACCCACTGAGTGTGCATCGATGTCCAGCGCCGCCTGCGCCGCCGGTTCGGCGATGTGCAGGAATGGAATGCTGATCGCCGCCTGAATCTGCTCTGCGACCTTGTGCATGGTGTTGGTACACAGCACAACGCATTCGGCGCCGCCGGCCTGCAGCCTGCGCGCGGCATCCACCAGAATCGCCGCCGCATCGTCCCAACGCCCAGCGTGCTGGGCCTGCTCGACCGGGCCGAAGTCGACGCTGTACATCAGGATTTGCGCCGAGCGCAGCGGACCGAGGCGGTCGCGGACCTGCTGATTGATGAGTCGATAGTATTCAGCGCTGGATTCCCAGCTCATGCCGCCGATCAGGCCGATGGTACGCATTGTATTTCCTCTGACTTATGGCCTGTGTCGAAAGGCCAGGCCAGAGGTGAGTTTCTGTTCGTTCCCGGACGGACGCCAGTGCGAAATCAACTGTACCGACGATCCTGTTGCCAAGTGTCATGGTGCCTCTTCAGGCAATGGCTCGACGTGATTGCAGCCCGCCGCCAGGGTTTTTGCGTAACCGACGTCCGGTCGCCAGGGTTCGATGATCCATTCCGGCTTGTCGCGTGCAATTGCCAAGTGGCAGATCAGTTGGTGCCGAAGGCCGTGGGTATTGGACCAGTAGCGGCTGTTGGAGTAGTCCCGCAGCAGTTCATCCACTAGAAACGGGGTCGCAGGCGGTAGTGTGCGCCGCGCACATGGGGTTGGGGTGATTGCCAATACCCACTGGTAGTCGCGATAGAACCATCGCGCTTTCTCAATGTATCGAGTGCAGCGTTCTACGATAACCATTTCGCTGTCTTGCGTCTGCGCCTGAACGTGGAAGGGTGCTGCAAGGCAGATTGCGATGCCGAGGCTGACCAGAGCGATTGAGCGCAGGTCCCGTGTTGGCTGATGCTGGATATTCATGGCGATACCACCTGATCAGTTGTTACATAGGTAAAAGTGGCTGTTCCGTTAGCGCTTGTAGCGAGTGTCAGGCGAATGATCGGGATAACGATTTTCGGGTTGGTCGAGTTGTAGAAGTCTCGCTGGTTGTATTGCGCGTCAGCCAGAGCTTGATCGGTGCCACCTGTGATAAAGAAGAACGCCATGATCGGAAGCACGTTGGCGCTTCCGGCTGCCCAAGTGCGGATAAGGATTTCGTTATGTTCTCCAAAACCTGTCGCTCCCAGTAATGTCTTGGCTCTGAGAGATTGATAAAAAGCCGGGCCTGCGAGGTGGTTACGTTCATCTCTGACGTCGAAGTCGCATTGACGAAGGTTTTTGTTTTCGTGTGAATAATCCCAGGCTGCCTTGAACTGCTCAGCGGTAAAAACACCTGCATCCTGACAATGGCCACTGATGTTCGGATATTGCGGATAAGAAACGCATACCGCGGTTGCGCTGCGATAATAGCCCCAGGCGTCCATGGGGTAAGAGCACAACACCTTGAGCTGAAGTTTGCCTGCCGGCTGTTCCAGGAGCGGATAAACGATATAGCCGTTACCGTAACTCCATGCCAGTCGGCCGAAATTGGCATCCTGGCGCAGGTACGAGAACGAAACTCCACCGTTTTTTAACGAGGCGGGGCTCGGATCCCAGACTTTGTATTGGCCTGCCGGATCTCTGAAGGTGACACGAAGCATCACGCCGGAACACAAAAAGGCCGGCCGTGAATCCATTTTGTTGCAGTTGGGAAACTGCCTTGCATAAAGCGTATTCAATTGTGCGGCGATTGCCGGGCCATTCAGGGGCTGGGCATTGTTGACGCCCATTTCCTGTACCGGTTGGAGTACGCTTTTTGAGCAGCCCCACAACAGCATGACAAGTAGTGAAAGTGCTAACTTGCGCATGATTGTCTCTCAGTTCGACTGGATATATCCCTAATGTTTTCAGGGTTGTGGCGTGATCAAAGCGTCAACCGCAAATACCAGGAAAAGAGGATCGGTTCGGCCGTGCCTGTCCTTTTGAGGGTGTAGTTGAACAACCCGGTTTTGCCCTTGTTGGGTGTAATCCAGCTGGACGGAACAGGAACGTCGGTGTAAGACGAACCCGGAGTAATTGCGAACTCGGCGCTGTCGTAGCGGGTCGTTCCAACGGTCAGGGATATCCGCACCTTGTAGGGGCCATCGAGGGTAGGGTAGTAACTCCGAAGGTTGTCCTTGGAAGCACTCAGCGTCGGCTCACCCAAGCGGAATTTTTGCGCGGTGATGGCGAGGCCGAGCACTTGGGACTTGCGATCTTCGCTGGAGTCCGGCAATTGAACCGTGTAGTAAACGCTTGCGCTGCTGCCGACGGTGTCGACCACCTCTTCGCGCGGAACCCGAAACCGCAAGGTCTGCCCGACAGCGGTGACGATTTGCGCCTCACTGCCATAAGTGGCGTTGCGGCCTATCCAATAGACCTTCACCGACTGTCGCGGCGCCGAGCCGGTGTATTCCACCTCGACAGTCGCATACTTGGCTTCGTAGAAGTCCCGGACAAAGTTCAGTACGGTGCCGTTCGACTCCCTGGCTTCCAGAACTCTGGGCGCAGTCAGGTCCAGTACCGGTTTGCGGATGTACACATCGATGTAGGTAGTTGCTGACCAGATCGCCTGCGGCCCTGAGGAGTTGTGGAGCAGGTCGGTCACTCGGTAACGCAGGGCGAAGCGAGGGTTGTCCTGCCAGAAATCATCAGCGGTCAGTCGGATCACCACTTGACCGCCAGAAGCCTGTGCAGGTGTCACAGTATGCTTGATATTGCGCCCATCGAGATCGACGGTGATGACGTCCCCCGCCCGCATGTAGACGTAGCGGAACAGAACGTCCACGCCTTGCGTCGCACGTATGGCATCGATGCCATTGGCAATGACATCGGCCGGCAGGGTCTTCAGCAAATTCCGATTGTCACCGTCCCCGGCCACCTCTCCTCCGGGGCGTGGCGTATGGTAAAGCACCATTAACGGCTCTGAAGTTTCGGGCATCGTTTGCTCGTTCCGTTTCACCTCCAGACGCAGCAGATTGATTCCGTCCCTTAGAAAGGCTGCCGAAAAATACATGTAGAACTGTTTATTCAGCTCGTTCTGTCCGATGACTTGTGTGGCAACAACAGTCAGCGATTCATTAAGTAATATTTTGGCACTGTCATTCAGACTCATATTGAGCCATGGATCGACAAGCGTTTTGATCATCCCGTCTGCCATGACCAGCACGAGCGGAATCCCCCCATCCGGCTTCTGTGGATGCTCAATTGGTGTAAGCCATCCGGGAATGTGCACCGGGAAGATTTTCCGCTCCTGACTGTTGGTGATCCGTGTGGTCATTTTCTTGACTCCTCGAAGGTATCCGACCGGCTTCATCTAAAACCTTTCGAGAGTCTCTTGCCTACTGTCAGATCTGACAGGTAAAAGGGTAAAACGCGTACCGCTCGTCGTATTTGACCGGTAATCAGTTGTTGGCCCGCCGAGGTTTTCCGTACCCGGTTGCGGCGATCTGTCACTATCGGCTCTCGCAGGCTCTCCCCGAGGAACGTACCGATGAACGACGTACAACAACTGGGCGAAATGCTTCGTCACTATGCCGAGAGTGAAGCGCACAAGAAGCAACTGTTCGAATCCCAGTCGCAGACCTGGGCTGCACGGATCAGCGAGCTGTTCGGCCAGATCCAGCAATGGCTGGAGCCGGTGCAGGCACCGAACCTGCTGGAGGTGAGCCGCGAGGCTTACGTCGCGTTCGGGCCAAGCACGCCGGTGGAAACCTCGACCTTCAAGACCGAGAAACTGAGCATCGTGATCGCCGGCAAACCGGTGGAATTCGTGCCAGACGTGATGGGCAGCGCCGGGCAGATTTCCCTGGCGGTGATGGGCCTGACGGCGGCGCGCTACGGGAGCATTTCGCTGGTCGGTTTGCCGGGCGGCGAGTGGCAATGGCGCAAGACCAATGGCTTGAAGGATCCGGACACCTTTGTGTTCGATGCGGACTTCCTCGCGCAGCAGCTGCAGAGCCTGATCCCCCGCGATCGCACCTGACCCACCACCAACCCCTGTAGGAGCTGCCGCAGGCTGCGATCTTTTGATCTGGTTTTTAGAAAATCAAAGTCAAAAGATCGCAGCCTGCGGCAGCTCCTACAGGGGGGATTACATGTCGAGGTTGATCCAGCCCGGTTTTGTCTCTTCCGGCGCCACGGCTTTCACGGTCTTGCCGGTCGCCAGTTCCACCCGCCGTGCCACCTCCGGGTCATCGGCAAACGGCACCATGCTCGCGTCGTCGAGGCTTTGCGCCGTCTGATGGCGCAGGCAGTACTCCACCGCCAGCCACAGAAACACCACCCCCAACACATTCAAGAAAATATCCATCCTCTTCGGCTCCCTGTCTCAGGCGATCTGTGCCTGGCTGCGTGCCAGCGACACGTCGGCGACCCGCACCGTGCGCCAGACGTTGTAGGCCATCAGCAGCATGCCGCTGAGGAAGAACACCCCGCCGGCAAAGCGCACGATGAACCCCGGATGACTGGCCTGCAGTGCTTCGACGAACGAGTAGGTCAGCGTGCCGTCCTCGTTGATCGCCCGCCACATCAGGCCCTGGGTGATGCCGTTGACCCACATCGACGCGATGTACAACACCGTGCCGATGGTCGCCAGCCAGAAGTGCAGGTTGATCAGCGGCGTGCTGTACATCTGCTCGCGGCCAAAGACTTTCGGCACCATGTGGTAGGTCGCGCCGAAGGTGATCATTGCCACCCAGCCCAAGGCCCCGGCGTGAACGTGGCCGATGGTCCAGTCGGTGTAGTGGGAGAGGGCGTTGACGGTCTTGATCGCCATCATCGGCCCTTCGAAGGTCGACATGCCGTAAAACGCCAGCGACAGCACCAGAAAGCGCAGGATCGGGTCGGTGCGCAACTTATGCCAGGCGCCGGACAAGGTCATCATGCCGTTGATCATCCCGCCCCAGCTCGGCGCCAGCAGGATCAGCGACATCGCCATGCCCAGTGACTGCGCCCAGTCCGGCAGCGCGGTGTAGTGCAAGTGGTGCGGGCCGGCCCAGATGTACAGGGTGATCAGCGCCCAAAAGTGCACGATCGACAACCGGTACGAATACACCGGGCGGTTGACCTGTTTGGGCACGAAGTAATACATCATTCCGAGAAAGCCGGTGGTCAGGAAGAAACCCACCGCGTTGTGCCCGTACCACCACTGCACCATGGCGTCGGTCGCCCCGGAATACACCGGATAGGACTTGAACCAGTCCACCGGGATCGACAGGTGATTGACCACGTGCAGCATGGCGATCACCAGAATGAACGCGCCGAAGAACCAGTTGCCGACGTAGATGTGTTTGGTCTTGCGCTGCACCACGGTGGTGAAAAACACGATGGCGTACGCGACCCAGACCACCGCCATCCACACCGCGCCGGAGAATTCGATTTCGGCATATTCCTTGGTGGTGGTGTAGCCCATCGGCAGGGTGATCAGCATGATCACGATCACCGATTGCCAGCCCCAGAAGGTGAAGGCCGCGAGCTTGTCCGAGTACAGCCGCACCTGGCAGGTGCGCTGCACCGCGTAGTAACTGGCAGCGAATTGCGCGCTGCCGGCGAAACCGAAAATCACCAGGCTGGTGTGCAATGGCCGCAAGCGCCCGAAGGTGGTCCAGGGCAGGTCGAGGTTCATGTCCGGCCACACCAGTTGCGAGGCGATCCAGACCCCCATCGCCATGCCCACGACACCCCAGAAAACCGTCGCGATAACGAATTGGCGGACGACCTTGTAGTTATAAGCCTGTCCGATTGTTGCTGTGCTCATGGTCAGTTCATCCACGGTTGCAAAGTCTTGCCAGGCCACCCTGGTCTGGCACGAGTTGCACTGTAGGAACAGCGCCAGAAACAAAACAGGCTCAGGAATCTTTCATTTGTACGGATCAGATTCAGGTGCCTGCTGCGGCGTTCTGCCGCGCCCTGATATGGTTTTTATCGTTTCAGGTGAATCTGTTGCGTGCTGCGCTGCTCGTCCATAGTGCTGGCAAAATCTGTAGGAGTGAGCCTGCTCGCGATTGCGGTGTGTCAGTCAACAAATCAGTTGCCTGACACACCGCAATCGCGAGCAGGCTCACTCCTACAGGAATTGCGCACAATTCTGATGGGGTAGCCGCTGCATGTATCAATACGACGATTACGACCGCGCACTGGTGTTCGAGCGCGTTGCGCAATTTCGCGATCAGGTCGAGCGCTTCATGGCCGGGGAATTGAGCGAGGAGGAGTTCCTGCCGCTGCGCCTGCAAAACGGCCTGTACATGCAGAAGCACGCGTACATGCTGCGCGTGGCGATTCCCTACGGCACCTTGAGTGCCGAACAGATGCGCACATTGGCGAGCATCGCCGCCGATTACGATCGCGGCTACGGCCACTTCACCACCCGGCAGAACCTGCAATTCAACTGGATCAAGCTGAGCAAAGTGCCGGACATTCTCGAACGCCTGGCGCAGGTCGACATGCATGCGATCCAGACCTCCGGCAACTGCGTGCGCAACATCACCACCGAGGCGTTTGCCGGGGTCGCGGCGGACGAGATGATCGACCCGCGGCCGCTGGCCGAGATCCTGCGGCAATGGTCGACGATCAACCCGGAATTCCTCTTCCTGCCACGCAAGTTCAAGATCGCCATCTGCTCGGCGAAGCAGGATCGCGCGGCGATCATGATGCATGACATCGGCCTGTATCTTTACCCCGGGCGCGGCGGGCAGATGCTGCTGCGGGTGATGGTCGGTGGCGGGTTGGGGCGCACGCCGATCCTTGGCTTGCAGATTCGCGAAGGCTTGCCGTGGCAGCATCTGCTGTCCTATGTCGAGGCGATCCTGCGGGTCTACAACCGTCACGGCCGGCGCGACAACAAGTACAAGGCGCGGATCAAGATTCTGGTCAAGGCGCTGGGCATCGAGGCGTTCGCCAAGGAGGTCGAAGAAGAATGGCAACACCTCAAGGACGGCCCGGCGCAACTGACCGAGGCTGAATACGAGCGTGTCGCCAGAGCATTTGTGCCGCCGATCTATCACACCCTGGCAGACACCGATCCGGA
The DNA here is from genome assembly GCF_003061005.1 of Pseudomonas sp. HMWF021. Lineage (GTDB taxonomy): Bacteria > Pseudomonadota > Gammaproteobacteria > Pseudomonadales > Pseudomonadaceae > Aquipseudomonas. The sequence goes on along the minus strand of NZ_QAIK01000043.1, from coordinate 3,716 downwards.
CTTCGGCACCCGTCTAGCCGAAAGCCCGGCGTTTGCCCGTTGGGTCGCGCGCAACGTGCAGCCGCACAAGAAACCGGGCTACACCAGCGTGGCGCTGTCGACCAAACCGGGGCTGAGTGCACCGCCGGGGGATGTCACCGGCCAGCAGATGCTGGCGGTGGCCGACTGGGCGGAGCGCTTCGGTTTCGGCGAGATTCGCATTGCTCACGAGCAGAACATCGTCCTGCCCGACGTGCAAAAGTCTGACCTGTATGAACTCTGGCGACTGGCCTGCGAGCGCAATCTGGGTAGCGCCAACGTCGGCCTGCTGACCGACATCATCGCCTGCCCGGGCGGCGATTTCTGTGCGCTGGCCAACGCCAAGTCGATCCCCATTGCCCAGGCGATTCAGGCGCGTTTCGACAACCTTGATTACCTGCACGACCTGGGTGACATCAGCCTGAACATCTCCGGTTGCATGAACGCCTGCGGCCATCACCACATCGGCAATATTGGCATCCTTGGCGTCGATAAGAACGGCAGCGAGTGGTATCAGATCACCCTTGGCGGCGCGCAGGGCAAGAACAGCGCACTGGGCAAAGTCATCGGCCCGTCCTTCAGCGCGGCTGAGGTGCCGCAGGTGATCGAGCGGATCATCGGCACTTTCGTGAGTTACCGCGAAAGCGAGGAATTGTTTGTCGACACCGTGGCGCGCATTGGCCTGGAACCGTTCAAGGAACGGATCTATCCGAAAATGCTGGAGGTCTCGGCATGAACAATCTGCTGCGGCTGGAGCAGGGTGTGGCACGGCTGGTTGGGGATGATCCGTGGACGCTGATTCGCGAGCCGGAGCAGGGCAGGCCGCAAGGATTGCTGATCCTGCCATTGGCGCACTGGCTGCAATCGCCTTCGACCCACGCGGTGTGGCTGGGGCCGGACGACGACGTTGAAAGCGTGGTGCCGTGGCTGGCCTCGTTGCCGCTGATTGCCCTGGATTTCCCGAGCTTTCGCGACGGTCGCGCCTACAGCCAGGCGTACCTGCTGCGCAGCCGGTTTGGCTGGGCCGGTGAGTTGCGCGCGATTGGCGATGTGCTGCGTGATCAACTCAGCCATATGCGCCAGTGCGGGTTCGACAGCTTTGCGGTGCGCGAGGACAAGTCGGCCGAAGATGCCCTGAAGGGACTGGCGGGGATGAGCGTGCTGTATGGCCGCTCGGTGATCGAGCCGCGCCCGCTATTCCGGCGGCGTTGATTTAAAAGATCGCAGCCTTCGGCAGCTCCTACAGGAGATGGGGTTTCTGTAGGAGCTGCCGAAGGCTGCGATCTTTTGATTTTCCGTAATCACCGGGGAAACCCTTACATCCCGCACCATTCCCGGATTTTCCCTTGGGTCGATGCTGGCCTTTTGGTAGAGTCCCCGTCGCCAGCGGGTTTTCGGCTGGACGACGGAACGAAGAAGGGAGTCTGGATAGTGGGTACGGGCAAAAAGATTTTGGGCCTCACGGCGTTGCTGTTGATGCTGACGCTGTGGGCCAGTTACTTCTATGTGTTCAAGGAAAACCGCGACGGCCAGTTGGGCGGCGCCGGTGAAAGCACCGCGTGGTGCGGCACACCGCCGTCCACCGAGGCGGCGCTGCTGGGCAAGGATCAACTGACCTTGCGCGTGACCAACAACCTGCGCGGCGAATTCATGCTCAGCGGCTCGCTGGTGGTCTCCGAACGCACCTTCAACCGCTATGACCTGGGCCGCAACGAACTGCGCCTGCGCCTGGAACCCTTGCAGTGGTCGTATGGCGTGACGCCGATCTTCCTCGAACAGGTCAAGGTCCAGCCGCTGAGCCGCAACCTCGCCTCGCCGACCAAAAGTGCCTACGCCGAGCTGGAACCACGATCGATCGGCGTGCAGGGCCAGGTCACCGAATTCCCCTTCGACACCTATCGCTACGGCTACAAGCCGGTGCTGTATTACCTCAAGGGCAGCGAGCGCGTCGACCTGCGCTTCAAAAACATCACCACCCTGATGGACATGTCCAACACCTTCACGCCGATCCAGAAGTACAACCGCGTCGAGTACATCAACGAGAAAAACTCGATGATCCGTGACGAAGACTACAAGGCCTACGGTCCGCACGAATGCGCGTTCAGCGTCGAGCGCAAAGGCTCGTTCAAGGTCGTGGTGCTGTTGTTGCTGCTGGTGCTGTGTCTGCCGTTGTTGCACGTGTTCTACCGCGATGAGCCGGGGATCGATTTCCTCGCCACGCTGGTGACCATTGCCGTGGTGCGGGTGCTGCTGGTGGGGCCGGTGCAGGATTTCCAGCTGTACAACATCGACTTCCTGTTCGGCGCGGCGATTCTGCTGGTGGGCTCGGTGTCGCTGATCAAGGCGATGCGCGCCAACAGCCGCCGGGAGATGGCGTTGAAGAGCGGGGCGACATCGTCCTGGTAACACAGGCCTGAACACGACCCTGTAGGAGCTGCCGCAGGCTGCGATCTTTTGATGTTGCTTTTAAAAAACAAGATCAAAAGATCGCAGCCTGCGGCAGCTCCTACAGGGTCGCTTTATTTCAGCGCCGGATCGCCCATGTTCATCTTCTTCCAGCCCTGCAACAGCACCTGCGCCTTCGGCTCCTGGCCGTTCTCCAGGTAGTACTGAATCAGCGACAACCGCGCGTTGCGGTTTGCCGGTTGCACCTTGAGCAAGCGCTCCAGCTCATCACACGCTTCAGTCACCTTGCCACTGTCGTGCAGCGCCACCGCCAGCACATAACCGTACTGCGGGTTCTGCGGCTCCAGTTGCGCGGCTTTGTGCAGGGCGGTCATGGCTTCCGCCGTTTTGCCGGCGCGAATAAGTGACAGACCACGGGTGTGCTGCAACAACGCAGCCTCCGGGTGCGCCTTGAGGCTGTCGTTCAGCAGCGTTTGCGCCTCTTGCCCACGCCCGTTGGCCTCCAGCCACTGCACCAGCGTCACCAGCGCCGGGTAAAAGTCCGGATCGCGCTTGAGTGCCGTGCGCAGCAATCCTTCAACCTCGGAAGCACGCCCGCTGGCCTGATACAGCATCGCCAGATTCAGGTTGGCTTCGGCCCGTTCCACAAGACTGCTCTGTACCGCTTCGTACTCGGCAATTGCCGCGTCCCAGTTGGCTTGCGCGGCGCCCAAGCCGTTGTTGCGTGCAACGTTGAGCAGGTCCCGCGCCGCGACAATGCGCACGGCTTTCACCGGATCGTTGAGCATTGGCGTCAGCAACGCAGCACGCTCCGCTGGCGGCAAGAACGCACTGATGGCGCGCACCGCACTTTCCCGCACCTGCGGCTCCCGGTTTTTCAGGTCGAGCGTTGCCAGTTTCAAGGCCTGATCGCTGGGGTACAACGGCAGTTCGGCCAGCAAGGTCGCGCGACGGATCGCCGGCAGATCGCTGCGTTGCAACTGCTCATACAAGGCGTTGGCAGCGCCCGGTTGACCGTTGCGGATCAGCCACAGGCTTTCGTCATAACGCGGCGCCTGCGGGGCGGTGGCGGAGGCATTCCACAACTTGAACTGCGCAGTGACCTTGTCGCCGGCCTTGCCCTGATGGCAGCTCAGACAGGCATCGGGCGTACCGAGTTTTTGCGCACGCTCCGGGTTGGGGATGCTGAAACTGTGGTCATGTCGCCAGTCGTTGCCCATGTAGAACTTGCCCGGCATGTGGCAATCCACGCACTGCGAGCCGGGCTGGCCCATGGTGTGGCGGGTATGTTC
>NZ_QAIK01000042.1 GCF_003061005.1 Pseudomonas sp. HMWF021 | reverse complement strand
CTGATCCTCAGTCGTTGGCCGTTACGCTGAAAGAGTGCTCGAACAGGGGCGAAACTCCAGTGCTTCTGATTGATGGCATTGGGTCGATGAGTGGTTTGGTGCCCATTACCGAGCTTTCCCGTCAGTTGGATTCTGCGCAGGGATATCTGTATGTAGACGATGCACACGGTATTTCGATTGTCGGACGCCATGGCGCGGGTTACGCGTTTTCTGCGGTAGATCATTCGATGCCGGCAAATATCATTCTGGCCGGCTCACTTTCCAAAGCCTTTGGCGGCGCCGGTGGTTTTGTTGTGGTGTCGGATCCGCAGGATGTCGAGATCATCCGCACTTCAGCAAACCCATTGATCTTCGGTCATTCGATCATGGTGCCGATGCTCGCCGCGAACGTCGCTTCCGCGCAAATCCATCTCACTGAAGAAATTGACGTGCTGCAAAAGCGTCTGTGGAAAAACGTCAGTCTTTTAGATGCGGTCACCGACAACAAGCTACTTAATGCGGGTATCCAGTCGCCAGTCAGGGGCGCCTTCTTTGAAACCGAGGAGGCCGGATTGCTGGCTGCTAGAGCCCTACGTGAACAAGGCATGCTGCTGTTCCCGGTGTTCTATCCAATCATCGCTAAAGGCAAGGCAATGCTGCGTTTTGCAGTGTCGTCTGATCACCGTGAGCAAGAGATCAGAATGCTTGGGGATGCATTGCAAGCGTTGTCGCGAAACGGGACGTGGACACCCGCTGTCAACGAGCCAGCTTGAATCCGGCCGTCGAATACCTTGCAGAAATTGGCTAATGGAGGTGCATGAATGCAACAACATGGACAGTTATCACAGTCAGGAACGTCAAATATTTTGCAACCGTTGCGAGAAAGGCTCGACTCGATCAATTTGCAGATGGTCGATCTGCTCTCGGAGCGCATGAAGCTGTGCATGGACATTGCCGAGCTCAAAGCCGCGCATGGCATTGCGATGATGCAGCCTGGGCGAATTTCCCATGTGCTGGAAATGATCAAGGAAAGATCACAGACAACAGGTCTCAGGCCGGAATACACCGAATCGATTTTCAAGCTCATCATTGCGGAGACGTGTACGCAGGAAGACGTGTTGATCAATCAGCGGCTGAACCGGGGCGTGTCCTCATGAAAATACTGCTGATTGATAATTTCGATTCTTTTACTCATAACATCGCGCAATATCTGTTCGAGGTTACAGGTGAGTGCGCGTACATCGTCAAGAACTGTGTTTCGTACGACGAACTGGGCATCGAAAAATACGACGCAGTCGTACTGTCCCCCGGCCCCGGACATCCCGCCGAAGAGGATGATTTTGGTGTCTGCGGCAGTGTCATTTTGCATTCTCCTGTGCCGATACTCGGCATCTGCCTGGGACATCAGGGAATCGCACAATTTCTTGGTGGAGCTGTCGGGCATGCTCCAAGCCCTGTGCATGGCTATCGCAGCCGTATTACGCACTCAGGCAAAGGGCTTTTTCGGGATTTGCCTGAGCAGTTTGATGTGGTCCGGTACCACTCGTTGATGTGTACAAGTCTGCCAGCGGAGCTTCAATGCACAGCGTGGTCCTCCGAAGGTGTGGTGATGGCAATCGAGCACGTTTCCCGGCCGATATGGGGGGTTCAATTCCACCCGGAGTCCATCGACTCGGAATATGGACATGCGCTACTGAGCAACTTCATACGCATGGCGATTGAACACAATGTCAGCGGGAGAAGCCGACTGGAGTCTGATCCAGAGTGCGCGTCGTCAAAAAGCGCTTATGTCGCTGTGGGAGGCGAGCTG
>NZ_QAIK01000188.1:64967-79086 GCF_003061005.1 Pseudomonas sp. HMWF021 | reverse complement strand
CGGCTACCTCAAGGGTGATGAGGTAGCGCTCCTGATCCGGATGCCTGGAGTCTCGGAATTGTTCCAGCAACAGCATTGCCTGATATTTGTCGCCGGCCTGCCAATAAGAACGTCCCGGAGGCACATCTTGTCTGACGTATGCGCGCCACTCGGGGGTATCCGCCATTGTCGGATTGCGCCGCGTACCCATCGGTTTCCAGCCCTTTGCGCACCACTGTGCCTGCAGATCGACAACGACCTTCAGCGCATCGTCGATGAGTAATGGCTCGATTTGCGGGGACATGCGGATGTCGCTGACCAGGTTGCCAACGAAGGTCAGCGTAAAAAAACGCGCCAGTGGTGTTTCGAATCCGTACTGCGAGTCAATAAAGCGCAGGCGGGCGTCGGTCTTCGGGATCCCACCCGAAACACCGCTTGCCCCGCGACCCCACGCCTTGAATCCGGCTGTCGAGTGCGCTTCCATGTATTCATATGTTCCCCCCATTTTCACGGTAATCACGGGCTCGTCCCACAATGGCTGCGTCAGTAGACGGGCGGCGGCTATCGCTAAAACAGTACAAAGCACCAACGACACCCAACAGCGCCTGTTGAACAGAGAGAAGCGCACGTTAACTCCCTTCCATGGCGGCAATTTCATGGATGGATTGTGCTAGCGCATTTCTATTGTCGTTATTGAGCATCTGGTCAAATTGAGCCGCCGCCCGAAGCACGAACGCCATTCGTTGATCGATATCGGATAAATCCGCTAGTGGATTAGTATCGAAACCGATGGTCCGGCCATCATCGACACGCTGGCACTGACTGGTGAGGGTCAACTCGATGGCTTGGGCAACGCCTGAGGGGAAATCCGTCACGTAAGAAAAATGGTTGCCCCGTAGCAGCGCCACCAGATGAAGGTTTTCGTAGATGGTTGGCTGAAGAATGTTTCGTTGCTCGTGCCACGCCAGATGCTCCACACTCTTGGCAATATTCCCCGATTCAATCGCCTCAAATGCTTCCAGGATTTCTGAAAAGTCTTTCCCAAAACCAAGCGTTTCCTTCCCCACCGGCCAGAGCACCGGAAACTTTGCGTGCCCCCATATTTTTTGCCGTTCCTCAAAACACTTCTTCAATTCCGCCAACCCACGCACCGCATAAAACTGATGCAACGGATACACATCCAGAAACAGCGTGGTATTGCCCATCGCCATCATCTCGTACACATGCCGGAACTGTTGCTGCACCACCGACAACGCTTCACCGGGGCCACGGAAATCCAGCGACGACACAGGATTGCGCGCCCGGGCTTCGTCGTACTCGCGCAACGCATCGGCTTGCTCAGGCATTTTTTCCGGAGTCAGCAATCCGGACTCGCTGCGACCATCCCGCACCCGCTGCCGCGCCTCACGCTCTGCACGAATACGTTCGATACTGTCTGCGGCATGGAGCAGTCCACACCCCACCTGCTTGGAGGCGAAGGCCGCCAGACCCGCCCACTGGAACCGCGGATCGTGTTGCCACAAGCGGGCATAGGCGGCGTTGATCGCCCGATTGCGTGCAACGGGATCGGCGATCAGAACGCCCTCAGGCGCGACAACTTTCTCGGCCTCCTGCTGAAAGGCGCGCCAGAGGCACTGACACGTCAGCACCGGAACCTCGGTAACCCGCATCTTTTCGCCGTACAGCCACTCTTCCTTGCACTCACATTCGGCGACGGGTGTGGTGTTGTGGTTCAGGGGTAATCCATCGCTGGGATGCGGGTTGAAACATCGGGTCATGGTGGCGAAGGCATCTAGGGGAATCCCTTAACCCTACCCGTCCGTAAACCCTGTGAAAGGGGTTGAAAAAAAATCAGAAGACTCTGAAAGACAAGGACTTCAACAAGGTGGGAAACTTCGTCACAAATTACAAGAAACGTCCCAAAGAGCCCGTAATACCGGGACTTCACCGACGAGAAAGTCAAAAACAAAACCGTTCGGTCAGAAACTGAATTGTGGCGCATTGCAGATTATTGACGTACGACACTCATGTAAGGGAAAAGAGGTGCTAGCATAGAGCCACCAGTCGATCTCAGCATGCGCCCTAACTAGTAGTCAGGATATGACCGAGCCAGAAGACCCCAGCCGTGAGCGCCTCAAGCACCACTTTGCCCAGCGGGTAATTCATCAGGCACGTCAGATTCTTGAGATATGGCAGCGCCTGCAACGCAGTGAGTGGTCCACTGCCGACCTCGCGGAACTGAGCGAAGCGAACTTGCGTCTGCTGCGTTTCGCCGAGCGCTTCGAGCAGCCCGAACACACGCAACTGGCCCACCACATCAGCCAGTCGCTGGAAGCCGTCGATGCCAATCGCGGGCGCCTGAGCAGTGGCCTGATCACCGACCTCAATCGCTTGATGCAGCGCCTGTCGCGCACCGGCCTGCGGCATGGTGACCAACTCGACCAGACCTTCCTGCCGCCGCTGCGCAAGCCGATCTACGTGATGCTGCAGGATCACGACCGCGCCGAGCGGCTGGCCAAACAGCTGGAGTTTTTCGGCCTGACCGCGCAAGCGCTGGACAGTGTGTCGGCGTTTCGCTCCTCAATGGTCGAGCGCCTGCCGGCCGCGATCGTCATGGACGTGGATTTCAGCGGCGCCGGCGTCGGCCTGCAACTGGCCGCCGAAGCGCAGGTCGGTCTGGAAGAGCCGCTGCCGCTGCTGTTCTTCAGCCTGCACGAAACCGACACCCCGACCCGCCTCGCCGCCGTCCGCGCCGGTGGCCAGGAATTCCTCACCGGCACCCTCGAAGCGTCGAGCCTGCTGGAGAAGATCGAAGTCCTGACCTGCGTCGCCCAGTACGAACCTTATAAAGTGCTGATCATCGATGACTCCCGTGCCCAGGCCTTGCACACCGAGCGCCTGCTCAACAGCGCCGGCATCGTCACCCGCACCCTGATCGAACCGATCCAGGCAATGGCCGAACTGGCGGACTTCCAGCCGGATCTGATCATCCTCGACATGTACATGCCGGCCTGCACCGGCACCGAACTGGCCAAGGTCATCCGCCACAACGACCGCTACGTCAGCGTGCCGATCATCTACCTGTCGGCCGAGGACGATCTGGACAAGCAGCTCGACGCCATGAGCGAAGGCGGCGACGACTTCCTGACCAAGCCGATCAAGCCACGGCATCTGATCACCACCGTGCGCAACCGCGCCGCCCGCGCGCGCAATCTGAAAGCCCGGATGGTCCGCGACAGCCTCACCGGCCTGTACAACCACACGCACATTTTGCAATTGCTCGAAGACTGCTCGTTCCGCGCCCGCCGCGAAAACAAGCCGCTGAGCTTTGCCATGCTCGACATCGACCACTTCAAACGGGTCAACGACAGCCACGGCCACCCGATGGGCGACCGGGTGATCAAGAGCCTGGCGCTGTTCCTCAAGCAGCGTCTGCGCAAGACCGATTTCATCGGTCGTTACGGCGGCGAAGAATTCGCCATCGTCATGCCCGACACCGATATAGAAGCGGCGCACAACGTGCTCGACGAAATCCGCCAGCGCTTCGCCGAAATCCACTACCCGGCGCAGCCGCAGGATTTGTGGTGCACCTTCAGCGCCGGCGTGGTGGAAATGCACGATGATTCCGACAGCCTGATGATGGCCAGCCAGGCCGACGAGGCGCTGTACCGCGCCAAGGGCGCCGGACGCAACCGGGTGCAGACCGCGCGTGACTCGAAGCAAAGTGCCACTTTTTCATCGGAATCCACTGATTCGGTCATAACCCTGTAACAGAACCGCAATAAATTCAGGCGCTTACCATTTCTGCCGTTGGTAGCCGTCATGCGCCTGAAGTTGCTCACCAATCTCAATACTCTGCTGTTGGTCGCCGTCTGCGTGGCGCTCGGCGCGACGCTGTGGTGGTCGCAAAAAGCCCTGGAGCGCCCGTATCTTTTGATGGAGCGCTACCTGGGCCTGTCGCAGCAATTTCAGAATGACGTGGCACGCAATGTCGAGGACTACCTCGCCAGCGGCGACGCCCTGCGCCTGAGCAGTGCCAGCCAGGCCATCGACGGCTTGCAGAAAGAACTCGGCGAACTGCCGCCGACGCTCGCCGAAACCCTGCGCCCGAGCCTGTCGAGCCTGGAAGAATTCAGCAAGACCGACCTGCTCGCGGCCGGCAAACTGGCCGGTGATCCGCAGGCATTGTTGCTGCAGGCCGAACGCGAACTGAGCGCCAGTCTCGATCAACTGAGCACCTACGCCAACGGCAACGCGACGTACCTGACGCCGCTGCTCGCCGCCTCCCAGCATCTGGGCAAGCTGTCGCTGGCCCGCGACAAACTGGTCAGCAGCGGCCGCAGTGAACTGGCGGCCGACGTCGAGCGTGAAGTCGGCAACATCCGCACCCAGGCTCAGGTTATCGACGCCCTGCCCCTGCTCGGCGTGGTCGCCACGAATGAATCGGGCAGCGACGATTTCGCCGCGATGATGGGCATCGAAAGCACAGAAAAAGCCGCCGCCGAAGACGCCGGTGTCGGCCTCAAACGCGAACTCAACAGCCTGCTCGGCCGCTACCCGGCGGAGCTGGCGCGCACCCGCGAACAGATCCAGAAACGCACCGACCTGAGCACTGCCACCCACCTGAAAATCGCCGCCGTGCAACAAGCCATCGCCGGACTCGAACCGGTGGTACGTGCGCAGCACGGGCAGATCCAGAGCGAAGTACGCCTGATGCAGGGCGTGATGATCGGCCTGATTCTGTTGATCGCGCTGTTGATCGACACCTTGCAGCGGCGCCTGGCCCGTACCCTGACCAACCTTGCTCCGGCGCTGTCGACCTGGGCTGAAGGCGATTTCAGTCGCGACATTCAGTTGGGCAAAACCAACCGCGAACTGCATGACATCGAGGCTTCGCTCAACCGCTTGCGTGCCTATCTGGTGGATCTGGTCGGGACGATTCGCGGCAACGCCGAACAGGTCGCCGGCAGCAGCCGCACCCTGGCGGAACTGAGCAATGACCTGCACAGCGGTGCCGAGCATCAGGCCGGCGACACGGCGTTGATCCGCGATTCGCTGGGTGAACTGGAAGCGACCATTCAGCAGGTCGCTGGCGATGCACGGCAGGCCGCCGATGCCAGTCGCCATGCCGGACTGGCCGTTGAACACGGGCAGAACGTGATCGGCCAGAGCCTCACCGGCCTGCATGCGCTGGTCGGCGAAGTGCAAGGCAACGCGCAGATGATCGAGCACCTGGCCGAGGAGTCGGCGACCATCGGTGGCGTGCTGACGGTGATCCGCTCGATTGCCGACCAGACCAACCTGCTGGCGCTGAATGCGGCAATCGAAGCGGCACGGGCCGGGGAAATGGGCCGTGGCTTTGCCGTGGTGGCCGAGGAAGTGCGCTCGCTGGCGCAACGCACGGCGGGCGCGACGGCGGAAATCCAGACACTGATCGCCGGCCTGCAAACCGCCGCCCGACAATCGGTCGAAGGCATGCGCGCGCAGGTTGAACACGCCGAAGCCACCGCAAGTCAGGCACAAGCTGCAGATGGCGCACTGGATAAAATCGTCGGTGCGATCCAGACCATTTCCGACACCGCGATCCGCATCGCCGACATCACCGCCCAGCAGAGCGGCGCGGTCAGCGAGATTCGCGATCACAGCGAGCGGATCCATCAATTGGGCGGCGACAACCTGCTGCGCATCGGCGAAGGTCGCGAACAGGGAGAGAACCTGCTGCTATTGGGCGGGCAACTGCATACCGCCGTACAAGCCTTCCGCGTCTGATCACGACCCTGTAGGAGCTGTCGAGTGAAACGAGGCTGCGATCTTTTGATCTTGCTTTTGAAAACCAAGATCAAAAGATCGCAACCTGCGGCAACTCCTGCACGGTTTGCCCTCAGTGACCGGATCAAATCCCTCAGTCACAAATTTCGCGCAAACATCGGTCATCGTGCTGGCTATTGCAGAGAACTGGACAGTCACAAAGTCTTTGCGGCATAGTCGCCGGGTTCTGACGACTGCCCATTCATAACAAGGAACATGCAGATGGCAACCCTACTGGTGCTGCACGGCCCCAACCTGAACCTGCTCGGCACCCGCGAACCCGGCACTTACGGTTCAACGACCCTGGCGCAGATCAATCAGGATCTGGAACGCCGCGCCCGTGAAGCCGGCCATCATCTGCTGTATCTGCAAAGCAATGCCGAGTACGAATTGATCGACCGCATCCACGCCGCTCGCGGTGAGGGCGTGGATTTCATTCTGATCAATCCAGCAGCATTTACACACACAAGTGTCGCATTACGTGACGCGCTGCTGGGAGTGAGCATCCCATTCATCGAAGTGCATTTGTCCAACGTGCACAAACGCGAACCTTTCCGCCATCACTCTTACTTCTCCGATGTAGCGGTGGGAGTGATCTGCGGCCTTGGCGCCAGCGGTTACCGACTGGCCCTGGAGGCTGCACTAGAACAGCTTGAAACACAGGCAACGACTTGAACTACAAGCGTTAAACGCCCCTGACCGACCCTTGGGAGTTGATGATTCATGGATATCCGTAAAGTTAAGAAACTGATCGAATTGCTGGAAGAGTCCGGCATCGACGAGCTCGAGATCAAGGAAGGCGAAGAGTCCGTACGCATCAGCCGTCACAGCAAGACTCCGGCTCAGCAGTACTACGCTCCGGCGCCGATGCAGGCTCCGGCCGCTGCACCGGCCGCCGCTGCTCCAGTGGCTGCTGTCGCTCCGGCTGCCGCTGCTGCCCCTGCGCTGAACGGCACCGTGGCCCGCTCGCCAATGGTAGGCACCTTCTACCGTAAATCTTCGCCAACCTCGCCAGCCTTCGTTGAAGTCGGCCAGACCGTGAAGAAAGGCGACACCCTGTGCATCGTCGAAGCCATGAAGATGATGAACCACATCGAAGCTGAAACCAGCGGTGTGATCGAATCCATCCTCGTCGAAGACGGCCAGCCGGTTGAGTACGACCAACCGCTGTTCACCATCGTTTGAACTGCGGAGAGCCTTTGATGACTGCGAAGTTGGAAAAAGTTCTGATCGCTAACCGCGGTGAGATCGCCCTGCGGATTCTGCGTGCCTGCAAAGAGATGGGCATCAAGACCGTCGCCGTTTACTCCAAGGCCGACAAAGAGCTGATGCACCTGGGTCTGGCAGACGAGTCCGTCTGCATTGGCCCGGCGTCTGCCGCTCAGTCCTACCTGCACATCCCGGCCATCATCGCAGCTGCTGAAGTGACGGGCGCTACCGCCATTCACCCAGGCTACGGTTTCCTTGCGGAAAACGCCGATTTCGCCGAGCAGGTCGAGAACTCCGGCTTCGCTTTCATCGGCCCGAAAGCCGAAACCATTCGCCTGATGGGCGACAAGGTATCGGCCAAGCACGCGATGATCGAAGCCGGCGTGCCTACCGTTCCAGGTTCCGACGGCCCGCTGCCGGAAGACGAAGAAACGGCGCTGCGCATCGGTCGTGAAGTCGGCTACCCGGTGATCATCAAGGCCGCTGGCGGCGGCGGTGGTCGCGGCATGCGCGTGGTGCACAAGGAAGAAGACCTGATCGCCTCGGCCAAACTGACCCGCTCCGAAGCAGGCGCGGCGTTCGGCAACCCGATGGTCTATCTGGAAAAATTCCTCACCAACCCGCGTCACGTCGAAGTGCAAGTGCTGTCCGACGGCCAGGGCCACGCCATCCATCTGGGCGACCGAGATTGCTCGCTGCAACGTCGTCACCAGAAGGTGCTTGAAGAAGCGCCGGCACCGGGCATCGACGAGCAGGCGCGTCAGGAAGTGCTGGCTCGTTGCGTCAAGGCGTGCATCGACATCGGTTACCGTGGCGCCGGCACGTTCGAGTTCCTGTACGAGAACGGTCGTTTCTACTTCATCGAAATGAACACCCGTGTTCAGGTGGAGCACCCGGTTTCGGAAATGGTCACCGGTATCGACATCGTCAAGGAGATGCTCAGCATCGCCGCTGGCAACAAGCTGTCGTTCACGCAGGATGACGTGGTGATCCGCGGTCACTCGCTGGAGTGCCGGATCAACGCCGAAGACCCGAAAACCTTCATGCCGAGCCCGGGCACGGTCAAGCATTTCCACGCCCCGGGCGGCAACGGCGTCCGCGTCGATTCCCACCTGTACAGCGGTTATGCGGTTCCGCCGAACTACGACTCGCTGATCGGCAAGCTGATCACTTACGGTGCTACCCGCGACGAAGCCATGGCCCGCATGCGCAATGCCCTGGATGAAATCGTGGTTGACGGGATCAAGACCAACATCCCGCTGCACCGTGATCTGACCCGCGACGAAGGCTTCTGCAAAGGGGGCGTGAACATTCACTACCTCGAGCACAAGCTGGCCAAACAGTCCTGAGACTGGACCACCGCAGATCAGCCCGGTTGATTTGAACCGGACTGATCCGCAGGTCACCCCGACACCCTGCGAGGGCTATGCCTTCGCAGGGTGTTTTGTTTTTGGCGCCCCTCATAACAACGGGTTTTCAAGGAACGTTATTGGCCCGTTGGGCTTTGCTGCGCAAAAATCCATGCTTCTTCACAATGCTGTGATCCGGAAATCATGCTCTCGAACACTTTCGGGTTTTGCCTCTAGATTGTTCTGGTCGACCACCCGCTGCCCAGCATCTTCGTGTAAAGGTTTCTGGCGGTAACGGCGCTGGAATTGCATCGCACGCCTCGATAGCGGATCAATGCCTTTGGCGGCTGCTTGATGAATTGGGTTGTAGAACCCTGCGAGCTGGTCTCTGGTGTGCTTGAACACTGTAGAGACGCCGGTCTTCAAGTTCAGCGAAACACCATAGGTGTTACCCAGACAAGAAGAATACGACCAATAATCCCAGGTCGGTTGCAAGCCCTTTTGCCTCATTACACTCCTGACCGCACCGCCGATATCCGCCCCGCTCATCAGCCAGTCTCCGCCCACCAGCGTGCAGCGAATATCCTTCGCAGCCCCACCCATGCGCCTTATAAGATCCTGGACAGCAGCCTCAATCAGTTTCTTGATATTGTGATCAAAATGAATGACTGCCCCGAACTTGGTTGCCGGGTTGTAAAGCGATGCGATCACGCACGTTTGCGCATTCAACGAAAACAGGTAGTTTCCTCCCGCCTCTGCGCTGAGTTTCGCCACCACAGCTTCACCTTGAAACGCGCCCCGGATGGCATTGGGCTCGATAGAGTCTGGAAAGGCATCACTCAGACGTTGCACGCGCCCCAGATTAAGCACGTTGCCATTGCCACCTCTCAGGCCTACCCGACCTTGAACCCATCTTCCAGATGGGCTCAGACTCACGGGCGGGTTGTAGAGTGCTGCGGGTCGACTGGCATCAATCTGACACAACCCATCAAAGTGCGGATCCTTCTTCACCTGGTAATACCTGCCTTTGCTGCGGATGTAATACGTCGCTTGAGGCTGTGACGCACTGGCCGGGCTGCGCCAGGTGCCATGAAAAATCCCTTCCTCGACAACCTCCTGCAGGTTCTGCGGTGTTTTCTTCACCGCCTGGATCTTTTCAAGAGCAAGCGCAGGCGCAGTTCTCACCGGCGAACCTTGCGTGACCGCCACGGGCGCAGTGCTTTTGAGGCGTCGGGCCATTAATGAAACAGGTCGGGACGTATGCCTGAGACTCGTGATCGCCCGGGCGAAAACCTTGCCGGCACCTGCGCCGCCGACCACTCCCAACAGCGCGCCCCAGGACGCTTCCAGCCAATGTCCAAGGGCACCTTCGGTATCCCCCTCGCGATGCGCATTGATGGCTTTTTCCGCGCTCAAGGCAAAAAACGTGACATCCAGCAGCACAGCGAAAGGCGGATAAACCAGGCACAGCAGCGCGGATGCATACAGCAGCCCCTTTAGCACCTGCTGTCTGATCATCTTGGCCCGGCTGGTGGTGATGTCCAGCACTTCAGAAATGGAGCGCCCGATAAAGTTGTTGAACTCGTCACGAACATCGGTCACACGCTGGTTTTCGAATAACTGATCCACCGCCATGAGCCTCGCCGCCATCGACCGCAGAGAATTTTCAACCTTTTCGCGAACGGAATTCGCCACTCGCGCCAGTATGTAGTCATGCAGATGCGCGGCGGCTTCCCCCCAAAGACTCTGATAATCGCGAAATGCAATATTGTCGGGCGCATCCGGCGTATACAACCATCGGGCACTCTCGGGCTTCGTCAGAGCAAACACGTAGACACCTAGTACGATCTCCCCACGGACAGTGAACCGGATCAAACCTTCGCTCTCCAACAACTTCGTCACGGAGGACGCGGATTTGGTCAGCTCTTGCGGGGTGCGCAAAAGCGTGATTTGCTCCAGGAGCAACAAATACGCTTCAGCGCTCACTTGCGCCTTGCCTCTGGCCACACGCAGATCACGCTCCATTTTCGTCAGCAACAGATTCTGATAGGCCTGCCGGCGCTCTGCATAAGAAGCAGCTTGCGCATCGAGAAATTCGCCACGAATTTTTGCCTCGTACTTTTCCCCCAGATAGGCCGAACGCACATTCGACACAAGTTCGGCGCTGCGTAGCTGACTCAGATTCTGGCCGACGGTGGAACGCACCCCCCTTTTCGGATGTTCTATTCCCGAATTGTCATCGTAACCGTGGATGGCAAGATCCAGCAGACTGGCTTCCAGTAAAGTGCCATCGAAGATTTTCGGGCTGTAATCGATCATCACCGTGGCCGGGTCTACCGGCTCCAAAACCCCCTTTTCGCGCAGATAAAACGCTATCCGGTCGGCAACGGTGCGTTTGGCAAAGTCGATAAAGACCTCATACCCTGCCAACAGCTCATTGAAAACCTGCTGATGCACCAACAGCTCCTGATTGAGACTGCTTACACTGGCCCGTTCCCCAGACACAAGTGCGGAGTACCAGACTGGCGAATCTTCGCGTTCGACCTGTACCAGCTTGTTCGCCAGCCCGGTCTTAACCACATCGCGAAGGCATTCGGAAAAGGACGCTGCGGGTCTTCTGAGATCGCAGTTCAGATCCCACAGATCGGATCTGGCCACCACCCGGATGAAGATCTCCCGGGCACCCTGACGGTCGCTGGCGGAAAGTTGCTGCAACAGATATTCCCGTCCTGCCTCACTTGCGATCCAGCCCCCCAGCTCCGCGTTCAACTCCCTGAGCGATGGCAATCGCACCCATTCTTGACCATCCGGTTTGTTCGGCGCATAGAGCAACAGGTCATCGTTATCACCGGTGCTGCTCTGGCGGTAAAACACCAGAAGTTCGCTGCACCTCTTGCCATTGGGCAGGATCACGCCGGCGACGCGCAGGTCCGTCGACGGTTGCCCGCCGGCCTCGTTGCTCCACAGCCTTTCCAGCCGTTCATGGTCGGACACGGTCATATGCCCCGCGCAACGAGCAACGAACGCGCTGTGCTGCAATCGCAACGTGAACCAGTCGTGCAAAGCGTCATGCCAATCACCGCGCCTGCACTGCTGCGTAAGTGCGTCGAGGTATTGCGCCGGGTAATCCTGGCTCAACAGCATATCTGCGATGAATTTCGAATCGAGGGGATGATTACGCAGTGACAAATCCGAGCCTGCATCGATGACAGACACGACAGAGCGACTGAGCGGCCCCGCTGCCATCAGCTCGCTCAGGCTGCGAGTCACCACCGGTTGGCCCACGGCTGTCTGCCACTGCAGCTTAATCTGAATCGAGTCTGGCTCAACCTCCATGTCCAGTTTGAGCCGAATGTATTGCATGGCCTCCCGCCGGGCGTACTGCAAGAGCGAGCCGAACCCCTCGAGCAGGTCGTCCACCAACGCCCAGGCCCGCTCTACCTGCCCCTGATATTTGCGCAGCCGGTCTTGGTCCGGCACATTCAGCACCCGAAGCCAGTGCGGTAACTGCGCAAACGAAACAGTTTCGAGCTGGAGCCGCTCCCGAGATGTGACCATTGCGGTCACGCCGAATCTTCTGGCATGGATCTGCTGCAGTTTCTCAAGCCTGTTGCGCAACTGATCGACTTTCAGTGCTGTCAGCCGCTCGGGGGCGAAGGTTCTGTCGATGCTTGCGATGCTGCGCTTGAGCTTTCGCGCCAGTAGACGGACAAGCTCTGCATCCAGACCCGCGATTTCCCAATGATCGCGCAGGTAATTGCGGTATTGCTCAACAAAATATGCCGCCACGGCGGCGACGGATTTGATCACTGTCTCGCGGCGTTCGACAGGCAGCGCCAGATCCCCCCCGCCCGGCCAGCGGTAAGGTGCATCCTGCATCGGCCGATAAACCAGCGGTTTGCCGTCAATGATCTGTTGCAGTACCCCATTAACCAGCGAAGTCACGAAATGCTTGTCGAT
Organism: Pseudomonas sp. HMWF021; assembly: GCF_003061005.1. Lineage (GTDB taxonomy): Bacteria > Pseudomonadota > Gammaproteobacteria > Pseudomonadales > Pseudomonadaceae > Aquipseudomonas. The sequence continues at coordinate 66,781 of NZ_QAIK01000188.1, read as the reverse complement.
ATTGCCATTCGGGACGTGAATACGCAGCTCGGTCAACACATACGTTTCCATCGCCCCCAGCAACGTCATCTGACTGCGCAGGCGTTGCTGGATCAGCGGCTGCCAGCGCTGCAATCGCAGCAGTGCGTGCTGCACCGTGCCAGCAGAAGCAACGGCTGCAGGCTGGTCCTGATTCACAATCCCTTGTAGATCCGTCTTGGCGTCCATCACTATCGTTCCTGCGAAATGAGCTCTCACTCTATTCGCCGCAAAATGTGCTGGAGCCATACATATGTATATTCGGGCGGGGAATCTGTAACAGGAAACTGGCGTGTCCACTTTGCTGGCGACCTGGCGTAAACTGCGCCCCTTTGCAGCCCTGGGCTGCCTCATTTTTTTCAAAGGTGCCCGCCATGCCTTGGCTGCAAGTACGCCTCGCCATCAGCCCGGAACAAGCCGAAACCTACGAAGACGCTTTCCTTGAAGTCGGCGCCGTTTCGGTGACCTTCATGGACGCCGAAGATCAGCCGATCTTCGAGCCGGAACTCAACACCACCCCGCTGTGGGCGCACACGCACCTGCTGGCCCTGTTCGAAGGCGGCACCGAGCCGGCACCGGTGCTGGCGCATCTGGAGCTGCTGACCGGCAGCCCGCTGCCCGAGCATCACAGCGAAGTCATCGAAGACCAGGACTGGGAACGCAGCTGGATGGACGGTTTCCAGCCAATGCGTTTCGGTCAGCGCCTGTGGATCGTGCCGAGCTGGCACGCCGCACCCGAGCCCGATGCAGTCAATCTGTTGCTGGATCCGGGCCTGGCGTTCGGCACCGGCACCCACCCGACCACCGCCCTGTGCCTGGAATGGCTCGACGGTCAGGACCTGAAAGACTGCAACGTCCTGGACTTCGGCTGCGGCTCGGGGATCCTGGCCATCGCCGCCCTGCTGCTCGGCGCGAAAGAAGCGGTTGGCACCGACATCGACGTGCAGGCGCTGGAAGCCTCGCGCGACAACGCCGGGCGCAACAACATCGCCGATGAGCTGTTCCCGCTGTACCTGCCGCAAGATCTGCCGCCGGTCAAAGCCGACGTACTGGTCGCCAACATTCTGGCCGGCCCGCTGGTTTCGCTGGCTCCGCAATTGTCGGGTCTGGTGAAGTCCGGCGGGCGTCTGGCGCTGTCGGGCATTCTCGCCGAGCAAGGTGAAGAAGTCGCCGCCGCCTATGCGCAGGACTTTGATCTGGACCCGATCGCCAATCGCGATGGCTGGGTGCGTATCACCGGCCGTCGGCGCTAGAATGACCGCCTGCATAAACCGGATCGCCGCATGACCGACAGTTTCGTCACCCAGTGCCCGCATTGCCAAACCAGTTTCCGCGTCAGCCATGCTCAATTGAGCGTGGCCCGCGGGGTGGTTCGCTGTGGCTCCTGCCTGCAAGTGTTCAACGCAGCCAAACAGCTGCTGGAACAACACGCCGGCAAGGAAGCGGTCACGCCGGTGGCCCCGGCCATCGTCCCACCGCTTGAGGCCCGACCTGAAATCAGCGAACCACCGGTCAGCGCACAGCCGCCAGTGGTTGAAGCACCGGCCAGCATCGAACCGCCCGCACCGCGCGCCATCAGCCAGAAGCAATGGAGCGCCAGCGAGCTGGACCTGGACAGCCTCGATCTGGACGAAGAACTGGCCCGCCTCGAACAACGGGAAATTCAGCCGACCACCGAATTCGGTCGTCAGCGCGATGAATCCCTGAGTGCCCGGCGCGACAGCCAGGAAGCCGATGAAACGGTGTGGCGCGACAGCCTGTTCAGCGCCCGCGACGATGAGCGCCTGCCCGAGCCC
>NZ_QAIK01000188.1:40277-64957 GCF_003061005.1 Pseudomonas sp. HMWF021 | reverse complement strand
GCCATCGCTGTCGCTGGAACCGGTGGATCTGGATGACGAACCGCCGATCCCGCAATTGCGCCTGCACGACCCGATCGATCCGAATGCCCGTCGTGAGCGCCTGTCCGCCAACGCCGAGCCCGACGAAGATGACCTGCCCTCGGTCGAACCGCTGCGCAAGAAACGCGAGCGTGCCGAACCCGGCGTGCGCGCCGAAGTGCTGCAGGATCTGACCGACGACCCACTGCAACTCGACTGGCAGAAACGCCGCTCGCCCTGGGGTCGGCGCCTGCTCTGGAGTTTGCTGGTACTGCTGGCCGCCGCCGGCCTGGCGGGCCAGTACATCGCCTATCATTTTGATGAGCTGGCGCGGCAGGATCAGTACCGTCCGTGGTTCCAGCAGTTCTGCCCACAGATCGGCTGCACGGTGCCGTCCAAGGTCGACATCGGCAAGATCAAGAGCAGCAATCTGGTGGTGCGCAGTCACCCTGAATTCAGCGGAGCGCTGGTGGTGGATGCGATCATCTACAACCGCGCGACGTTCTCCCAGCCGTTTCCGCTCCTGGAACTGCGCTTTGCCGACCTCAACGGTCATCTGATTGCCAGCCGTCGCTTCAAACCCGGCGAATACCTCAACGGCGACCTCGAGGACATGGCCGAAATGCCGCCGCAGACGCCCATCCACATCGCACTGGATATCCTCGATCCAGGCCCCAAAGCGGTGAATTACAGCCTGAGTTTCCACTCGCCCGAGTGAATCGCTTCACCGCTTCAGGTTTGACGGCAGTTTTCTGACTTCGCCCCCGGCAACCAAACCGCTGGCAATAACAGAATAACTGTTCAGATTTTGTTCAATTCAGCCTTTATCCAGTCATCGAGAGCGGGTATCATGCCAACCCTTTTTCGAACTCTCATGATCCGGCCCCACTTCAGGGAAGTCCTATGTCGGCGGTACGCATCGGCCCATATACATTGCAGAACGGTTTGATTCTCGCCCCGATGGCGGGGGTCACCGACCAGCCCTTTCGTCAGCTGTGCAAGCGTTTGGGCGCAGGGCTTGTAGTCTCGGAAATGGTCACCAGTGACATGAGCCTGTGGAACACCCGCAAGTCGCGCATGCGCATGATCCACGAAGGCGATCCCGAGCCACGCTCGGTGCAGATTGCCGGTGGCGACGCGCAGATGCTGGCGGACGCGGCCCGGGCCAACGTCGAACTGGGCGCACAGATTATTGATATCAACATGGGTTGCCCGGCAAAGAAGGTCTGCAACAAGGCTGCCGGCTCTGCGTTATTGAAAGACGAAGCACTGGTGACCGAGATCCTGCAGGCCGTCGTGGCTGCGGTTGATGTGCCGGTCACCCTGAAGATCCGTACTGGCTGGGATCGCGACAACAAGAATGGCCTGACCGTGGCGAAGATCGCCGAGCAGGCCGGGATCACCGCGCTGGCCGTGCATGGCCGCACGCGCGCCGATCTGTACACCGGTGAAGCCGAGTACGACACCATTGCCGCGATCAAGCAGGCGGTGTCGATTCCGGTGTTTGCCAATGGCGATATCGATTCGCCGGAAAAGGCCCGTTACGTGCTCGACGCGACCGGTGCCGATGGCCTGCTGATAGGCCGGGCTGCCCAGGGGCGGCCATGGATTTTTCGCGAGATCGAACACTTCCTGCGTACCGGCGAGAAATTGCCGGCGCCGGAGCTGATCGAAGTGGAACGCATCCTGCTGGAGCATCTGGCCGCACTTCACGCCTTCTATGGGGACGTGATGGGCGTGCGAATTGCCCGCAAGCATGTGGGCTGGTATCTCGCAACCTTGCCGGGCGCCAGGGAGTTTCGCGCCCACTTCAATCGTTTGGATGGTACGGAAACACAATGCGCCAACGTTCGGGAGTTCTTCGCCGAGCGTTACAAGAGCCTGACAGGGGACGAAGAAGGGGTGGCCGCATGACGATGATGACCGAGACTTTAGTGAGTGGAACAGCACCCGTGAGCGACAACGTGAATTTGAAACAGCACCTCAATACCCCGAGCGAAGAAGGTCAGACCCTTCGCGGGAGTGTCGAGAAGGCGCTGCACAATTATTTCGCCCACCTTGAGGGCGCGTCCGTCACGGATGTGTACAACCTGGTGCTCTCCGAAGTCGAGGCTCCCCTGCTCGAAAGCGTGATGAACTACGTCAAGGGCAACCAGACCAAGGCCAGTGAGCTGCTGGGACTCAACCGCGGCACGCTGCGCAAGAAACTCAAGCAGTACGATCTGCTGTAAGCATTCAATCAAACCAGAAAGGCGCCCGCGTAAAACCGGTCGCCTTTTTTGCTGACTTCCCTTGCTTTTGATGGAAATTGAGATGACCGACCAGACTACCCGCCTGCCGATCCGCCGCGCCTTGATCAGCGTTTCCGACAAGACCGGGATCCTCGAATTCGCCAAGGAGCTTGAAGCCCTGGGCGTCGAGATCCTCTCCACCGGCGGGACGTTCAAGCTGCTGCAGGACAACGGCGTTGCCGCAGTGGAAGTCGCGGATTACACCGGTTTCGCAGAGATGATGGACGGTCGGGTGAAGACCCTGCACCCGAAAATCCACGGCGGGATCCTCGGTCGTCGCGGCATTGACGACGCGATCATGAACGAACACGGCATCAAGCCGATCGACCTGGTTGCGGTCAACCTGTACCCGTTCGAAGCCACCATCAACAAGCCAGGTTGCGACCTGCCGACCGCAATCGAGAACATCGATATCGGCGGCCCGACCATGGTTCGTTCGGCAGCGAAAAACCATAAAGACGTGGCGATCGTGGTGAATGCCAGCGATTACGCCAACGTTCTGCAAAACCTCAAGACCGGCGGCCTGACCTACGCTCAGCGTTTCGACCTGATGCTCAAGACCTTCGAACACACCGCCGCCTACGACGGCATGATCGCCAACTACATGGGCACCGTGAATCAGGCTGCCGACGTGCTGAGCACCGAAGGTCGCAGCGAATTCCCGCGCACCTTCAACAGCCAGTTCATCAAGGCTCAGGAAATGCGCTACGGCGAGAACCCGCACCAGAGCGCGGCGTTTTACGTGGAAGCCAAACCTGCCGAAGTCGGCATCGCCACCGCGACCCAACTGCAAGGCAAAGAGCTGTCGTACAACAACGTGGCCGACACCGACGCCGCGCTGGAATGCGTGAAGAGCTTCGTCAAGCCGGCCTGCGTGATCGTCAAGCACGCTAACCCGTGCGGCGTGGCCGTAAGCCCGGACGCCGAGGGCGGCATCCGTCAGGCCTACGAACTGGCCTACGCCACCGACACCGAGTCGGCCTTCGGCGGCATCATCGCCTTCAACCGTGAACTGGATGCCGAGACCGCCAAGGCGATCGTCGAGCGTCAGTTCGTGGAAGTGATCATTGCCCCGAGCGTCAGCGAAGAGGCTCGCGCCATCGTCGCCGCCAAAGCCAACGTGCGCCTGCTGGCCTGTGGCGAGTGGTCGGCGGACCGCGCTCCGGCCTGGGACTACAAGCGCGTCAACGGTGGCCTGCTGGTGCAGAGCCGCGACATCGGCATGATCGGTGCCGATGACCTGAAAGTGGTGACCAAACGTGCACCGACCGAACAGGAAATCAACGACCTGATCTTCGCCTGGAAAGTGGCCAAGTACGTCAAGTCCAACGCCATCGTCTACGCCAAGAACCGTCAGACCATCGGTGTCGGCGCCGGCCAGATGAGCCGCGTAAACTCGGCGCGTATCGCCGCGATCAAGGCTGAGCACGCCGGTCTGCAGGTTGCAGGTTCGGTGATGGCATCGGATGCGTTCTTCCCGTTCCGCGACGGTCTGGACAACGCGGCCAAGGTCGGCATCACGGCGGTGATCCAGCCAGGCGGCTCGATGCGTGACGCTGAAGTGATTGCTGCGGCCGACGAGGCTGGCATTGCCATGGTATTCACCGGCATGCGCCACTTCCGTCACTGATACACCGCTCCCTCTGTGTAGGAGCTGCCGCAGGCTGCGATCTTTTGATCTTGCTTTAAAGGATCAAGAGCAAAAGATCGCAGCCTTCGGCAGCTCCTACAGGTTTCACAGAGGTTTGGCAGCGCCCCACAGAATTTGAGGTTTTTGAAATGAATGTTTTGATCATTGGCAGCGGTGGCCGTGAACACGCTCTGGCCTGGAAAGTGGCACAGGATCCGCGCGTGCAGAAGGTTTTCGTCGCACCGGGCAACGCCGGCACCGCGATTGAAGCCAAGTGCGAGAACGTCGCCATCGACGTGCTGGCCCTTGAGCAACTGGCCGACTTCGCCGAGAAAAACGTTTCCCTGACCATCGTCGGCCCGGAAGTGCCGCTGGTGGCGGGCGTGGTCGATCTGTTCCGCTCCCGTGGCCTGGACTGCTTCGGCCCGACCGCCGGCGCTGCACAGCTGGAAGGCTCGAAAGCCTTCACCAAGGATTTCCTCGCGCGTCACAAGATCCCGACCGCCGACTACCAGAACTTCACCGAGATCGAGCCGGCCCTGGCTTACCTGCGTGAAAAAGGCGCACCGATCGTGATCAAGGCCGATGGCCTGGCCGCCGGTAAAGGCGTGATCGTTGCCATGACCCTGGCCGAAGCCGAGGACGCCGTGCGTGACATGCTCGCCGGCAACGCGTTCGGTGATGCCGGTTCGCGCGTGGTGATCGAAGAATTCCTCGACGGCGAAGAAGCCTCGTTCATCGTCATGGTCGACGGCAAGAACGTCCTGCCGATGGCCACCAGCCAGGACCACAAACGGGTTGGCGACGGCGACAGCGGCCCGAACACCGGCGGTATGGGTGCCTACTCCCCTGCCCCGGTGGTCACCGCCGATGTGCACCAGCGCGTGATGGACCAGGTGATCTGGCCGACCGTGCGCGGCATGGCCGAAGAAGGCAATGTCTACACCGGTTTCCTGTATGCCGGTCTGATGATCGACAAGGCCGGTAACCCGAAAGTCATCGAGTTCAACTGCCGTTTCGGCGATCCGGAGACCCAACCGGTGATGCTGCGTCTGCAGTCGAGCCTGGTGCTGCTGGTCGAAGCCGCTCTGGCGCAAGCGCTGGACAAGGTTGAAGCACAGTGGGACCCGCGTCCGAGCGTCGGCATCGTGCTGGCCGCCGGTGGCTACCCGGGCGACTACGCCAAGGGCGCGGCGATCAACGGTCTGGACGCAGCCGCTGGTCTGGAAGGCAAGGTTTTCCATGCAGGCACCGCCCTGAAAGATGGCCAGGTCGTCACGGCCGGTGGTCGCGTACTTTGCGCCACTGCCATGGGCGCCAGCGTCAGCGAAGCGCAGCAGCAAGCCTACAGGCTGGCCGCCGCCATCGACTGGGACGGCTGCTTCTACCGCAAGGACATTGGCTACCGTGCCATTGCCCGTGAACGTGGCGAAACCCAGGAATAAGCTGTCCTTCAAGTCCGGCGCGGGATGCAGTCCCTCGCCGGGCTGTTCCGCCGCCGCGCATCGTTATATTCTGGCATCAACCTACGAAGGGATTTCGCCGTGCGCTGGCTCAGGATTGCCATAAGTTTCACCGTCACGCTGTTGACCTTGCTCTGCATGCTCCCGGCCCAGGCCGCGCAAGGCAGTGGCTGGTCCGTATTGCTTGACGATCAGGGCAATCTGCAACTGAGCGACATCCGCTCGGCACGCTACACCAATCAATTCAGCCCTATCGAACTGGATCGCCTCACGGCAGCCGAGCCCGATGGGGCACTGTGGCTGCGCTTCAGACTGGCGCCCGGCAAGCACGAACAAGTGCTGCGCATCTTTGCCCCGGACCTGTCACACCTCAATCTGTACGTACTCGACGGCGATCAGTTGATCGAGCAACGCAACACCGGCACCGATCAGCCTCAGGCTGAAAGGCCGCTGCCAAGCAGTGACTTCCTGTTGCCATTGCCGCAGAGCGACAAGTCGCTGGACGTCTACCTGCGGCTGGTGTCCGACCATCAGTTGCGCCCGCACATCACCCTGCAATCGGCGGTCATGAGCGCGGCCAACCACAACCAGACGCTGATCTTCGGCCTGCTGTTCGGCTGTCTCGGCATGCTGCTTCTGCACAATCTGGTGCGCTACGCCTATTCGCGTTCGCGCAGCAGCCTGTGGCTGGCGGTGTGTGAAGGCCTGCTGGGGCTCAGTCTGCTCTTGTTGCTCAATCTTGCCGGCCCATGGCTGCCGAACTGGCACGCCATCCAGACTCCGGGCGCTTATCTGGCACTGTTGCTGACCGCTCCCGCCGGGCTGATGTTCGCCTATCGCTTCTTCGCCCCGCTGGGTGCGCATCCGCTGAACAAACTGTTGCTGGGCGACATCCTGTTCATCGTGATCTGCAGCCTGCTGCTGCTGTTCGTCAACACGTTGCCGCTGAACATCATCACCTACGCGCTGGTGGCGCTGGCCGGCCTGAGCATGTTGCTGGTCGGCTTCTATCACTGGCAGAAGGGCTACCGTCCGGCGCGCCTGTTCGTCGCGGCGATGGTGGTATTCAACATCGGCACGCTGATCATTCTGCCGGCCTTGCTGGGCCTGACCCTGGTGGCGCCGCAAGGCCTGATCATGACCCTGATGGGCTTCATCTGCATCAGCGGCCTGCTGATGAGCATCGCCCTGGGTGAGCGCCAGCGCAGCATCACCGAAAGCCGTTTCAGCATCAGCCGCGACCTCGCCGCCAGCAATGCCGAGATCAACGCCAAAGCCGAATTCCTGGCCAAGATCAGCCATGAAATCCGCACACCGATGAACGGCGTGCTGGGCATGACCGAACTGCTGCTGGGTACGCCGTTGTCGGTCAAGCAACGCGATTACGTGCAGACCATCCACAGCGCCGGCAACGAGCTGCTGACGCTGATCAACGAGATTCTCGACATCTCCAAACTCGAATCCGGGCAGATCGAACTGGATGACGTGCAGTTCGACCTCAACGCCCTGATCGATGACTGCCTGAGCATCTACCGCGCCAAGGCCGAACAGCAGAACGTCGAGCTGATCAGCTTCATCCAGCCGCAAGTACCGCGGGTAATCAGCGGTGACCCGACCCGCCTGCGCCAGACCCTGCTGAGCCTGCTGGAAAACGCCCTGAAGAAAACCGATGAAGGCGAAGTGCTGATCGTCGTCGCCCTTGACGAGCGCAGCGCAAGACCACGTCTGCGCATCGCCGTCCAGGACAGCGGTCAGCCGATGGAGCCCGAAGAACGCGACGCGCTGATGCATGCCGAACTGCACAGCAAACACTTCCTCTCGGCCAATCGCCTGGGCGGCAATCTCGGCCTGGTGATCGCCCGGCAACTGATCCGCCTGATGCACGGCGAGTTCGGTATCAAGAGCGGCGCCAATCAGGGCAGCACCTTGTGGCTGACACTGCCGCTGGATCCCGACCGTCTCGAACATCCGACCTCCGATCTCGACAGCCCATTGCAGGGCGCGCGGGTGCTGGTAGTCGATGACAACGACACCTGCCGCAAGGTGCTGGTACAGCAATGCAGCGCCTGGGGCCTGAATGTCAGCGCCGTGCCATCCGGCAAGGAAGCGCTGGCGCTGCTGCGCACCAAGGCGCACTTGCGCGACTATTTCGATGTGGTGCTGCTGGATCAGAACATGCCCGGCATGACCGGCATGCAACTGGCGGCCAAGATCAAGGAAGACCCGAGCCTCAATCACGACATCCTGTTGATCATGCTCACCGGCATCAGCAACGCGCCGAGCAAGATCATTGCGCGCAACTCGGGGATCAAGCGCATCCTCGCCAAACCGGTGGCCGGCTATACGCTCAAGACCACGCTGGCGGACGAGTTGAATCAGCGCAACAAGGGTCAGGTGGTGTTCCAGCCGCAAGTGCTCACCGCAGCCACGGCGGCCAGGGTGCCCAGCGATTTCCGCATTCTGGTCGCCGAAGACAACACCATTTCCACCAAAGTGATCCGCGGCATGCTCGGCAAGCTCAACCTGCAACCGGACACCGCCAGTAACGGCGAGGAAGCCCTGCAGGCGATGAAGGCCCAGCGTTACGATCTGGTGCTGATGGACTGCGAAATGCCGATCCTCGACGGATTTTCGGCAACCCAGCAACTGCGTGCATGGGAAGTCAGCAATCAGCGTATCCGCACACCCATCGTGGCATTGACCGCGCACATTCTTGCCGAACACAAGGAGCGCGCACGCCAGGCCGGGATGGATGGGCACATGTCCAAACCGGTGGAACTGTCGCAGTTGCGCGAGTTGATCGAACATTGGGTGGCGCAGCGTGATCAGCAGAACCGTACCGCGTCGACCTTTTGAGCAGGTCTGACGCGCGGCAGTCCGGATCTGCCGGGATCAACCATCACTGGGCGGCGCCAACTTCGCCACTGTTCATTCGCTGCCGGAATCAGCACTGACTGATAGACTCGCTGCCATCACTCTGCGGATGCGAGCCAACTCCATGCTTCACGTGTTATTCAGCGTTTACCTGAAGATGCTGGTGCTCTACAGCCCGTTCTTCGTGCTGTCGTGCTTCATCAGCCTGACCCGTGGCTACTCGCGCAAGGAACAGCGGCGCCTGGCCTGGAAGGTGGCCATAGCAACGCTGGTTGCCAGCGTTCTGCTGTATCTGTTCGGACGGGTGATTTTCGATGTATTCGGGATCACTGCTGACGCATTTCGCATCGGCGCCGGCAGCGTTCTGTTCATCTCGGCGCTGGGCATGGCCCAGGGTAAACCGGTCGTGCAGAGCGACAATGTGCAGCAGGACGTGACCATCGTCCCGCTGACCATCCCGCTGACTGTCGGCCCCGGCACCATCGGCGCGCTACTGGTGATGGGCGTAAGCCAGCCGCATTGGGATGACAAGCTCACCGCGATTCTCAGCATTGCCTTGGCCAGTTTCACAGTCGGGGTTGTGCTTTATCTGTCAAACCGGATCGAGCGGATCCTCGGCGACCAGGGCTTGCAGATCGTGAGCCGACTGATGGGGTTGTTTGTCTGCGCATTGGCGGCGCAGATTATTTTTACCGGGGTGAAAGGTTACCTGGTGCCGTAGACGTTTTGTCTGGCGCTGGCACCTCGCCTCTTTGAGCGCCTTGACCGGTCGCGAGCGGTGTAAAAGAGATCAATGCAGTTCCACAATCTCGTCTTTACGCCGCGTACCGAGTATCGACAGTACCGTTGAGCGGGAGAAATCTTCGTACTCATCACTTAGCTGGGCCTGAAAGCACGATAGTTGAACGCCGCCACTGATCCCCTCAGCCATAAACTGTTGACTCATGAAGTTTGAGTTCAACGGCTCGGTGACTGCGAAGCTGATCCTGAGCATCTTTAACGTCGCGGTTTCATCGACAAGGCCAACTTGCAGCCGGATTCGGGTCAGGCCTTGGCTATCCGTTGACTCGCTCGATTCAATCACCGGCTCCACAGCGTGTCGCGTCAGAATTTGCAGGCTCGTGCTGCTTGAAGCATCAGCGCAAAGAGATTGCAGGGCCGGATTTATTAACGCTATTTGCTCAAGCGAAAAAAACCGTTCCAACGCGTTGTTGATCACACCGGCAACCGATACGTGGCCTTCATGCCTCAAGGTATAAACATCCCCCGCCGCCCCCAGGACATTGAAATGCAGCCGGCGCAGCAATAGTGAATAGACTTCACCCCACGAATCAAAGTCTTTGAAGTCTGGATGTTTATTAGTTGATGCCAACTGCATGTAAAGCGTAGAAGTCGTAAAGTCATCACGCTGCGAACGTTCCAGCATTGGCGACAAAACTAAAATACTGCCGCCACTGACATAACTGTGACTGTCCATATTTATCCCCTCCTCCTGGCGAAAAAAAGCCAAGCGCGTTAACGCCTGGCTTTCAAAAAATCACTTGATGCCGAATTCCAGTTCCAGCGCTTTGTCTGCTGCTTCAAAGAACGCGTTGGCTGACGCTTCTTTTCTGGCGGTGTAGTCATCCTGGTAAATGGTAAAAGTGGCTTTACCCTGGTTTACCTTTGCCCCGGCATGCATTTTGTCGAAGAAGGCAATTTTTGTGTTACCGGCGTCAGTGAAATAGGAAGTGGATCCCAGCACAGCCCAGACATCCTCATCAGGGTCCTGCGCTACGGTCATTACCCCCATCGAGGCGCCGTAAGCTTTCTGGCCGTTTTTCTCATATAACTTCAGCGCTTCCGGGCTATTCGCCAATCCTTCGATCGTCTTGTTTGCGACCGTTTTCAAGACGCCAGCGACGGTTCCAGTTGCACCACTGATGGCAGCCTGAACAATATCGAGAACAACATTGCTCATGGTAAGACCACTGTATTCGGACTCATAACCCGTATAGGAATGGTGAATTTTGGTCCAGCCCATCGCCTGCATACCACGGACATAGTGTTCCCAGCGCTCTGCCTGCTGTTCTTTTTTTGGAAATTTGATTTCAGCGGTAAGGTCCGCGAAAAACTGAGTCCGCTTGATAATGGTCTTGTAACGACGGCTCATGCCAGCGGGGAAACCAATCAGCGTTGAGTTCGAAATGGCCGCATTCAATGTATCTCGATCAATGGGCAGATCCACTGCCGCACGCATTGTTTGACGGGGTGCCAATGCCTGAATGACCGGCATGCAAGTTTCCATGCAGTCTTCGATAAATGCCAGACTTTCGGCTTTGGTCATTTTTACATCAAGTACATCATTCACAATCAAAGTTCCTTTTAATAGATACGAGCCAACTCCGGCTCGACGAGAAAATTAACGCAACTCTCGCTTGAACTTCAACTTAACAAGAAGAACAAAACATTTCAAAGACCAAGAAAAACAACTAATCAATAAATCAAAAACACTATCCAACAAGACTACAAAGACCTACAAAATCCTATTAAAAAAACAATGTGCATCATCCCCAGGTCGAAGTGCACGAAGTAATCAAGGTCATGTTCGTAGTTTTCCTGTTGCAACTTGCAGGACGTGCAGCAGCGCTTTTAGCAATTCAAACGCCGCAGGTTCCGGGTTGACCGCCAAGGCCGAAACGGCAACGTCCCGATAAACAACCCACTTTGCGACGGACAAAAAAAACGCCTCCGAAGAGGCGTTTCGACTTAGCCGGCAGGCTTGTCGCCATACCAGCGCGGCGTGTAAACCCACTCGCCCCCCTCGGCGCGAGGGAACACGCACGTCGTGGACGAACCGATCAGCACCATCGTGCGCATGTCCACTTGGTCCGGGGTCAACTGGCCCAGGGTGGTCACACGCAATGTCTGGCCCGGCCGGCCGATATCACGGCCCAACACCACCGGTGTGTCGGCGGTGCGGTGTTGCGCGACGATCTCCAGCGCACGGCCCAATTGCCACGGACGGGAACGGGAAATCGGGTTGTAGAAGGCCAGCGCCAGGTCGGCCTGGGACGCCAGGTCAAGGCGTTTCTCAATGATCGCCCAAGGCTTGAGGTTGTCCGACAGCGACATCACACAGAAGTCATGGCCAAGCGGTGCCCCGGCCTGAGCGGCGGTGGCCAGGGAGGCGGAGACACCGGGGAGGATTTCCAGGTCGACGTTATGCCAGTTCGCATCGCTCGATTCGTGCAAGGCTTCGAGCACTGCGGCGGCCATGGCGAACACCCCAGGATCACCGGACGACACCACCACCACCGAACGCCCCTGGGCGGCGAGTTCGAACGCATGGCGGGCACGCTGCATCTCTTCGCGGTTATCGGTGCAGTGCATCACCTGATCGGGGCGGAACGGCCCGGCCATGCGTACGTAGGTTTCGTAACCCAGTACGTCATTGGCCCGGGCCAGTTCGGCTTTCACCGCCGGCACCATCAGTTCTGCGGCTCCGGGGCCGAGTCCGATCACGGCCAGACGACCACGCGGGCGACCGATCAGCAGTGGATCGAGAGGTCCGGCGGCAACGGCAATGGCCATCGAGTCGTTGATTTCGATGGATGTGAGCAGCGACGGCGCGACACTTCGAGCCAGCTCCAACACAATACCGGGCCGGGCGCTGAAACGCAGCGGCACACCCAGTTCCAGCGCCGCTTCACGCAATGACAGATTGGCCATCTCACGCTCATCGCTCAGCAAACAGGCCAACGATTGCAACGCAATATTGGCTTCACGCAACGCTGCGCGAATGGCATCAGCCGTTCCCGCCGTCACGGCCACAACCACATTACGCGGGTAAATCAGCAGCTCATTGGCACTCGGCTGACGCTCGACATGCCCGACATGAATCGCCAATCGCGCCTGCCGGTCTTGCGGCAACTGCGCCGCGTCCAACCATGGTGCCGGGCCTTCGATTCGTACCGATTCGCCCGCGAGCAAATCCGAGACGAAGCGCTTGCCCGACTCCAGATCGCCCAAGGCATAACCGCTGGGCGGGTTGAGCAGGCAGGTGCCGAAACGCAATTCACCGCTAGTGGTGATCGCGGCGGCGACGTCCAGTGCGGCGGCGATCTCCCGCGCCAACACATTCACCCCGCCCAGTCCGCCGAGCAGCGGCACCACGGCACTGCCGTCTTCAGCCACAGCCAGCACCGGCGGCTCGGCGCCCTTTTCCAGCAGCAACGGCGCCAGAGTGCGGATGACGATGCCGGCGGCGCACAGGGCGATGATCGGTGTGTCCTGTTGATAGAGCTCGCGCAACGTCGTGCCAAACTCTTGATAGTCGCGGTCGGCGCCATCGACACGCCCGGCCAGTCCATGGATCACGGCATGCGGATAACGCTGCTGAATCCGTCGCGCCGTGGCGAGGCTGCCATGGCCGAGGATGACAATGGCGGGAGCAGTACGGCCCATCACCCTTGCCACCGTTCGCCGGGCACGATGATCAGCGAGAAATACGGCGAAGACATCGGCTCGACCTCATCCAGCGGGACGATTTTCTGGTTGGCCATGGTTGCACGTTCGACGTACAGCGCACGCCCGGCCAGACCGAGGTCTTCCAGCACCTGCCGCACCTTGGGAAAGTTGCGCCCCAGCTTCATGATCACAGCCGCATCGGCATCGGCCAAACGCCGTTTCAATTCGTCATGGGGCAGCACGCCGGACAGCACCGACAAACTCTGATTGCGGTACACCAACGGCGCACCGAGCACCGAAGCGCCGCCAAGCATCGAGCACACACCTGGCACCACTTCGGCGACGTAACGCTCGGCCAGGCGATCGTGCAGGTACATGTAGGAGCCGTAGAAGAACGGATCACCCTCGCAGATCACCGCCACATCGCGACCGGCGTCCAGATGCTGCGCGAGCTGCTCGGCAGCGGTGTCGTAGAAATCGCTGATCACCTGCTCATAGGACAGCGGCGCCGGCAGCGCCTCGGTAGTCACCGGATACACCAGCGGCAACAGATTTTGTGCTTCGACAAGGTGCGCTTCGATGATGCCGAACGCATTGCCCTTTTTGCCCTTGGCGACGAAGTACGCCACCACCGGCGATTCGCGCAGCAGGCGCAGGGCTTTGACGGTAATCAGTTCCGGATCACCGGGGCCGACGCCCAGGCCGATCAAGCGTCCAGGCTGCTGCATCATTCGATCTCCGTGGCGAGCGCATTGACAGCGGCGGCGGCCATGGCGCTACCGCCCAACCGGCCTTGCATGATTACGAACGGCACGCCGCGACTGTCCGCCGCCAGCGCTGCTTTCGATTCGGCCGCGCCGACGAAGCCCACCGGGAAGCCGAGGATCAGCGCTGGTTTCGGAGCACCGGCGTCGAGCATTTCCAGCAAGTAGAACAGCGCGGTCGGGGCGTTGCCGATCACCACCACGCTGCCTTCCAGGTGCGGACGCCACAATTCCAGCGCAGCGGCGGAACGGGTGTTGCCCAACTCACGGGCCAACTGCGCAACGCTGTCGTCGCGCAGGGTGCAGATCACTTGATTGTTGGCGGGCAGGCGCGCGCGGGTCACGCCTTCGGACACCATTCGCGCATCGCACAGAATCGGCGCGCCAGCAGCCAAGGCATCACGCCCGGCCTTGCCCGCGCTTTCGGAAAATTGCAGACCGTCGATGGCCTCGACCATGCCACAGGCGTGGATCACCCGCACCGCGAGTTTTTCCAGGTCGTCCGGGATGCGCGAGAGGTTGGCCTCGGCACGAATGATCGCGAAGGAGTTGCGATAGATCTCCTGACCGTCGCGAATGTAATCAAGCATCTAGGGCGCTCCGTGAGCGGGCGTCGAGCAAGGTCGCGACCGCTTCAATAGTAAGGTTGCATGCGTGCAGCGCGCCGAAACCGGGCAGCGCTGCATCGCGAAAATAGAGGTCGTAGTGACCGGATGAAACCGCCAGCAAGGTGATGGGCGCAATGTGCGCGGCGGCGCAGGACCGCGGACAGCCAGACAGGTGCACATCCAGGACCCGGCCGTGGCGTTGCAGCAACGCTGCCAGTTGCAGGGCATCGCTTTTGGTATCGGCCATGCCTTTGCCGCAACCGGGGGAACCGGTGCAGGCGATCACATGGGCCAGGGCATCGTCGGCACAACAGCGCAGACCGAGACTTTCCAGGCTGTGGATGACTTCGGCGGCATTGTCTTCATGGATATTGGGCAGCAGCAGACTTTGCCACGGCGTGAATCGTAGCGTGCCGTCGCCCTGCTCCCGGGCCAGATGTGCGGCGCCTCGGAGCATGGCGGGATCGAGCCGGCCAAGGGGGGGAACTGCACCGATATAGACGTGACCGGCTTCACGCTGTGGATGGGCGCCAATGTGCAGGACACCCGAAGTGCGTGGCACATGAACGACGGACAGTAGCGGCACACGTTCAGCGAGTTGCGCGACAATCCCGGCCTGCGGGTATTCGGCCAGCAAATGACGCATGCGGGTCTGCTCGGGGCGCGCCAGTTCGAGAAACACATCGAGCACTGCGATCACCAGTGCGTGGCCGTGCTCCAGTCGCACCGCGCCCAAGGCAACGTCCGTCGGGCAGCCGGCCAGACCGAACGCCAACAGGCACTCGCCATTGTGTTCGACGGCACTCAACCACAGGTCGTGGTGATGTTCGAGCATCGCCAGGCCTTCACCGCCATCGAGTTGCACGGCGAACTTGGCGCTCAACCCATGGAAACGCTCATGGCTTTGCAGGCTGGTGAGGAGCTGTTCGGCCAACGGCCGCGTATCGAGCACCATCTGCCGATCAATCCCGGCGCCCGGGCTGAGCATCAGATTGCGCACATCGTCGCCCGCCGCCGTGCGTGGCCCCAACCCGGCGGCCAACAGGCTGTCGATCAACGCAGCTTCTTCTCGGCCAATCCCGCGAATCTGCAGGTTGGCGCGGTTAGTCGCCTCGATCACGCCACCGGCGAAGCGTTGCGCCGCATGGGCGACGGCTTCAGCCTGATCGGCACTGATTGAGCCGCCGTTCAACTTGATCCGGCAGATGCCTCCGTCCAATGCCTGGACAATGCGCAGCAACCCCGGGCAGGCCGAGGGGCGTAAGGCGGTAGACATCGGGCGTTCGTTCAAGGGGGTGACCGGCTGGCTGGGAGTGCCTGAGGGGCGAAAAGCCGCCATTATGCCTGCTTTGCCCCCCTGCATGAAAAGCCGGCGGGCAGAATACCGTCGCAGACATCTCACAGGCCGTATTCAGCCCTGGACATTTTTGAGTGCGTACTCTGGCCAGAGGCTACACGGCGCCAGTTTTCAAACCGGAAAATTAAACTCGATAGCGTCCAATTGCTCCACTGCTTGTCGCAACTCCGCCCGCTTAGCGTCCATGTCGCGACGACCGATCGTAAAACGCCGCGCTCTGATATCCAGTTGAGACAGGGTTTGTTGAACTTTCCAGAACAGATAATCGGTACTCCATGAACTGACGATCAGGCGCATGTCGGAGACCCAGAGCTCGATTCTTTTATCATCGGTTATCGCAATCGGCAGCACTCGCATATCGCCATCTTTTCGAATACTCCCATTAAAGATTTCACTCGTATCCGGATGACTTTCAATCATCGATGCCGCCTCCAGACTTGCCTTTAACCTGGCAGCGCTCAGATTGGATTTCATGACAGCTACCCACGCGTCCATCAGGCTTCCACGATACTGTTTATCGATCTTTTCCACCGGGTCACCTTCAGGAACCCAGCCAATGGACCATAACCCACCGGTATAGTATCCAAACCAATCCGCTGGATGGCGCTTGCGATTGGTTCTGGCATCCGCCTGCGCCTCGGCATACTTGATACTGTCCTTTACAAAAAGCTTGTCGTCCTTCGATAAGCCCGCAAAAAAACTCATTACATTACTTTGCACCATCGAGGCACTTTGCCCGTCGGCTTCTTCTGACAAGCCCGAGCCGCCGCTGACACTTGACGACTTCAAAGTTTCGATCCCCTGGCTCGGCGAATCCAGCCCATTTCGTGCAACTTTTTTCACAGGGCCGCCACTCAATAAAACTTCTTCCATGATTACGTTATCTCCTGACTACTTTAACGAGTAATTTATTAACAACTTGCAACATCACCAAACTAACAACAAACTTTTGGAAAGTTAATCATCAATGTTGTACATCGGATTTCGGGCGGACCAGGCGCAAAGCCAATAACGCCACTGCCCATGTCAATGCACAATTGAAAGCGTCAGGCCCTGATGACCGCGTTATCATGCTGACTTTAAAAAATGCGCTTCTGGCTGAGATACGACATGACACCCTGGCTGACAGTAATAGGCATCGCTGAAGACGGCTTCAAGGGCCTGGGCAAGAACGCCCGACGGGCCCTGATGGGCGCCTCGCGGATCATCGGGGGTCAGCGCCAACTGGATTTGCTGCCGGTGTGCATTCGTGGCGAGCGGCAGTTATGGCCGAGCCCGTTTTCCCTGGCTCCGGTACTGGAGCGCCATGGCGAAGCGGTGTGCGTATTGGCCAGTGGTGACCCGATGTTCTTTGGCGTCGGCGCCAGCCTTGCGCGACAAGTGCCTGCCGAACAGATGCTGATCCTGCCGGCGCCCTCTTCTTGCTCCCTTGCGGCAGCGCGGATGGGCTGGCCGTTGCAGGAGGTGGTGACGCTGTCGGTGGTGGCTCGTCCGATTGCCGCGTTGAATGCGCAGCTGTTCAGCGGCGTGCGTTTGCTGGTGTTGAGCAATGACGGACAGAGCCCGGAGGCCATCGCTCAATTGCTGCGCGAACGGGGTTTCGGGGCGAGCCGACTGACCGTCTTCGAACACCTTGGAGGCGGGGCCGAGCGACGTATCGAAGGGGTTGCCAGCGACTGGACCGTCACAGGCATTGCCGATCTCAACGTGATCGCCATCGAATGCGTCGCCGACTCTGCCACTCCACGCCTGTCACGCCTTGCCGGTTTGCCCGACTCGGCGTTTCAGCATGACGGCCAACTGACCAAACGCGATGTCCGCGCCATCACCCTCGCCCGCCTCGCGCCGGTCCCCGGCGAACTGCTGTGGGATGTCGGCGGCGGTTGCGGCTCGATCGGCATCGAATGGATGCGTGCGCACCCGAGCTGCCGGGCCATCGCCATCGAAGCGGACGAGGGCCGACAGGCCTTGATCGAACACAACCGCGACGCATTGGGCGTACCCGGCCTGCAACTGGTGCGCGGTCGTGCGCCGCAAGCCCTCGCCGGCCTCGAGCGCCCGGACGCGATCTTCATCGGCGGCGGCGTGACCCGTGAAGGCGTGTTCGAAACCTGCTGGGAGCAACTCAAGCCCGGCGGCCGACTGGTGGCCAACGCCGTGACCCTGCAAAGCGAAATCACCCTGATGCACTGGCGCGAACGCCACGGCGGCGAACTGACCCGCATCCATGTCGCCCAGGCGCAACCGCTGGGCGAGTTCGACACCTGGCGTCAGGCATTGCCAATTACTTTGCTGGATCTGGTCAAACCCCTCGATGCGTGACGAAACTGCTGAACAACCTGCCCCGCTGCGCAGCGGTCTGACCACCGGCAGTTGCGCCACCGCCACCAGCCTCGCCGCCGCGCGACTGCTGCTCAATGGCAATTCGGCGGATGCGGTGCAGATCGTCCTGCCCAAAGGTAAGCAGGTGCAGATGCGCCTGGAGTTCTGCCGCTTGATCGAGGATGGTGCCGAAGCCGGGACGATCAAGGACGCCGGCGACGACCCGGACGTGACCCACGGTGCGCTGCTCTATTCCCGCGTGCGCTTGCAGGCCGAACCGGGGATCAGTTTCAAGGCTGGTCTGGGAGTTGGCACCGTGACCCGGCCGGGACTGGTGCTCGGCGTCGGTGAGCCGGCAATCAACCCGGTGCCGCGCAAGATGATCAGCGATCACCTCAACCTGCTCGCCGCCGAGTGCGGTTATGCCGGCGGTTTCGAGGTGACGGTCAACGTCGAGGGTGGCGAAGCGCTGGCGCTGAAAACCATGAATCCGCGCCTGGGCATTCTCGGTGGGCTGTCGATTCTCGGCACCAGCGGTATCGTCCGGCCGTTTTCCTGCGCGGCGTATATCGCCTCGATTCACCAAGGCATCGACGTGGCGAAAACCAATGGCTATCTGCACATCGCCGCGTGCACCGGCAATGCCAGCGAAGACACCATGCGCCGGGTCTACGACCTGCCGGAAATCGCCTTGATCGAAATGGGCGACTTTGTCGGCGCGGTGCTCAAGCATCTGCGCAAAGTACCTGTGGATAAACTCAGCCTGTGCGGTGGTTTCGGCAAGATCAGCAAACTGGCGGCCGGGCACATGGACCTGCACTCGCGGCATTCCAGTATCGACCTGCCGCAATTGGCTGAATGGGCAGCGGCGATTGGCGCCGATCAGGCGTTGCAGCAGAGCATTCGTGAAGCCAACACCAGTCAGCAGGCCTTGGCGATGGCCAGCGCGGCGGGCATTGCTCTGGGCGATGAAGTCTGCCGCCATGCGCTGAATTTCGCCCGCAGCGTGGTGCCGGCGCAGGTGCAGGTCGAGGTGTTTGCGATTGATCGTCAGGGCGGCATTGTCGGCCACGCCGGAGGTTTTGCATGAAGCGCATTCTGTTGCTTGGCGGCGTCACCGAGGCGTTGGCCATCGCCCGTACGCTGGGGCCGCAACACATTTACAGCCTGGCGGGCGTGGGCCGGGTGCCTACCGACCTGAGCTGCCAAGTGCGCGTCGGCGGCTACGGCGGGGCCGAAGGTCTGGCGCAATTCATTCGCGCTGAAGGCATCGAACTGCTACTCGACGCGACCCACCCTTACGCCGCACAAATCAGCCACAACGCCGCCCGCGCCGCGCAACTGACCGGCATCCCCTGCTGGGCCTTGCGCCGCCCCGCGTGGCAGCCGCAACCGGGCGACGACTGGCGTGAAGTCAGCGACTGGGCCGAACTGACCGCAGCCCTCAAACCGTTCCGCCGCCCGCTGTTCACCCTCGGCCGCGAACCGCTGCAGCACCTCGACGAGATCCCTGCGGGGCAGTTCTGGACCCTGCGCGCCCTCGACGTCTACCCCGGCAACAAACGCTGCGAAGTGATCGGCGCCCGTGGGCCGTTTCTGCTTGAAGATGAACGCGCGCTGTTCGAACGCCGGCAGATCGATGTGTTGGTCAGCAAGAATAGCGGCAGCACCGCGACCGAACCGAAGCTGGAAGTGGCGCGGGAGTTGGGGGTGCCGGTGATGGTGTTGAAGCGGCCGGTGTTGCCGGGAGTTGATCGGGAGTTTGTGACGACGGCTGAAGTCCTCGCTGCCCTTGCCTCCTTCACCCGGTTTTAACCAAGTGCAGACCTCGAGTACGCTTTCGCGGGCAAGCCCGCTCCCACAGTGGTCGGGGCCGACTGCATAGTTTGTGTATGCCACGGATCCTGTGGGAGCGGGCTTGCCCGCGAAGGCGCCAGTACTGTAATCCTCTCTCCAGCGCCCTACAGCTAAACCGGATGCTACGTACAACCACTTAAAGAACCACTGACTGTCTGCACTAAATGCCCGGTTTTATGCTCACCGCTTTTGAGCCCAAAGGTGAACATTGCGATGACCGAAAAATTCACCCGTTTCGACGCCGCCGAATACCTCAAAACTCCCGAAGATATGGCGGCGTATCTGGACGCTTGTTTTGATGATGATGAAGGCGATGGCGTACTTATCCGTGCAGCACTGAATGACATAGCCCGAGCTCAGGGCATGACACAGGTGGCACGTGATGCCGGCCTGGGTCGTGAAAGTCTCTATAAAGCGCTGAGCAGCACGGGTAACCCCGAATTCGCAACTATCATGAAGGTCATGAAGGCTTTGGGTTTGAGATTGCACGCCGTCGCAGTTTGATTGATCTGCGACACCAAACCGCACGACGCCTTTTTACTTATCGGCCCTGATCAGGCTAAATAGCCCGCGCCTGATCGCCCACCCAACGGATCTGTCCCATGAACCGACACCGGCTAGCCATTGCCTGGATCGCCTGCTTTGCAGTGCTGTTCAACATGCTCGCCATGCCGATGACCGGGGCGATGGCGCAGGCGGCCAATTCACCGGCCGAACAGTTGCTGTGGAGCAGCTTTTGCACCGGCAGCGGGACGAAAATGGTGGCGATCAACATCGGCACCTCGGAGCAGAAAGCCCCGTCCAACGACAGCCATTCCAACATGCAGCATTGCTGGTGTTGCTCGGGTTCCGCGCCGCTGGTGGCGTTGCCCGGTCATGCTCCGCAGCTGTATTTCGCCCGCTACGAAAGCAATCGCAGCGTGGCGCCGCCCTCGTTGCAAACACCGACACCGCGCCAGCAATGGCCGAGCCTCAATCCCCGCGCCTCGCCTCTGGTTTGATTTGTTCTCGCAATTGACCTGCGTATCAAATCGTTCTGGAGAACTGCCATGTTGAACAAATTCTTCGTCATCGCTGCGCTGTTGCTGCCGGCGTGCTTCGCCCATGCCCACGAATACAAGGCCGGCGAGCTGGAAATCGCTCACCCGTGGTCGCAGGAGTTGCCGCCCAACGCGCCGACCGTCGCCGCTTACTTCGTGATCAGCAATCCCGGCAAGACCGACGACCGCCTGCTCAGCGTAGATTCGCCGATCACCGACCAGGCGCAACTGCACGAGCATGTGATGCAGGGCGATCTGATGAAAATGCAGCAGGTGCCCAGCGTGGTGATTCCGGCCGGCGGCAAGGTGACGTTCGCGCCGATGGCCTATCACGTGATGCTGCTCAACCCGAAAGACCGCAGCCTGCTCAGCGACGGCAAACGCTTCCCGCTGACCCTGCATTTCGAGAAGGCCGGTGACGTCACCGTCGAAGTCGCCGTGCAGAAGAAACCTCCGCAAGACACCCAGGCACACGATCACGCCCAGTAACCGATCCGGCTGACCACGCCCGTGCGCCCGCAACGCGCCGGGGCGTCCAGCAAGCATCGCCAGAGCCAGACTCTGACCCGCGGTAGCTGGATCGCCCTGTTCGCCATGTTGATGATCTTCATCGGCCCGCTGATTTCTCAGTCGATGCCGATGGATCAGCACGCCTCGACTTCCATGCCGATGAGCATGGACATGGCGATGGACATGCCGGGCATGGATCACGGCGCACAACCGGCTGCCGAACACTGCCCGCCGCAATCCTCGCACCACGCCCTGTGGGAGAAGTGCGGTTATTGCAGCCTGCTGTTCAACTGCCCGGCGCTGACCGGTGGCGGATCTTTCGCCACGTTCAGCATTGCCCACGTCAACGCCTTCACCCCATCCTCCCCCCGTCTGGGCCATGCCCGGCAGACCTTCTTCCCCGGCGCCCGCACCCGCGCCCCGCCCGTCAACGCGTAAACACCGCACCTTTGATTGCACACGGTTGAGAAGACAGCTTCAGGCTGCCGGCCGTGTCGTTTACGACTGTTTGATGGAAATTGTCATGTCCAGGTTTTCTGCTGTTCCACGCTCGGGTTCTGCCCGGGCTTCCTTCGCCCTGAACGAATCGCGCATTCGTTTCTCGCACGCTACTGCCGTCCTTTGCGGCGTCCTGTTGTCCCCGCTGGTGCTGGCCGATGACCACGCCGGTCACGTTGATGAACTCAGTCCGACGGTGATCACCGCCATCGCTCCCAGCTCGCCACTGACCATCGTCACCAACCCCAAGGACCCGCGCCAACCGGTCCCGGCCAGTGACGGTGGCGATTACCTGAAGACCATTCCCGGCTTCGCTCTGGTACGCAACGGCGGCACCAATGGCGATCCGGTGCTGCGCGGGATGTTTGGTTCACGGCTGAATATCCTCACCAACGGCAGCATGCTGCTCGGCGCCTGCCCAGGGCGGATGGACGCGCCGACCTCGTACATCTCGCCGGAAACCTACGACAAACTCACGGTGATCAAGGGCCCGCAAACCGTACTTTGGGGGCCGGGCGCATCGGCCGGCACGATTCTCTTCGACCGTGAACCGGAAAGCTTCGGCGAACTCGGCACGCGGGTGAATGCCAGCGTGCTGGCCGGCTCCAACGGACGCTTCGACAAGGTCATCGATGCTGCTGCCGGCGGGCCGTTGGGCTACGTGCGGGTGATCGGCAACACCGCGCACTCCGACGACTATCGCGACGGCAACAACGACACCGTGCCGTCGCGTTACGACAAGTGGAACGGGGACATCGCGCTCGGCTGGACCCCGGACGCCGACACCCTGATCGAACTCACCGCCGGCAAGGGCGATGGCGAAGCGCGCTACGCCGGGCGCGGCATGGACGGTTCGCAGTTCCTGCGCGAAAGCCTCGGTCTGCGCTTCGAGAAATCCAACATCACCGACGTGCTGGAGAAACTCGAAGCGCAGGTCTACTACAACTACGCCGACCATGTGATGGACAACTACACCCTGCGCACACCGTCCGGCACCGGGATGATGGCAGGCCCCATGGCCTCCAACGTCGACCGGCGCACCCTCGGCGCGCGGATCAAGGCCACCTGGCGCTGGGCCGACATCCAGTTGATCACCGGTCTCGATGCGCAAACCAACGAACACCGCCAGCGCAGCGGCATGGGCATCGACACCTACAAGGATCAGCCGTACACCAAGGATGCCGATTTCCATAACTACGGCGTGTTCAGCGAAATGACCTGGTACGCCGCCGACCGTGACCGGCTGATCACCGGCGCCCGGGTCGACCGTGCCTCGGCCAAGGATTACCGGCAGAGCATCGGCTCGGGGATGATGAGCCGACCGAACCCGACCGCCGACGACACCCGCGCCGACACCCTGCCCAGCGGTTTCGTGCGTTACGAACATGATCTGGCCGACGCGCCGGCCACGCTGTACGCCGGCCTCGGCCACGCGCAGCGCTTCCCGGATTACTGGGAGCTGTTTTCACCGAAGTCCGGCCCGGCCGGTTCGCTGAATGCGTTCGACTCGATCAAACCGGAGAAGACCACCCAGTTCGACTTCGGCGTGAACTACAAGACCGCCGAACTTGAAGCCTGGGCCTCGGGCTATATCGGCGTGGTGCGTGACTACATCCTGTTCGACTACACGCCGACGATGATGGGCATGAGCACTTCGCGCGCGGAAAACATCGACGCACGGATCATGGGTGGCGAACTCGGTGCGGCTTACAAACTCACCGACCACTGGAAAGCCGACGCGACCCTGGCCTACGCCTGGGGCAAGAACAGCAGCGACGGCAAGGCCCTGCCGCAAATGCCGCCACTGGATGCACGTTTCGGCCTGACCTACAGCGAAGACCACTGGAGCGCCGGGGCGCTGTGGCGCGTGGTCGCGGCGCAAAACCGCATCGACCAGAACAAGGGCAACGTGGTCGGCAAGGACTACGACAAGAGCGGCGGCTTTGGCGTGTTCTCGCTTAATGGCGCCTACCGGATCAACAAAAACTGGAAGGTCAGCACCGGCGTCGACAACCTGTTCGGCAAGGCTTATGCCGAGCACCTGAACCTGGCCGGTAACGCCGGTTTCGGCTACCCGGCCAACGACCCGCAAGCGATCAATGAGCCGGGGCGCACGCTCTGGACCAAGGTCGATATGAGTTTCTGACAAGAAAAAATCAAAAGATCGCAGGCTCCTGCATGGGAGCGCGTAGATCCTGTAGGAGCTGCCGAAGGCTGCGATCTTTTGATCTAAAAACGATTCGCCAAGCGGAGCAAACGTGATGCAAAAGCCCAAACCGAATTTCTACAACCTGGCCTGGCGCTGGCATTTCTATGCCGGCCTGTTCGTCGCGCCGTTCATGGTGATGCTGGCCCTGACCGGCATCGTCTATCTGTTCAAACCGCAACTCGACTCACTGATGTACAGCAGCCTGCTCAAGGTTCCGGCCGGGCATCACACGGCGCCGGCCGATGACCTGCTGCAACGGGTGAAAAGCGCTTATCCACAAGGCCAGATCACCCAGTACCTGCCGCCGGCCAACGCCGAACGCAGCGCACAATTTGTCGTCAAGAATGCAGATCGCGAACTCAACGTGTTCATCGATCCGTACCACGGCGACATCCTCGGCGAGCAGGATGCCAAGCAGAATCTGCAAGCCGTCGCCCGCGCCATTCACGGTGAATTGATGATCGGCACGGTGGGTGATCGCCTGATCGAACTCGCCGCCGGTTGGGGCGTGGTGCTGGTGGTGTCGGGTGTCTTTCTGTGGTGGCCGCGCGGGCAAGCCGCAGGGATTCTGTGGCCACGGCTGAACAGTCGCGGCCGGGTGTTGTGGCGTGATCTGCACGCGGTTACCGGGTTCTGGGGCGCCGCATTGTTGCTGGTGATGCTGCTCAGCGGCATGACCTGGACCGGGTTCTGGGGCAAGCAGTACGCCCAGGTGTGGAACGTATTCCCGGCTGCGATGTGGAACAACGTGCCGACCTCCGACGTCGAGGCCGGCAGCCTCAACAGCGCC
>NZ_QAIK01000188.1:31463-40267 GCF_003061005.1 Pseudomonas sp. HMWF021 | reverse complement strand
CGCCGAACACATGGCCCACGGCGGCATGCAACACGGCCCCGCCGCGCCTGCCATCAGCCTGCAAGACGTGCAGAACATCGCCACTGCGCGCAAGGTCGAACCCGGCTACAGCATCACGCTGCCGACCACCGCGACCGGCGTGTTCACCATCGCCGTGTTTGCCGACGACCCGCGCAACGACGCCACCCTGCATGTCGATCAGTACACCGGCAAGGTCCTCGCCGATGTGCGTTTCGAGCAGTACGGCGCAGTGGCACGGGCCACGGAAATCGGTGTGATGCTGCACGAAGGCAAAATGTTCGGCACCTTTAACCAGATCGTCGTGCTGCTGATCTGCCTGATGATTCTGCTCAGCGCCGTCAGCGGCGTGGTGATCTGGTGGAAGCGTCGCCCGCAGGGCAAGTTCGGCGTGCCGCCACTGCGCCATGACCTGCCGAAATGGAAAACCGGCGTGGCGATCATGCTGGTGCTGGCGGTGATTTTCCCGCTGGTGGGGGCTTCGCTGGTGCTGGTGTGGTTGCTGGATCGGCTGCTGTTGTCGCGTCTGGGCCGCCAAGCTGAATCTGCCTCAACTTCATCATGAAGCAGGCGAGATGCGTGTTTTAGACAGATCTTTAAACTGCCGGGGCTTAAACTCCGGCATTTTTTAATGTTACTGTATAACGCAAATGTGCCGCTCTGCCCGCAACCACAAGCTGCGGGCTTTCTTTTGAAGAAGTGATTCACCGTCCCGATGAACAAGTACCTCTTGTCCAGCCTCTGCCTGCTTGCCCTGAACAACGCCAACGCCGATGGCCAACCGTTGACGCTGCCCACCGGCACCATCAGCGCCCCGGCCATGGATGACGAAAACGTCAGCCTGACCACGCCGACCTCCGCCGGCTCGCGCCTGAACCTGACGGCCATGGAAACCCCGGCCAGCGTCGAAAGCCTCAGCGGCGAGCAGGTTCGCGCCCGTGGCGATCGCAGCGTGCAGGATGCCGTATCGCGCAGCACCGGCATCAGCCGCACCGGCACCCCGGGCGATGGCGGCACCTCGTTGCAGGCGCGCGGTTTTACCGGGCAGAGTTCGGTGATGCAGTTGTATGACGGCAACCGCATGTACACCGGCATGGGCACCGTAACTTTTCCGGTCGACACCTGGTCGGTGCAGCGTGTCGACGTGCTGCGCGGCCCGGCCTCGGTGCTGTACGGCGAAGGCGCGACCGGTGCGGTGGTCAACGTAATCCCGAAGAAACCGTTCGAAGGTGAAATCGAAAATCACCTGCGCGTCGGCTACGGTTCCTACGACAACCAGCAGCAGGCGTTCGACAGCGGCGGCTCCCTGAGCGACACCCTGAGCTATCGCCTCAATCTCAATCGTCTGCGCAGCAACGGCTGGGTCGATCGCGGTGATTCCTCCAGCGACTTCATCAGCGCCGCCCTGCGCTGGCAAGCCACCGACGACCTGGCCTTCACCCTCGCCCACGACTACGGCGATCAGCGTCCGCAGAACTACTTCGGCACTCCGTTGATCAACGGCCAAATGAAAGACAGCCTGCGCAACAAGAACTACAACGTGCGCGACGACAAGCAGCACTACAACGATCAGTGGACGCGCCTGACCACCGATTGGCAGATCAACGACGCGGTCAGTGCCAGCAACGAGCTGTACTACCTCAAGGCCCAGCGCCGCTGGCAGAACGCCGAAAACTACAATTTCGGCACCGCCACGCAACAGCTCAGCCGCAGCGGCTACTTCGGCATCGGCCACAAGCAGGAGCAAGTCGGCGACCGCCAGACCTTCACCTTCAAACACTCGCTGTTCGGCCTCGACAGCCAGACCGTGACCGGCGTCGATTACAACCGCATCCGCTTTCAGCTCGACAGCAACTCGCCGTTCAACGACGTGCTGCCCAACGGTCAGCCCTTGGATCTGTATCACCCGCAGCCGGGCTATTTCGAAAGCGCCAACCCGTACCGCGACCAGTTCGACAGCACCACCAGACAGATGTCGGTGTTCGCCGAAAACCGCACGCAACTGAGCGAGCGCTGGTCGCTGGTGACCGGCGTGCGCCGCGACTATGTACATGTGGATCGCAACAATCTGATCGACGACAGCCAGAGCGACAAGACCCTGACCGGCAACAACTGGAAGGCCGGACTGGTGTTTGCCCTGACGCCGCAGACCTCGTTCTACGGCCAGGTCGCGAGCAGTACCGATGGCATCGGCGGTCTGATTTCCCTGAGCCCGAGTCAGCAGCAATACGACCTCTCGACTGCACGCCAGACCGAAGTCGGCATGAAGCAGTTGTTCTGGGATCAACGCGGCGAGTTCACCCTGGCGGCCTATCGCATCGTCAAAAAGAAACTGCTGACCGACGATCCGGGCAACCCGACGCTCAAGCAGCAGGTCGGCCAGCAATCGTCCAACGGCCTGGAAGCCAGCCTCGACCTGCAACTACCGCACGCCTGGCAACTGCAGGCCAACGCGGCCATCGTCAAGGCCAAGTACGATGACTTCTCCGAAGTGGTCGATGGGCAAACCCTGTCGTACAACGGCAATCGTCCGGTGGATGTACCACGGCGCACCGCCAACCTGTGGCTGAACAAAAACCTCAGTGATGACCTGAAGGCCGGCGCTGGCGTGCGTTATGTCGATGCGCGCTACGCCGACATGGCCAATCGTAATGAGCTGCCGAGTTACACCGTGGTCGATGCCACGCTGTCGTGGCAAGCCTTGCGCAACACCACGCTGGGCCTGCAGCTGAACAATCTGTTTGACCGCCGGTTCGCGCAAAGCCAATACAATGAAGGCCAGCAGTGGATTCTCGGCGAGCCGAGATCGTTCTTCGTCACGGCGGATTACACCTTCTAACCCATCCCCTGTAGGAGCTGCCGCAGGCTGCGATCTTTTGATGTTGATCTTCTTAACAACAAAATCAAAAGATCGCAGCCTTCGGCAGCTCCTACAGGGGCAAGCATCATGAGCATTTGATGACCTCGCTAAACCTCGCCAACCTCGCCTGGACACCTCTGGGCTATGGCCACTGCCATCACCAGTTCCAGCTGCGTGACGCCTCGTTGCAGGTGGCCGCCGGTGAGTTTGTCGGGCTGATCGGGCCTAATGGCAGCGGCAAGACCAGCCTGCTGCGCTGCGCCTATCGCTTCAGCCAACCGGACAGCGGCGAGGTCAGACTCGATCATCACAACGTGTGGAAACAGTCCTCGCGCTGGTGCGCACAACGCATTGCCGTGGTCTTGCAGGAATTCCCCGACGCTTTTGGCCTGACCGTCGAAGAAGTGGTCGCCATGGGCCGCACGCCGCACAAAGGCCTGTTCGATGGCGACACGCTGGAAGATCGCAATCTGGCGACGCAAGCGCTCAAATCCGTCGGCCTCGACGGCTTCGAAGACCACGCGTTCGCCACCCTCTCCGGCGGTGAAAAACAGCGGGTAATCCTCGCCCGCGCCCTGGCCCAGCAACCGCAACTGCTGATCCTCGATGAGCCGACCAACCACCTCGACCCGCGCTATCAGCTCGAACTGCTGCAACTGGTCAAACGCCTGCAGATCGGCACGCTCGCCAGCATCCATGACCTGAATCTGGCCGCTGCGTTCTGTGACCGACTGTACGTGATCAATCACGGGCGCATCGTCGCCAGCGGCACGCCGCAAGATGTGCTCACCACCGAGCTGCTGCGCGACGTGTTCGGCGTCGAAGCACTGATCGACTCCCACCCCCTCCACGGCTACCCGCGAATCACCTGGATAACCCGACCATGACTGTGCGTTCCCTGCTTTGTGTCGCTCTTCTGTTGTGCAGTGCTCAAGCCCTGGCCGAAGCCACGAAATACCCGCTGACCATCCACAGCTGCAACCGCGAAGTGACCTTCAGCGAGGCGCCGAAACACGCAGTCAGCCACGACATCAACATGACCCAGATGATGCTCGCCCTCGGTCTCAAATCGCGTATGGCCGGTTACAGCGGCGTCAGCGGCTGGAAGTCGGTGACGCCCGAAATGCAGTCGCTGCTCGACGGTTTG
This sequence comes from Pseudomonas sp. HMWF021, assembly GCF_003061005.1. GTDB lineage: Bacteria > Pseudomonadota > Gammaproteobacteria > Pseudomonadales > Pseudomonadaceae > Aquipseudomonas. Next base: position 36,242 of record NZ_QAIK01000188.1, on the reverse strand, counting down.
CCGGAGCTGGCTGCGAAATATCCATCGGTGGAAACCCTGCTCAACGCCAACGTCGATTTCTTTTTCGCCGGCTGGGATTACGGCATGCGCGTCGGCGGCGACCTCACCCCGCAGACCCTGCAACCGCTGGGCATCAACGTGTATGAACTGACCGAATCCTGCGCCTTCGTGATGAAGCGCCCGGCGGCGACGCTGGACGACACCTACAACGACCTGCGCAACCTCGGCAAAATCTTCGACGTGCAGGACCGTGCCAACGCGCTGATCGCCGACATGCAAAGTCAGGTCGCCGAAATCCGCAAAAACCTGCCTGTCGAGAAACCTCGAGTGTTCCTGTACGACAGCGGCGAAGACCGCGCCATGACCTCCGGCCGACTAGGCATGCCGCAAGCACTGATCGACGCCGCTGGCGGGCGCAACATTCTCGATGACGTCGAGGCGAGCTGGACCCGGGTCAACTGGGAGACCGTGGTCGAACGCAATCCGCAGGTGATCGTGATCGTCGACTACAGCGAAATCACGGCTGAACAGAAGATCGAATTTCTGCTGAAGAACAAGGCGCTGCAATCGGTGGACGCGATCAAGAACCAGCGCTTCATCGTCATCCCTTATGTGCAGGCCACGCCGGGGATCGATAACGTGCTGGCGGTGGAGACCCTGGCCAAGGGGTTCCACGGCGAATGATCGACCGTCGCTACACCCTGCTGCTGATTGTGCTCGGCGCCGTGTTGCTGGTGTCGTGCGTGGTGTCGCTGGGCTTTGGTCCGGCTCGGGTGCCGGTAGACGTGGTGTGGCGGATTCTGCTGCACAAGGCCTTCGGTTTCGGCGAGGTGAGCTGGAGCGCCGGGCAGGAACACATCGTCTGGCTGATCCGCGTGCCGCGCATGTTGCTCGGTGCACTGGTCGGCGCCGGGCTGGCGTTGATCGGCGCGGTGCTGCAAGCGGTCACCCGCAATCCGCTGGCCGATCCGCACCTGCTCGGCGTCACCTCCGGTGCCACCCTCGGCGCAGTGATCGTGGTGCTGCACGTCGGTGAAATCGTCGGCCTGCTGACCTTGCCGATTGCCGCGTTCATCGGTGCGTTGCTGAGCATGTTTCTGGTGCTGGGAATTGCCAATCGTCGGGGTCGGCTCGACAGCGATCGCTTGCTGCTGTGCGGCGTGGCGGTGTCGTTCGTGATGATGGCGATCGCCAATCTGCTGCTGTTCATGGGCGATCATCGCGCCAGCTCGGCGGTGATGTTCTGGATGCTCGGCGGCCTCGGTCTGGCGCGCTGGGAGTTGTTGGCGGTGCCGGCCCTCAGTGTGTTGCTCGGGTTGATTCTGCTACTGGGCATGGCCCGTCCGCTGAACGCCTTGATGGCCGGCGAACAGACCGCCGTCACCCTCGGCCTGAATGCCCGGGCGGTGCGCCTGCGGGTGTTCGTGATTGCTTCATTGATGACCGGGGTGCTGGTGTCGATCAGCGGTTCCATCGGGTTTGTCGGGCTGATGGTGCCGCACATTGCGCGGCGTCTGATCGGCGCCGAGCACCGGCGTCTGTTGCCGGTGTGTGTGTTGCTCGGCAGTGTGTTTCTGGTGTGGGTCGATGTCGCGGCGCGGACGCTGATCGCACCGGAAGACTTGCCGATCGGCATTGCCACCGCAGCGCTCGGCGGGCTGTTTTTCATCGGTCTGATGCGCCGCCGCTGAGCCTGCCTTAGACTGCGCACCCGATTTTTCTCAGGATGAGTGTCATGTTGAAAGCAGCTGTTGTCGCGTTGTTGATTGTGGGATCCAGCGCGGTGCTGGCCGATACGACCGTCGATGTCTCGAAGATCTACGGCAAGATCCAGTTCGTCAACGCGTACCCGGATTACAAAGTAAAAATCGATAACTCCTGGCCGGATCTGAAAGTGAAGCAAGTCACTCAGTGGCCAGACTCGGTGGGCAAATGGCAGATCGTTGATCAGTATCCCGATTACAAGATTCAGATCGTCGACTCTTACCCTGACTTCACCATCAAGTACGTGGACTCCTGGCCTGGTGTGAACTGACCTGTCACGCCTCCCCGCTGCCGCCTCGCGGCAGCACCACAATGAAGCACTTCCCCGCACCACACCCTGCCGCCTGTCCCCTCCTGGTGCGCCGCCCCTGGGTACAACCGCTCTAAACCGACCTTTTGCTGCCCGATCCCGACCGGGCACAGCCCTTGCAAAACACCCTTCAGTCGTCCGCATCTGCCAACCATAAAAAACTTTAACGTTCATGGAGATCGCACAATGAAGCGTCGCAGTTTGATCAAGGCTTTCACTCTCACGGCATCCATTGCCGCGATGGGCATGACCTGGACTGTCCAGGCTGCCGAGACCATCAAGGTCGGGATTCTGCATTCGTTGTCCGGGACCATGGCGATCTCCGAAACATCGCTCAAAGACATGGCGCTGATGACCATCGACGAAATCAACGCCAAGGGCGGGGTCAACGGCAAGATGCTCGAACCGGTGGTGGTCGACCCGGCGTCGAACTGGCCGCTGTTCGCCGAAAAGGGCCGGCAGTTGCTGACGCAGGACAAGGTTGCGGTGGTGTTCGGCTGCTGGACCTCGGTGTCGCGCAAATCGGTGCTGCCGGTGTTCGAAGAGCTCAATGGTCTGCTGTTCTACCCGGTGCAGTACGAAGGCGAAGAGATGTCGCCAAACGTGTTCTACACCGGCGCCGCGCCGAACCAGCAAGCGATCCCGGCAGTGGAATACCTGATGAGCGAAGAAGGCGGCAGCGCCAAGCGCTTCTTCCTGCTCGGCACCGACTACGTCTACCCGCGCACCACCAACAAAATCCTGCGCTCGTTCCTGCATTCCAAAGGCGTGGCCGACAAGGACATCGAAGAGGTCTACACCCCGTTCGGTCACAGCGACTATCAAACCATCGTCGCCAACATCAAGAAGTTCTCCGCCGGCGGCAAGACCGCTGTGATCTCCACGGTCAACGGCGACTCCAACGTGCCGTTCTACAAAGAGCTGGCCAACCAGGGCCTCAAGGCTACCGACGTACCGGTAGTGGCGTTCTCGGTGGGTGAAGAAGAGCTGCGCGGCATCGACACCAAACCGCTGGTGGGCAACCTCGCGGCGTGGAACTACTTCGAGTCCGTGGAGAACCCGGTGAACAAGAAGTTCGTCGCTGACTGGAAGGCCTACGCGAAGAAACACAACCTGCCGGGCGCCGACAAAGCGGTGACCAACGACCCGATGGAAGCCACCTACGTCGGCATCCACATGTGGGCGCAAGCGGTGGAAAAAGCCAAGTCCACCGACGTCGACAAAGTCCGCGAAGCCCTCGCCGGCCAGACCTTCGCCGCGCCGTCGGGTTACACCCTGACCATGGACAAGACCAATCATCACCTGCACAAACCGGTGATGATCGGCGAGATCCAGAGTGACGGTCAGTTCAACGTGGTCTGGCAGACAGAAGGCCCGATTCGTGCCCAGCCTTGGAGTCCGTTTATCGATGGCAACGACAAGAAGCCGGATTATGCGGTGAAGAGCAACTGAGCCATTGGGTGTCGGGCGGATGAGCATGTTCGGCCCGACACAATCCCCCTGTGGGAGTGAGCCTTTGTGGTGAGGGGATTCATCCCCGACCGGCTGCGAAGCAGTCGCGAAATCAGTCGACGCGATCAATCTGATACACCGCGACCGCTGGATTTGGGGCTGCTTCGCAACCCATCGGGGATGAATCCCCTCGCCACAAAGACTGTGCCCACTATTAGTCCGCGCAAGGCGACTCTTTATGCCGACTACCCTTTACCGCTTTATCCTGGCCCTGGCACTGCTGTTGCCGATGACTGCCTTCGCCAACGACGCCGAAGACTTCGTCGCCGCCAACCCGGTGCAGCAAGCCAGACTGCTGGAAGCCTGGGCCGCGCAGCCCGATCCTGCCCGCATCGAGCTGATCAACGCCCTGCGACAAGGCGAATTGACCCTCGACGGCCAGCCAAAAACCCTGCGCCTGAACAACCGCCTGCGGGGTCTGATCGACACCGCTCTGGCCAGCCACCAATTGCTCGCCGCCGACGCCAAAACCCGTCTGACTGCCGCGCAGCAATTGCAGAAAAGCGCGAAACCCGCGCAGCTGAAATTCCTCGACCAGCAACTGGCTGGCGAAAAAGACGAGAACGTCCACGCCGCCCTGAGCCTGGCGCTGGCCAATCTGCAACTGGTCGACAGCGATCCGGCGGTGCGTCTGGCCGCCGTGCGCCTGCTCGGTGAAACCGGCGACCCCTTGGCCCGTACCCGCCTCGAAGGCCTGCTCGAACCCGGTGTCGAAAGCGACGCAGGCGTGCGCACCGCTGCCGAAACCAGTCTCGCTCAAGTCAAGCGTAAATTGCTGATCGGCGAAGTGTTGGGTCAAGCGTTCAGCGGCATGTCCCTCGGCTCGATCCTGCTGCTCGCGGCCCTCGGTCTGGCGATCACCTTCGGCCTGCTCGGGGTGATCAACATGGCCCACGGCGAGATGCTGATGCTCGGCGCCTACTCGACCTACGTGGTGCAGCTGATGTTCCAGCGCTACGCACCGCAAGCCATCGAGTTCTACCCACTGATCGCATTGCCAGTGGCGTTCTTTGTCACGGCGGCGATCGGCATGGCGCTGGAGCGCACGGTGATTCGTCATCTCTACGGCCGACCGCTGGAAACCCTGCTCGCCACCTGGGGCATCAGCCTGATGCTGATTCAGTTGGTGCGCCTGCTGTTCGGCGCGCAGAACGTTGAAGTGGCGAACCCGGCGTGGCTGTCCGGCGGGATTC
>NZ_QAIK01000188.1:29781-31453 GCF_003061005.1 Pseudomonas sp. HMWF021 | reverse complement strand
GCCGAATCTGGTGCTGCCGTACAACCGCATCGTAATCATCGCCTTCGCCTTGTTCGTGGTGGTGCTGACCTGGCTGCTGCTGAACAAGACCCGCCTCGGCCTCAACGTCCGTGCGGTGACGCAGAACCGCAACATGGCCGCCTGCTGCGGCGTGCCCACCGGTCGCGTCGACATGCTCGCCTTCGGCCTCGGCTCGGGCATCGCCGGCCTTGGGGGCGTGGCGCTGAGCCAGATCGGCAACGTCGGCCCGGACCTGGGTCAGAGCTACATCATCGATTCGTTCCTGGTGGTGGTGCTCGGTGGTGTCGGCCAACTGGCCGGCAGCGTGTTCGCTGCGTTCGGCCTCGGCATCGCCAACAAGATTCTCGAACCGCAGATCGGTGCGGTACTCGGCAAGATCCTGATCCTCGCGCTGATCATTCTGTTCATCCAGAAACGTCCGCAAGGCCTCTTCGCACTGAAAGGACGGGTGATCGACTGATGAACCAGCCTCTACTTGTCACGGCCACGCAAAAGGCCGGGCCGAAACTCACCATTGCCATCGGCGCGGTGATCCTCGCACTGCTGATCGCCCTGCCGTTGCTGTCGCTGTTGTCCGTGGACAGCGCGCTGCACGTCTCGGCCTACACCCTGACGCTGGTCGGCAAAATCCTCTGCTACGCCATCGTCGCTCTGGCGCTGGATCTGGTCTGGGGCTACGCCGGGCTGCTGTCGCTGGGTCACGGTCTGTTTTTCGCTCTTGGCGGTTATGCGATGGGCATGTACCTGATGCGTCAGGCCGCCGGGGATGGCTTGCCGGCGTTCATGACCTTTCTGTCGTGGACGGAATTGCCGTGGTACTGGAGCGGCACCGGCAGCTTTATCTGGTCGATGTGCCTGGTGGTATTGGCGCCGGGTCTGCTGGCGCTGGTGTTCGGCTTTTTCGCCTTCCGCTCGCGGATCAAGGGCGTGTATTTCTCGATCATGACCCAGGCCCTGACCTTCGCCGGCATGCTCCTGTTTTTCCGTAACGAGACCGGGTTTGGCGGCAACAACGGCTTCACCAACTTCCGCACGATTCTCGGTTTTGGCATTACTGAACCGGGCACTCGCGCGGTGCTGTTTCTGGCCACCGTGTTGCTGTTGGTGGTGAGCCTGTTCATCGGCTGGCGTCTGGCGCAGAGCAAGTTCGGCCGGGTGCTGACCGCGCTGCGCGATGCGGAAAACCGCCTGATGTTCTGCGGTTACGACCCGCGCGGTTTCAAGCTGTTCGTCTGGGTCTTGAGCGCGGTGCTGTGCGGTCTGGCCGGGGCGTTGTATGTGCCGCAGGTCGGCATCATCAACCCCAGCGAAATGTCGCCGACCAACTCCATCGAAGCGGCGGTGTGGGTGGCTCTTGGCGGTCGCGGCACGTTGATCGGGCCGTTGCTCGGTGCCGGTGTGGTCAACGGCATGAAGAGCTGGTTCACCGTGGCCTTCCCCGAATACTGGCTGTTTTTCCTCGGCGCGCTGTTCATCGTCGTGACGTTGTATTTGCCCAAGGGTGTGATCGGTCTGCTGAAGAAACGAGGTGAGCAATGAGAGTCACGGCGAGTGCTGAATTCATGCTGGAACCTGCCTTCTTTCCGCCGCTGGAACCGAACAAGGACGCCGGCACCAGTCGCGATGCGCTCGGTCTGGGCCAACGCGTCGG
>NZ_QAIK01000188.1:25946-29765 GCF_003061005.1 Pseudomonas sp. HMWF021 | reverse complement strand
CCCGCCACGGCACGATCCTGACCCTGGAAGACATCAGCGTCAGCTTCGACGGCTTCCGCGCCCTGAACAATCTCAACCTGTACATCGGTGTTGGCGAACTGCGTTGCATCATCGGCCCCAACGGCGCGGGCAAGACCACGCTGATGGACGTGATCACCGGTAAGACCCGCCCCAGCCACGGCAAGGCGTGGTTCGGCGAAACCCTTGACCTGACGCAGATGAGCGAAGTGCAGATCGCCCAGGCCGGGATCGGCCGCAAGTTCCAGAAACCGACGGTGTTTGAAGCCCTGAGCGTGTTCGAGAACCTGGAGCTGGCGCAGAAAACCGACAAGTCGGTGTGGGCCAGTTTGCGCGCACGCCTGAGCGGCGAGCAGCGCGATCGCATCAGCGAGGTGCTGGAAACCATTCGCCTGACCACCTCGGTCAATCGCCCGGCAGGCCTGTTGTCTCACGGGCAGAAGCAGTTTCTGGAGATCGGCATGTTGCTGATGCAGGACCCGCAACTGCTGCTGCTCGACGAACCAGTGGCGGGCATGACCGATGCCGAAACCGAATTCACCGCCGAGCTGTTCAAATCGCTGGCCGGCAAACATTCGCTGATGGTGGTGGAGCACGACATGGGCTTCGTCGGCTCGATTGCCGACCACGTGACGGTGCTGCACCAGGGCAGCGTACTGGCCGAAGGTTCGCTGGAGCAGGTGCAGGAAAACGAGCGGGTGATCGAGGTCTACCTCGGCCGCTGACGATTGTCCCCTGTAGGAGCTGCCGCAGGCTGCGATCTTTTGATCTTGTTTTTAAGATCAAGATCAAAAGATCGCAGCCTTCGGCAGCTCCTACACAGGGATTTGAGGAGATTTTGAGAATGCTGCAAGTCGACAAGCTGCACCAGTACTACGGCGGAAGCCACATCCTGCGCGGCCTGAGCTTTGACGTGAAAATCGGCGAAGTCACCTGCCTGCTCGGGCGTAACGGCGTGGGCAAGACCACCCTGCTCAAGTGCCTGATGGGCCTGTTGCCGGCGAAGGAAGGCGTAGTGAACTGGGAGGGCAAACCGATCACCACGTTCAAGCCGCACCAGCGGGTACAGGCCGGAATCGCCTACGTGCCACAGGGCCGGGAAATCTTCGGCCGGCTGACGGTGGAAGAGAATCTGCTGATGGGTTTGTCGCGGTTTCCCGGCAGTGAAGCGAAAGAAGTACCAAGTTTCATCTACGAATTGTTCCCGGTGCTGCTACAAATGAAGCAGCGCCGCGGTGGCGACCTCTCCGGTGGTCAGCAACAGCAGCTCGCCATCGGTCGCGCCCTGGCCAGTCGTCCGCGTTTGCTGATCCTCGACGAGCCCACCGAAGGCATCCAGCCCTCGGTGATCAAGGAGATCGGCGCGGTGATCAAGACCCTCGCGGCGCGCGGCGACATGGCGATTTTGCTGGTGGAGCAGTTCTACGATTTCGCTGCGGAGCTGGCCGATCAGTACCTGGTGATGTCCCGGGGCGAGATCGTACAGCAGGGTCGCGGTGAAAATATGGAGGCCGAGGGTGTACGAGGTCTGGTAACAATTTAATCTGTAGCTTCCTAACGATAATTACAAACCATGAACTTAGCGCTTTCCACTGCCCTGTTTACCCCGAGCTGGCACGCCGAGCTGGAGCTGGCCTACGCCCGCTTCGGCGACTGTACGCGCCCGGTTCAGCGCCGGCATCTCGGCCCGCTGCGCGTGCAAAAGCACCTGTATGCCGAAGGCCCCGAGGTCTGCCAGCACATCATCGTCCACCCGCCCGGAGGGATCGCCGGCGGTGACCGGCTGAACATCAGCGCCCGCGTCGAAGCAGACGCCTGGGCGCAGATCACCAGCCCCGGCGCGGCCAAGTGGTATCGCGCGGCGGGGCCGGCGTATCAGCAACTCGATCTGAAAGTGGCCGCAGGTGCGACGCTGGAGTGGCTGCCGCAGGAAACCATCGTCTACAGCGCCGCCCAGGCCGAACTCACCACCTCGATCGAACTTGAAGGCGATGCGCGGCTGTTCTACTGGGACGTGGTGGCGCTGGGCCGACCGGCCAGTGGCGAACGCTTCGACCTCGGACACTTTCAGGCGCATCTGGATATCCGCCGCGACGGGCGATTGCTCTGGCACGAGCGCCAGCGCATCAGCGGCAATGATGGTTTGCTCGATTCGCCCATCGGGCTGGATGGCAATCCGGTGTTTGCGACGCTGCTGGTCACCGGTGAGATTGATGCAGAGCTGCTGGAGCGGTGTCGTTCGCTGGGGCATGAAGTGCGCGGGGATCTGACTCAATTGCCGGGGCTGTTGGTGGCTCGGTGTCTGGCGTCAGAAGCACTGCTGGCCCGCGCCTGGCTGATCGACCTGTGGCGCCTGCTGCGCCCGGCCCTGCTCGGCCGCGAGGCCCAGCCCCCCAGAATCTGGAACACCTGAAATGCATCCCCCTTTAAACCCCTGTAGGAGCTGCCGAAGGCTGCGATCTTTTGATCCTCAAGAGCAAGATCAAAAGATCGCAGCCTGCGGCAGCTCCTACAGAGCGCGTACGAACCAATAATTTCCAACTGCCGATTATGGATTTCAAACGATGGACCTGACCCCACGCGAAAAAGACAAGCTGCTGATCTTCACCGCCGGCCTCGTCGCCGAGCGCCGACTGGCCCGTGGCGTGAAGCTCAACTACCCGGAAGCCATGGCCTACATCTCCGCCGCGCTGCTGGAAGGCGCCCGTGACGGCCAGACCGTCGCCGAGCTGATGCATTACGGCACCACCCTGCTGAGCCGTGAACAGGTGATGGAAGGCATCCCGGAAATGATCCCGGAGATCCAGGTCGAAGCCACGTTCCCCGACGGCACCAAACTGGTCACCGTCCACCAGCCAATCGTCTGAGGCCGCGCCATGACTTACACCATTCGCGATGCCCTGCACGCCGACCTGCCAGCGATCCGCGACATCTACAACGACGCGGTGCTCAACACCACGGCGATCTGGAACGAATCGGCAGTCGATCTCGGTAACCGTCAGGCGTGGTTCAGCGCCCGTCAGGCCCAGGCCTACCCGATTCTGGTGATCGTCGACGCCGACAACGTGGTGCTCGGCTACGCTTCGTTTGGCGACTGGCGGCCGTTCGACGGTTTTCGTCATACCGTCGAGCACTCGGTCTACGTGCGCAGCGACCAGCGCGGCAATGGCCTTGGTCCGCAATTGATGAGCGCATTGATCGAGCGCGCCAGAACCTGCGGCAAGCACGTGATGGTCGCCGCCATCGAAAGTGGCAACGCCGCGTCCATTCGTCTGCATGAACGCGCCGGGTTCAGCATCACCGGGCAGATGCCACAGGTCGGCACCAAGTTCGGTCGCTGGCTCGATCTGACGTTCATGCAACTGACCCTCAACCCTGGCGCCCAGCCGCCGGTCGCCAACAAGGAGTGACACCGATGAACGCCGCCCAACTGCGTCGCGTCAATGCGGAAAGTTTTGCGCACTATCGTCAGGGCCTGATTGATCTGCTGCTCGACGCCGTGGGTTATGGCGCCAGCGTCGGTTTCATGGCCGACCTCGATGCGATTCAGGCCCGCGCCTATTTCGATGAGGTACAGGACAACGTGAACAGGGGCAGCGTGCTGCTCTGGGTGGTGGTCAAGGACGAACAGGTGCTGGCCAGCGTGCAACTGGGCCTGTGCCAGAAGGCCAACGGCCTCAATCGCGCCGAAGTGCAGAAACTGCTGGTGCGCGAACAGGCGCGCCGCCGCGGCCTCGGTCAGCAATTGATGAATGCGCTGGAACTCGAAGCGGCCAAGCACAAGCGCGGCATGCTCTACCT
>NZ_QAIK01000188.1:25641-25936 GCF_003061005.1 Pseudomonas sp. HMWF021 | reverse complement strand
GCCGAAGACTTCTACAAGGCCCTGGGTTACACCCGCGCCGGCGAAATCCCCGACTACGCCTGCGATCCGCAAGGCACGTATCGACCGACAGCCCTCTACTACAAGATTCTGCAAGGAGCCCGGCCATGATTCCCGGCCAGTACCAGATCCAGCCCGGCGACATCGAACTGAATGTCGGTCGCCGCACCCTCAGCCTGAAAGTCGCCAACAGCGGCGACCGGCCGATCCAGGTCGGTTCGCACTATCACTTTTTCGAAACCAACGACGCCCTGACCTTTGATCGTGCCGCCAGCCG
>NZ_QAIK01000188.1:14562-25614 GCF_003061005.1 Pseudomonas sp. HMWF021 | reverse complement strand
CCGCCGGCACCGCCGTGCGCTTCGAACCGGGGCAGAGCCGCGAGGTCGAGCTGGTGGAGTACGCCGGGCATCGGCGGGTGTTCGGCTTTGCCGGGCGGGTGATGGGGGATCTCGACTGAGATCGGTGCGAACCCAAAAAGATCGCAGCTTTCGGCAGCTCCTACAAATGCTCTGCGGTCTCGAGCCGAGCACTGACTGTAGGAGCTGTCGAGCGCAGCGAGGCTGCGAAAGCGAGCTATGCGAGCGGTCTCAAATCCAATTGAATCCCAAGGCAAGCACATGAAGATTTCTAGAAACGCCTACGCCGACATGTTCGGCCCCACCGTCGGCGACAAGGTGCGCCTGGCGGACACCGAGTTGTGGATCGAGGTCGAAAAAGACTTCACCACCTACGGCGAAGAAGTGAAGTTCGGCGGCGGCAAAGTCATCCGTGACGGCCAGGGGCAGAGCCAGTTGCTCGCCGCCGAAGTGGTCGACACTTTGATCACCAACGCGTTGATCATCGACCACTGGGGCATCGTCAAGGCCGACGTCGGCCTCAAGGACGGGCGTATCGCCGCAATCGGCAAGGCCGGCAACCCGGACGTGCAGCCCAACGTCACCATCGCCATCGGCGCCAGCACCGAAGTGATCGCCGGTGAAGGCATGATCCTCACCGCCGGCGGTATCGATACGCACATCCATTTCATCTGCCCGCAGCAGATCGAAGAAGCGCTGATGAGCGGCGTCACCACCATGATCGGTGGCGGCACCGGTCCGGCGACCGGCACCAACGCCACCACGTGCACCTCCGGGCCGTGGCACCTGGCGCGCATGCTCCAGGCCGCTGACGCATTCCCGATGAACATCGGCCTCACCGGCAAGGGCAATGCCAGCCTGCCGGAGCCGCTGATCGAGCAGGTCAAGGCCGGCGCCATCGGCCTCAAGCTGCACGAGGACTGGGGCACCACCCCGGCGAGCATCGACAACTGCCTGAGCGTCGCCGATCAGTACGACGTACAGGTGGCGATCCACACCGACACCCTCAACGAATCGGGTTTCGTCGAAACCACCCTCGGCGCGTTCAAGGGCCGCACCATCCACACCTACCACACCGAAGGTGCCGGCGGCGGCCATGCGCCGGACATCATCAAGGCTTGCGGTTTCCCTAACGTGCTGCCGAGTTCGACCAACCCGACCCGGCCGTTCACCCGCAACACCATCGACGAACACCTCGACATGCTGATGGTCTGCCACCACCTCGACCCGAGCATTGCCGAGGACGTGGCGTTCGCCGAAAGCCGCATCCGCCGCGAGACGATTGCCGCCGAAGACATCCTCCACGACCTCGGCGCGTTCTCGATGATCAGCTCCGACAGCCAGGCCATGGGCCGCGTCGGCGAAGTCATCACACGCACCTGGCAGACCGCCGACAAGATGAAAAAGCAGCGCGGCCCGCTGCCCCAGGACGGTGAAGGCAACGACAACTTCCGCGCCAGGCGCTACATCGCCAAGTACACGATCAACCCGGCGATCACCCACGGCATCAGCCACGAAGTGGGTTCGATCGAGGTTGGCAAGTGGGCCGATCTGGTGCTCTGGCGTCCGGCGTTCTTCGGCGTCAAACCGACGTTGATCCTCAAGGGCGGCGCCATCGCTGCCAGCCTGATGGGCGACGCCAACGCGTCGATTCCGACCCCGCAACCGGTGCACTACCGCCCGATGTTCGCCAGCTATGGCGGCTCGCTGCACGCCACCAGCCTGACCTTCATCAGTCAGGCCGCCCAGGAGGCCGGGCTGCCCGAGGCATTGGGGCTGAAGAAGAAAATCGGCGTGGTCAAAGGCTGCCGTGACGTGCAGAAAACCGACCTGGTCCACAACGATTACCTGCCGAACATCGACGTCGACCCGCAGACCTATCAGGTCAAGGCCGACGGGGTGCTGCTGTGGTGTGAACCGGCCGAAACATTGCCGATGGCGCAGCGGTATTTCCTGTTCTGATTGTTCGCGCAGCGGCCAAAGAAAAACCCGATGGCGGTGGCCATCGGGTTGGCTTTTTCTATGTGCCTGGACACTGCCTTGCTGCAGCCGCCAGTGTTTCTACTCAAACAGGTTGTTGGGGTTCGACCGTAAACGGGATTTCAGTCCTTTGCAGTTTTGCCCGGTCCATGGCTTGCTGTGTCAGCGTCTTCAGCGCGGTTTGCGCCTCAGCCTCTATCCGTTCGATTTCGGCGGTGTAGTCGCTGTCGCTTATTGCCTTGCCCGGTGCGACATCACTTTTCCGTTTGCCCACCTTCTCGGCCAACGCCTCGATGGTGGTTTGCAGACGGGCCTTCTCAATGTCCGACAGCGTGGTTCCGGATGCCCGGCGCTTCATCGCCTGCACCAGGTCGCCAAGTGCTTCGATCCGGCGCTTGAAGCCTTTGAACAGTTGACGATTGGAACCCTCGACATGAGACCTCCAAAAAGGCTGCTGGCTGATGGAGTCACGCAGCAGATCACCCTGCTCAAGCGCAATGACCCGATTGAAAGCGTCTTCGATCATTCTCTGCGTAACCCCGGCGATCCTCCTGAACTTCATGCCGCGTGACTGCCAGGGCAGGTCCAGCCTCTGCGCCAGATCAGTCATGAACGCCAGATGAACTTCGACTTCATCGATGGTGCCCCCGACCTGGCCTTGCCCGTCCTGTTCGACAAAGGTCTCTCCAGCTTCGATCCGCTCGGCAATGTGTTTCCTTGCGATGGCACCGATTTCGTCCAGGCGGGACTTGCCCCTTGCCAGTTCAACCAGCGCCGTCTCCACCAGATCCTTGCTGATCAACTGATAAGCCTCATGCACCAGCACACTCACGCCCATGGCGTTGAACATCCGTGGCCCGGAGTCGTCGCAGGTGATGTCTTGCCCGGCAGCGAACTCGAACAACTGGTCACGTAACTGCTTGTTCTCTGCCATGGCATCGATCATTCGCCACACCTTTGCCGTCAATTCCGCCTTATAGGCGGGGGATGACTGGTAATCGGCCGAACGGGTCAGGTTGCGGATAATGTCGAAAAAGGGCTTTGAGCCGAACTCGTCTTCGACGCTGTCCCAGACATTTCTCTTCTCTATCCATTGCTCGCGGGTCAGGCCCGCCTCCCAATTGAGGCTGTCATTTACCCCGCGCGGTGGATACGGACGACCGGGTTCCAGACCGACTGACTCGGCATAGTGGTCGACCCGCTGCAGATTTTCCGGCGAAATCCAGTCCTCTTCGCGAGAAATCATGGTGCGCGCGATCAATTCGGCACTGCGCGACCCCGGTGCCACCTCTGGAACGGTGGCGAGATGATTCAAACGCAAATCCAGGGTGAAATGCCTGAATCGAGCGGGAAACAAGCCTTGCGGCCAGGAGGTGATCTCGGTGTTTTGCAAGGTCAAGAGGTGCAATTGACGCATCAGCGAAACATCGGGTGGCAGTTGCAGCGGATTGGAATGTAATTGCAGACTCAGCAGACTTCGGCTCTGGCGCAACAACGCCACATCCTCGGGAGTAAAACGCAGGTAGTTTTGATACAGGACCAGATCATTGAGATGAGGCATGTCGGCAATGATCCTGGGCAGTTGTGTCAGGTGGTTACCCATCGCCCTGAGAACACGCAATCCCGGGAAGGCACGTAGAAACGGCACATTCGCATCCCGAAATCCTGTGTTGTCCAGATTCACGTACGTCACGTGGTCGAAGTTACCTTGCAGATCAGGCAACTCTCGCAAGTAAGGCACTGATCCGTCGCCTCGGGAAAACCGGAAGCTGCTCAAATCCAGTACGTCCCCGGCCAACTCCCCATTGGGATAAACGTGACGGGGGGCCGTACGTTTCCAGCAGTCACGCAGAACCTGGTACAAGCGTTTGCGCTCTGCCAATTCCGCCAGGCGCTCAACTCGCGCTTCAGTGGACGTCTCATTCATGACCTGGCGCGGATCAAGATAGCTCCTCATCGAGTCATGGAATCTCGCGAAATCCGCCTCATACTCCCTCACCCTTTCGTGCATGGATCGTCCCACGTCAGAGCTTTCGTCCAGCATCTCGCTGATTTCCTCAGGCGTCAGCGACGGGAACAGTTCGCGCAGCCGCGACTGAGCGCTGTGATGTTCGCCTTCCCTCATCAAGTTCCTCCAGAACCCGAACATCCCGCCCCGCAACTTCGCCGCTGCCGGATCGTAATACGGCTTGCGCACGGGCATCGCGGCCAGAAGTGTTTCTACGCGATCCAGCTCAAGCGGTTTATTCACCACGGTTTCTTTCAACGAGGCTCCCTGATTGACGTCATAGCCCAGCTTGCTTCGCGCGGTGTCGGGAAGCGCGTGCAATACCGAGGCATACAAGTCATCGGCGCCGTGCAACTCAAGGCCTTGTGCGTCAAAGGCCTGGTAACGGCCGTCCTCGCGCAGGATCAGCACTTTGCGTGTACTGGCATTGGCCGCACCAACGCTGTCATGCAACGAGCCCGTGAACGAGAGCTCGCGCACCTCCAGACGCAGATCGTCAGGCCAGCCCGGCAGATTTTCCATGGTATGCAGGGCCAGCCTGGCGCTGTCGACCGTCCGCAGTTCCGGCAGGTAAAGCCCTTCGCAGGCCCGGGAAGAACGAATCTGCAGCAAGGCATGCCGGGCTTGCTCGCGCAGGCGCAGAGGAATGCGTTGGCGTCGGGCCAGGCGCATGATTTCTTCGAGGCTGGCACCGCCCACCAGTTCTTCGGCGGCACGGGTCGTCAACCCTTTGAACTCGGATTGCAACCACTGCACCCACGCGTCACTGGAACGGCTGCGACTTTGGTAAAGGCTTTCGAACAACGTTTCGATTCGCTTGCCGGCCTGCATTGCCAGACGATCGCGCATGGCCTCGATACGCGCCGATCGCTCCCGCGGCACATCACGCCCGAGCATGGCCAGAATTTCGCTTTCACTGCAGGCGTCGAGGGCGCGCTCAGGCAATAGCCCTGCGTTCAGCTCGGCCCGAGTCAGCTTGACGGTGTTTTCATGGGTGGCTTCCGCATTGCCATACTTTTGCGACCGGCTCCACAACTGGTCGTCATCAAACAATTGCACAGCCTTTTCCTCGGGCCATCTCGGCAACTCGGTCAGCAAGCCCGGGAGGTAACCACTCAATGCTTCAGGCACCTGATTGGCGATGATCTGCTGCGCCAGCTCGCCCACATCGGCATAAGCGGCAAACCGCTCGATGGCGTCCCTGAGCAGCGCCGGCGGCTGCGTGCCTTCGACATGCATGCGTCGCAGGATTTCCTCCGACACCCCGCTGACGTTCAGGATCTGCGTCAGAGTGTCATCGGAAAAACGCTCGACTTCATGGCCCAGCCTGCGCAGCAGTGTACGTCGCTCCCAGGTCAAGGGGCGCTCCACTTCAGTGTGCCAGGCGCCGGCACCGTTGCCGCGTACAGTCGGTTTGTAGGCAGCGGGACGCTTGGGATGCACCAGGCGGTGTTCGCCCGTCAGCGGGTCTTTGTCCAGCACAAAATGCTTGTTGTGCAACGCCAGCACCTGTTTGCCTTGATGCTTGTGCAGCCCCTGAGCATCCGGAGTTGAATCCCTGGCCAGCACGATGTCGTGGGCATAAGGCGAAAGGTCCGGTTTCCACAGACGCGTGGCGCCGTCCGCCCGCTCCACTGGTATCAGGCTGTCGAACAGTGGCGAGGGTTGCACCGGCGCCGGTATATGCGTGGGCAGCAGGTGCCCGGAGCTCATCAATCCCAATTGGGCAAAGTTGATCAACACCGAATTGATGTGCGCCGCACCTTCGTTACGATCGCCCTTGCTCCAGTCCTCGATGCCCTCGACGGTTTCCTCCAGCATCTGTGCCACCATGATCCCGAGCAACACCTCACCAACGCCCGGAATCAACATCCCGGCGAAGTTGAAAACGTTCCAGGTGATGCTCAGCGCACTGCTGATGCGCTTCCAGCGCGCCTGCGCATCTTCATCGCCGGTGGGTACGGCGATGCGCCGGGCGTCGGTTATCGCCTTGTCGCGCCGGGCTTCGAACAGCGTCGTGAACAGCTCGCCCTGAAAGGGAATGGCGACGGGTTCGGCGGCGGGATTTTCCACTGCTGTCTCCCGCCACCAAGGCCCCATGTCGAGGGGCTCGCGCTGGTGCCAGGTGCAGGTCTTCAGGCGCTCGTTGACCCGGGTGAAAAAATGTCCCTTGTCTTTCTGCGCCACAAAGCGGCTGAAGAACGCCTGATACTCACTGGACAGCAGCTGGCTGAGCAGTTCTTTCATGAACGATCTCAGTGAGTCGTATTCCTTCACCGGATGATCCGGGTCGCCAGGCACGTAGGCGATGATCGGGCCAGTCAGCACCGACTGTCGATAGAGATCGTCCTTGCGTTGCATCTCTTTGACGACCGCCCCTGGACCATTGACGAAAATGTCTCCGAGCAGTTTTAGCTGTTCGAGCCAGTTACCCGGTGTCGCGGGTGCACGAGCGGAAAACTCGCGCCAGGTCTTCAGGCCTTCCGGTGTGAGGTCGTCCACCAGTTTCTTGATTTCCGAGGGTTCGGCCACTGCACTGAACAGCACGATGCCGGTCATGCGAAAGCCCATCAACGACAGGCGATGGACCAACAACGGCCGGTCATGCATCGTTATGCCTGACTTGCCTTCACGTATATCCGCCAGTTTGCTGAATGCGTAGAGCGAGACATTGCCAGTCCTGGAGGCAATCGTACAGGCAAGCTTGAAAGCAGCTCGCTCACTGTCGATCGATTGAGTGCGCAGTGCCATCTCGGCGGCGGCAGCGGCAGGCTTGAGAATGGCCTTGATGTGCCGCTGGTAGCGGGCACCGAGGTCCAGCTCCCGACACAGGGTCGCGAACTGCGCGGTGGTCATGGCCTGTTGTCGCGGCACCCTTTCGGCATCGGCCATATAAACACCGGAGCCGCTGCGAAAAGCGTCCGCCCGGGTTTCCTCCGGCTCGAAGTTGTGCAATGCCGCGTCCAGCAGCGACGACTCCCTGACCGTACTGGCGCCGGTATCGAAGAACAGGATCGGAGCCGGGCTGTCCAGTCGCAATCTCACCCGGTCAACGTCCCAGTCCTCCCCGGTGACCTGCTTCAACTTCTCCGTCAATAACGGCCTGGCGAAAGTATTTATATCCGTTTGCAGCGCACCCAGGGTTTCGTCGAGCTGGCTTTGCAGACGAAAACTGTCCGATGCAAGTTCGCGTATATAGGCGCGATCATTGGCGTTGGCATCCAGATACCAGTCCGGTGCACCGGCAGTAGTGTTGGCGATGGCCTGCAGCCGCTGTGGCGAGGCACTTTTGAGCACTTGGGGGATGTTCGCCAGAATTTTCTGCGCATATCTCCCACTGGCATTTTCCGTCGGTGGCGCAATCCCTGCGCTGAGTAAACTTCCATTTAAATTCGACATTACTTGATACATCCAATCGGTCAGATAGAGCATCAAGAGTATGTAAATCGGACTGAAACAAATAAATCAAAAGTCCGTTCCGAATAGACCGGGCGAGCGCCGAATCGCCCAACAATTGCTATGAATAAAATACATATGCACCGCCGTGACCCGGTGTGTTTATGGGTGCAGTGAATGCTGGGCGCCGCTTTTTTCAGCGCTTGACGGGCCATCGCATAAACGGTCGTGTATTTCGCGTCAAAGGGACTAATATTCGATTCGCTCCGCCTTTTTTCAGGAACTGCCCATGCGTCTTTCCGAGTTCATCGTGGCCAATATCGACCCTATCGTCGATGAGTGGGAACAGTTCGCCGCGACCATTACTCCGGCTGCCGACTATCTGGATTCCACCGCGCTGCGCGATCACGCCAGCGAGATTCTGCGGGCCGCCGCCCGCGACATGAACAAGCCGCAAAGCCCCGCCGAACAGGCTGCCAAAGCCAAGGGCGAAGGCCCGGAAAAGACCCCGAGCCTGGACGAGGCCGGTGCCAGCCATGGCGAATTGCGCCACACCGTGGGATTTGATCTGGTGCAGATGACCAGCGAATTCCGCCATCTGCGCGCCTGCGTGATCCGCCGCTGGGTTGAAAGCCTCGAATCACCGGACATGACCTATTTCCAGGACATGATCCGTTTCAACGAAGCCATCGACGAAGCCCTGGCCGAATCGACCGCTGCCTACGCCGAGCAGGTCAATCGCTCGCGGGACATTTTCCTCGCCATCCTCGGCCATGATCTGCGCGCGCCGTTGCAAGCAGTGAGCATGTCCACCGAACTGTTGCTGCGCAAATCCAGCCTTGAAGGCGATGCACTGGCCTGTGCCTTGCACATCAAGCGCGGTGCGCGACACATGGCGGCGATGGTCAGCGATCTGCTGGAACTGGTGCGCAGTCGTCTGGGCCGGGCCTTGCCGATCGAGCCGACCTCCATGGATCTGGCAAATGCAGCACGAGCAGCCATTGCCGAAGCCTGCGCCGGCAATCCTGAGTGCGATCCGAAACTCAAGGTGAGCGGTGATACGCGTGGCACCTGGGATCCCGGACGGCTCGATCAGTTACTGCAAAACTTGATCGGCAACGCCTTGCAGCACGGTGCCAGCAAGCGCGACGTGACGCTCAATATCAGTGGCGAGGGCGACAGTGTCTGCCTCTCGGTGCACAACTACGGCACGCCGATTTCCCCAGAGGCGATCGGCACGATTTTTGATCCGTTGGTGCGCAGCGCCGACGAAGAACTCGGGCAGCCGTCAACCAGCCTCGGGTTGGGCCTGTTTATCGTCAAGGAAGTGGTAAATGCCCATGGCGGGACGATCGAAGTCAGCTCGAGCGAGACTGACGGGACGCTGTTCAGTGTGGTGCTACCCAGAACGGTTTAAGCAGGGAAATCTACGGAGCATTCATCGCTGGCAAGCCAGCTCCCACAGGTCCGGCGTCGAATACAAACTTTGTGTACGACATGGTTCCTTGTGGGAGCTGGCTTGCCAGCGATGAGGCCGGCCAATACCACCGAAAACCTATTCGACCACCAGGCGCCCCAGTCGCTGCCTGAGCATGCGGTTCTCCGCCCGCAGCTCATGCACTTCCTCCAGCAGATTCAGCGCCAGGGCGACGCCCTCCCACTCCAGCTCCAGCTCGCGCCGCAATTTCGCGGCGCGCTTGGCCAGGCTCAGCTCGTAGTCGGTGAACCGCCAGTCCCGGGGCTGCGCGCCCTGAGGTTCGAGGATGCCGTGTTCGACGATTTCGATCACGTAGACGTCCGACAGATCGGCCGCCTCACAGAATTCTGCCATGTCCAGTTGAACGATCAGGGGGCTGCTCATGATGGGCTACTCCGTCGTCGGGTTCAGAAGTTCTCTCGTGGGTTGAACGCGGCTTTCCTGGCCAGCTCCTGCCACAACGCCTTGACCTCGTCGTCGGAGGTTTTCGGCATCACGGCCTTGAGCTGCACGAACAGATAACCACGCTCACCGGCCTTGTTTTTCAGACCATGGCCCTTGGCGCGCATGCGCTGGCCGTTCTGGCTGCCGGCCGGAACCTTGAGGTTGATCTTGCCGGTCAGGGTCGGTACGGCCACCTCAGTACCCAGCGCCAGTTCCCAAGGCGCCAGCGGCAAAGTGATGATCAGGTTTTCACCTTCAACATCGAATTTCGGATGCGGCGCGAAGCGAATGGTCAGGTACAGATCGCCATTGGCGCCGCCACCGATGCCCGGTGCGCCCTGGCCCTTGAGGCGGATGCGCTCGCCGTCGGTCACGCCCGCCGGAATCTTCACGTTCAGGCTCTTGCTGGTATTGCTGACGTGCTGACCGTTGGCGTTGTATTGCGGGACCTGGAAGCTGACTTTCTTCGACTCGTCCGACAGTGTTTCCTCAAGGAAAACCGGCAGTTCCATTTCCACGTCTTGCCCTCGGCGCCCTGCACTGCGTTGTTGCCGACCTTCGCCGCCGCCGAAACCGGGGCCGCGATTGCCGAAGATCGAACTGAAGAAGTCCGAGAAGTCGCCGGTGTCACCACCGCCGCCACCAAAGCCGCCACGGCTCTGCCAGCCCGGTGGGCCCTGGAACGGCTGACCATGCTGGCCATAACGGCGCAGGTCGTCGTACTCGGCGCGCTTGTCGGCGCTTTTCAGCGCTTCATAGGCTTCCGAGGCGTCCTTGAACTTGGCCTCGGCGTCTTTTTCCTTGCTGACATCGGGGTGGTATTTGCGCGCCAGCTTGCGGTAGGCGGCCTTGATCGCCTTGTCGTCCGCTGTCGGCTCCACGCCGAGTATCTTGTAATAGTCTTTGAAGTCCATCGAAGGAGTCACCATCCGTTATCGATTTCGCGCCGAGACCAGCATGCGCTCATTCGCGCGTGCCGGGTTGACCGATCTCAAGCTTGTGACCGGGTGGCGCAGCAGAAGTTTATCGGCAGTGGACGGCGGTTCTTGTGACCGCCGGTGTGTCTGCCGGCCCATGCCAGCAAGTTTGGGGCGAAGCTGCGACTTTCAAGAAGCTTAGTCGTGAAATAGCAGATGACCGGCCTTCGAATCTGCCGCGCACTGACATACACTGCGCGGCCGTTTTTTGACCGGAACCCGAAAGACATGAACAACGCCTCTCCAGCCCGTGCCTGCGGCATCGACTTCGGCACCTCCAACTCCACCGTCGGCTGGCTGCGCCCCGGCATGGAAACGATGATCGCGCTGGAAGACGACAAGATCACCCTGCCGTCGGTGGTCTTCTTCAACATCGAGGAGCGCCGCCCGGTGTACGGTCGCCTGGCGCTGCACGAATACCTGGAAGGCTACGAAGGGCGGTTGATGCGCTCGCTCAAGAGCCTGCTCGGTTCCAAGCTGATCAAGCACGACACCAGCGTGCTCGGCACCGCGATGCCGTTCAAGGACTTGCTGGGGCTGTTCATCGGTCAGCTCAAGAGCCGCGCCGAAACTGCCGCCGGTCGGGAGTTCGAACACGTGGTGCTGGGCCGTCCGGTGTTTTTCGTCGATGACGACCCGCTGGCTGACCAGGAAGCCGAAGACACCCTGGTGGAAGTGGCGCGCAAGCTCGGTTTCAAGGACGTTTCGTTCCAGTACGAACCGATCGCCGCAGCATTCGACTACGAGTCGAC
>NZ_QAIK01000188.1:993-14493 GCF_003061005.1 Pseudomonas sp. HMWF021 | reverse complement strand
ATGGACAACCGCCACGATGACATCCTCGCCACCGGCGGCGTGCACATCGGCGGGACCGACTTCGACAAACAGCTGAGCCTGCAAGGCCTGATGCCGCTGTTCGGCTACGGCAGCCGCATGAAGAGCGGCGCCTACATGCCGACCAGTCATCACATGAACCTGGCGACCTGGCACACCATCAACTCGGTCTACTCGCAGAAATCCACCCTGGCACTGGGCAGCATGCGCTACGACATCGAGGACACCGGCGGCATCGACCGTCTGTTCAAGCTGATCGAGCAGCGCGCCGGGCACTGGCTGGCGATGGAAGTCGAAGAAACCAAGATCCAGCTGACCCACGCCGACAGCCGCCACGTGCCGCTGGACCGGATCGAGCCGGGCCTGAGCGTGGAACTGAGCCGCGCCCTGTTCGAATCGTCCATCGACGCGCTGCTTGAACGCGTGCGCGGCAGCGTCACGCAGCTGTTGAACAATGCGAACGTGTCGGTGGCTCAGGTCGATACGGTGTTCTTCACCGGTGGTTCGAGCGGGATTCCGGCGCTACGCAACAGCGTCTCGGCGATGCTGCCGAATGCGCGACATGTGGAAGGGAATATTTTTGGCAGCATTGGCAGTGGTCTGGCGATTGAGGCGATGAAGCGTTACGGCGCCATGAACTGATCCAAGACCGCGTTGCGCCCATCGCTGGCAAGCCAGCTCCCACAGGTTCTGCGCCGCTTTCGAAAGCGGTATCAATCCTGTGGGAGCTGGCTTGCCAGCGATGGCGTCAGTTAAGGCAACACAGTTATCGGATCAAACCATCCCGCCCAGCTTCAACTCACTCTTCAGATACGCGTAATAAATCGGCCCCGCCACCACCCCCGGCAGGCCGAATGCGGCTTCGAACACCAGCATCGCCAGCAGCAACTCCCACGACTTGGCACTGATCTGCCCGCCGACGATGCGCGCGTTGAGGAAGTATTCGAGCTTGTGGATAAAGATCAGATAGCCCAGCGCCGCCACTGCCACCCAGATCGACAGCGACAGGCCGACGATGGTGATCAAGGTGTTCGACATCAGGTTGCCGATCACCGGCAGCAGGCCGAGCAGGAAGGTCAGGACGATCAGGGTCTTGGTCAGCGGCAGCTTGATGCCGAACAGCGGCAGGATCACCGCAAGGAAGATCGCGGTGAAGAAGGTGTTGAGCAGGGAAATCTTGATCTGCGCGAAGACGATGTTGCGAAAGGCTTGAACCAGCAGGTGCAGGCGATCAAACAGTGCAGCGGCCAGCGGTTTGCGCTTGGTCAGGTCCGGCACGCGCTGCAAGGCGATGATCGCGCCGAGCACCATGCCGATCAGCAGGGTGACGAACATGTGCGCGGCGTCCTTGCCCACCAGTTGCAGCTCGGACAGGTGCTTGCTGCCCCACTCGCCGATCGCCACGCGAAACTCCGCAGCGCTGGCCGGCAGGTAGGCATCGAGGAATGGCGGCAGTTGACCGCGCGCGCGATCGACCACACCCATGAATTTGTCGAGCGAGGCGCCGGGGTTTTCCGCTTCGTGCAGCAGGAAACTGATGGCACCGGCAAAGATCAGCGCCAGCACACTGACCACCAGCGTGCCCAGCAGCGCCACCGCCAGCCAGCGCGCACGCCGGCCTTCGATCAGCCGTTGCAGTTGCGGGGTGAGCATGTTGACCAGCTCGAACACCAGCAGACCGGCCAGCAGGCTGGGCAACAAGCGCAGCGGCAACGCAAGCAGCAGACCGCCACAAATGATGATGCAACTGACCCAGAACACAACATGACGCTCAGAAAACGTTGGCATACAGCCTCAAAACGAACGGCGTAAAAGGATTGGCAGTCTGCCAGCGATCCGGCGCCGAAGCGAGTAGATGCCCCGCATCCTGGTCGCGCCGAAAAGATCGCAGCCTGCGGCAGCTCCTACAGGATCGCGATCTCATGTAGGAGCTGCCGCAGGCTGCGATCTTTTGATCTTATTTTTTCTTCAGGCAATCACTCATGAAGGTCTTGCGCGCATCGCCGGTGAGGGCCTTGGTTTTCGCGTCGGCGTTGCAGGTCTTCATTTTTTCCTGCTGCGGGGTCAGCACTTTGCCGTCATTGGCTGCCGGTGCGGCCTTGAGGCAGGTGCTCATGAACGTCTTGCGCTCGTCGCCCTTGAGGCTCTTGGCGGTAGCGTCGGCATTGCAGGTGGTCATTTTGTTCTGTTGCGCCGTGGCGGCGAAACCCTGGGAACACAGGAGCAGACCGATCATCAACAAAGGGACACGCAACATCTTCATGGAGTTTTCTCCTTGTCGCCGCATCGATGGAGGCGGCCTGCGCTGAAGTGTAGCCAAATCTTGTTACACCTTCCTGCCCTCCAGATGGCTGCGTCGGTATTGCTCCGGTGTACACCCGGCCTGCCGGGCAAACATGGCAATGAACGCCGAGCCGCTGCTGTAACCCAGATCGAAGGCGATTTCCTGCACGCTGCGGGTACTTTCCAGCGCCTCGATAGCCGCGAGATAACGCAGGCGCTGACGCCATTCGCCGAAACTCATCCCCAGTTCGCGCACGAACTGCCGGGCCAACGTACGCTCGCTGACGTGCACCTGCGCTGCCCAGTGCGCCAGCGGCTGGTTGTTGCCCGGATCAGCCTGCAAGGCGTCGAGAATCGCCAGCAACCCGGGGTTGCTCGCATACGGCAGATAACATTCATGCACCGGCGCCTGTTGCAGTTGATCGACCAACACCTGGGCCAGACGCTGGTCAGCGTCGAGTTCGGGGATCTTCACGTCGCGGGCGGCGAAGTCCTTGAGAATCGCCTTGAGGATGTCGCTGATCGCCAAGGTGCAGGCGCGCGCCGGCAGATCGGCGCAGACCTTCGGATCGAGGCATACCGCGCGATAGTTGACCGGTTGATGGCTGTAGAAACTGTGCTCGACCTGCGGCGGCACCCACACCGCATAGTGCGGCGGCGACATGAAGCGGCTGCCGTCGACGTCCATGTGCAGCACACCGTGAGCCGCATATTCCAGCGTGCCCCACGGATGGCGGTGCGGCGCCGCATATTCATGGGTGTTGAAGTCGGCGTAGCGGAAGTACACCGCCGACGGCAGTTCGCTGAAATCCAGCAGATCGATGTGTTTACTGTTCATGCTGTCCGGTTGCAGAGGCAGGTTGTCCGGTTCGCAGTATAGGGCTGCATCCAGACAGACGATAATCACCGTTCATCAACGTTCTGGTTTTAACCCATGCAATACGCGTTTCCCCTACTGGCGATTTTCATCTGGGCCGGCAATACAGTGATCAACAAACTGGCGGTCGGGGCGATCTTCCCCGCCGAGATCGGTTTCTACCGCTGGCTGCTGGCCGGGCTGCTGTTCACCCCGTTCATGCTCAAAGCGGTGATCGCGCACTGGCCGCAGATCCGCCCGAACCTGGGCAAGATCTTTATCCTCGGCGTGCTCGGGATGGCGGTCTATCAAAGCCTCGCCTACTTCGCCGCGACCCTGACCACGGCGACCAACATGGGCATCATTTTGTCGCTGATGCCGCTGATGTCGCTGGCCATGGCCATCATCAGCCTCGGCCAGCGCCTGACCGCTGGCGCATTGTTCGGCGCGGTGCTGTCGTTCGCCGGCGTGCTGGTGGTGGTGTCGTCCGGCAGCCTCGGCGCGCTGCTGCAACATGGAGTGAACCTGGGTGACGCGATGATGCTGATCGCCACCCTGGCCTACGCGATCTACAGCACCCTGCTGAAAAAATGGCAGCTGCGCCTGCCGCCGCTGGTGTTGCTGTACCTGCAAGTGCTGGTGGCGATTGTGGTGCTGTTTCCGCTGTACGCCGCCTCGCCGAAAACCGGCTTCACCGCGCAGAACATTCCGCTGGTGCTGTACGCATGCCTGCTGGCCTCGATGCTCGCGCCGCTGGCGTGGATGCAGGCGGTGCAGCGTCTGGGGCCGAGCCGGACCACGTTGTTCTTTAACCTGCTGCCGGTGATTACCGCGCTGATTGCGGCGGTGGTGTTGAAGGAGCAGTTGGCGATGTATCACCTGGTGGGTGGTGTGCTGACGCTGGGTGGGGTGATTCTGTCCGAACGCTGGACCACGGTGCTGGGCCGTAAAATCAGCGTTGCCTGATGGAAAAGATCGCAGCCTTCGGCAGCTCCTACAGGTGATCGCGTGGATGAACGCCAAAACCTTGTAGGAGCTGCCGCAGGCTGCGATCTTTTGATCTTGTCTTTGCCTTTACAAGCCGGCAGCCTTCAGCCGCGCCGCATGCTCGACAAACAACCGCACCGGATCCGCCCCTTTGCCTACCAGCCCCAGCGACTGATTGACGATGTCAAAGTGATCCAGCGGATAGTCATCGCCAATCACCGTGCCCAGGTGCGAGCTGTAGCGTCCGACCATCCCGTCACACTGCCCCGGCTCGCGCACGAAGGTTTTCGCGAACAAGCGGCAGCTGCGATTGGTCCCATCAAACAGGTTGCCACCACGGTCAGTCTTGCCCGGCTGCAACGTCCCCGACCACGAGTAATAACGCACGCCATTGACCTCTTCCGGCCCGTGCCCGCCCCAGGTTTCGGGCAGACCCTGTGGATAACGCTGATTGAACAGCGCCACCCCTTCGCTGGTGAGCGATTGGTGCGAGGCGTGGATATCCACCGGCAGTTTCGGCCCGTGGTAACCGGTTTCCAGCAATGCCATCAGCCAGCCGACGACACGCAGCAGCGCTTCGAGCAGACGGCCCTTGGCAGTGTTCGCCGGGTAGTGTTGCTGCAGATAGTCGGCCAGTTCCGAACCATGATTGGGCCCGGCCACGGACGTCACCGAAGCGATCAGATCCGGACGTTTGGCGGCGGCATAACGGGCGGTCAGCGAACCCTGACTATGACCGAACAGATTGACCCTGGCAGCGCCGGTCTCGCGCAGAATCTCGTCGATGCGCGCCAGCAGTTGCTCGCCGCGCACCTCGGTGGAATTAAGCGGCGACACCTGCACCGCAATCACTGTCGCCCCGCCACGGCGCAAGGCCTTGATGATCCCGTACCAGTACGGATACAGCAGCAGCCGGATAAACCCGAGCATGCCCGGCACCAGCACCAGTGGATAACGTGTCGCCGTACCTTGTGACATGGGCAAACATCCTTGTGGTCGTGAGTGGATGCCGGACGTGCAAAACGCCCGCCAAGCATCCTCTCTGATGATGACAACTCCACGACCAGCCTACTTCAGGCCCACCACCCCCGCCACAATCAGCCCCACCGACAGCAGTTTCATCAGGGTCAGGCTTTCGCCGAGCAGGGCAAAGCCGAGAAACACCGTGCCCAGCGAGCCGATGGCCGTCCAGATCGGATAGGCGATGCTCACCGGTAATTCGCGCATCGCCAGCGTCAGGAAGTAGATCCCGCCAATCGCCGCCGCCACCGTGATCAGCGACGGCCACAGACGGGTGAAGCCTTCGGCGTACTTCATGCCCATGGCGAAGGTCACCTCGAACCCGGCGGCGATCAGCAGGCACAGCCAGGCCACTTAGAACGCCCGGGCGAGGTCGAGCAAACGCTGCTCGGCCTCGGCCACCGACACCGCGAAGGTGCGCTCGGCCGACTCTTCGCCCTCGGCCGCGACCACGGTGACGTCGTTGATACCGACAAATCCCAGCGCGGTGCGCAGCCATGGATCGGCGTGGTTCAGGGCTTCCAGTTCACCACCGGGGCCGAAGCCGAAACCGCCGCGACTGGTGACGATCAGCGCTTTCTTGCCCTGCAGCATCGGGGTGTATTGGGCCACGCCGTTGTCCAGGGTGTGGTCGAATGTCAGCCCCAGACGCACGATCTGATCGACCCAGGCCTTGAGGCCGCTGGGCACGCTGAAGTTGTACATCGGCGTGGAAATCAGCAGCAGGTCGTGAGCGAACAACTCGCCGACCAGCTGATCGCTGAGCGCCAGATCGGCCTGCATCGACAGTGGACGCGCCTCGGGTTCAGGATGAAACGCAGCCGCGACAAAGGCTTCGTTGACCGGCGGGATCAGCGCCCGTCCGACTTCGCGACGGGTGACCTGCGCCTGGGGATGGCGCACTTGCCAGGCGCTGAGAAAGCTTTCCGCCAGGCGCCGTGAATGCGAACGGTCACCCCGTGGGCTGGCATGGATCGCAAGAATTTTGCTCATCTGTATTTGCTCCGGACTAGAATCAAACGGCTTGTGGCTTGCAGCTTGAAGCGCGTAGCCGCGTCCAATCAAATGAGCAAAAATCAGTCGGGATGAATTCATTTCATCCATGGAGCTTTCAATGTTCGCCTCGTTGCCGTTGACCGCCCTGCGCGCCTTCGAATCCGCTTCGCGCCTGCTGAGCTTCAAGGCCGCCGCCGAAGAGCTGTCGGTCACGCCCACGGCAATTTCTCATCAGATCCGTACGCTGGAAGACTGGCTCGGCGTCGCCCTGTTCGAACGTTTGCCGCGTCAGGTGCGCCTGACCGAGGGCGGCGAGCGACTGTTTCGCAGCCTGCACGGCGCGCTGCTGGAAGTGGCGCAAAGCGTCGACACCCTGCGTCCGCAACGCAGCGGCAGCAGCCTGACGCTGTCGACCACGGCCGCCTTCGCTGCGCTGTGGCTGGTGCCGCGCCTCGGGCGTTTTTATGCGCAGCACCCGAACATCAACGTGCGCTTGGATACCCACTGCGAAGTCATCGACCTGCATCAGGACGCCAGCGTCGATCTGGTGCTGCGCTACAGCCTCGATGATTACCCCAATCTTTTCGGCGTGTGCCTGTTCGATGAGTCCTTCGGTGTGTATGGCTCGCCGGAGCAGGTGGCGCTGGCCGCCCGGCGCACGCCGGCGCTGATCAGCGTGCGCTGGCACAACTCGAAGCTGTATGCCCACGGCTGGGAAGCCTGGTGCGCCCGCTCGGGTGAGCACTGGCTGAATCAGCATCCGGCGATCCGTGAATACGACGAAGAGCATTACGCCCTGCAAGCGGCGATTGCCGGGCAAGGTCTGGTACTGGCGAGCAATATTCTGGTGTCGCAGAGCGTCGCCAGTGGCTTGCTGGTGCCGTACAAGGGGCAAGTGCAGGTTGATGGTGCCGGGTACAGCGCGCTGTGTGTGCCGGGACGGGAACGGCATCCGCCGGTGCGGGCGTTTTTTGCCTGGTTGCAGGAGGAGGCCGTGTTGTCCGGGCTGACGCCAAGATCGCAGCCTTCGGCAGCGCCTGCAGGGAGGACGGTGGAAATCTGATAAAACTTTTTGCGTCGCTCAGGACTCACAACTTGGGTATGCGATCACGCCTGTAGAGCGTGGCGCCCATTGGATTAGCCTCCTGGAGATCGAAATGAGCGATGACCTGCATTTGTCTGATGTACAAACCCTGCGCGAGCGCGCACGACAGCACGTCGAGAACGGCGCGGTAACCGAGGGCTACAGCGCCGACCGTGACGAGGTGCTGCGCCTGCTCAATGAATCGCTGGCCACCGAACTGGTCTGCGTCCTGCGTTACAAACGTCACTACTTCATGGCCAACGGCGTGAAAGCTCACGTGGCCGCCGAAGAATTCCTCGAACATGCAACCCAGGAAGCGCAACACGCCGACCGTCTGGCCGAGCGCATCGTGCAACTGGGCGGCGAGCCGGAGTTCAATCCGGACCTGCTGTCGAAAATGTCCCATGCCC
This sequence comes from Pseudomonas sp. HMWF021, assembly GCF_003061005.1. GTDB lineage: Bacteria > Pseudomonadota > Gammaproteobacteria > Pseudomonadales > Pseudomonadaceae > Aquipseudomonas. The sequence goes on along the minus strand of NZ_QAIK01000188.1, from coordinate 6,839 downwards.
AGTACGTGGCCGGGAACACCTTGAAGGAAATGGTCTACGAAGACCTGGTGGCCGAGCGGATCGCCATCGACAGCTACCGCGAAATCATTCAGTACATCGGCGAAAAAGACCCGACTACCCGGCGCATCTTCGAAGACATCCTCGCGCAGGAAGAAGAGCATGCGGATGACATGGCCGACATTCTGAAAGACCTCTGAACCTTCGTTACCGCTATCGCGAGCAGGCTCACTCCTACAAGTTTTGCGCTGTACCTGTAGGAGTGAGCCTGCTCGCGATGACGCCGCAACAGCAGCAAAAAGATCGCAGCCTGCGGCAGCTCCTACATCCCACTGTAGGAGCTGCCGCGGGCTGCGATCTTTTGCTCTCGCCTTTATTTGGTTGGCTTGACGGTGACGGGCGCCTTGCCCGCCTTCATCTGCTCAAGCAGCGGCGCACACTGGTTCGGCTCCCCGCCACTTGGCGCTACCAGCGCCAGCAGCCCTGCCGCCGGTGCTGCGATCACGCCCAGCGCGACCATCCCCGCACCGCGCAGCATCAGCGGCACAGCCTTCACACCAGCGTCCGGCTTGATGAACTTGCCGCGCACGTACAACGGTGAACGCAGCGAAATCAGACGCCAGCCCTTGGATTCCGGCGTCACGGTCAGGTCCAGTTGCTCGGTGGCCATGTTCGCGGTGCCGTCGATGTAGATGATCGCGTTCTCGGTATCGAAGACAAACAGGCGCGTACTCGCCAGGCCAGTCTTGATGTCGAAGTCGGCTGCCGCGCAGTTGATCTTCACTTCCTTGTCGCCAAAGATCTTGCCGACCACGTAGTTGCCGACGTTGAGCCCCGCCAGTTCCATCAGCTCACGGCTGATCGCGCCGTCGTTGATCAGCATCTTCAGGTTGCCGTTGGCGCCGCCAAGCAGCTTGGCCACCGAGTTGCCGCGACCGCTGATGTCGGCGTCGCCATTGAGTTCACCGAAGCTGGTTTTCATCGGCTCAAAAGTCGGGAACAACTGCTTGAGCTTGAAGCCGCGCGCGGTCAGTTTGGCCCGGCCTTCCAGCGGTTCGGTGCGGCCGTTGAGGCGGATCTGCGCATCCAGATTACCGCCGGCGACGCCGAAGCGCAGCGGCTCGAGGCTGAGTTCGCCGTCGTTGAGTTTCAGGTGGGTATAGAGGTCGGTGAACGGCAGCTTCTCGCTGTGAACGATGCGCTTGCCGGTGAACTCGACGTCGGCGTCCATCGCGCGCCAGCGGTCGGTCTTGAACTCTTCCACCGGCAGCACCTTGTCCGTCGGTTGTTTGCTCTCGCCACCGCGGGCCTTTTGCTTGTCATTGGAGTCGGCGCCGATCAGCGGCGCGAGGTCGGCGAACAGCAATTGATTGGACAGTAGCGCCCCGCTGAGTTTTGGCCGTGGCTGGCTGGCGACGTAGGTCAGGTCGCCGTGGATGTCGCTGCTGCCGATCTTGCCGTTGAACTGCTCGTAGGTGAATTTCGCCCCGGCGGCGTCATGCAACTTGGCGATCAGGTGACCGTCGGTGGAATACGGCGGGGTATCCGGCAGGGTCACGCCGGTCAGTGGATAGAGGTTCCCAAGGCTGGCGCCGGCCAGTTTCAGACGCAGATCGAGTGCACCGAGGTTGAGCGGGTCAGTGAGGGTGCCGGCCAGTTCGATGCTGGTGGCGCCGATCTTCGCCTGGGCCTGCAGCGGGAACGGTTTGTTCGCGTCCTGCAACGCCAGCAACCCGCCGATCTTACCCTGGCCGGTGAGATTCTGGCCGTGGTACTGGCCTTTGACCTTCAGCGCAAACGCATAGTCCTGCGGCGCGGCGCCCTTGTCCTGGGCAGTCTTCGCGGCTTTGTCACCGACGATATCGCTGAACGGAATCGGCTTGCCCAGCGGATCGATCACCACGTCCAGGTTGGTTTTCAGCGTCTGGTCATCCAGGGTGACGTGGCCCTTGTCGAAGCCGATCGCACCGATGTCCACCACCCAGTTGGAGGGTTCGGCATTCGGGTCTTTCGGGTCGAACTTGAACGTCCAGTTGGCGCGGCCATCGGCCAAGCGCTGCAGTTGCGCATTGGGTTCGGTCAGGTCGATTCGCGGGATCGTCACCCGTTGCGCCAGCAGTGCCAGCGGCGAGATACGCAGTTCCACGCGTTTGAGCGTGACCATCTGCGGCTGCTTCGACCAGTCCGGGTTGCCTAGCGTCAGGTCTTCAGCGACCACGTGCGGCCACGGCACCCAGGCCCGCCAACCGCCCTCGTCCGGCTCGCGCTGCCAGATCACCGAGAGGTTGCCGTTGATGGCAAACGGTCGATGCAGTTCTTCCGAGACTTTGGTGTTGAGCGGCGGTTTGATCCGGTTCCAATCGAAGAACACGATGATCAGAACGAGTACCGCCAGCAGCAGTACGAGGATGGCGAAGGTCCAACTGAAAATTTTCCCGGTGCGCGTCATGCACAAGACTCCTGATGACGACCGCACGCCGACTTCGCGACGCACAGCTGAAACGGCGGGCCAAAGCGGCCCTCATGAAATCTACGACTGGCAAACAGTGCGCAGGTTTAATCGGAATATAGATTGCGTGGCAAAAAATCACCCGAATGCTGACCGATCGGTCGAACAGCGTTACCGCCGCCCGCACATTTGCGAGGCGCCAGTGAGTCGAAAATACCCACTGCGGTGCAAAACCGTCGCCCGCAAACGCCCGAGCTAGAGCGCCTCGGCAGAACAATCAATTCTGTTGATTATTACCATTGCGTTTATGAACTTTTATATCGACTTATCGAGAGTAGCATTGGCTTCGTACCCACTTTATCGCCCTCCCAAGGAGCAACCCATCATGAAACGCCAATTACTGTTCAGCCTTACCCTGTCGATGCTAGCCAGCACTGCTTTCGCCCTGCCAGCAGCCGAACAGGCTACCCCACAAGTGCAATTGAGCCACTCGGTATTCAGCCAGACTGTTGCGGCTGACGGCGGCGACCGCACTCCACAAGGCCAGACCCTGGCTGAAAACGGTCGTAATCGTCTGGAAGAAAAAGGCCTGGTACAAGATGGCTACGACAAGACTCCACAAGGTCAGGCTGTAGCAGAAGGCGGCCGTGATCGCCTGGAAGAGAAAGGCCTGGTGCAAGACGGCTATGACAAGACGCCACAAGGTCAGACTCTGGCATCCGATGGCGGCGACCGCACTCCACAGGGCCAAACCCTTGCCGAAGGTGGTGGTGACCGTACCCCACAAGGTCAAACCCTCGCCGAAGACGGTTTCGACAAAACCCCACTGGGCCAGGCCGTTGCCGAAGGCGGTGGTGACCGTGTGATCGAACGCAACAGCGCGTTGAGCTAAGCCCATGGCGGCCTGGAAAAAAAGCCCAATCAGCGGATTGGGCTTTTGACTTTTTCAGCACTGGAAATCCGTAAAACCCCGTTTCCCCGCTCACATCCCTCCCCCTGCCGTTCGACGCCGGCAAAGCCGATTTGCTAGAGTGCGGCGCTTGTCCTGTCTAAGAAAACACCCTTGCGATGCTGCCCCGCGCCGAACAGAAACAACAGACCCGCAACGCCCTGATGGACGCTGCCCGCCATTTGATGGAGAGCGGCCGAGGATTCGGCAGCCTGAGCCTGCGCGAAGTGACCAAGACCGCCGGCATCGTGCCCACCGGTTTCTATCGGCATTTTGCCGACATGGACGAACTGGGTCTGGTGCTGGTCAGTGAAGTCGGCCAGACCTTCCGCGAGACCATCCGCCTGGTCCGCCACAATGAATTCGTCATGGGCGGTATCATCGATGCGTCGGTGCGGATCTTCCTCGACGTGGTCAGCGCCAACCGTTCGCAATTCCTGTTTCTGGCGCGCGAGCAGTACGGCGGCTCGCTGCCGGTGCGTCAGGCGATTGGCCGTCTGCGCGAGAACATCAGCGCCGACCTTGCGGCCGATCTGACGCTGATGCCCAAGCTGCAACATCTGGATGCGGCCGGCCTGAGCGTGATGGCCGACCTGATCGTCAAATCGGTGTTCGCCACCCTGCCGGACATCATCGACCCGCCCGCCGAAGCCCTGCCGGAGCATCTGACCCCGCAGGCGAAAATCACTCAGCAACTGCGCTTCATCTTTATCGGCCTCAAGCACTGGCAAGGGCTGGGCAGTACCGAGTAAAGATCAAAAGATCGCAGCCTTCGGCAGCTCCTACACCCATCTCTGTAGGAGCTGCCGAAGGCTGCGATCTTTTTATGAGCCACAAATTGGTGCATGTAAAAATCTTCACGCACCAAAACCTTCCAAAATTCTGCAACATCTTGAAACATCCACTACGCTCCGACAGGGATTTCCTACATCTCGGCCGGTTGGCAAGCCCCTTGCTCTAGCCCTCTCTACAGTCCACTGCTGGAAGCTTTCCGATGCTGGTGATTCATCGCAGAATCGACCCTCAACCTGTCTGGTCCGCCGAGTTGCACCTGACCTTCGAAGCGCGCAGCAAAAGTCGCCTGCGCTGTTTCAGTGCCGATGGCGAAGACGTCGGGTTGTTTCTGGAGCGCGGTCAGGCACCGTTATATGACGGCGAATGCCTGCAGGCCGAAGACGGCCGCATCGTTCGCGTTTGCGCCCGCCCCGAGCAACTGCTGCACGTCACCTGCGCCAACGCCTTCGAACTGACCCGCGCTGCCTATCACCTCGGTAACCGCCACGTTGCCTTGCAAGTCGGCGACGGCTGGCTGCGCCTGCTCGACGATTATGTGCTCAAGGCCATGCTCGAACAGCTCGGCGCGCAGGTCGAAGCGATTGAAGCGCCGTTCCAGCCGGAACACGGTGCCTACGGCGGTGGCCATCACCATTCGCGGCATGGCGACGAAGACTTCAACTACGCGCCCAAACTCCATCAGTTCGGCGTACGCCTGTGAATCCGGCCTGGGCGCTGCTGCGCCTGGCCAGTCCGCAACTGCCGATTGGCGGCTACAGCTATTCGCAAGGCCTGGAAATGGCGGTGGATAACGGCCGCGTGAACAACCCGGACAGTGCCCGGCGCTGGATCAGCGATCAGTTGCTGCTCAACCTCGCCCGCTTCGAGGCGCCGCTGCTGCTCGCCCATTGTCAGGCCGCCGCCGAGGAAAACTGGCCCGAGTTGCTGCGTATCTGCGAAACCCACCGCGCCAGCCGCGAGACCCGCGAGTTGCATCTGGAAAGCCGGCAGATGGGTTACTCGCTGCAGCAACTGCTCAACGGTTTGCCGGAACTCGACGCGCCGGCCCGCAGCATTCTTGAGCAATGCGCGGAACCGCATCTGGCCCTCGGCTGGGCACTCGCCGCCCGCGCCTGGCAGATCAGCCCGCAGGACGCCCTCGCCGCTTGGCTGTGGAGCTGGCTGGAAAACCAGCTCGCGGTATTGATGAAAACCCTGCCGCTGGGCCAGCAAGCCGCCCAGCGCCTGACCAGCGAACTGCTGCCGCTGCTGCAACAGGCGCAGCAGGACGCCACCCGCATCCATCCCGAACACATCGGCAGCGCCGCGTTCGGCCTGTCCCTGGCGTGCATGGCGCATGAGCGCCAGTACAGCCGACTGTTTCGCTCTTAGGGCCTGTCATCTTGGAGAAGCACATGAACACACAACCCCTGCGCGTCGGCATCGGCGGCCCGGTCGGTTCCGGCAAAACAGCGTTGACCCTGGCCCTGTGCCTGGCGTTGCGCGATCGCTACAACCTGGCCGTCGTCACCAACGACATCTACACCCGCGAAGACGCCGACTTTCTGGTGCGCAACGAGGCGCTGGCACCGGAACGCATCATCGGCGTGGAAACCGGTGGCTGCCCGCACACGGCAATCCGCGAAGACGCCTCGATCAACCTTGAAGCCGTCGATC
>NZ_QAIK01000188.1:0-980 GCF_003061005.1 Pseudomonas sp. HMWF021 | reverse complement strand
TCCGGCGGCGACAACCTGTCGGCGACCTTCAGCCCCGAGCTGTCGGATCTGACCATCTACGTGATCGACGTCTCCGCCGGCGACAAGCTGCCGCGCAAGGGCGGGCCGGGGATCTGCAAGTCCGACCTGCTGGTGATCAACAAGATCGACCTGGCGCCGCTGGTCGGTGCTTCGCTGGAAATGATGGATAGCGACACCCAGCGCATGCGCAACGGCAAGCCATTCGTCTTCAGCAACCAGAAAACCGGCCAGGGTCTGGAAGAGATCATCGCCTTCATCGAGCGCCAGGGCCTGCTGAACGCCGCCTGATTTATTGACCAACAAGGAAGCTTATCCATGACACTCAAACGCATTCTCGGCGCCATGGCGCTGCTGCTGACCCCAGCCCTGGCCTTCGCCCACCCGGGCCACGGCGACAGTGGGCTGGTCGCCGGCATCAGCCACCCGATCGGCGGCCTCGACCACTTGCTGGCGATGGTTGCGGTCGGCCTGTGGGCCGCGCAGCAACAAGGCGCGGCGCGCTGGGCGCTGCCGTGCACGTTCGTCGGCACCATGCTGATCGGTGGCATGCTCGGCTTTGAAGGGCTGGAGCTGCCGGCGCTGGAAAGCGGGATCGCCGCCTCGGTGCTGGCGCTGGGCCTGGCGGTGGCGCTGGCGGTGCGTCCGCCGCTGGTAATGGCGGTGGCGGCAACGGCACTGTTTGCGCTGTTCCACGGTGTGGCCCATGGTCTGGAACTGCCGGACATGAGCAGCCCTTGGGCATATGCCGCCGGTTTTGTCGCGGCGACGGCGGCGCTGCATGCGGCGGGTTATGCCGTGGTTCGTTTTCTGCCGCAGGCGGCTGCACCCCTGGTGCGAGTGGCGGGTGCCGCTTCGGCGGCGACTGGCGCGTGGTTGCTGGCCGGTTGATCTCTATCGCCTGAACCCGCCCCATCGCTGGCAAGCCAGCTCCCACAATTGGAATGCACTCTCCTGTAGGA
>NZ_QAIK01000041.1:143413-148721 GCF_003061005.1 Pseudomonas sp. HMWF021 | reverse complement strand
CCTGCTGCTGTCGATGCCCGGCACGCCGACGTTGTATTACGGCGACGAAATCGGCATGGGCGACAACATCTACCTCGGTGACCGCGACGGCGTGCGCACGCCGATGCAATGGTCTATCGACCGCAACGGCGGTTTCTCCCGCGCCGACCCGGCCAGTCTGGTGTTGCCGCCGATCATGGACCCGCAATACGGCTACCTGTCGGTCAACGTTGAAACCCAGGCCGGCGACCCGCATTCGTTGCTCAACTGGACGCGGCGCATGCTGGCTGTGCGCAAGCAGTCCAAGGCATTCGGGCGTGGCACGCTGAAGATGCTGTCGCCGAGCAACCGGCGGATTCTGGCGTACACCCGGGAGTTCACCGACGCCGACGGCAAGCACGAAATCATCCTTTGCGTGGCTAACGTCTCGCGCAGCGCACAGGCAGCGGAGCTCGATCTGTCGGCGTACGTCGGCATGGTCCCGGTGGAGATGCTCGGCGGCAATGCGTTCCCGCCCATCGGCCAGTTGAATTTCCTGCTGACCCTGGCGCCATACGGTTTCTATTGGTTTGCTCTCGCGACAGAAAACCAGATGCCGAGCTGGCACGTGGAGCCGGCGCAGAGCCTGCCGGACTTCACCACGCTGGTGCTGAAAAAACGCATGGAAGAGCTGCTCGATGCCCCGACCCGCAATACCCTCGAACAGGGCATCCTGCCGAGCTGGCTGCAGAACCGCCGCTGGTTTGCCGGCAAGGATGCGGCCATCGAGCAGGTGCATCTGGCCTATGGCGTGCGTTTTGGCGATGCGCAGCATCCGGTGCTGCTCAGCGAAATCGAAGTCACCAGCGGCGGGCAGACCAGCCGCTATCAACTGCCGTTCGGCTTCATCTCTGAAGATCAGGTCGGCCCGGCACTGCCGCAACAATTGGCGTTAGCCAGGGTCCGGCGTGGGCGGCAGGTGGGGCTGATCACCGATGCGTTCAGTCTGGAGGCGTTTATCCGTCATGTGCTGGAGGGCATGCAGGCCGCGACGGTGTTGGCGTCGGAGGCCGGGGAAATCCGTTTCGAAGCCACGGCGCAACTGGAAAAACTCGGGTTGGGTAGCGACCCCGAAGTGCGCTATCTGTCCGCCGAGCAATCCAACAGTTCGGTGGTGATCGGCAACAGCATGGTGCTTAAGCTGATCCGCAAAGTCGCTTCTGGCGTACACCCGGAACTGGAGATGAGCGCTTACCTGACCGCAGCCGGATTTGCCAATATCTCTCCGCTGCTGGGTTCGGTGATCCGCCGTGATGCCAAGGGTGAAGACAATCTGTTGATGATCGCCCAAGGCTATCTGAGCAATCAGGGCGATGCCTGGGAATGGACCCAGAACAACCTCGAGCGAGCGTTGCGTGACGAGTTGGCCGATGCGATGTCCGAGCAGGAGCAGCATTACAACGCCCTCGGCGAGCTGAAGGACTTTGCCGGCATGCTCGGCCAGCGCCTGGGCGAGATGCATAAAGTGCTGGCGGCGCCGAGCGACAACCCGGACTTCGCCCCGCAGACCACCAGCGCCAAGGAGGCACAAGCCACGGGCAAGGACGTTGCGGCGCAGGTCGAGCATGCGCTGAAGCTGCTTAAACAGCATCAGGGCCAGCTGGGCGCAGCCGATCAGAAACTGGTTGCGCGGCTGCTGGACAACAAAAAGGTCATCCTCGGCCATGTGCAGGAACTGGCGCAGAAAGCCGCTGGCGGATTACGCATCCGCGTGCACGGCGATCTGCATCTGGGCCAGGTGCTGGTGATCAAGGGCGATGCCTACCTGATCGATTTCGAGGGTGAACCGGCGCGACCGCTGCACGAACGGCGTGGCAAGCACAGCCCGTACAAGGATGTCAGCGGCGTGCTGCGTTCCTTCGATTACGCGGCGGCCATGACCATCAACGTGCACAACGTCGATCACAGTCCGGAGTCGGAAGCGGCGCGGCATCGAGTCGCCGAGCGCTATCTGCGTGAGGCCCGGGAGGCATTTGTCCAGGCATATCACCAAGCGGCAGCTAGTCTTGATCCTGCCTGGCAGGATCCTGCAGGTGCCGAAGCTGCGCTTGCGCTGTTCGGCCTGGAGAAGGCGGCCTATGAAGTGGCCTATGAAGCCGAAAATCGCCCCACGTGGCTGCCCGTGCCGTTGCACGGTTTGTATGGGTTATTGACGGGGCTTAAACCCTTTTCCGATCTTGGTGGAGAGTAGTCATGAGTTTCTCGAACAAGGAACAGGGTCAGGTCAAAGAGACACTGCTGCCCTCGGCGAAAGACATTGACGCGCTGGTGCGCGCCGAACATCACGACCCGTTTTCCATTCTCGGTCCGCACGGCGACGGCGCCGGTGGGCAATTCATCCGAGCCTATCTGCCCGGTGCGTTGAAAGTCGAAGTGCTGGACAAGGACAGCGGCGAAGAGCGCGGCGAACTGAACGCCACGGAAACCCCGGGCTTGTTTGTCGGGCACTTCGCGCAGGCGCGGCCGTATCTGCTGCGCACGCGCTGGGCCGGGGGAGAGCAGGTGGCGGAAGATCCCTACAGCTTCGGTCAATTGCTCGGCGAAATGGATTTGTACCTGTTCGCCGAAGGCAATCACCGTGATCTGAGCAGTTGCCTCGGCGCGCAATTGAAGACCGTCGATGGCGTCGACGGTGTGCGGTTCGCCGTGTGGGCGCCGAATGCCCGGCGGGTGTCGGTGGTCGGTGATTTCAACGTCTGGGACGGGCGTCGCCACCCGATGCGCCTGCGTCACCCGTCCGGGGTCTGGGAGCTGTTCATTCCGCGCCTGCAGGCGGGCGAGTTGTACAAATACGAAATCCTCGGCGCCCACGGCATTCTGCCGCTCAAGGCCGACCCTATGGCACTGGCCACCAGCCTGCCGCCGGACACCGCGTCGAAAGTCGCTGCGCCGCTGCAGATCGACTGGCAGGATCAGGACTGGATGAGCGGCCGTCGCGATCGGCAGAAGCATTCGGCGCCGCTGTCGATCTACGAACTGCATGCAGGTTCGTGGCAATGCGAGCTGGACGATCTGGGCGAGGTCGCCCGCCAGTACACCTGGCCGGAGCTGGCCGAACGGCTGATTCCTTACGTCAAGGAACTGGGTTTCACCCACATCGAACTGATGCCGATCATGGAACACCCGTTCGGCGGTTCGTGGGGTTATCAGTTGCTCTCGCAATTCGCCCCGAGCGCCCGCTACGGCACACCGCAGCAGTTTGGTGAGTTCGTCGACGCCTGCCACCGCGCCGACATTGGCGTAATCCTCGACTGGGTGCCGGCGCATTTCCCCACCGATACTCATGGTCTGGCGCAATTCGATGGCACGGCGCTGTACGAGTATGGCAACCCGCTGGAGGGCTTCCATCAGGATTGGGACACGCTGATCTACAACCTTGGCCGCACCGAAGTGCACGGCTATATGCTGGCGTCGGCCCTGCACTGGTTGAAGCATTTCCATGTCGATGGTCTGCGGGTCGATGCCGTGGCTTCGATGCTCTATCGCGACTATTCGCGCAAGGCCGGCGAGTGGGTGCCGAACCGCCACGGCGGGCGAGAGAATCTGGAAGCCATCGACTTCCTGCGCCACTTGAACGATGTGGTCGAGCTGGAAGCGCCGGGTGCGCTGGTGATCGCTGAGGAATCCACCGCATGGCCGGGCGTCAGCCAGAGCACCCAGCAGGGCGGTCTCGGTTTCGCCTACAAATGGAACATGGGCTGGATGCACGATTCGCTGCACTACATCCAGCAGGATCCGGTGTACCGCGCGCATCATCACAACGAACTGAGCTTTGGTCTGGTGTACGCCTGGTCCGAGCGTTTCATCCTGCCGATCTCTCACGATGAAGTGGTGCACGGCAAGCATTCGCTGATCGACAAGATGCCCGGTGACCGCTGGCAGAAATTCGCCAACCTGCGCGCCTATCTGAGTTTCATGTGGACCCATCCGGGCAAGAAGCTGTTGTTCATGGGCTGCGAGTTCGGCCAGTGGCGGGAGTGGAATCATGACCAGCAACTGGACTGGTACCTGCTGCAATACTCGGAACACAAAGGCGTACAGAAACTGGTCGGCGACCTCAACCGTCTGTACCGCGACGAGCCGGCGCTGCACGATCAGGACGACGCGCCGCAGGGCTTTCAGTGGCTGATTGGCGATGATGCGATCAACAGTGTGTATGCGTGGCTGCGCTGGAGCCGGGACGGCAAACCGGTGCTGGTGGTGGCCAACTTCACCCCGGTGCCGCGTCAGTCGTATCGGGTCGGCGTGCCGTTTGCCGGGCGTTGGGCGGAATTGCTCAACAGTGATGCCGACACCTACGCCGGGTCCAACTATGGCAATGGCGGCGGGGCGTTTACCGAAGAGGTGGCGAGCCATGGGCAGGCGTTGTCACTGGAGTTGAACCTGCCGCCGCTGGCGGTGCTGATTCTCAAGCCGGAGGGCTGATCCAGACACTGCTAACCCTGTGGGAGTGAGCTTGCTCGCGAAGACGATATGTCAGTCAACGATGATGTTGAATGTTCAGCCGCTTTCGCGAGCAAGCTCGCTCCCACAGTGATTCTGGATGATCCGAAAATCACCACCGCATCCGCACCCCCAGGCTGCCAATCAACCCGTTCAGGTCATTGTCATCCACATCACTGCTGTAATCGGCGCTGACATACAGGCTGACCGCAGGCGTCACCCGCGCCACCAACCCCAATCCCAACTCGACCGTCGACGATTTGCGGCTGCTGCTGATTTTGTCGACCTGATCCAGCGTTACCGTATTGCCGGTGTAGACCGTGTGCCAGAGGTTGGTGCGCACGTATGGCTCTACTGGCAGACCGTTCAGATCGTAACTGCCTTTCAAACGGGCGCCGACGCGACCGCTCCACGCTGACAGATCCGTCGAAGATGCATTACCGGAACCCGCGTAGGGCGTGTCGAGGGTAATGCGCTGGTTGATCAATTGCGCCTGGGGTTCGACCACCCAGTTTTCACTCAGGCCGATGGGGTACCCGCCCTCGACCGAGAAGGTCATCGCGCTGCCTTCGGTGGCCTGGCGCGCGCCCTGTTCATTGCGACTGAAACCGCTGACCCGGCCGCCACTGGCCGACAGGTCGACGTGCCAGCCCTGTGCGCCGGTCAGGCTGTAATACGCACCGAGGCTCTGGCCTTGCAGGTTCAGGGTGTCGGTGGTCGGGTCGGCGAGGGCGCGGCTGCTGATCAGGCCGCCATTATTGGCCAGGATCTGGTTGTGTCCACCCATCAGGCCGATGGTCTGGGTGTGGCCACTGGCGCTGCGCACGGTCAGCACCGGTGGGCTTTT
>NZ_QAIK01000041.1:140987-143333 GCF_003061005.1 Pseudomonas sp. HMWF021 | reverse complement strand
GAAGTCACCGACGCCGGGTGTGAAGCCAGGCGAGAGCACGTCGGTTTGCGCCTGGCGGGCGATGCTCCCATACAGTCGGTCCCAGGCCACGGGCGCCAGATCTTCGGTGATCAGGTTGGCGCCCGTCAGGTCGGGACGAGGACTCAAGCGTTGTGGTTCGGGGGTGACAACGGTTACCGGCAGGGTCATCACGGGCACGTTCTGGCGATACCAGGGGGTGGTTTCATCCGCCGCAGGGCCGGCTTGCGCCTCCATGGATGAGCACAGCAGGATCGAACCCGACACTGTGCAGAACGTCACTTTGATCTCTTGTGGAGTGAATGGGCTTTTCATGGAGGTCTACCTTGCAAACGCATGCGGGATCTCTTTTCTGGCGTCTCTCCTACCCCGAACGAGGGGCGACCGAATGGAGCGGGGCGAACCGCGGCCGCTCGATTTCGCGAGTGCCGAAAGGTGCGCCCCGGATAGTGATTCCGGGGGTAGTAAGGTAGAGATAAGAAGAGTGATGCCTCTGCGTCAAGAAACTGCACGATGAGCGGTCGGGTTAAATCAGACTGTGCAAGCGTTTGTTTTTCTGCACATATCCAAGTCGTTGTTTGCAGGGGAAAACAGTGCGAAAACCGCGCTGTAGAGGGTTCAGATAGCCTGCTATCGGGTTACCAACTGACGCGGACCCCCAGATTTCCCGCCAGCCCACGCAGGTCATTACTGTCGATATTGCTACTGTAATCGGTGCTGGCGTAAACACTCACCGCACGGTCCAGTGCCAGTACGACGCCGAGGCCAACGTCTGCGGACGAGGATTTCTGCTCGCTGTCGATGGTATCGGTGCCATCGAAGATCACCGAATCGGTGCCGGAAAACGTGTGCCATAGATTGGCCCGCAGATACGGTTCTACCGGCAAGCCGTTGACCTGATAACGACCCTTGAGCCGTGCGCCGAGGCGACCGGTCCAGGCGCCGTCGGAATCGAATGAAACCCGCGAGATGCCGTCGTCCTGGCTGTCGAGGGAGATTTTCTGGTGGATCACCTGCACTTGCGGCTCGACCACCCAGGTGTCGTTGAGCGCGAACGGGTAGCCTGCCTCGGCCGAAAACGTCAGGGCATGGCCGCGGTTGTCCAGTTTCAGTCCACGGTCGGAACGGTTGTTGCCGTCGAAACGCGTGCCCATCGCCACGGTGTCGAGGTACCAGCCGTAGGGGTCGGTCAGCGTCCAGTACAGGCCATAGCTGTCGCCCTCGAGTTTGATCCTGCCCGCGCTGTTGTTCTCGAAGCCTTCGTTGAAACCGTCAACATCGCCCTGAATCCGGCTATGGCCGACGAACAGGCCGATGCGTTGCGTTTGCCCGCCCGACGTCTGCGCGCTGTACAGATCGTTGCCGACCTGAAAGCCATTGAGTGAACCGTTCAGGCGTGGGGTGACGGTGCCGGCCCAGGTCTGGTCGATGTTCTTGCCGTAGACACGACCCCAACCGGCGCTGAATGCACCGGTTTCGCTGAGCAGGCGTTGATCGCCCTGACGGTCATGAAACGTGCCGAGTGCGCTGAGGGTCAGTTGCGCGGCGGCGGGTGGCAGCACCGACCAGTTGGGTACTTCGGGACGATAGATCGGGATGGGTGCGGTGCCTGCCACGGCGGCGGGCAGCACGGGCAGACTGGCGCTGACAACCGGCGGTGCCGGTTCGCCTGGCGCGGGTGCCACAGGAGTGATCGCTGCGGCAACCGGTGTTGCCACCACCGGCACCAGAATCGGCGGCACACCCGGATCGGGGTTGGGCACGCTGAACATTTGCGGCGCGACCACGGCGGAGCGCAGATACCAGTTGTTTTCGGTCCCGGCAGTGACGCCGCCCTTGAACAGGTAGTAATCATAAGCACCGGCAGACACCGGGCCGCTGAAGCTGAAGGCGTTGTTGGTGCTGACCGTGGAGCCTTGGGCCTGCACCACTTGAATACCGTTCTCCTGGGTCAGTCCACCGATCCCGCCGAGGTGGGTCACGCTGATCACAGTGGCACCGCTGAGGCTGCCGTTGTTGACCACCAGTTTGTCGCTGGGCGCGCCATCGGCACCGAGTTCGCTTTGCAACAACAACTGGCCGCCGCTGCCGACGTAGTTGCCGTTGATGGAAAGGGTGTCATTGGTGCGGCTGTTGTTGCGGGTCAGGTCGATGACCCCGGCGTTGTTGAAGGTCACGGCCTGTCCGGCTACGACGGGTGATACCGCGCCTTGGGTCGAGAACACGCTGCTGCCGGCATCGACGTTCAGCACGCCGGTGCCGCTGACGGCATCGCCAAGCACCAGGCTGCTCGACCCCAGGTCCAGTTGCGAGCCGTTGTTCAAATTC
>NZ_QAIK01000041.1:139040-140968 GCF_003061005.1 Pseudomonas sp. HMWF021 | reverse complement strand
CCGCCATCCATGTTGGGTGTCAGCGCCAGCACGCCGTCATCGAGGTTGCGCAGCGTTGCGCTGTCGTTGCCGTCGCCCATCAGAATCGCCGAGCGGATGATTCCGCCGCCGTCCCACAGCAGCGTGTCGTCACCGACACTGGCGCGGATCTCGCCGACGATTTCGCCGCCGGTCACGGTGATGCTGTCATTGCCGCCACTGACACTGATGTTGCCGCCGATGCGTCCGCCGGAAACGATGATGGTATCGGTGCCGAACCCGGTGACCAGATTTCCGAGAATCTGCCCGCCAGACAGGTCGAAAATATTGTTGTCGAGCTTCATGTCGACCCGGCCGATGGTGCCGCCGGTCATGCGCGCGACATCGCCGTCTTCGAAGGCGCCGACGATGGTGCCGCCAGTCATCAGGAAGGTATCGCGGCCATCGCCCTGCGCCAGCGAGCCGATCGCGCCTGCGCTCATGACGAAATCGTCAATGCCGGCGCCCTGGTTGACCGCGCCGGTGATGGTTCCGGAATTGATCACGACCCGGTCAGTGCCAGCACCAAAGCTTACGTTGCCGTTGATCACGCCGCTGCCGTTGGCGGGCAAGGTCAGGCTGTTGTTGCCCGCAAGATCGGTCAGCGAACCGCTGGAGCCACTGTCACAGGTGAAGGTGTCGTTACCGGGGCCCGGCACCAGCGAACAGGCAGCGGAGGCGGGTGAACTGGCGAGCAGTAGCGAGGCAGGCAAGAACAGTGTCTGCGGCAGTGTCCGCAGGTATCTGGAGTAGCGCGTCATGGCGATTCCCTACGGCCAAATTCGGGAGATCATCCTTGTGCGAGCACAGGATCCGCCTCGCGAAGCTACTGAGGCGCTACATGAGATCCATGCTCTAACGAATTGAATGCGCTAATCCTTGAGCTGATTTAGGTGTAGAGGGATTTGACCTTTGTTCAAGTGCGCCTGACTAACGGTCATGTCAGAACCGCGATTACAGATGCACTTCCACCGCCAGCGGCAAGTGATCCGACAGGTGCGTCCATGGCTTGTTGCCGAGGATTTGCGGGTCGTGGCTGCTGGCGTTGCGCAGGTAAATGCGGTCCAGGCGCAGCAACGGAAAACGCGCCGGGTAGGTCTTGGCCGGGCGGCCGTGGTGGCGTTCGAAGGCTTCGTGCAGGTAATCGCGGCGGGCCAGCGCCTGGTTGCCCTGAAGCTGCCAGTCATTGAAGTCACCGGCGATGATCACCGGTGCATCGTCGGGCAACGATTCGAGCAACTGGCAGAGCAGCTGCAACTGCAATTGGCGGTGGCTTTCCAGCAGACTCAGGTGCACGCAGATCGCGTGGACTTCGGCGTGCCCCGGTACGTCCAGCACACAGTGCAGCAGGCCGCGGCGCTCGGGACCGGTGATCGATACGTCGAGGTTGCGGTATTCGCGGATCGGGTACTTCGACAGCAGGGCATTGCCGTGGTGGCCATCGGGATAGACGGCGTTGCGCCCATAGGCGAAATCGCTCCACATGCTGTCGGCGAGAAATTCGTATTGCGAGGTTTGTGGCCATTCGTTGTAGCGGTTCGAGTGTCGCTCGTGTTCACCCACCACTTCTTGCAGAAACACCAGATCGGCCGAAGTGCTACGCACCGCTTCACGCAGTTCCGGCAGGATGAACCGCCGGTTGAAGGCGGTGAATCCCTTGTGGGTATTGACCGTCAGCACGCGCAGGCGATGGATGACGGGGGCGTCGACGACGTGGCGCTTGGGATCGCTGGACACGTTCACTCCTCTGAAAAAAACGGCTTCCTTTTCATGCGACTGGCCTGTGAGCGGCCAGTTCCTTTCAGATGCTTGGTGTCATGTGTACAGATCCGGCCGTAGCCCAAAACTGCGGGACGAAAAACTGTGGGAGCGGGCTTGCCCGCGAAGAGGCAGGCACATTCAACATCACT
>NZ_QAIK01000041.1:138945-139030 GCF_003061005.1 Pseudomonas sp. HMWF021 | reverse complement strand
TCCGGCGCTTTCGCGGGCAGGCCCGCTCCCACAGGGGGGTGGGGCAGATGCAGGTATTTCGCCGGGTGAAAAACTGTGGGAGCGG
>NZ_QAIK01000041.1:138602-138935 GCF_003061005.1 Pseudomonas sp. HMWF021 | reverse complement strand
GGTATTTCGCCGGGTGAAAAACTGTGGGAGCGGGCTTGCCCGCGAAGAGGGTGGCACATTCAACATCACGGGTGACAGGTCCGGCGCTTTCGCGGGCAAGCCCGCTCCCACAGGGGATTTGGGGCAGATGCAGGTATTTCGCCGGGTGAAAAACTGTGGGAGCGGGCTTGCCCGCGAAGAGGCAGGCACATTCAACATCACGGGTGACAGGTCCGGCGCTTTCGCGGGCAGGCCCGCTCCCACAGGGGGGTGGGGCAGATGCAGGTATTTCGCCGGGTGAAAAACTGTGGGAGCGGGCTTGCCCGCGAATAGGCCGGCACAGGCAACATCACC
>NZ_QAIK01000041.1:130001-138592 GCF_003061005.1 Pseudomonas sp. HMWF021 | reverse complement strand
GCTTGCCCGCGAAGAGGGCGGCACCTTCAACATCACCGGTGACATGTCCGGCGCTTTCGCGGGCAAGCCCGCTCCCACAGGGGGAATAGGGTTCAGATGAAGACTATTTCGTACGGCAAGCGCATTCGTTCCAGGATGACTGGCGGCAGCATTGGCGCAATGCCGATCGCCGGTTCGCCCTTGAGCTGGCTGGCGTAGGCGTGGGTGGCGTGGCTTTTGCGCGCTACGGTCCAGGTGTCCAGGCGCAGCTTGCGCGCGCGTTCCCAAGGGATGAGCGCGTGGTCGCGCTCCGGCCAGTGCCAGGCCCACACCGGTACGTCGTAATAGGTCGCGCCTACCTGCCGCGCGGCTTCGTAGCTGGCGCAACCGACCGCTTCATGGTCGTCGTTGCTATCGTTGCGCCAGGTACTGAACACCACATCGCCAGGGCGCAGATAGCGGCTGATGAACTCGGTCAATTGCGCCTGCTGGTTCAGCAAGGCGTTGTCGGTGAAGCCGCCGCGCACCCACTTCAGGCTGTGCATCGGCAGGCCGAGACGGCGCAGGGCTTCCACGCTTTCCTGAGGACGAAACACGCTCAGGCGCTTTTCCGACCACTGTCGCGAGCCGGGATGGCTGGCGCTGCCATCGGTGATCGACAGCAACAGCAGCGGATGGTCAAGGCTTGAGAGTAACTGCAGCAGGCCGCCGCAGGTCACGACTTCATCGCCGGGGTGTGGGGCGATGATCACGGCGCGGGCGCCAGGTGGCACCAGGCTCTGGGTGTTGATGACGGAAATGTTGTCGAGTTGCGCGGCACTGTTCCATATCTGCGCCGACAGACCGGTTTCGTTGATGGATAACGATTTCATGGGTGCTACGTCCTTGTCATGTGTCGCCCTCAGTCGCTCGCATGGCCGTAAAAAATCAGGCGCGCTCGACCCGTGAAGGCTGGTTGATTGCCGTGCGCCGCTCCGAACCCTGGATTGCCGCGAGCAGAGTATTGCTCATCAAGCGAAATTCGTCGCCTCACAGATCAGGCTGATCCGCTTTTTTTTGTTCCAGCTGTGCCAGATTTCGCAAATAGTCACCGAATCCACCCCGTGCACGACTATCGAACCGGGCGCTGGTATGTACCTGCGGACGATGACTCCAGGCAATGTTGGCCCCGCAGCGTTCCAGCTGCCGAACCAGATGCACATCCTCGTCACAGGCCAGGGGCTTGAAGCCGCCGGCCCAGCGGTAGGCATCGGCGCTCACGCCCAGGTTGGCGCCGTGGATGTGCCGGTGCCCGTCGCAGGCCCGGTAGTGGCGGTGATAGCGGATCTGCGCCGCTTCATCGAACGACTCGTGCCAGCGCTCGACGGTGACCGTGCCGCACACCGCATCGGCGCCAAGCCCCAGTTGCGCCACCAGCCAGTCGTCGGCCACACGGCTGTCGGCGTCCGAGCAGGAAATCCAGCGCGCACCACGCTCCAGCAGCACTTGCGCCCCCGCCGCACGGGCCTGGCCGACATTGCGGGCGTCGATCTGCAGACTTATGACCGGATAACCACTGACGATCTGCGCCGAGCGGTCGGTGCAACTGTCGAGCACCACCAGTACTTCCACCGGTTCGCCGGCCAGCAGGCCATGCCGGCTGGCGCGCAACGCCGCGCTGAGGCATTCGTCGAGCAAGTCTTCCTCGTTGTGCGCCGGTATCAGGATGCCGATCATCGCAAGCCCTCCAGTGCCGCCACCGAGCGCGGTTCGCGGCTCCACACTTCGAGAATGAAATCCGCTTCCTGATGCAGTACCAGACGTGGCAGGTGCAAATGTTCGTGGATCAGGTCATGCACCTGCCGCGCATTCAGCGGGCAGCCGTCGATAGGCGGACGCCAGTGGCAGGCCAGCAATTGGCCGTCAGCGGTCAGGGACTGGCTGATGCGCCGGATCACTTCTGTCAGATCCTTGCTGTCGAGGTAGTAGCCGACTTCGCTAAATACAATCAGGTCGAATTTTTCCTCCGGCCAGTCTCCCGGCAGGCGGTTTTGTCGCACCTGGGCGTGATCGAACAGGCTCAGTCGGTT
The DNA here is from genome assembly GCF_003061005.1 of Pseudomonas sp. HMWF021. Classification (GTDB taxonomy): domain Bacteria; phylum Pseudomonadota; class Gammaproteobacteria; order Pseudomonadales; family Pseudomonadaceae; genus Aquipseudomonas. The sequence continues at coordinate 136,544 of NZ_QAIK01000041.1, read as the reverse complement.
ACGCGCCAGACTGACCGCGGCGGCCGCGGTGTCGCTGCACAACAGCTTGTCGCAGCGCGTCGCCAGCTCGGCACTCAGCTCGCCGTTGGCGCAGCCGGGTTCAAAAATCGCCCGATAGTGCGGACGTGGCAGGGCGGCGAGGGTGATCGCGCGTTTGCGTTGCTCGTACCAGCGCTCGCGGAAGGCCCACGGGTCATCGTTACCCGCGAACAGACCATCAAAATAGCGATCTTCGACACTCATAAAAACACCACTTCGAAAGGTTGCAGCAGACGATCGAGCACATACGGCGCCAGAACCGGCCCAAGGCCGGCCTCGGGGTCGCTTTCCAGTTGACTGGCGAAGGCATGCACGGCGTGGCGTTTGCGCGCCACCTGTTCCGGGGTCAAGAGAACCTTGCGCGCTCGCTGCCAGGGGACAACCGCGTCCTCGGGATCGGCCCAGTGCCAAGTCCACACCGGCAGCTCATGACAGGTCGCGCCGACCCGACGCGCCGCTTCGATACTGGCGCGCCCCACGGCTTCATGGTCGCAATGGCCGTCTTCGCTCCACGTGGTGAAAAGCACGTCGTTGGGGCGCAGATGCCGCTCGATGAATGCACAGAGTTGTTCTTCCCGTGCCGCCACTTGCGTATCGCTGAAGCCGCCGCGCAGCCATTTCAGCCGGTGCATCGGTACCCCGAGGCGGCGCAGGGCCTCAGCCGATTCCTGCGGACGCACCACGCTCAAACGCTCCACCGGCCAGCGCTCGGAGCCGGGATGGCTAGCGCTGCCGTCAGTGACCGAGATCAGCTGCAACGCACGTCCCGCGCCGGCGAGCAATTGCAGGAGGCCGCCGCAGCCGAGTACCTCGTCGTCCGGGTGCGGCGCGACGATCACCGCACGTGCGCCGGGCGGCACCAGGGTGAGAATGTCGATGCTCTCGAGTTGCGCCAGCTGCCGCGAGTTTTGCCACTGGTGCAGGGATGTACCTTGACCGACGATGGGATTGGGTTTGGTGGCGGCGGTCATAGGGTCCAGGCCTCCTCGGGTTGTGCGGCGATCAGTCGGCCGAGGGCGGCAAGGTCGCGCTCGGCATGGCTTTGGCGCAGGAACACCGGTAGATCTGCGCTCAATCGGGCGAAATGCCGGTCCTTGCAGAACGGTCCTGCGCCCAGCGCTCGACCGACCTCGCGCATCACTTGCTCGGCGGCTTGCTCGACCACCGCGCGAACGCGGCGGGCCAGCAGTTGGGCATCGGCGAGGGGATGAGCGTCCATGTGGCTGGCACTTAACCGCAGGACATCGGCCGCCGCCTGCAAAGCCGCATCCACCGCGCCGAGATGGGCGAGGGCGTGGGGCTCGTCACGTTGCGCGCAGTGTTGGCGCAATGCCTGAGCGATCTGCCGCGCCGCGCCATACCAGCACGCGGCAATGCCGATCCCGCCCTGCCAGAACCCCGGGCGTTGCAGGTAATCGCCGGGGTTGCCGATCGCTTGCGCCTCGGCGCCGTCAAACAACACTTCCACGCTGCCGGTAGCGCCCATGCCGACCGCTTGCCAGCCCTGATCGGTGACGGTCACGCCAGGCTGGTCGAGAGCGACGGCGACCAGTTGCTGCTGATCGTCGGCGTCCCACGCGGTCAGCAACGCATGGCTGAGCACTCCGGCGCCGGAGCACCAGGCCTTGCACCCGTCCAGCGTGACCATTTGCCCGGCGGGGCGCACTTGCACTCGTGCCTGCGGTGGCTCCGCTGCCCACATGCCCCAGGTGCTGCCGGGTGTCGGCGAGCCGCCGAGTTGCTCGATGATCGCCAGTGCGTCGGTGTGGCCCTCGTACAGCTTGCACAGGCCCAGATCGTGTCCGCCGACTTCGGCCAGGCGCTCGAAACGCTCCAGCGTGCGCCCGCTGCCGGGTAGCGGCAACTGATCCAGCCCGGCCTCGACCATCGCCCGCAGGCAATGGCCGAGGGCCGCAGTGTCGGGATAGTCAGGCGGACGGCGGGCCAGATAGCAGTGCAGGTCCATATCAGTCTTCTTCTTCACGGTGCAGTTCGAACAGCAGCAGCGAACGGCCGGTGACGGAGTATTCATGACCGAAGTCGAAACGCTCCTGACCACGAATCGATGGCTGATTGGTGTCGATCATGCAGGTCCAGAAACTGCCTTCGGGCACTTCCGGCAGCTTGAAGTTGACGACGTCGTGATGTGCGTTGACCACCAGCAGCAAGGTTGCATCGGCACCTTTACGGCGAATCCCGGTTTCCTGGGCGCGGCCATCGAGCAACATGCCCAGGCAACGGTTATGCGCGTCGTGCCAGTGTTCGGTGGTCATCTCGGTGGCGTCCGGCGCCAGCCAGGTCACGTCCTTGACACCGATGTCCTCGTTGTACTCGCCGACCAGGAAACGCCCGCGACGCAGAATCGGGTAGGCCAGACGCAGCTTGATCAGGCGCTTGACGAACTTGAGCAGCGCCTTGCCGTCCTCGCTCAGATCCCAGTTGACCCAGCCGATCTCGCTGTCCTGGCAATAGGCGTTGTTGTTGCCGTCCTGGGTGCGGGCGAATTCGTCGCCGGCGACGATCATCGGTGTGCCCTGGGCCAGCAGCAGCGTGGCGAAGAAGTTGCGCATCTGCCGGTGGCGCAGCGCATTGATTTCGGGATCATCGGTCGGGCCTTCGACCCCGTGGTTCCACGACAGGTTGTTGTTGCTGCCGTCCTGGTTGTTCTCGTCGTTGGCTTCGTTGTGCTTGTCGTTGTACGACACCAGATCGTTGAGGGTGAAGCCGTCGTGAGCAGTGATGAAGTTCACCGACGAGTACGGCCGCCGTCCACGCTGGTTGAACATCTCGCCGGACGCGGTCATGCGGCTGGCGAAGTCGGCGACCTGGCCGTCGTCACCTTTCCAGAAGGCGCGCACGGTGTCGCGGAACTTGTCGTTCCACTCGACCCAGCCCGGCGGGAAATTACCCACCTGATAGCCGCCGGGGCCGCAATCCCATGGCTCGGCGATCATTTTCACCTGGCGCAGCACCGGGTCCTGCCGGCAGGCGACGAGGAAGCTGTGACGCTCGTCGAAACCGTCGTGATAACGCCCGAGGATGGTCGCCAGATCGAAGCGGAAACCGTCGACATGCATCTCGCTGGCCCAGTAGCGCAGCGAATCGGTAACCATCTGCAGCACGCACGGGTGACTCAGATCGAGGGTGTTGCCGGTGCCGGAATCGTTGATGTAGAAGCGCTTGTCGTCCGGCATCAAGCGGTAGTACGAGGCGTTGTCGATGCCGCGCATCGACAGGGTCGGGCCTTGTTCGTTGCCCTCGGCGGTGTGGTTGTAAACCACGTCGAGGATCACTTCCAGATTGGCTTCGTGCAGGTGCGCGACCATCTCCTTGAACTCCGCGATCTTGCCGCTGGCCAGATAACGCGGGTCCGGGGCGAAGAAGGCGATGCTGTTGTAGCCCCAGTAGTTGGTCATGCCCTTGTGCAGCAAGTGCTGGTCGTTGACGAAGGCATGAATCGGCAGCAGCTCAACCGTGGATACGCCGAGTTTGCGAATGTGCTCCAGCACATCGTCGACCATCAGACCGGCAAACGTACCGCGCACGTTTTCCGGCACCGACGGGTGACGCATGCTGATGCCGCGCACGTGGGTCTCGTAAATGATCGTTTTGTCCCACGGCACGCTGACGCGGTGGTCGTTGCCCCAGGTGTGCGCCGGGTCGATGACCTTGCACTTGGGCACGAACGGTGCGCTGTCACGCTCGTCGAAACTGAGGTCGGCGTCGGGGTGGCCGATGGTGTAGCCGAACAGCGCCTCGGACCATTTCAACTCGCCGACCAGTTGCTTGGCGTAGGGGTCGATCAGCAGTTTGTTGTGGTTGAAGCGGTGACCGTTGGCCGGGTCATACGGGCCATAGACGCGGTAGCCGTAAATCAGCCCCGGGTGGGCATCGGGCAAGTAGCCGTGGTAGATCTCGTCGGTGTATTCCGGCAGTTCGATACGCTCGAGTTCGACTTCGCCGGCATCGTCGAAGATGCACAGCTCGACCTTGGTGGCGTTGGCGGAAAACAGCGCAAAGTTGACCCCCAGCCCATCCCAGGTCGCACCGAGCGGGAAGGGCAGGCCTTCACGGATTCTGGAAGGCTCGGCGTGCGATGCGGGTTCGGTTTTCTTTGGACTGGTCATGATTGCTCCTGCAAAACGGGGAAATTCTCGGCTGATACAAAACCTTGTAGGAGTGAGCCTGCTCGCGATAGCGGTCTGACATTCGATCTCGATTTCGCCTGATACATCGCTATCGCGAGCAGGCTCACTCCTACAGGCAGGTTGTGTGTTTTTTTGAGGACGAGTTGGCCCTCGGTGGCGAGCGAACCCGCCACACGGTCGTTCAGTTCAATAATCCGGGTGGGTCAGTTGGCCGGGGGCTTGCGCGGGGCGCGCGGCTTTTTCTCGGCGGCTTTTTCGCCCGGTGGAATCACTTTGGCGGCGCTGGCAGGCTTGGCTTTGGCGGCCGAAGTTGCCTTGGGCTTGGCCTCGGTCGTCGTGCTTTCGGCGGTTTTTGCGGTTGAAGTCTTGCCGGCGGTCTTGCTGCCAGCGGCCTTGGGCGACTTTTTCGGCGCCAGGGCTTCGGCTTCGGCCAGTTTGCGCGCCATCTCCCAGTGGCGTGCTTCGTGACCTTCAGGTTTACCTTCCGATTCCCAGATCTGATAGGCGAACTCGCGGATGCGTTTATCGTCGGTACTCATCGCAATGCTCCTGAACTGAACTCGTCGTTACATAAGGTGTTGGATAAAGAGATTGACCGGGATATCCCCCAGCGCGGCGCTGACGTTCAGCTCCCTGTTTTTTGTGACTGCACGGCTTTGAAAAAGTCCCTTCAGGTTTGTATCTGACGCGAGGAACGGTAAAACCACCCGCGTATCGCCCCAGCGCTGCGCATCAACCTGCGGCACGGCACTGTTTTCCAGCAACGTGGCACAGCGCACCGGCACGATCACAATGGCGTACTGACCTTCGTGTTCGCGGGCAAAGGCGAGCACGTTGTGCGCTTGCTCGCCCAGCACCTCGAGCGCCTGATAAGTGCCGTGCCGGAACAGCTCAGGGTGAGCGGCGCGCAGGTTCAACACCTGGGCGATCAAGGCTTGCTTGATGCGTCCATCACGCCAGTTCGCCAGCAACTCTCCCACCGCGGAAGGCTGGTGCAGGGCCTGCTCGCGAGCGGCGTAATCCACCGGGCGGCGGTTGTCGGGATCGACCAGGCTGAAGTCCCAGAACTCGTTGCCCTGATACAGATCCGGCACCCCCGGCACCGTCATGCGCAGCAAGGTTTGCGCCAGACCATTCAAGGCCCCGGCAGCGGCGATACTGTTGACGGTCTTGCTCAGTGCAGCGCGCAGCAATTCGCCTTGCTCGCTGGTGAGCAGACGCTGGGTAAACGTCTGCGCGGCTTTTTCGTAAGCTTCGTTGGGCGCGCTCCAGCTGCTTTGCAGCTTGGCTTCGCGCAGGGCTTTCTGTTGCCATTGCCAGATCCGTTCGGCGTAGTCGGCAAAACCCGATTCATCGTCATCGCGCAGTTGCAAAGGCCAGCTGCCGAGCAACGCCTGATAGAGGATCAGCTCATCGCCTGAAGAGGGCAGTTGGTCATTGTCACGCAGCGGTCGGGCGAGGGCGCGCCACAGCTCGACCTGTTCGGCGTACCAGTGGCTGCGCTCGCTGAGTACCGCCAGACGCGCCCGTGTGTCTTCGCCGCGCTTGTGGTCGTGGGTGGCGGTGGCCAGCAGGTTGTCCGGGAACGCTCGTAGCCGCTGCTGATTGACTGCATGAAACTCGCTGAGCGGCGCGCTGAACTGCTCGGTGTTGTAGCCGACGTCGTTGCGCGACAGCAGCACCGCCGAGCGATACAGCGCGGTATCTTCCACCGCCTTGGCCGCTGCCGGCGAAGTCAGTTGCTGGAAGCGTACGCAGGCGTGTTTGAGGATCTTGCGCGAGCGTCCACGCGGCTTGTTGCGCCACGGCGTGCCACCGAGCCAGGCCGCCACGCAGTCGAGCACCGGCCAGTCACCTTCGCCCAGCGTCTGCCGGGCGCCGTCCATGGCCTGCTGGAAGAACCGCTCATCCTGCGCCGAGCGACCGAGCGCGCTGATGTAGGTGCGATACACCGGGAAATGTACGATCAGCGCCTGCAACACGCGGCGGATCGCACCGAGGGTCAGGTCGCGGGTCATCAGGTCGTCACGCGCCACTTGCAGCAGCGCCTGCGCGACGCTTTCGCAATCGCTGGCCAGCGAACCGTTGAGAATCTGCTGGCGCGCCAGTTGCGCTTCTTCGATGAACGCCGCGGGGCGCTCGGTGCGCCGCTGCCAGAGGTCGCCGAGCACGTGTTCGCCATCCGGATCGTGTTGCAGCAGCGACAGTTGGTTCATGAATTCGTAACCAGTGCTGCCATCCACCGCCCAATCGGTACGCAGGGTTTCGCCCTCGCCAAGAATCTTCTCGACGTAGATCGGCAGGTGTCGCCCCGGCGCCAGACTGTCGAGACGCCGGCGCAACTTGCGGCAGTAAC
>NZ_QAIK01000041.1:126250-129991 GCF_003061005.1 Pseudomonas sp. HMWF021 | reverse complement strand
GCGCAGGCCGTCCACCAGCCCTTCGGCGATCAACTGAAAGATCTTGGCGTGGGTGGCCTCGAACACGGCCGGACGCTCGACTCGCAGACCGCCGAGTTCGTTGATGTCGAAAAAGCGCCGCCAGTTGATGTCGTCCGCCGCTGTACGCCAACTGGCGAGACGGTAGCTCTGGCGTTCGAGCAACTGGTGCAGCCTGTCGAAGCCTTCAGCAGTGGTGGAGTCGTAATGCCCCAGACTGTCATCGATGGCTTTGAGTACCTGCGGATCGCTCGCCAGCGCTTTCAGTTCTTCCTTGAGCGCAATGGCCAGTGAATGCGCATCGGTCTGGTAACTGAGGGTGCTGAACCGATCGGCCAGGGGCTTGAGCGCCTCAACCGGTTTGAGCAGCTCGCCGTAGTCAGTCGGGCAGACCGGGAAGTGATGGTCGTAGTGCTCGACATGAAAGCTGCCGCGCTGCGCATCAAAACGCAGCTTCAGCGTGCCTTCCTGCAGAGCGACGCCATAATCGCTGCCCAGAAACGGCAGCAGCAACTGGCCTTCCATCAACGGGTCCGGCGAATGCCATTGGATGTCGAAGAACTCGCCGTAGGGGCTCAGCCGGCCCCATTCCAGCAGGTCAAGCCACCACGGGTTGTCTGCGCCACCGACGGCCATGTGATTGGAGACGATGTCGAGGATCAGGCCCATGTCGTGTTCGCGCAGGGTGCTGACCAGACGCCGCAGCGCCGGTTCGCCACCGAGTTCGGGGTTGACTTGCGTCGGATCGACCACGTCGTAGCCATGCATCGACCCGGCGCGGGCCGCGAGCAGCGGTGAGGCATAGATGTGGCTGATGCCCAGGCGGGCAAAGTACGGCACCAGTGGCACCGCCTGTTCCAGGGTGAAGCCCTTGTGAAATTGCAGGCGCAGGGTGGCGCGCAGTGGCTGGATGAGCGTCTGGTTCATTGGTCACGCTCGGCAGCTTGCAGGCGCGCACAGGCCAGCAGTTCCAGACGTCGCGCCGCGTCCGCGCCATCGAGCAGGGCCTCGCTGTTGCCGGGCAATCGCCGCGACCAGTTCGGATGACTGTCGATGGTGCCCGGCAGGTTGGCCTGTTCGTCGATGCCCAGTGCATCTTCCAGCGGCAGCAGCACCAGCGGCGCGCGGGTATGACCGAGGAAGCGCACGGCGGCATCGACCACCTGATCGGCCTCGTGGGATTCTTCGCGAAAGTTCTGCGGGTCCTGACTCAGCGCGTTGCGCAGGCCTTCACGCTCACGCTGGCGATGGCGTCGCCAGTCGATTTCACCATTGGCATCGACAAACCCCAGACGCGCGTTCCAGTCGATATCGCGGCCATGCCACCAGCCGTTGAGTGTCGGCAGATCGTGGGTGCTGGTGGTGGCGAGGGCGTTGTCGGGCCAGTCGAGTATCGGTTTGAAATGACTGTTGTCCTGTTCGAACAGGAGCACGCGCATGCCCAGAATCGCTCGGGCGCTGAGCTTTTCCCGCAGGCCGTCCGGTACGGTACCCAGGTCTTCGCCAAGGACGATGGCCTGATGCCGATGGGATTCCAGGGCCAGCAGGCGCAGCATGTCGTCGAACGGGTAATACAGATAAGCGCCGTCGGCCGGCACCGCGCCATTGGGAATCACCCACAGCCGTTGAAGGCCCATGACGTGATCGATGCGCAGGCCACCGGCATGGGCGAAATTGGCGCGGAGCATGTCGATGAAGGCTCGAAAGCCGTTGCGGATCAGGCCTTCGGGGGAAAACGCCGAGATGCCCCAGCCCTGACCGGAACGATTGAGAATGTCCGGTGGCGCGCCGACGGTGAGCGAGGCGAGCAACTCGTCCTGAAAACTCCAGGCCTGGCTGCCCGCGCCATCGGCCCCGACCGCGAGGTCGGCGATCAGGCCGATGCCCATGCCGGCGCTGCGAGCGGCGGTCTGCGCGCGCTCCAGGCAACGGTGGATCAGCCATTGGCAGAAGGCGAAATAGCCGATGCGCTCGGCGTACTCTTCGGCAAATGCTCCGAGGGCGGCACCCCGCGGGTCATGCCAGTGTTCCGGCCATTCGCGCCAGTCGAGGCTTTCGCCATGGGCGGCGCGCATCTCTTGAATGGCTTCGAAGCGGCAATGGTTTTCCAGTGCTTCGCCACCGGCGTGGCGGAAACTGGCGAAGTCCGGGTGCAGCGGATGCTCGCCCGCGACGAAGCCGTCGTACAAGGCTTGCAGCAGCTTCTGTTTGGCCTCGGCAGCGGCGGGCCAGTCGATCAGCTTCAAGTCTTCCAGTTGCTTGAACTGGTCGGTCAGACCGCTGGCCTCGATCGCATCGCGCAAGGCCCGTTCGCCAAGAATGGCGCCCGGTGCGGCGTACAAAGCATTCAAAAACAGACGGCTGGAAGGCGAATAAGGGCTGTAGCGCCCGGTGTCGGCGCTGAACATCGCGTGCAGCGGGCTGATCGCCAGCGCATCGGCACCCCGTTCTCCAGCAACGCGAGCCAGTTCCTCCAGCGCCTGGGTGTCGCCGAAACCGCCGTCACCGGCACGGCGCAGCGCATACAGTTGCACACTCAGGCCCCAGACGCGGGGGATTGGATTGTCCACCGCATCGCCGACGCTGAAACAGCGTTCGGGCGCCACGGCCAGGGTGAAAGACTGATCAGCGATGTGCACCTGCTGATAACCCACCGGGATCAAACCGGGGAGCTTCGCAGTGGCATCGAGTTTAAGATTCAGGCGTGAGCCGTCTTCGAGGTGGATTTCGCAGGGTGTCTCTGGTTCGAAGTAACGCGCCAGATCGACGCTGGCGCCGACATCACAGGTCAGCAATGGCGGCAGGTGACGGTCCTGTTGCACTTGTTGCAGTTGCAGCAGGCTGGCGTCGATTTCCTGTGCGGTGTTGGCCGGGTGACCCAGGCCGGTGAGCACATTGCGCAGCACCGCCGGGGCGACTTTTTGCGGACGTCCGTTGGCATCGATCCAGTCCACGGCGAGGCCGGCGCGGCTTGCGAGAATTTCCAGTTGCGCATCGCTCATAGGCGCTCTCCATCCAGAGGTTGCAAGGGGGTTGCGGCCGTGAGGCTGACAAGCGCGCAATACGCGGGCAGTTGGCCCGGTTCCGACAGGGCAACGGCGGGTGGTTGCTGAAACAGCCACACGGCGTCGCTCTGTGCAGGGTTGACCACTGGCGTGTCGCTGAGGTTCAGGTCAATTCGCAGCTCGCTGCCATCGCCCAGACGCCAGCGAGCACTGACCGCGCCACGACCGAGCATGTGCGCGCCGAGGGCCTGGGTGCCGGACAGGTTGGGAATGATGTATTGATGGCGCAACTGCAGCAGGTGCCGGTACAGCGCGAGGGTCTGCTGCTGTTGCGCGGTGCCGCTGCCGGTGAGGCGCGGCTGCGAAGCGTGGAAGGTCTGCGCAGCATTCGGATCGGGAATCTGCTCGCGCTTGTGCGGGTCGGTGAAGGCGCTGAACGCGGCAAATTCATTGCGCCGGCCCTCGCGTACCAGATCGGCCAGTTCGCCGTGGTGGCTGGTGAAAAACAGAAACGGCTGCTCGGCGGCGTATTCATCGCCCATGAACAGTAGCGGAATCATCGGCGACAGCAGCAACAGCACGGTCGCAGCCTGCACAGCGCGGGGATCGGCCAACTGGTGCAGGCGCTCGCCAAAGGCACGGTTGCCGATCTGGTCGTGGTTCTGCAGGAACAGGATGAACGCGGTCGAAGGCAGGTGCTCGCTCGGCTCGCCGCGCG
>NZ_QAIK01000041.1:113750-126240 GCF_003061005.1 Pseudomonas sp. HMWF021 | reverse complement strand
ATGTGGCCTTGAAACACAAAGCCCTGGCTCAGGCAGCGCGCCAGTTGCTCGGTCGGTTGCAAGGCATAGTCGGCGTAATAGGCGTCGGTTTCGCCGGTCAGCAAGACGTGCAGGGCGTTGTGGCCGTCATCGTTCCACTGCGCGTCGTAGTCGGTCTCCAGCAGGCTCGACTGATTGAGTTCGTTCTCCACGGTCAGCCAGACGTGGCGGGCCGGGTCGGTCTGCTGGCGCACGCGCTGCGCCAGTTCCGGCAGGAAATCCGGACTTTCTATGGCGTGCACCGCGTCCAGGCGCAGCCCGTCGAAGCGGTATTCCAGCAACCACATCAGCGCATTTTCAATGAAGAACTCCCGCACCTCAGTCCGGCGAAAGTCGATCGCCGCACCCCAGGGCGTGTGTTTGTCTTCGCGGAAAAAGCCTTTGGCGTAGCGATGCAGGTAATTGCCATCGGGGCCGAAGTGGTTGTAGACCACGTCGAGAATCACCGCCAGACCATGCCCGTGAGCGCTGTCGATCAGGTGTTTGAGTTGTTCCGGGGTGCCGTAAGAGGCTTGTGGTGCGAAAGGCAGCACGCCGTCGTAACCCCAGTTGCGCTCGCCGGGGAACTGCGCGATGGGCATCAGTTCGATGGCGGTGATGCCCAACTCGCTCAGGCGGGCGAGGTGCTGCTCGACTTCGGCAAAGCCACCGAGCGCCCCGACGTGGAGCTCATAGATGACAGCTTCGCTCCAGGGTCGACCGTTCCAGGTGCTGTGTTGCCATTGATAGGCCAGTGGGTCGACCACCACGCTGGGCTGATCGAGGCCACCGGCCTGTGCTCTGGAGGCCGGATCCGGCACCTCCAGTTCACCATCGATGTTGTAGCGATAACGGGTGCCCGCCGGGCACCGGGCCTTGATCACGAACCAGCCATCACCTTGCGGCAGCATGGGCAGCGACTGGCCGTCTTCGAGTTCGACACTGACGTAAAACGCATCCGGCGCCCATAACGCAAACTGCGTGTGTTCGGCATCCAGCATGATTGCGCCGTGGGGCCAGGTTTCTTGGGTCCGTAACGGCATCGTTGAAAAGCTCCCTGATTATTTGTGGCCCGCTTTGCCCAGCGCCTTGGCGACCAGTTGTTCGTAGAGTTCGGCGTACGGTTCGACCGCTTTGCACCAGTTGAACGGCGCGGCCATGGCACGGCAACGCATGGCATTGAGCAGTTCGGGGAAGGCAAAGACCTTGAACGCGCGGCTCAATGCTTCGCGGTAGCTCTCGACAGTGGATTCGTCGAAGAGGAAACCGGTGATGCCATTCTCGATGGTGTCGGCCAGCCCGCCGGTGTTGCGCGCCACCGGCAACGAGCCGAAACGCTGGGCGTACATCTGGCTCAGGCCGCAAGGTTCATAACGCGACGGCATCAGCAGGAAATCGCTGCCGGCGAACATGCGGCGGGCATCGGTCTCATTGAAGCCGATGCGCACGCCGATCTGCCCGGGAAAACGCAGCGCCAGTTCACGCATGGCCTGTTCTTCCTCAGGTTCGCCGCGACCGATGATTGCGATCTGGCCGCCGTTCTGCACGATGTATTCGGAGACGGCTTCAGTCAGGTCCAGACCTTTCTGGTAGACCAGCCGCGAAACCACGGCGAACAGCGGGCCGCTGGAATCCTTCAGGCCAAACAGTTCACGCACGTGGGCAGCGTTGATCGCTTTGCCTTCCCAGTCACCAATCGCGAACGGGGCGAACAGGTGCGGATCAGTGGCCGCGTCCCAGCTTTCGTCGATACCGTTGGGAATGCCGCTGAGCAGGCCTTGCTGGGTCTTGGCGGCAAGAAAACCGTCGAGACCGCAGCCGAAATCCGGGGTGGTGATTTCCTGGGCGTAGGTGGCGCTGACCGTGGTGATGTGGCTCGAATAAGCCATGCCGGCCTTGAGGAACGACATCTTGCCGTAGAACTCCATGCCTTCCTGTTGCAGGGCATGGGTCGGGATGCCGAGTTCCGGGCAGGAGCCGAGGCTGGTCACGCCTTGATACGCCAGGTTGTGAATGGTGAACAGGGTCGGCGTGCGCTGCCCGCGCCAGTGCATGTAAGCAGGCGCCAGGCCGGCCGGCCAGTCGTGGGCGTGCACCAGATCCGGGCACCAGTGAATTTGCGCCAGGTTGGCGGCGATATCGGCAGCGGCCAGACCCAGGCGGGCGAAACGGATATGGTTGTCCGGCCAGTCGCGTCCGTTGTTGGCGCCGTACGGCGAGCCTTCGCGCTCATAGAGTTCAGGGCAGATCAGCACGTAGATCACCAGCCCGTCCGGCATGTCCATGCGCCCGATCTTGCACGGCGGCAGTGCCGCGTGGCCGCCGAGCTCGCCGATGATGTGGATCGGGTTTTCGCTGTGCATCACCTGCGGGTAGCCGGGGATCAGCACGCGAACGTCGTGCAGGTGCGCCATGGCGCGGGGCAGGGCGGCGGAAACGTCACCCAGGCCACCGGTCTTGACCAGATCGGCGATTTCCGAGGTCACGAACAGCACTTTCTTCTTGTTGGGATTCTGACTCGCCACCGGAGTCAGCGTTTTGGTGCCGGGAACGTTGATCGTTCGGCTGCCAGGAACGCTCACCGTGCTCGATTCGCCTTGCGACTGTTGAGCAAGTTCTCCCTGAATATCCAATGCCGCACTGATCATATGAATCTCCCGTGTCGTTGATCTGATTCTTGTCTTGAACAAGCGATGTCCACGGCCAGGTCCTGTGGCCGGGCGCAACCGCGCCACGCATCGGTGAGCAAACGCTACCCAACACGCGCAAGCAGAATGGGTGAAAGGGGCGTTGCAAGGATTGCACCAGTCGCGTGGCCCTTGTGATTCAGATGACCCGTCGCTCTGCGCAAAAGTTTCGACTTTTTTTCAGCGAAATGACCGGCAGGTCGAGCCCCGCGAAAATCAGTCTAGGCCAGATCCTAGAGCGGGCCAGAGCAAATGGGTAAATTGTTCGACAATCGGTTTGCGAGCCGCGAATGCCGTGGTGTGTACGGCGGCACGCACCGACGAAGTGCAGGTTTTTCTGGAGGGAAGGGCTAAAACGGTGACTGGTCGGTCACGATTTTGTGCTAGCGCAAAGGCAGGCTGCACTGTTGTGGTGCGGCCAGTTTGTTGATCCGCTGAACACTGATGCACCTGTAGGAGCTGCCGCAGGCTGCGATCTTTTGATCTTGATCTTAAAAAACAAGATCAAAAGATCGCAGCCTGCGGCAGCTCCTACAGGGTGAGGGTTTAATTCAATAAACGGATTGGGTTACCTGCCGCCCAACCCTGAATATCGTCGATCATCTGCGAAAAGAACTGTTGGTAGTTCTTGCGGCTGACATATCCCACGTGCGGCGTGGCCAGCACGTTGTCCAGTGTGCGAAACGGGTGCAGCGCCGGCAGCGGCTCCTGATCGAATACATCCAGCGCGGCCCCGGCGATCTGCTGTTTCTGCAAGGCCTTGATCAGCGCTGATTCATCAACGATAGGCCCACGGGCGGTATTGACCAGCAGCGCGGTGGGTTTCATCCAGCCCAGCGCTTGCGCATCGACCAGCCCGCGACTGCGTTCGCTGAGCACCAGATGCACCGACAGCACATCGGCCTGCTCGAACAGCTGCTGCTTGCTGACATAGGTCACGCCAGCCTGCTGTGCGCGTTCGGCGGTGAGGTTCTCGCTCCAGGCGATCACCTGCATGCCAAACACCTGGCCGAACTGTGCCACCTTCTGGCCGATACTGCCCAAGCCAAGAATGCCCAGCGTTTTGCCATGCAGGTCACCACCCAGGCCTTGTTGCCATCCACCGGCGCGCAGGGAGTTTGCCTCGTTTACCAGGTTGCGCGTGGCGGCCATGATCAGCGCCCAGGTCAGTTCCGGCGCCGCGTGCTTGTAGCTGTCGGTGCCGCTGACCTTGATCCCGAGTTGCGTGGCGGCCGGGATGTCCAGCGCGGCGTTGCGCATCCCGCCGGTGACCAGCAGCTTGAGTCTGGGCAGGCGTTTGAGCAGATCCGCGTCGAAGCGCGTGCGTTCACGCATGACACAGATCACCTCGTAACGGCCAAGACGTTCGGCCAGTGTGGCGTTGTCCGCCGGGTACTCGTGCACAAACGTCACTTCCCCGATGCCATCCAGAGCCGACCAGTCGACGACGTCGCGGGCCACGTCCTGCCAGTCATCGATCACTGCAATCTGCACCGCCATCAGCTTCACCTCATCAACGAACGGGATTGGAGTTGTTCAGCCAGCCAAGCAATGCCTTGTGAAACTGCTCGGGCTCTTCCATTTGCGGCGCGTGGCCCATGCCGGGAAATTCCACCAGCGTCGACTGCGGGATCAGTTTCGCCACCTGTTTGCCAAGTACGTCGTAGTGACCGATGTTGGCTTTGACCGGCGGCGGCGCGATGTCCTTGCCGATCGCCGTGGTGTCCGAGGTACCGATCAGCAGCAGGGTCGGCATCTTCAGGTTCTTGAATTCGTAGTACACCGGTTGGGTGAAGATCATGTCGTAGATCAGCGCCGAATTCCACGCTACCGCAAGTTTGCCCGGGCCGTTGCTCAGGCCGGCGAGCATGTCCACCCAGCGGTCGAATTCGGGTTTCCAGCGGCCATCGTAATAAGTGCTGCGTTCGTAGTCGCGAATGCTCTGGGCGGTGACCTTCAATTCGCGCTGATACCACTGATCCACGGTGCGATACGGCACGCCGAGGGCTTTCCAGTCTTCCAGACCGATCGGGTTGACCAGCGCCAGTTGTTCGACCTGATCCGGGAACAGCAGCGCGTAGCGGGTGGCGAGCATGCCGCCGGTGGAATGGCCGAGCAGGGTGGCTTTCTGAATGCCCAGAGCCTTGAGCAGTTGTTGGGTGTTGGTCGCCAGTTGCTGGAAGCTGTACTGGTAATGATCGGGTTTGCTGGAGGTGCAGAAACCGATCTGATCCGGCGCCACCACACGGTAACCGGCTTCGCTCAGGGCCTTGATTGAACTGTCCCAAGTCGCCGCGCAAAAATTCTTGCCGTGCATCAGCACCACGGTACGACCGTTGGCTTTGCCATGGGCGGCGACGTCCATGTAACCCATCTGCAGGGATTTGCCCTGGGATTGAAAGGCAAAGTGCTTGAGCGTGTAGGGGTATTCAAAGCCTTGCAGTTCCGGCCCGTAGGTGGGGCCTTCGGCAGGTGCCGCTTGGGTTTGTGTGGCGGCGTGGGCAAACAGCGGCAGTGCGCCAATCAGGAACAGGCCGGGCAGCCAGCGGGACAGCGTGACGGACATAAGGGCAAACTCCATGGAAATCGGCCGATGCTGGAACGCCCGGATTAGGGCGACGTTAACCACAGGCAACGCCATGGCCGGAATGTTCAACCGAGCCAGCCCAGGGTCAGCATCGCCACGACGGCGTAGCGTGCACCTTTGGCCAGCGTGACGATCAGCACAAAGCGTGCGAGCGGTTCGCGCATGACACCGGCAATCAGGGTCAGCGGATCGCCAATCACCGGCAGCCAGCTCAGCCACAACGACCAATGCCCGTAACGCTCATAGTGTTTGCGCGCCGTTGCCATGTGCCCGGGGCTGACGGGAAACCAGCGTCGATCCTGAAAACGTTCGAGTCCGCGTCCCAGCCACCAGTTGACCACCGAGCCAAGCACATTGCCCAGCGTCGCCACGGCCAGCAGGCCCCACAGCCAGTAGCGGTCGCTGGCGATCAGGCCGACCAGCAGTGCTTCGGACTGCAACGGCAATAACGTCGCGGCGCCGAACGCCGCGGCAAACAGGCCGAGGTAAACGGCAGCCATCAATGGGCCGGGTAATCAGCCACCACCACATCCGTGCCGTCCTTCTTCAGGCCGATCACTTGATAGGCATCGCTCATGCCGTCCATTTCCATGCCCGGCGAACCCATGGGCATGCCCGGTGCGGCCATGCCCAGCAGGTCGTCGCGTTTGCTCAGTGCCAGCACTTGCTCAGCGGGCACATGGCCTTCGACAAACTTGCCGTTGATCAGCGCGGTATGGCACGAGCCCAGGCGCGGTGGCACGCCGTGCTGCTGCTTGAAGCTGCTCATGTCGGTTTCGACGTGGTCTTCGACTTTGAAACCGTTGGCTTCGAGATGGCTGATCCATTTTTTGCAGCAGCCACAGTTGGCGTCGCGATGGACTTCGATCGGGATCAGATCGGCGGCCTGGGCCAGGGAGGAGAGGAGCAGGGCGCTGAGGGCGGCCAGTCTCAGGGAGGTTCGCATAATGGATTCTCGGCTCGGATGACGATCAAAAAAGGAAAGCATTTTGACCGGATTATCCTGCCCGGCATCAACGGAGTGTTTCAAGTTGATACAAGACAGGCTGGCAGGATGATCGTAGATCAAACCTGACAGCCAGATGAGCGAGAGATTACAAATCTGTCACCTGTAGGAGCTGCGGCACGCTGCGATCTTTTGATCCTGGTTCAGAAAATCAAAGTCAAAAGATCGCAGCGTGCCGCAGCTCCTACAGGGGAGTGGTTGGTTACCGGACTTTGAAGCGCCCCATGATCGCGCTCACCCGGTTGTTGGCTTCCAGCAACTGGCGGGTATTGTTTTCGCTGGCCTGGCCGCTGCGCACCAGTTCTTCGACCATGTGGCGAATCTGCACCATGCTGCGGTTGATCTCTTCGGTCACGGCACTTTGCTGTTCGGCAGCGGTGGCAATCTGCGTGCTGAGGCTGTTGATGTGGCTGACCGAGCCGGCCATTTCATCCAGCCCCGAGTTGACCCGCGCCGTGGCATCAGCGGCGGACTGGCAACTGGCCTGAGTGTTTTCCATGGCGCTGACCGAAGAACTCACGCCTTGGGTCAGGCGGGTCAGCATCTCGTTGATTTCCGAGGTGCTGGCCTGGGTGCGGGCGGCGAGGGCACGGACTTCATCGGCAACCACGGCAAAACCGCGACCCTGTTCACCGGCACGGGCCGCTTCGATGGCGGCGTTGAGGGCCAGCAGGTTGGTCTGGCCGGCAATGGCGCCGATCACCCCGAGGATCTCGGTGATGCGCTGGGCATCCTGCTGCATGCTTTCGACTTTCTGCGTAGCGCTGGCCACCTCGTCGATCAGGGCCACCACGCTGTTGGTCGCCTCACCCACGACTACCCGCGAGCGGTCGGCGTTGGCGTTGGCGCGCTGGGTGAACGCGGCAGTTTCGGCAGCGTTTTGCGCAACGCTTTCGGCGGTCGAACTCATCTCGGTGATGGCGGTGACGGTCTGGTCGGTTTCCGAAGCGTGGCGCAGCAGAATCTGGCTGGTGTTCGCCGAGGTGCGCTGCAGGTCGTCCAGACTGGTGGCCATGGCGCCGGTGGCCTGGGTGACCTCACCGATCATGTTCTGCAGGTAGGCAATGAAGGTGTTGACCGAATGGCCGATGGCGCCCAGTTCGTCTTCGGCGCGGATGGTGATGCGCCGGGTCAGGTCGGCGTCGCCGCTGGACAGCGAGTCGATGTTGGCTTTCAGCGCCTTCATCCGCGAAACCAGTTGGCGGATCGCATAGACCTGCAGCAGCACCAGCAGGATCACCAGCGGAATCTGCAACAGGCTCAGGCTGCTGAGCACGTCGTCACGCTGGGCAGTGAGCATTTTGGTTGGCAGGGCAGTGGCGAGGAACCACGGCGTGCCTTCGATCGGGCGCATGAAGAAGGTGCTGGTTTCGCCGTTGTTGTCGAATTCGACGCGTTGCGCCTGATCACGATTCTGCAGGCCGGCCTTGACCTGACTGGCGAAGGAGCCGGCGGCCAGCTCACTGATGTTCTTCAGTACGATCGGGCCGCTGATGCGCGAGCTGTTGCTGATGATCTTGCCGTCGGCCTCGACGATCAGCATTTCGGCGTTGAGGTCTTTTTCCTTGCGCGCCACCAGATCATTGAAGAAGCCTAGCGTCACGTCGATGGTCGACACGCCCCAGGCCGCGCCGTTTTTCTGAATCGCCATGGCGCAGTTGGTGCGCGGTTCGGCGCTGGCATCGTCTTTGTAGGCCGCGGCCCAGGCGCACTGGCCGCGCGGAGTCTGCATGCCGCCCTTGTACCAGCTCTGGTCGTAGTAGTTGGGCGCCGCGTCGCTGTTCCAGAAAGTGTTGACCGCCAGTTTGCCCGAGGCGTCGCGGTGCCAGAAGGTGCTGAACTTGTTGCGCCCGGCCTCACGTTGGCCGGGCAGCGGCCAGATCCCGCCGCCAAACACTTTCAGCTCACCGTATTGATCGACCAGCCCCGGCAACACGGTGTCGATGGCCGCGCTGTCGAGCAGGGGAATGGTCTGGGTGATGCTGCGCTGCTGCGCCTGGACTTTGTTCAATTCGCCCTGAATCTGTTCGGCAACTTCGGCGATGCGGTTGAGCACCACCTGTTCTTCGGTCTGGCGCAACTTGGGCGCGACCAGTTGGCTGATGCCAACCACCGTCAACACCGAGAGCAGCAGGATGAACAGAACCAGAAACAGCGTGTAGCGAGCCTGAATGGTGCGGAATGCGGGCATGGATACCGGTCCTTGAGCTGCGATTTTTATATGTTGTAATCGGGGAAAAACGGCGGGGTTACAGCAGCGTATCGTCGGTTCGCGAGGAAGCTTGAGGTACTTTCGTGCAAGAAAATGCCGAATCGACAGAAGGCAAGTATCGACCACGATACAAACCAATCGGATGGCGCCGCAATCGGTGCAAAGCGTGCGTCCTCACCCGTCTTCAAACTGCCATGAAGCCACGGGATAGTAAGGTTCTGGCAATTTGTATCGAGAATGTACAAAAATTGTAAGCGACAGCACTAAAAGGGTTGGTGCCACTAGTTGGCCGGTAGATACTTCGCGACATTCGACGGTTCACCAAGGACATTTCATGGCTATTTCACAGGGAGTCTTCTCATGACGATCGGCATTGTCGGCGGCTGGGAGAGCAAGGCAGGGGTGCTGGTTCGCAATACGGGCGCGAAGAAGGAGGTCAAGCAAAGCCTCAAGGTGCAGCAGATGCTCGCCAAGGTCGGCACCAATCCGACCGCGCTGAACACTGCCGAAATGGACAAGCAGGGCCTGCGCAAAAATATCAAGGGGTTCGATCCGACGAACGTCTCGGTCAAGCAACTGAGCAATCTGAGTGTGTTCCTGCGCGAACGCGGACTGATTTCCGATATCACCTCCTTCACATTGCTCAATGCCGGCGACAAGTTCGACCGTTTCGGCGTGACCAAAGACCCTGACGCAAAATTCAACGCGCTGGAGTATTTCGCCACCCAGCTCGACGCCATTCAGAACAATGGCCTCAATGGCAACGCCTACGGCAAGAACCTGATCCCCGAGTACAAGAAGGCGATCTACGTTCTGCAGAACCTGAAGACTTATGGCGAAGGCAACGCCGCCAAGCCTGTCGACGCAGGCGTCAAGTCCAAGGCGTAACCGCTTGACGCTCGGTGGGAGGCCCGTTCAACGTTGAACGGGCCTTTTGTTTTCAGCCACGCAGTGGCGGCGTCTGATCATGCAGGCGTTGCATGTGTGGACAGTGCAATTGCAGCTTGCGTGGCTGCTGCCCTCGATGGAACAGGGCCAGCCAGCCGTCTCCCCGATCCTCGGGCGCAATCCCTGTAAAGATGAAGCCCAGCGACGACAGCTTCTCCACGGCCAGAGCAAACCCCTCGGCGAGCCTGAGTTTCAGCGAAATCAGCCACGCCTGTGGCAGCTGTCGCAACTGACCGAACAGGTCGTCATCCAGAACCCGCAGCTCGATTTCATAACGCCCGGAGCAATGCTCCACCCGCACTTTGGGGCCTTTCCATGGCACCTCGCCGGTGCGTGTGCCGAGTGCTGCGCTCAAGTGCTGCATCAATTCGCGACAGCTCTCAGGCCAGATCAATGCCGGTATCGGGCGTTGATGGCCGTCGATGCTGCGAAAACCGATGACGATCGATTCACGCGCGCCTTCCCCGAAAGGTGAGGCAACGTAATCCGGCAGCAGACCGGTACTGACAAATCCCAGAGCGCCGGCCATGCGCTGTGTGTAAGGGTGCTGGGTGACCTGTTTGATCGTTACACCGCGATAATCGAGCGCTTGCGCATGAATCAGCAGTTGCTGACCCAAACGTGTCGCGATGTGCTGGCCGCGCGTGTCCGGATGCACCACGCTCAGCGCCAGTTCCACCGTGTGCGAATCAGGACGGCGCGAGGGAGTGCTGCGCTGCAACGTGGCATGCCCGCGTATTTGCCCGCCAACCACCGCCACGAGTGAATGCCAGCGCCCGTCCCCGTGATTCTGGCTGAGCATGCAGGGCAGATACACGTGGGGCTGTACGTAATGGTCGCCATAGATCTCGC
Organism: Pseudomonas sp. HMWF021; assembly: GCF_003061005.1. Classification (GTDB taxonomy): domain Bacteria; phylum Pseudomonadota; class Gammaproteobacteria; order Pseudomonadales; family Pseudomonadaceae; genus Aquipseudomonas. The sequence continues at coordinate 115,930 of NZ_QAIK01000041.1, read as the reverse complement.
GAAACAACTGGCTGACGGACAGCGCGTCTTCTTGCTGATAACGCCTGAGTAATACGTCGTCCGTCACGTCTGTTCTCCAGCAGGGGCCTGGTAAACACGTCGATCAACTATTCGTTGAAGTTTGCCGGAGCGCGGATGGCAGATGAGGTCGGCGCTGTCGCAGCGGGTGACCTGCAGCTCAAGCAATTGCTCGTTTTGCAACTGCTCGATCATCGGGTATTGGCGAATCAGCTCAAGACGCAATTCCGTGTTGGCCGCTTCGCTGTCATGTCCCTGGGCATCAGGCAGCCATTTCAGGCTCAGCAGGTCTTTTGCTCCGCGCTGTTCGATGACCAGTTGCCAGTCGCTGCCGATACGCAAGCGTTGCATGAGGTTATCGATCTCGCCGATCTGCAGGGACAAGGTGCCGACTCGCACCCGTTGACCGTTCATGCTGCGGCCCATCAGGGCAAATTTGCGCCGCGCAGTTGCCGGCGGTTCACGCCAGCACGCGAGGTCGCCGACCGGGTAACGGATCAGTGGCATCAAACGGCGGGTGAGGTTGGTGATCACCAGTTGCCCATTGCGCCCGCATTCCTCGATGACTTCACCACTGACCTCGTCGAGAATCTCCACCACGCTGTGGGATTCGAGCATTCGGTGTTCACCCGGCGCACAGTCGCGATCACTGGTGCCGATCAGCCCGGCATCGACACTGGCGTAACCGATAGAAGCGAACCGTGCCTCGGGAAACACCCGGGCAAGTATCTGCCGTTGCGCGCAAAACAGGCTTTCGCCGCCGTACAACACCGTTTTCACCCCTTCAAGACGTTGTGAGCGTTGCTCCAGCCATGCCGCAAATTTCAACAATTGCGCCGGTACGCCGGCCAGCACGTTGATCCGGTACTCGGTTATCGCCTCGGCCAGCACCCCGGATTCCACCGCGCCGGTGAACGGGAACTCGCTGACCGCCCCACGGACTTGCGCCAGTGAATCGTGAATAAACAGGAAACTGGCGTACAGGTCCCCGACGTAGAACAGATTGGCAACCCGGTCGCCGGGGTTGAGCTGATCGCTGAGGTGTTTGCCGAAGTCACTGACCAGCGTCTGCCACTCCTCGCGGGTGAACAGTGAAAGTTTGCCGGAACCGGTGCTGCCACCGGTCTTGAATACCAGCGCATCCACGCCAGCGGCGGTCAGCACCGGCCATTGATCGAGGTTGTGGCTGCCTTGCCAGTAATGTGCGGGATCGATCACTGGCAGTTCGGCCAGTGTGGTGAGTTTGCCGGGAACCTGATGCAGGTGTTGCCGGTAGTAATCGGAATGCTGACGGGAAAAATCCAGCAGTGCATTCAGTGCAGTCGTTGTCTTCATGAAATTCTCGATAGGGTAGCGTTGATCGACGCGGGCCGGGTTTTCAATCACGGGTGTCGATCAGGACCGGTGTCTTGCCGCTGTGACGGTTGCGTCTGAACCGTTCAACGGCGCAGCGCTCCACCTGCAGGGTGAGCAGCCCGGTCTGGATCAGCGTGTTCAATGTTGGATAGTCACGCAGTTTTCGATGTACCTGCGCGGGCTCTTGGTCGCTGAACAAACGCATGCATTCACGACCATCAGGGCCTCTTTCGAGAATCAACTGAAAGGGCGTTTGTTGCAGATACTGCGCAAGCTCGGTCAGCGAAATGAAATCGGTGCCGATACGCACCAGTTTTCCGTGGCGCTGCAACAGTTCGAAGCGCGGCGATGACAGCCCGCACGCGCATGGGCCGCTGATCCAGCGGGCGCTGTCGCCGATGTCATAGCGCTGCACGGTTTGCCCTTCGCGCAGACGCGAGGTCACCAGCAGGCGCCCGGGTTCTCCTTCGGCTAGCGCTTCGTCACGTTCGAAATCGACGATCTGTACGTCCTGGATCGCGCTCATGACATGGAACACGCCATCCGCTCCGGCGCTGCAGGCATGGCCGATGGGGCCGGCGTCGACGGTGCCATAAATGGCCGAGCGAACGAGCGTGACGCCGCAATCTTGCAGTAACGCCCGGGTCGGTTCGCCAATGTGTTCGCCACCGAGGAAGACTTTTTCGATGCCGCCATAATCGCGCAGCCGCTGTTGTTCATTGAGGAACAGGCGATGCACCGTGCCCGGCATGCCGACCAGCACATTCACCCGCTGTTCGACGATCAGTTGGGCGATGTGGCGGTAG
>NZ_QAIK01000041.1:100658-113740 GCF_003061005.1 Pseudomonas sp. HMWF021 | reverse complement strand
GAGAAGTTCCAGCACTTTGGCAAAGCTGTAGAACCCGCCATACAGACTGCCACCGAAGAACAGGTTCATGACCCTGTCCTGCGCGGGCTCAAGTCCAGCGGCCAGCAAGCCATCGGCGGCGGCGCGCATCTGGTTGTGGAAGTCGCGATAACTGAACCCGGACAGCGCCGGCGTGCCGCTACTGCCACCGGAGCGGAAATACAGCTGCGCCCGGGCGTTGACGGGCTGACCGACGAAGGCTTCCTTGCTCATGATCGGCAATGCCACTGGCGCGACAGGCGAAGGCTGACGGTCGAGCGTGGCGTGATTCGCCAACTGACTCGGCAACAGGCTGACCGACACGCGCCGGCTCAGCCGTTGCAAGGCATAGACGCCGTCGTGGGGTTCACCGTCGTATCCATCGTGGATTGCCGCCAGCGGCGCAATGCGGGTGACGCCAGCGCCGATAAGCGTCTGCGCCAATGGTGCGATCTGTGCATCGCGACACAGCAATGCGCAACTTTGCAGCACGTTGCGCCACGGCAGCAGTGCCTCGGTGAGCAGGGCGTTAGGCAGAGGTTGAAGCAGCAGGCTGCGAAAAAGCGGTGATGGTTGCAACGGGTGATCGTGGTTCCAGATGACGCGCCAGCCCGGTGCGCTCCAGATCTGACCGATCTGCCCGGCAAAACTCTGCCCCAGCTGTGCCATCGCCGTTAGCGTGGTGATTTGCGAAGCTTCCTGCAGTGTCGGCGTGAGCGCTGGCCATTGCCCGGCGCGACGGCTGAAGGCGTCGGCGAGGGCAGAACCGATGTTGCGCAGGACACTGGCGTCGTCACTGTCCACCAGCAGCCACTGCGGGCTGGAACAGGCCTGCTGATCGAGCCGACAGACTTCGTCCACCACAGCATCCAGAGCCTGCGGCGAGGCACTGTCCGGGGTCAGATAAATGAAGCTGATGCGATGGCCCCAATCGATCCAGCGGCAACCGGGCGCGAGTTGCTGACGTATGGCTTTGAGCGCGGTCTCTCCGCCCCAGGCGGCGACACCGTTGGCCGGTCTGCACAGCTCAGCGATCTGCGCGGTCGATGCTGGCAGTACGGCGACATGGCCCTTGAGTTGTCCGCTCGGGTCACACTCGACAAACACGCCGAGCAAGCGTGCGGTGAAGCCGCCATCGCTGCTGCTGGGGCGCAGCCAGTTGACGTTGCCGCACAACAGGCTTTCGACGACCGCGCAGAACGCCAGCAACGGTGCGTTGGCCGGAGGAACTACCAGTCCCAGCGGACTCCAGCGCTCAAAGCGCGAATGGCGATAATCGGTGCGGCGCAGTGAATCGGCTTGCAGGCCAAGTTCGCGTTCGAGCTTGGCCTGCAACGCTTGTGGCTGGCAGAAATCGATCAGTGCCTGGCGCTGGTCGGCGTCCAGTGGCAACGCCAGGTGCGGATCACGCAAACGCTCGATGAAGGCTTGTGTGGCGCTGAACAGCGTCGAGATTTCGAGTGGCGTCTGCAATCGCCGGGGCAGATCCTGCAGCAGTTCTTGCACGGCGCTGGTCAGGTTGCAGTTGTCGCGCAATTGTCCGTTGATCAAAAACATTTCAGTTGCCTCCCAACAGTTCGGCGGCGGCCATGGCGCAGCTGCGGCCGGCATCGGTGCCGGCGCGGCCATGCAGTTCGAACCAGTCGCAGTCCAGCCCGCATCCGCAGCTTGCGCCTGGGTGCAGGGTGGCGAGGTCGCTCATGACAATCGCATGGGCGGGGCTTGAGGAAATGTAAGGCGAGACCATGCTCAGCAAACCGGCCTGGCCGTAGGGCTGCACGGCAAAATCGACAGGGTTGCGTATAAAGACCTTCGCGTAGACCGGCACATGAAAGCGGTGGTGTGCGCATTCGATGTAGGGCACGGCGTGTTCCACCGCACCGTAACCGTCACGACAGTCTTGTGTGGCAATGCCCAGTTGCTGTTCGACCCGGCCGTACAGCTGTTGTCTGGGGATTTCTTCGGCAGCGCGGGTTTTCCAGCCACCGCCGAAAAACACCAGCGAACCGCGGGGCAATTGCAGATCCGCCACACCGGTGGCACGCATCTGCTGCAACGCCTGCCAGAGAAACGCCGGGAAACCGAAAATGCGCACGGGCAAGCCTTCTTCGGCAAATGCCTGCAAGGCTGTGATGACCCCGAACGGATCGAACTGATGGCCGTCACCGGTACGACGCAGGGCGTAAACCACCCGATTGACCGGTGCAAAACGGCAGAGGAACTGATCGGTGAAGGATGTTCCCAGGTTCAGGTTCTGCTCCGGCTCGTAGCTCAGCAGCAGATAGTTGCAGGGCGTGGCCGGGGTGATCCAGCCGTACTGCGCAAAAATCCGCTCGACCATGTACTGCGCCGCGTCGAGGCTGCGTTCGTCATAACGCATGCGACTTTTCTGGCCGCTGGTGCCGGATGAGGTCAGCTCCAGGGCCGCCGCGCCGGTGGGGCTGAGCAGCAGGTGCTGTTTGAAGAAACTGGCGAAAATTGGCGGCAGTTTCGACCAGTCGTTCAGTGTGTCGAGGTCATCCATGTCCAGACCGTTGGCGTTCAGCCATTGTGCGTAGCCCGGCGTGTGCAGGGCATGGAAGCGCGTCATTTCGCTCATGGCCTGATCAAACAGGCCGGCAGGCACGGAATCCGGGCAATAGGCATGCGGCAACGCGCAGAGAGCGTCGCTGTAGGGGAAAAAATTCATTTAGAGTCCTTTTTATGAATGATGCAGGCGAGCTAGCGCTGCCGCAGAAGTCGATACACCAGAGGCAGGCTCAGCAGGCCGCCAAAGGCTGCACACAAAGCGAATGATCGAAGATCGTCGGCACCGCCGAAGGTGGCGGCGAGCGTGCCCCCGACACCCATCACCGCGATCGACAACATGCCGACCATCGCCGAAACCAGGCCCTTGCTGTCGTCGCTGCTGAACAGTGCAAGGCGATACAAGGCCGCGTTGCTCATGCCCAGGCCCAATGCACAAAACGCCAGGCCCACGACAAGTGGCAGCAACGAAGCGCCGCTCAGGGCGCTGATGATCAGAATCGCCAGACCGAGGCTGAACGGCCACAGCGCCAGACCCGTCACCCGTGGCAACGAGTAGACCGACAGCAATCGATCCAGCAGCAGATTGCCGACGATGACCGCGCTGAACACCGGTATCTGCCACAGCCCGTATTCCCGGGCGGACAGGCCCAGCGACTGCATCAGCAGCAGTGGCGCAACGCCGATCCAGGCAATCAGCGGCAGGCTCATCAGGCCCAGTGCCACGCTTGCGGCGACGAACCGGCGGTTGCGCAGCAGCGTCATATACCGACGCCCGATCTGTCGTACGGAAAACGCTGCGGGGGCGGGTCGCTGTCCATCGCGCTGCAACACGCCGATGGTTTCCGGCATGCAGGCATACAGCCCCAGCCACGTAATTGTCGCCAACAAGCCCAGGCCGAGAAACAGTTGCCGCCAGCTGAGCCATTCCAGCAACAGGCTGCCGAGCAATGGCCCCAACAATGGCGACAGCAACGCGACGTTGCCGAGCAGGGCCATCAGGCGCACCGCATCGGCTTCGCAGAAAACTTCCTGAAGCGCTGGATAGCTGACCGCGACCACGAACCCCAGGCCCATGCCTTGTATCAGGCGCAAGACGTTGAACGCCTCAATGCTCCCGGAGATGGCGGCAGCGCTGCACGCCACGCCAAACAGCGCGCAGCCGAGCAGTAACAGGCGGCGTCTGCCGAAACGGTCGGAGAGGGGACCGATCAGCCATGGCAGGCACACGCCACCGAGCAGGTAGAGATTGAAAGCGTGCGGCACGTGGCGGACATCGGCCTGCAGCGCGTGGGTAACGCTCAACATGGCCGGCATGATCATGTCGCTGGCCATGTAGGTGATCAGTTCGAACAGGGTGATGGCGAGGCAAAAGCCCATCGCCTGCATCGGCTTGACCGTTATTAATGTGCGCATAAACATCCTTGAATCAGCGGGCGAAAATAAGTCGGCGCAGACTAGGCGGGGCAGGTCAACGGCGCTAATGCTTTGCTGTCACCCGAGATTTCAAGGACTTACAGAATGTTTAATGGATCCAAACGGTCTTTCACAAGCCTGTTTTGCGCCGATGGCGCAGAAATGAAAATGCCCGCCAAATGGCGGGCATTACTTGCTGCAAAAGGTTTTCAGTGTCCCTGACGGCATCTCTTCCAGCATGCCGCCAGGTCGAACGATCCTGTTCTATCGATGGTAATAACCAGGGCCTTCCTGATAGCGATGGTGATCGTCATGCCAGCCGCCGTGGGGGAAGATGAAGCAGCCACTCAGGGTCAACGCGGCGAGTACTGGAATCAGCCAGGTGATTCGACGGAACATTTCAAAAATCCTCATGGTTGGGCCGTCTTGAAGCCAAAACTCTTCATCGGCTGTAACATGAGACCCCGGCCGCGGCGGCTCATCCCGGCAATACGGTATGAGCATGGCATGCAAACGGATACAAACCGGATACATTCAGAGACTCAGGAACTCGCAATGACCAACAAGCAACGTTTGAAATACTCGATTCTGATCGCCGTGAGCGTACTGGCAATCATGCTCGGGCTGTCCTGGCTACAAAACGCCGGCAAGCTCAGCGAGCAAATGTTCCAGTACATCGCCATCGGTGTGGCGGTGGTCGTGGTGGTGATCAACGGTGTGATGCGTCGCAAGGTCAAACCCTGACGGCCATTGCCGGGCACATCAATCGTGAATGAGCGCGGCGGCAGCCTGCGGATGCAGGCTGTAGCTCTTGTCCGCATTGAACGTGATCACACCTTCGGCGCACAGGCGTTTCAGCACTTCGCGCACGCTGAGAAAGGACAGCGGAATATCCAGGTCCAGCAGTTGGCTGTGCACGCCACGCACACCCAGGCGTCGATCGCTCTGTTCGGCAACCAGCAGCGCGTCGATGACCTTGAGCCGGATCAGGCTGGTGCGCAGCCCGAAACTCTTGAGCAGCAGGCGAATGCGTTCATTGCCATGACGCTCGGGGCGTTGTCCGAAATCGCTCGCGTGCGAACCCATGGATGCTCCTTGTGGCGCCTGGCTACCTTCCGTTGGTAGATGCGAGTTATACATGTGGTTACTCCTTTTCAGAGCCTGATCAGGACGGGTGGGGTGCTCTCTCTAAACAAGACGTATCAGCTCGACAAATCATGAAAGAAAAAATGTAGAAAATTTGTCGCAGATTCGTTGTTTCCCTGTCATTGCCCTGTCTGGCTGCTGACGAAGTTAAATTCTCTTCACGCACATTCGTTTCCTGAACAGCCGCATTGCGCCCAGGCGCCTGCGCGAGTTTCAGGCTGGCTCTGACGGTCCGCGCTTTTTTGCGGCAGGCCGGGGCCGGTCGTTGTCCTATCGATCAGGAGCGAGCGTGATTATTTCCAGGCAGTTAACCGGTTTGGCCCTCGCCGGTACGTTATTCGGGCTCAGTCTGTCGGCACATGCACTCAGTCCCGTGGCGCACAACGGCACCGACATTCGTCGCACTTCTTTTGGTGTGCCGCACATCCGCGCTGAAAACGAGCGTGGCCTGGGCTTTGGCATTGGTTACGCCTACGCGCAAGACAATCTGTGTCTGCTGGCCAACGAGATCGTCACGGTCAACGGCCAGCGCTCCCGCTATTTCGGCCCGGAGCAAATGACTGTCGAGCAACGGGAAAACCGCGTCAGTGATGTGTTCTTCACGTGGCTCAACACGCCTGAAGCGGTGAAGGCGTTCTGGGACGCGCAACCGGGCGAGGTGCGTGACCTCGTGCAAGGCTATGCCGCCGGCTACAACCGCTATCTGGCGGAGCGTCGCCAACAAGGCTTGCCGCAGCAATGCCAGGGTGAATGGGTGCGTGATATCGGTGCCGAGGATCTGGTCAAACTGACCCGCCGGTTACTGGTCGAGGGCGGGGTCGGGCAGTTTGCCGAAGCTCTGGCCGGTGCGACGCCGCCGCAGGCTTCAGCGCAGGCGAGCAGCAGCGGGCAGGCTTATCAGCTCGCGGACGCGCGCATGCAGCGCTTTGCGCTGGATCGCGGCAGTAACGCGGTGGCGATTGGTAGCGAACGCTCGTTCAACGGTCGCGGCATGCTGTTGGCCAACCCGCATTTCCCTTGGGTTGGCGGCATGCGTTTCTACCAGATGCACCTGACCATTCCGGGCAAACTCGACGTGATGGGCGCGGCACTGCCGGGCCTGCCGATGATCAATATCGGCTTCAATCAGCACCTGGCATGGACCCACACGGTCGACTCGTCGAAGCATTTCACCCTGTATCGTCTGCAACTCGATCCGAAAGATCCGACCCGTTATCTGCTGGACGGCAAGTCGCTGCCGATGAGCAAGCAGACAGTGAGCGTCCAGGTGCGACAGGCGGACGGGCAGGTCACATCGGTCTCGCGTGACATTTACAGCTCGCAGTTCGGCCCGATCGTGCAATGGCCGGGCAAGCTCGACTGGAACAACCAGTTCGCCTACAGCCTGCGCGACGCCAATCTGGATAACGATCGCGTGCTCAAGCAATGGTATGCGATGAATCAGGCGGCGAGTCTCCAGGAACTGCAGGATTCGGTGCACAAGATCCAGGGCATCCCTTGGGTCAACACCCTGGCGGCGGATGACAAGGGCCAGACGCTGTACATGAACCTGTCGGTGGTGCCGAACGTCAGTGCCGACAAACTGGCCAGGTGCAGCGATCCGCGTATTGGCTTGCAGATGATCGTGCTCGATGGCTCCAACAGTGGTTGCGCCTGGGACATTGATCCGCACGCCGCACAGAAAGGCATCTATGCCGCGAGCCAACTGCCACAATTGCTGCGCAAGGACTTCGTCCAGCACTCCAATGATTCGGCGTGGCTGGCCAACCCGCTGCAACCGCTGACCGGGTTCTCGCCTTTGATCAGTCAGGATGGCCAGCCACTCGGGCTGCGTTCACGCTTCGCGCTTGAGCGCCTGAACAGCCTGAACAAAAAGGGGCCGTTGGCGGTGAAGGACCTGCAGCAGATGGTGATGGACGATAACGTCTATCTCGCGGCGCTGGTGCTGCCTGATCTGCTGAAGTTCTGCTCGGGTGATCCTGATTTGGATGCTGCCGGATCGAAGCCGGTGTGCACCAGCCTGAAGGCCTGGGATGGTCGGGCGAATCTGGAATCGGGCGTGGGCCTGGTACATTTCCAGAACATCATGGGGGCACTGTTGAAGTCGCCGGACGCATGGCGTGTCGCGTTCGACCCACAAGACCCTCAGCACACCCCGCGAGGCCTGGCCATCGAGCAACCGGCGGTGAAAAAGGCATTGAGTGAAGCAATGCGCGCATCGGTTGAAAGCACCGCCAAAATGGGCCTGAAAGCGGACGCGCGCTGGGGGGATATCCAGGTAGTGAGCAGCGGCGGTCAGCAGACCGCAATCCATGGCGGGCCTGCTACGCTGGGCACCTACAACGCGATCCAGAGTGTCCCGCGTGAGGACGGCAAGCTTGAAGTGATCAGTGGCACCAGTTATCTGCAAGTGATCACGTTCGATGACAAGGGGCCACATGCACAGGGATTGCTCGCGTTTTCGCTGTCCAGTGACCCGGCGTCGAAGCATTCCCGGGACCAGACCGAAGCATTCTCGAAGAAACAGTGGAGTGTGCTGCCATTCACCGAGCAGCAGATCGAGGCTGATCCGCAGTATCAGGCGCTGACGATCCATGAGGAGCGGCAAGCGGCCGGGAAGGTGGCGGCGCAATAGGCGCCATTATCGTTGAAGTGAGTGAAAGCCGCGTCCCGAAAGGGGGGCGGCTTTCAGCTTTTTGTGGGGGGCTTGGGCATCGAGTTGATGACCGGATTGCCGTCCTTGTTGCGGGTCAGGTAGACCGGCAGAACCCTGGGCAGGACGCTTACCAGGCTGTCCACTTCCTTGGTGTTGTAGGTGCCACCGACGCGAATGGTGCCGGTCGCACGATCAGCGAGCATCACGGGACGGGACAGATACCGGTTGATCAGTGGCAGCGCTTCTTCGAGTGGCAGATTGTCGAGTACCAGTTTTCCGCTGCGCCACGCCAGTGATTGATCGTTGGCGTCGGTCTGGTTGATCTTTGGCAGGAAGTCGCCGTTGCGGAAACTGGCCTGCATTGACGATCCCAGGCGCACGCCGTCTCCGGGCAATCCGGTGTTGCTCTTCACCAGTACCGAACCCTCCACGAGGGTCACTCGCACCTGATCGTCGTACATCCAGACGTTGAATCGGGTACCGGTGACGCGAATCCGGCCTTCTCCCGCCCGCACGATAAAGGGATGGGTCATGTCATGGCTGACATTGAAAAACGCTTCGCCACGCTTAAGGGTGACGCGGCGCTCATCCTTGTAGTTGCTGAAGGTCAATTCGGTGTTCAGGTTCATTTCCAGCTGACTGCCGTCTGCCAGTGTGACCTGACGTGGATTGCCGTCGGATTCGAATCGCTGGTAGCTGTCAGGGATCCAGCCCAGATTCCAGCCGGTGAAGGCCGCCAGGGGCAGGGCCAGTGCGCAGACCGCCGCGGCAATGGCGTACTGGCGCCAGCGCTGGACGGCTGGGCGCACGTTCACCGGTGGCACAGGCTCGGGCCGTGGCAGATGCTCGGCCACGTCCCAGATCTCCAGCATGGCTTCGTATTCGAATGCATGCAGGGGATGGGCGTCGAACCATTGTTCGAAGGCCAGACGTTCTTCGGGCGTGCAGTCGACGGCATGCAGGCGCATGCACCAATGCGCAGCGGTATCGGTGATGGCGTCGTGTTCGGCTTCCGAGAGGGAGTCTTGGGTCATTGAGTGGTCCTGATTTCCTGCATTCTAACCTCGCACGCAAGGTGCCGAGAACACTCGTCATGGCAATTGCCCATCAAAGTGGAACTTATTTTTCCTGCAGACACCCAAAAAGCAGGAAGTCCTTGAGACCAGTATCCACAAATGGAGTGAAAAAATGATCAAGAAAACCCTCGCGAGTCTTGTTGTCATCACCAGTCTGTTCAGTGCCGGCGCAGCCATGGCCGACCGCCCCGGTGCAGGCTGGATCACCATCGAGAAAGCCATCGAAACAGCGAAAACCAAGGCCGGCTACGTTGAGATCTACGAGATCGAAGCCGATAACGACGGTTACTGGAAAGGCGAAGGGCGCAAGGCAGATGGCGCCGTGTACGAGTTTCGTATCGACGGCACCTCGGGCAATGTGCTGAGGGATCAGAAAGACTGATTCGTCCACTGCATGAACGCCGAAAACGCAGGCCTGGCCTGCGTTTTTTTTTGGCTCAGGGCACAGGGTCCAGTTGCCTGCCCAGCTCGCAGATCAATCGCGCGATGGAGTCGGCATTGCGCAGGATTATATTGATTCGAACATCGGGATTAAGAGGGTCCATGAACGCATCGCGGGCAAGACTCATGTTCGGCGCGTTGGCTATTGCGAGAATTTCCCTGCCGACATGCTCCATGCCCGGCGCGACATCCAGGTCAATCCAGTTGCCTGACGTGGAATTGAATTCGGTAAACAACTCGTGGCGAGGTGTTTGCCTTGACAGCGCGGTGACTTGATAAAGATCCAGCTCTGTGTACAACTTTGTTCCCAGGTGGGTCTGGAGGGAAATAAGGTCGCTGAACGGTTCGCGGGCTCTGAGCGTACGGATGTCCAGCGCCTCGCAAAACTGGTGCGCAAATTCGTGAATCAGCGTCGCGGCCTGGGCATGGGCATCGACATCAAAGGTTTGGCTCATCACAGTCTTGTAATTATCCAGTTGTTGATCGAAAAAGTGCTCGGTGAAATGGACCCGATTGGTGTTGTCGTCGGACAACACGAACGCAATGACGTCATTCTGGTACGAGTTCGACCCGACGATAAAACGGTCGGTATTCAACAGATCATCGCTGGGGTCCACCAATGCATTGCAGAGCGGGATGAGCGCATCGCCGATTTTCCGGATGACGTTGCGGTCCAGTTGCCGCAGGTCGAAAAAACTCCTGATGAAGTTGCCGGAACGCCCATCCGGCATGCTGGGATCCAGCAATGCCAGGTTATGCAGAAAATAAAAGGCGTATTTGCGCGCAATATCGATCGCCTGCACCAGCACATCGGCCTTGTAACGGTAGCGCTGGCGAATCTGGCGCATGCCTTGCGCTTCAATGTTCATCATCAAACGGCTTTGATAGTTGGTGTTGTACTCGTTCACCATTCGCGAGATGGCCTTGCCGTAGTGGACGATGTGGCGTTCGGGATCAATGATCAGACGATTTGCCGCTGTTTTGAGCCGCGGACCGAGCTTGCCGTGACGCGACAGCTGCCACACTTGCGAGGGTTTCTCCACGGCGTAGACCTTGCCGTCGATAGCGGCAAAATGACGGTTGCTGCTCGCCTGAGAGTACGGGCCGCCGCTGCTGCTCTTCGTCAGATCCTTGAGTGCAACGTCGGGCGCTTCAAAGGCTTGCAGTTGCGTTCGAGCGGGGGCGACGGGATCGATCCCGGACCACTTCCTGGTTCGTGAAGCCCCATTACCACCGTCACTGGCGGGGAGAGGTGCGGCGGTTGGTTCCTTCGACAGTTCCGGCAGCAGGCCCATGCTGACCATTTGCGCCGCCCCGTCGATAAATGCCTTGAGCGCGTGTGACCAATGATGGCTTTGCAAGGCTTCGGCAGAGTCTTTGAAGGCCTTGTAGGATTCCCAGAGAAAAGGTGCGCAGGCGAGCTTGCCCGGCAGTTCCTCTGCAACGAATTTGATGCCGCTCGAAAACAGCGTTTTTGCGGCTTCCCAATCGGTGTGCGCGTTGAATATCGACTGGCTGCCCAGGAGCTGCTTGAGCACATCAACCCCGTCGTCGTACAGCGTATGCAAAAAGTTGCCGGTGACAGGCCTGAGCGAAAGCGTTATTTCGCTGGTCTGGCCCGCAGTGGATTCCAGCAGTCCACGAAATATGGCGCGCTCGGCCTCAGGCAAACGTCGAAGCAGCAGGTTTTGTAAAGGGCCGGCAGTATTGAGCGCGCGAATCAGTGCGGGCGGGTTTTCGAACTCCTGGAAAAGTTTGTCGGCATAGGGTGCGTAAAGGGTCAGCGGCCCTGCCGTGCCCGATCCGAATACATACAGACCCAGTGCGCTGATGCCGGCGGCGCCCGCTGTTTTGACCAGTGTCAGCGGGCTGACGAACGCGTTGGCGCCTTCAACCGCAGAGCGCGCCAGTCCATCGGGCATGTCCAGCACTTGCAGGATGTGATCGAAGGCGGAGGTGGACAGTGACTGCTGCAGTTTCAAGGCATGGGCGTGTTGCAGCAGTTGCCAGGGCAGTTGGCGATAGAACCGCTGTCTGCGCTCGGCCGCCTGGTCACCGATGGTCAAGGCTTGAGTGATTTTTGCGGCGTAGCCGGAAGCAATGTTCAGGGACAGCAGCAATTGTGTGACAGCTGTCTGATCCAGCTTGTCCGGCAGCGGCGAATCAGTTGTGGAGTGCACGGAGAACCCGGTGTTCTGACCAACGCTGATGTGATTCAAGGCGAAGTTCACAAGGTCCAGTGGCGGCCCTGCCAATGCCAGATTGGGCACGACTTTGATCTGGTCGGGGGTGAATCCGTGACCGGGAATGCGCAGGTTCAGCAGGTTCCTGAGCGTGGTCCGGACATGGCCGGTGAGCGATTCGATGCCTTCAAGATAATCCTTGTCGTCGGGTACGCTGAGGCGCCACTGCTCCAGCAATTCAACGTGACGTTTTTGCTCCGCGACCGGTGCCATCCCGAACCAGGCAGGCAAGGTTTGCTGTTGACGAATGGCCTGGGCATGTTCGGCGGCCAGATTCAGATTGGTATTGATGACATTCAGGCTCAGCGCTGTCAGGGCCTTCGTCTGGCGAGATTCATCCTTGATCCGCTCGCGTACCTGGGCGAAGTTGCTCAGGTAATGATTGATCGCTGACTGTGCGCTGTGATGCAGCACGTTATTCGTGATCTGGTGCAACGGCCCCAGCGAATATTGCTGATTGGGCTGGAAATCCTCGGGCGCAAGATTTTCCAGCAGAGAAAGGCGCTGCACGTTGTCGAGTAGCCGCCGGTTAATGGCTTGCCGGGCAACGTCGATGTCGTTGAACACTTCAAGGCCCATGGCCGGTGTCCAGAGAATGGCCCGTCCCGAGTAATGAGCATCAAGACCACCGCGCTCGGTGATGAGCATGCATTGGGCCAAGGGGGCCAGACTTGTCTGCCCCGTACTCTGCAGGGTCAACCAAAAGGCATCCGGACGAAAGCCATTGATCGGCACTCGCTGTCGGCGCGTCGGCAGATCCGCGTTGACCACGGCCTCGACGATGGCTCGCTCGGAGTCGTGCAGGGTGCCCTTGTTAACCCGCTGCCTGGCTTCGCCACCGAGCCCGACATACATCGCATGGGCCACGTCGGGCTTCAGGCTCTCAAGATAGGCTCGCTGCTGCTCAGGGGTAGCGTTCGGCTGAGCCATGAGGCGCGATTTCAGCGTCGTCTCGATATCCGTGTATGTCTTGACTGCAGCGGCGGCTTTATCGGCCTGAACCATGGAGGGTTGCTGATTACCGGTCAGAACCGGTTGCGTGCTCCACCGACCGCCCGTGTCCAGACGGGTCATGGCTCGATTGATCATCAGCCGTATATCGATAGTGATGTCGAACAGCGCGTGGATATCGACTGCACCGTCGCTGTGGCGAAACACCTGCAGGGCGTAGTCGATGTTTTGCTGTTGCTTGCCGACGATGTTGTCGAAGAGCGTCCCGAACAGGTCACCGGAAATCACTTCACCGGTCACTTGAGGTGCGTGGAAACCGATGAAGCGCTTGCGCTCCTCCAGGCTCAGCAAGCCGAATAATTCGTCTTCATGGCCGGGTGCCGAGAATTTGCTCAGCAAGGTATTTCGCAGGTCCTGATAGTCCGTGAGAACCTGAGTGCCTTCGGCTGGCGTGTAGAGATAAGCCTGTTGGTGACTGATCATCAACGAACCGGCCAGTTCGACATAATGCGCCGGATACTCCCAGATTCTTACGGTTTCAAAGGTTGGAGGGTAAGAGGAAGAGGGCGCGGGTTTGATGATCTGGTGCAATGTGTTGAATTGCCCGGT
>NZ_QAIK01000041.1:98464-100606 GCF_003061005.1 Pseudomonas sp. HMWF021 | reverse complement strand
GCGGGCCGAGCCATCGGCGGATGCCGATTGCCAGTAATGCTCCATTTGGTCAGCCAGCAGGGCCGACAGGTTGCCGGAAATCCGGGTGACCGCATTTTCCCAGGCCATTTGGTCTGCGGCGGTCGATTTTCTGGATGGATTGGAAAATTCATGCTTCTGACCCGGTGGCCACTGCCTGTGACGATAGTGAAGCAGCACGGCATCGGCCAGGCTCATCGACTGCTGCCAGGGACGTACACCGTTTTCGTCTTCGGTAAACAGGTTGACGCGCGTATGGTGCTGGTCAAGCCCGGCAAACGCAGGTGCGAGCAGTTTGCCCAGCATGAGTTCCAGCAAGTGCCTGAGCGATGGCAGCCGTTTCAGTTCATCGAGCATTGCCTGTGTATTCAGGTGCTGGCTCTGTCTTACGAGCGACTTCTGGTAATCGAATACGCCGCCTTCCATTTCTTTGAACGAGAGCGAGATCCCTGCGTGCTCCAGCAACTGTTTGCGCTGGGAAATCGCCAGAAACGCGAACAGATCGTCATCGCTGTCAGCGGCCTTCAGGCGCGTTTCGAGGTGCTCGACCATGGCTGCGCGGCTGTGATGTTTCGTGATGCCATCGTACGGCGTGTAAAGGATCGTGCCGTTGTCGTCAGGGGTAGCGCTGAGGGCAAAACAGCCTGCCAATGGCACCGGCGCCGACGCATCGGTATTGAGCAGGATGACTTCGGCGGTCATTGGCGGCGTTTGCTGTTGGCGTGATGTTTTGGTGAGCAGAAGGACGTGGCCCAGCCAGTTGAAATCCTTGTCGGTCAGACCGTGGACTTTGCCAAGCTCCACCCATAGACCGCGGTGGTTGAGGGCTTGGGGAAATAACAGTGGCGCAGTGGATCGGGGCATGTTCAGTCTCGATGGAAAGCGCATGGGCGAGCTGCCCGCGCAAGTCTGTCAAGGCTAAAAGGCTTAGTGGGAGCGCTGGTGGTACATAGTTATTGCATCGCCTGCCGGATCATCGAGGGTTGACACGCGCTCGGTCCGGCATGGTTAATCGGCGGGCAAGTTGTTCATACGCTGTTGTTCCCTCCAATAATTAGTCTGGAGCTTCAGATGCCTGCGCCACACGATTGCGTGTCTACCCCCGTTGCGTCCTCGCTCACGCTCGATGCGCTGACGCAACTGCTTGAACGGATTTTCCTGCGCCACGGTACATCGGCGTCTGTCGCCCGCACCCTGGCCGCCAATTGTGCCGGTGCTGAACGCGACGGCGCGCACAGCCACGGCGTGTTTCGCATCCCCGGTTACGTCTCGACCCTCGCCAGTGGCTGGGTCAATGGGCAGGCTGTGCCGCAGGTCGAGGACGTGGCGCCCGGGTTTGTGCGGGTCGATGCCGGTAACGGCTTCGCCCAGCCGGCATTGGCTGCCGCGCGGCCGCTGCTGGTGGAGAAAGCCCGCAACGCCGGGATCGCGGTCCTGGCGATTCGCAACTCCCATCACTTCGCGGCGCTGTGGCCGGACGTCGAGCCGTTCGCTGAAGAAGGGCTGGTGGCACTGAGTGTGGTCAACAGCATGACCTGCGTGGTGCCCCATGGCGCCGACCGGCCATTGTTCGGCACCAACCCGATTGCCTTTGCCGCTCCACGGGCCGGCGGCGCGCCGATTGTGTTCGATCTGGCGACCAGCGCCATTGCCCACGGCGATGTGCAGATTGCCGCGCGCAAGGGCGAACGCCTGCCCGCCGGAATGGGCGTGGACAGCCTCGGTCAGCCCACGCAGGACCCGAAGGCGATTCTTGAGGGCGGTGCGCTGTTGCCATTTGGCGGGCACAAAGGTTCGGCGCTTTCGATGATGGTCGAGTTGCTGGCGGCCGCGCTGACTGGCGGCAATTTTTCCTTCGAGTTCGACTGGTCAAATCATCCGGGAGCAAAAACTCCATGGACCGGGCAACTGCTGATCGTCATCGATCCGGACAAGGCTGCCGGACAGCGTTTCGCCCAGCGCAGCGAAGAGCTGGTGCGGCAGATGCATGGGGTGGGGCTCAAGCGCTTGCCGGGTGATCGTCGGCATTTGCAGCGGGCCAGATCGCTGGCCGAAGGGATCGTACTGGATGAACAGACGCTGGCTCAGTTGCGAGAGCTGGCCGGGGAATAATTGCCAGAAAAC
>NZ_QAIK01000041.1:75805-98454 GCF_003061005.1 Pseudomonas sp. HMWF021 | reverse complement strand
GGGTGGCGAAGCGGCCCCCTTTGTCTGCTTGAGAACAGGGGACTGCTGCGCAGTCCAGCGGGAGCAAGCTCCCTCGCCACAGGTTTATTCAACAATGCGCTCTGACAACCGTTGATCAACGACGACCGAGCAGCAAACCCACTACCAGACCGAAACCGGCGGAAATCGCCACGGTCTGCCATGGATGGCCGCCAATGTAGCTCTCGGTGGCCTCGACCGCAGGTTTGGTGCGGTCACGTACGCTGGACACCGAGTCCAGCGCCTGTTGCAGCTTGAGGGCGATTTGCCCGCGCAGGGTTTCTGCTTCTTCGCCAACCAGTGAGGCACTGCTCTTGAGCAGTTTGTCGGACTCTTCGATCAGCGCCTGAAGTTCACTGAAGGCTTGATCCTTGATTTGGTCTTCGACGGCTTGCACGCGGGATTTGCGGGCCATTGGGTGACTCCTTGCAGATGGATGAACAGTGATCAATGGAGTGTGGCGCTGAGCGAAAAGTTGCACTGATTTTAGGTCTGCAAAAAAAACCTGCGCCGGAGATTTCCGTCGAGCGTGTAAGATGTCGCCATTTTACGCAGCAGGTATTTCCCCATGAGTTTCAATCTGGCCGACAAATCCCTCGCCGAGCGCGCCGCGCTGGAAGACGAGAAATCCCGTCTGTTCGAACTCTGGCAGAACAATCTGGGCAAAGCCAAAGGCGAAGCCGCGCGGTTGTTCGGCGAACGCTCCAAGCGCAAGGGCAAATGGGCCGAGTGGGTGCGCGCCGAGCTTGATGGCATGTCCCCGCCGGAATTCGCCAACATGGTGCGCAGTGAAGTCAACCGGCTGATGGCGGCCAACAAGTAAACACGCTTTACAGCGTGTTGAACGCAGCAACAACGGCCTCACGCACCTTGATTACCACCGGATCGATCTGCGTGCTGGTACGCCAGCCCAGTTCGATCGGGTAACGCGGCAGCGCCAGCGGGCAGGGCAGCAGCACCAGCCCGCTGAGATCTGCAATCGCCCGGGCGGCATGGGTCGGGATGGTTGCCACCGCGCCGCTGCCCCTGAGCAAATGCGGCAGCGCCGCAAAGTGCGTTGTGGATGCGCACACCCGCCGACTCAGGCCCAGCCCTGCCAGGCCTTCATCGGTGATGCCGATGAAACCGCCCGAAGACACCAGAATGTGTTCGCGGGCGACAAACTCCTGTAAATCGATGTTCTGTTGACCGGCCGCCAGACTGCCCGGGTCGACCAGACACGCATAATCCCCTTCGCCCAACACTTGTCGGCTGAGCAGGCGCTCGGCAAATCCACCGGCAGTGATCGCCAGGTCGATACTGCGCTCCATCAGGGCACGGGCGACGATCTGGCTGTGTGTCTGGCGGAAGATCAGCCGCAGCTTGGGCGCGCTGCGGGCAATTTCTTCGATCAGGCGCCGGCCATAAGCGATTTCGAAATCATCCGACAGGCCTACGGTCACTGAACGGCCCTCGTAGTGATGGGCCGTCGGGTCGACCATCGCCAGGCTCTGCCGACATTTGTTCAGCGCTTCACTGACCACCGGTTTCAGTTGATTGGCCTTGAGCGTTGGCGCCAGTCCGCGACCGGTGCGTACAAACAGCTGATCGCCATACACCTCGCGCAACCGGCGCAACGCCGCACTGACCGCCGATTGCGTCACGCCCAGACGCAGCGCCGCACGGCTGGCGCTGGATTCTTCATGCAGGGCTTCGAAGACTTTCAGCAGGTTGAGGTCGATGGTTGCGATATTCATATGGTTCATATCATTCAGCAGCGAGTCGGGCTTTATTCATGATCCCGTGCCGCCGCAGAATCGGCAACACTTGAACCTGATGGAGTGAACGCAATGCCCAAATCAATAGTTGCCGCGCTGCAGATCGGTGCCTTGCCCGGTGGCAAGGCTGAAACCCTGGAGCAGATCCTGAGCTGGGAGGGCGCGATCAGCGAGTCCGGCGCGGCGTTGGTGGTCATGCCCGAAGCGCTGCTCGGTGGCTACCCGAAAGGTGAAGGATTTGGCACCCAGCTCGGTTATCGCTTGCCCGAGGGACGTGAGGCCTATGCCCGGTACTTCGCCAACGCCATCGATGTGCCGGGAGCGGAAACCGAAGCATTGGCCGGTTTGTCGGCGCGTACCGGAGCCAATCTGGTGATCGGCGTCATCGAGCGCGCCGGCAGCACGTTGTATTGCACGGCACTGTATTTCGATCCGCAAGCAGGGCTGGTGGCCAAGCATCGCAAACTGATGCCGACCGGCACCGAACGGCTGATCTGGGGCAAGGGCGATGGCTCGACGCTGCCGGTGCTCGACACTCAGGTCGGCAGGCTCGGCGCCGTGGTTTGCTGGGAAAACATGATGCCGCTGCTGCGCACGGCGATGTACGCCAAGGGCATTGAAGTCTGGTGTGCGCCGACCGTGGACGAACGCGAGATGTGGCAGGTCAGCATGCGTCACATCGCCCATGAGGGCCGCTGCTTTGTGGTCAGCGCCTGTCAGGTACAGGCCTCGCCGAACGAGTTGGGCGTGGAGATTGCCAATTGGCCGGCGGACCGTCCGTTGATTGCCGGTGGCAGCGTGATTGTCGGGCCGATGGGCGATGTGCTGGCCGGGCCGTTGCGGGGCGAAGCGGGGTTGCTCACGGCTGAGATCGATACCGATGAACTGGTTCGCGCGCGGTATGACTATGACGTGGTCGGCCACTATGCGCGGCCGGATGTGTTTGAGTTGTCGGTTGATGAACGCGCCAAACCGGGTGTGCGCTTTACCGCATGACTTCGGGCTGATTGAAAAACTGTGGGAGCTGGCTTGCCAGCGATGGCGGACTGTCAGCAACGACGATGCTGGCTGATGCGGCCCTATCGCTGGCAAGCCAGCTCCCACAGGTATTTATGAGCGGTTGCAAAATTGTTTATTTACCACGTCGCAGCAGTAGCCTTTGGCAAGCTCAGCTTGCCACTGTCGACAAACCGCATGGTGCCGAACAATCCGCCCGCCAGTTTGCCGCGCAGCACGTAGGGCAGGTTGTCGAGGGTTTGCGTCTGGCTCAGGCCCAGGGTCTGGCGCAGCACCGAGAACGCAGAAACACTGACCGGTACGCTGACCACGGCTTCCGAGAAGCGCGGGATCGAGCCGACCTGATCGCTCACACCCGACGCCAGAGGGTGACCGTTGACCTCAAGGTCGAGGGCGATGCCGGTGTAATCGATGGCGGTTTCGTTGGGGTTCTGTACCCGCAACTTGAGGGCGAAGCGCACTTCCAGATCCTGGCTCGGCAACGGTTCGAGGCCGACCACGTTGATGTTCACCGGATCCCGGTTGGGAAACAGTGCGCAGGCGCTCAGGGACAACAGCAGCAGGGACAGGATGACGGCGTGGACGCGGCGCATAAACAGTCTCTCAACAAAAAAGGGCTGAACCGTTGCCGGCTCAGCCCTTTTTTAATGGCGTAACGTCAGCGGTTCAACTGTGCGACCGCCGCTGCAGATGCAGGTTCAGCTTTGGCCGGCAGATCGGGGTTTTCCATGACCTGCAGAATCGACGCTTCCGGATCGAAATCGTCTTCTTCCAGCTCAATGAATTCTTCCGGCAGGAAGATGTTCAGCACGATAGCGCACAACGCACCGACGGTGATCGGCGATTCGAAAATGTTGCGTAGCGCTTGTGGCAACTCGCGCAGCACCTCCGGCACGGCAGCAATGCCCAGGCCCATGCCGACGGAAATCGCCACGATCAGCATGTTGCGCCGATGCAGGCCGGCCTCGGCGAGGATCTTGATCCCGGCCACGGCCACGGTGCCGAACATCACCAGTTCGGCACCGCCGAGCACTGGTTTGGGCATCAGTTGCAGCACCGCGCCGATCATCGGGAACAGCCCCAGCAGCACCAGCAGGCCGGCGATGAAGAACGCCACGTAGCGGCTGGCGACGCCGGTCAGCTGGATCACGCCGTTGTTCTGCGCGAACGTGACCATCGGCATGCTGTTGAACACCGCTGCCATGGCCGAGTTGAGGCCATCGGCGAGCAGACCGGATTTGATCCGGCGGATATACAGCGGGCCTTTGACCGGTTGGCGCGAGATCATCGAGTTGGCCGTCAGGTCGCCCGCGGCTTCCAGCGGCGAAACCAGGAAGATCACTGCCACCGGCACGAACGCCACCCAGTCGAAGTTGAAACCGTACTTGAACGGCACTGGCACGCTGACCAGCGGCACTTCGGGCATCGAGGCGAAATCCACCGTGCCCATCAGCCAAGCGACCACATAGCCGAGGGTCAGGCCAATGACGATCGCGCCCAGGCGCAGAAACGGCACGTCGACGCGGTTCAGCACAACGATAGTGCCGATCACCAACGCGGCCAGAAACACATGGCTGGCTGCACCCAGATCGGGCGCGCCGAAGCCACCGGCGATATCGGTCATCGCCACTTTGATCAGCGACAGGCCCATCAGGGTGATGATGGTGCCAGTGACCACCGGCGTGATCAGCATCCGCAGTTTGCCGATGAACTGGCTCAGCACCACTTCGATGAAGGCTGCGAAAAAGCATACGCCGAAAATCGTCGAGAGAATTTCATCGGTGCCGCCACCCCGGGCCTTGACCATGAACCCGGCGCTGAGAATCACGCTGATAAAGGAAAAACTGGTGCCTTGCAGGCACAGCAACCCGGAACCGACCGGGCCGAAACGCCGCGCCTGAACGAAGGTGCCCAGACCGGAGACGAACAGCGCCATGCTGATCAGGTACGGAATTTCACTTTGCAGGCCCAGGGCGCCGCCCATGATCAGGGTCGGGGTGATGATGCCGACGAAGCTCGCCAGCACGTGCTGCAGTGCGGCGAACACCGTGGCGGTCAGGTGCGGACGGTCGTTGAGGCCGTAGATCAGATCGTTGTTGCGCGGGACTTTTTCAGAGGCGGTCATGGTGTTTTGCGCGCCGTAAGGCGGGGCCGGGTCAGAAAATGGAGGCGCAGGATGCCGGAAGAGGACGGCGAGGGCAACGAGCAAAAATTGCCTGAAAGGTCAGGATTTATTGGGCTTGAGGAGGATTTTCCCTTAAATCAAAAGATCGCAGCCTTCGGCAGCTCCTACATTTTGCATTCCTGTAGGAGCTGCCGAAGGCTGCGATCTTTTGATCTTCAAACAAAGGCTGCGAGCAAATCTTCCTCAAACGCCTTCTGCGCATCCCCCGGCACCTGCGCCCGATGTCGGGCCAGATGAAACGCCACCTCGAAACTCAACTCACCGGGTCGCAGCGCCCGCAGCAAGCCTTTGTCCTCCCAGACCCGCGCATAGTGATCAGGCAGATAATCCACGTGTTTGCCGGAAAGTATGAAGGCGAGGGTGCCCTCGACCTGTTCCGAACGCGCGGAAAAGCGCTTGTCCGGGAACGGCTCGCCCGTGCGCAGGAACCGGTACGGATGATCCACCCGGTCGCAGGCCTGCAGCGCGGCATCATCCGGCGTATCGACACTGAATAGCGGATGCCCCTTCGCGCAGTACAGATGCTGGGTTTCCCTGAACAGTTCGTGGTAGTTGAAAGCGCTCTGCACCTGCGAAAAGTAACCGATGGCCAGGTCCAGTCGCTGTTGCAGCAACAGGCGCTCCATCTCCCCGGGCATCGCGCTGATCAACTCGATGCGCACCGACTCATCGCGCTCGCGAAAACGCCGGATCGCATCCGCCACCCGCAGCAACACCGATTGATCAAGCGCTTCGGACAAGCCCAGGCGCACCTCACCGATCAGCCGTCCGGCGACGCCGTTGGATTGGTGGCGAAAGGTTTCAATGGATTCGAACAGCGTACGAATGGCGATCAGCAGTTGCTCACCCTTGGGCGTGACGCTGAAACCGCCCTTGCCACGGCTACACAGGCGATAACCCAGGCGGGTTTCGAGCTTGGCCATCTGCTGGCTGATGCTCGACTGGCTCAGGCCCAGCTCACCTTGCGCCGCACTGAAGCCGCCGCACTCCACCACCCGCACAAACAGGCGCAGCAACTGCAAATCGACGTCGTGAAGCTGACCGAGCATCACATTACTCCCAGATAAAGTCAGGTTAACAAACTTGATATTTCTGCAATGTATCCGACGGCGCATCCTGCAGTCACTTCCTCCGCTCAGGTGTTCGTCATGGCTCCCGTGTTCAAGCTGTGTTTTCCCGCGCTGTTGTTGTCCGTGGCCCTGCAGGCACAGGCCGAGGACAAGACCCTCAATCTCTACAGCTGGGCCGATTACGTGCCGTCGCAGACGCTGCAGCGTTTCGAGCAGGAGACCGGGATTCATGTGCGCTACGACACTTTCGATACCTCCGAGGTGTTGGAGACCAAGTTGCTCACCGGTGGCAGCGGTTATGACGTGGTGGTGCCGTCCTCCAGTGTTCTGGCCCGGGGCTTGGCGGCGGGCGCCTTGAAGGAAATCCCCCACGAAGGTCTCAAGGGTTACGCCAACCTCGATCCTGATCTGTTGGAGAAACTGGCTGCCGTTGATCCCGGCAACCGCTACGCCGTGCCGTACACCTGGGGCACGCTCGGGCTGGGATTGAATGTCGAGGCGGTGAAAAAGCGCCTGCCGGACGTGCCACTCAACAGCCTCGACCTGCTGTTCAAGCCTGAATACGCCAGCAAGCTCAAGGATTGCGGGATTGCCGTGCTCGATTCGCCGCAGGAGGTCATTGGGCTGGCGCTGCACTATCTGGGCAAGGATCCCTACAGCACCGACAAGAATGATCTGGCCGCCGCCGAAGCCTTATTGCAGAAACTTCAGCCTTCGGTGCTGTACGTCGCCACCGGCCGGCAGATCAGCGATCTGGCCAATGGCAGCGTGTGTCTGGCGCTGACCTACAACGGCGACGTGAGCATGGCTGCCGATCAGGCGCACAAGGCCAGCAAACCCTATGAAGTCGCGTACCGGATCCCTCGCGAAGGCACGTTGATCTGGCAGGACAACCTGGCGATTCCCAAGGATGCGCCCAATCCGCAAGCGGCGCGGGCGTTCATCGAATTCATGCTGCGCCCCGAATCGGTCGCCGAGCTGACCAATACGCTGTTTTTCGCCACCGCCAACACGGCCGCGACGCCGCTGGTGGATGAGGCCGTGCGCAATGACCCGGACATTTACCCGCCCGCCGAGATGCGTGAGCGCTTGTACGCCGACCGCAGCATGAGCCTCAAGGACATGCGTCAGCGCACGCGCCTTTGGACCACTTTCCGTAGCCATCAATAACAAAAAGGAGCACACCGATGGACGTGCCGATGCTCAACGACCAAGCCATGACCCGCGACAGCCTGTACGGCACCTCAGCCGAAAGCACCTACGCCGGGATCACCAGTTTCATGCGTCGCCGCTACAGCCGTGATTTGCGCGGCGTCGACGTGGCAGTCAGCGGCGTACCGTTCGACACCGCCACCAGCAACCGCCCGGGCGCGCGTTTCGGGCCTCGGGGGATTCGCGCCGCTTCCACCGGGATCGCCTGGGAACGGCACTGGCCGTGGACGTTCGATCCATTCGATCATCTGGCGGTGATCGATTACGGCGACTGCGATTTCGATTACGGCTCGCCGCACACCATCCCCGAGAGCATCGAGGCTCACGCGCAACGAATTCTCGATGCCGGCAGTGCGATGCTGACGTTTGGCGGCGATCACTTCATCACCTATCCGCTGCTCAAGGCCCATGCCCGCAAACACGGCGCGCTGTCGCTGATTCACTTCGATGCGCACAGCGACACCTGGCCGGACGAGGACGGCAAACGTGTCGATCACGGCACCATGTTCTGGCACGCGGCCAGGGAAGGCCTGGTGGATCCGGCGCGCTCGGTGCAGATCGGTTTGCGCACCACCAATGACGATCATCAGGGTTTTGCCGTACTCGACGCGCGCCAGGTGCATCGGCGTGGCTGCGAGGCGATTGTCGAGGCGATTCGCGCGCGGGTCGGCGACCACCCGGTGTACCTGACCTTTGATATCGATTGCCTCGACCCGGCATTCGCCCCCGGCACCGGCACCCCGGTGTGCGGTGGCCTGAGCACAGTGCAGGCGCTGGAAATCCTCGGCGGCTTGCGCGGAATCAATCTGGTGGGCATGGACGTGGTGGAAGTCGCGCCGGCGTATGACCATGCAGAAGTCACCTCACTGGCGGCGGCAACCCTGGCGATGGAAATGCTCTGCCTTTACGCCGCCCGACACAAAGTCGACCTTTAAAAACACACAATCCCCTGTAGGAGCTGCCGAAGGCTGCGATCTTTTGATCTTTAAAACAAAATCAAAAGATCGCAGCCTCGTTGCACTCGGCAGCTCCTACAGGGATATATACTGCCGCGCATGACTTTCGACTCTCCTTTAAGCGCCTGGCAACACGCGATCGAGCACAAGGGTTTCATCCAGGATGAAGCCCAGGAGCACGCGGTCTGGGCCTTGCAAAAATGCCATGAAGCCTTGCACGCCGGTGCCCGTTCAGTCACCGGTGTTTACTTGTGGGGCCCGGTCGGGCGCGGCAAGACCTGGTTGATGGATCAGTTCTATCAGACTTTGCGGGTGCCGGCCCGACGGCAGCACTTCCATCACTTCATGGGCTGGGTGCACCAGCGCTCGTTCCAGTTGACCGGCATCGCCGACCCGCTGCGGGCGTTGGCCAAGGAGCTGGCGGCGGAAGTGCGGGTGCTGTGCTTCGACGAACTGTTCGTCAATGACATTGGCGATGCAATCATCCTCGGACGCCTGTTTCAGGTGATGTTCGACGAAGGCGTGGTGATCGTCTGCACTTCCAACCTGCCGCCGGATCAGCTGTACGCCGACGGCTTCAACCGTGATCGCTTCGTCCCGGCGATTGCCGCGATCAAGGCACACATGCAGGTTGTGGCGGTGAACGGGGCCGAGGACCATCGCCTGCATCCGGGCGCGGTCGAGCAGCGTTATTTTGTCGCTGCACCAGGGCAGGGCAGTGCGCTGGACAAGGTTTTCCAGGCACTCAATGCCGGGCAACCCGCCAGCGCAGAACCGGTGTCTGTCGGCCATCGCGTATTGAATGTGGTGCAGGCCAGCGCAACGGTTTTATGGTGCCGCTATGCCGATCTCTGCGAGCAACCGTTCGCCGCGATGGACTTCATCGCGTTGTGCGACGGCTATCGGTCTATCCTGTTGAGCGAGGTGCCGAACCTCAGCGCACAAAAACGTGAAGGGCGTATCGCCCGGGGAACGGAAGACGGCTCGGCGCAGGTGGTGGCCGGTGACCGTGAACTGCCGCAGCTGTCGGTACATGACGACGGGGTACGCCGTTTCATAGCGTTGGTGGACGAGTGTTACGACCGTAAAGTCCCGCTGTATATCGAGGCTCAGGTGCCGATGGAGGCGCTGTACACCGAGGGTTATCTGGAATTCCCGTTCCGGCGCACCCTCAGCCGTTTGCAGGAGATGCAGCTGCAGCGTTTTGCCGAATCCTGAGCGAAGAGGGCGCGAGCATGAGTCAATCGCTGTCTCATCATTTACTGACCATGGCCTACCAGAACGCGTGGGCCAATCACCGCCTCGGCAAGGCCTGGCGCCAGCTCGATGCTGACGCGCTGGCAGCGCCGCGAGCGAGCTTCTTTCCGAGCATCCGTCTGACGCTCAATCACATCCTCACCTGCGACTGGTTCTACGTCGATGCACTGGAGCGCGAGTTGCGCGGTGACGAACCGCATCCCGACTGCTACGTGTTTTTCACCCACGACGAGCCGTTTACCGAGGCCGCAGCATTGCGCGAGGAGCAGGCGCACGTGGATCGACGCCTGATCGCCTGTTGCGAGCAATTGCGCGATGCCGATCTGGGGCGGATCGTCACCATCGCCCGTGAAACGCCGCAGCATGACAGTCGTCTGCGTATCCTTTCGCACTTGTTCGAGCACCAGATCCATCATCGTGGGCAGGTGCATGCGATGCTCAGCACGACCTCGGTGAAACCGCCGCAGCTGGATGAGTTTTTCTGCGCCGGCGAGAGCGGGTTGCGGGCTCAGGATTTTGCCGAGTTGGGGTGGACGGAAGAGCTGATTTGGGGGCGTTGATGGTTGAAAAGTCAAAAGATCGCAGCCTGCGGCAGCTCCTACATTGATTTGTTATGGGATCGATATTCGGGTTTCTCGGGTTGTGGCCTGCGACATCCTCGCGTTAAGGTCGATCGGCCTTTCAGGTGCGCACCTTGTGCGCCGGGGCCATGATCGGGGATGGAAATGG
Organism: Pseudomonas sp. HMWF021; assembly: GCF_003061005.1. Classification (GTDB taxonomy): domain Bacteria; phylum Pseudomonadota; class Gammaproteobacteria; order Pseudomonadales; family Pseudomonadaceae; genus Aquipseudomonas. Next base: position 88,253 of record NZ_QAIK01000041.1, on the reverse strand, counting down.
ATTCCGCAGAAATGCTTGTGCTGCAAGCCAGTTACACCAATCCACTGCACGCCGAAGCCATCGGCATCGTGCTCAATCACTACGCAGAAGATCCCATGGGCGGCGGACATTCGCTTGACCCGGAACTGCTGCGTCGTCTGCCTGAAGAGCTGGCCCGCAGGCCGCACGCGTTCAGTGTGCTGGCATTCGTCGGCGGCGAGCCGGCAGGGCTGGTGAACTGCTTCGAAGGGTTCTCGACGTTTGCCTGCAAACCACTGGTCAATGTTCACGACGTGGCGGTCGTGAGCAAATTTCGCGGCCTCGGCCTGAGCCAGAAAATGCTGCGCAAGGTCGAGGAAATCTGCCGTCAGCGCGGTTGCTGCAAGATCACCCTGGAAGTGCTCGAGGGCAACGAGGTGGCACAGAACTCTTACCGCAAGTTCGGCTTCGCCCCGGGGATGTTCGACCCGGCGCATGGCCGCATGCTGTTCTGGATCAAGGATCTGCAAGCATAAAAAAAGGCGCCCAGGGAGGGCGCCCAACTGTCGTCTCCGAGGCCAGAGCGGAGCCATCGGAGGTCCATCGGTTGCTCGGTGAATCAATTGCGATAAGACTCGGTGACTTGCGCGGTCTGATCGTCTGGAACCTTCAGTTCTGTGGTGCTGGATTCGGTCTGCTGTTCGCTTTGCGCGTGGTGGACCGGGAAGTTGTCGTAATAATGTCGCATGCGTTCGGCGCCGCCCTCGGCAAAGGCGCTGGCGGAACCGAGGGCGAGTAGCCCGGCGAGAATAGCGGTGGTGGTTTTCATGGTGCCTCCTACTGAAAAACGTGGGAGCCGTTCGTCCATGAAGCAGTACTCGGGGCACAGTGTCGCGACGGGGAATTAACTCGGGGTTAACAGGCGAGGTGAGGGCTTGGGTGACCTGTCACCCGGAAGGGCTGGAGAAACGCTTCGCCGGACAGCGGGGCCGGTGGCGCTGGGTTATACCGTTCGGCAATGTTGTCCTGCCTGCTTCAGAACACGGCCTTCGCCGTGTTCAGGCGTTCTTCGAAGAGATTGCCCTGAGTTCCGCTTGCGGTGTCTCTGAGGCATGAAAAAAGGGGCCTTTTCAGGCCCCTTTCGAGTTACTGCTTGGCCACCCCGGCGGGGACTGGCTCGGTCTTTTTCGGCTTCATGAGGCTGAAGTCGATCAAAGCGCGCTGCTCACGCTCATAAGGGTTGCCGATCATCAGCGGACGCGGCTTGAAGCTGTCGCTGACCAGGCTCTTGGTGCGGTCCAGTTCATCGAAACTCAAACCGGCCATGTCCGCCCACGTGTGGATCAAGTGCGAGCTGCTGTAAGGCCGGCCCAGATCTGCGGCGAAGTTCCAGTCATGGTTTTCGCGCCATTTCGGCGAAGCCCAGGCCATGAACGGAATCGTGTACATCGGTGCGGTTGGCTTGTTCTCGTTACGGCCCAGGGTGTTGTGGCCGGCCGAGTCGAACACGTCTTCACCGTGGTCGGAGAGGTACAGCAGGAAGCCGTTCGGATCGGACTTGGCGTAATCCTTGATCAGGCTCGATACCACGAAATCGTTGTACAGCACGGCGTTGTCGTAGCTGTTGTAGGTCGGCACCTGATCGTCACGCACACCGGCCGGCACGCCGGTACGGTCCTGGAACTTGTCGAAGCTCGGCGGATAGCGGTACTGATAGCTCATGTGGGTGCCGAGCAGGTGCACGACGATCAGCTTGCGTTGAGCCGGGTCGGTCAGGGCCTTGTTGAACGGTTCGATCACGTCGCCGTCGTACTGCGCCGCGTTCTGGTTGCGGTTGTTGTTCAGGTACACCTGCTCGTCGGCCTGTTCGGAGAAGGTCGTGAGCATGGTGTTGCGTTTGGTCATGGTCTGCTGGTTGGTGATCCAGAAGGTTTTGTAGCCGGCCTGTTTCATCATGCTGACCAGCGACGGCGTGGACAGGTACAGGTCCGGATTTTCTTCGTCGGCGAAGGTCAGCACCTGTTGCAACGCTTCGATGGTGTAAGGGCGCGGGGTGATGACGTTGTCGAACACCGACAGTTGATCTTTGAGCTTGTCCAGTTCCGGCGTGGTCTTGCGCGGATAGCCGTAAAGGCTCATGCGCTGACGGTTGGTCGACTCGCCGATCACCAGCACCAGCGTCGAGGGCTTGTCGGCGTCTGCAACCTTGAGGTTATGCAGCGGTGGAACCTTGCTCGCACTGTGCAGCATGTCCTGCATGCCGGCCAGGGTGTCGAGGTAACGGTGGTAAGCCACGGCCATCTGCCACGGCACGGCCGGCTCGATGCGGTCTTCGAACTTCTCGAAACCGCCGGCGAAACTGCCGGTGCGCTGGGTCTGCTTGATCAGTGGGTAGCCGACCACGGCGATCAGGATCGCTATCGCTGCGACGAATGCACGGCCACGGGGCATGTACACCGGGCGCAGGCGCGTCCACAGGAAGTAGGCGAAAGCGGTATGGGCGAGGAACGCCGGAACCATCCACCAGGCAAAGTACTGGGTCATGTATTCGCCAGCTTCAGACACGTTCGACTCGAACATGATGAAGATGACGCTTTGCGAGAATTCCTGCTGATAGATGAAGAAGTAACCCAGGCTGGCCATGGAGCAGGCCCACAGCACGATACCGATCAGCGCGGCCAGCAGTTTGGTGCGCTTGGGAAACGCCAGCATCGGCGCGAGCCACAGCGCGCTCATGACAAAAGCCTGACGGAAACCGCTGAAGCCGGAGGTGCCGGTCAGCTGAATCAGCAGTTGGGTGATGCCCGAGAAATACCAGAAGAACGCGAACAGCCAGAGAACCCCGGCCCAGTCGAAACCTGTCGCAGTCGTTTTGCTGCGTTTGAACAATGCCATTCAGCACTCCAGCTCAGTCGTTGACCACCGCCGGAGCTTCCCTGTTAGCCGACGAACGGAGGCCACGCGCGCAGGCGCGGCCAGAATGGGCCGGAGTATCGCCAAGCATGTGTGAAAACTTTGTTAGTTGCGTGTACTGGGGAAGGGTGAATCATGTCGGGAACAGGCGAACTGTTCCCGAAACAGGCGGGGGCGGTCAAGCGTGCTTGCGCTGGATGATCGGTAGCGGCTGTGGCTGCAGGCTCTGGGTCATTTGACGCAGCTGGGCGAGTTCCGCCTTCAACTGGTCGCGTTCGTCTTTCAACTGACGCAATTCGTCGCGACGGATCGTGACGTACAGGGTTTGTGGCGGCATTGCTGTGTGTACTGTGCCCATTGCTCACCTCGCAAATGGCGTGTCTCAACTGCAAATCGTCCCCGCGGCGGGGCTACTGACTTGCTATCGGCGCCAATTTTGATTTCTTTTGTCCATGAATGGAACTTTTTTATTTTTGATGGTCGGTGTGTCTTCGGCATGATTCGGGGCGTTATCAGTCTGGATCGGGCACAATGCCCGGAAACTTCATCGCAACGCTCTGGACTAACCTCCATCAGTCGCGTTGGGCTATAACCAATGACACACATTTATTTGTAGTAAGGAGCATCAGCACATGCAACTCGGGATTATTGGACTGGGCCGCATGGGCGGCAATATTGCGCGACGTCTGATGCTCAACGGTCACACCACCGTTGTTTACGACCGCAATACCGCTTTTGTCGACACCCTGGCCGCCGAGGGCGCCACGGGCGTTGCCGACCTGCCAGCGCTGGTGGCAGGCCTGGCCAAGCCACGTGCCGTTTGGGTCATGCTGCCGGCCGGCGCGCCGACCGAAGACACCATCAACACCCTGAGCGACTTGCTGGAAGCCGGTGACACCATCATCGACGGTGGCAACACCAACTATAAGGATGACATCCGCCGGGCGAAAACCCTGGCCGGGAAGGGCCTGCATTACATCGACGTCGGCACCTCCGGCGGCGTCTGGGGCCTGGAGCGCGGCTATTGCATGATGATCGGCGGCGATGCCGAGACCGTGAACCGTCTGGATCCGCTGTTCGCCGCTCTGGCGCCGGGCATGGGCGAGATCCCGCGCACCAAGGACCGCAAGTCCGATGATCACCGCGCCGAGCACGGCTACATCCACGCCGGTCCCGCCGGTGCCGGGCACTTCGTGAAGATGATTCACAACGGCATCGAGTACGGCATGATGGCCGCGTTCGCCGAAGGCTTCGACATCCTCAAGACCAAGTCCAGCGAGCGTCTGCCGGAAGATCAGCGTTTCGACCTGAACGTTGCCGACATCGCCGAAGTCTGGCGTCGTGGCAGCGTCGTTTCCTCGTGGTTGCTCGATCTGACTGCCGATGCACTGGCCAGCGATCCGAAGCTCGACGGTTTCTCCGGTTCGGTGGCTGACAGCGGTGAAGGTCAATGGACCATCGAAGCGGCGATGGAGCAGGCGGTGCCGGTTCCGGTGCTGTCGAACTCGCTGTTCTCCCGTTACCGCTCCCGCGGTCAGGGCACTTTTGGCGACAAGATTCTTTCGGCCCAGCGCTTCGGCTTTGGCGGCCACGTGGAGACTCCGAAGAAATGACCCATACGATCCGCAGAAAATCCAAGGCAGAACCCGCACCACCGACCACGCTGTTTCTGTTCGGTGCCCACGGCGACCTGGTCAAGCGCTTGCTGATGCCGGCGCTGTACAACCTCAGTCGCGACGGCCTGCTTGACGAGAACCTGCGGATCGTCGGCGTTGACCACAACGCCATTACCGATGAAGCCTTCGCGCAAAAGCTCGAAGACTTCATCCGCACCGAAGTGGCGGCGAAGGTCGGCAAGGGCGATCAGATGCTTGATCCGGCCTTGTGGGCCAAGCTCGCCAAAGGTATCAGCTACGTCCAGGGCGATTTCCTGGATGACAGCACTTATTCTGCGCTGGCGGCAAAAATCGCCGACAGCGGCACCGGCAATGCGGTGTTCTACCTGGCTACCGCGCCGCGTTTCTTCAGTGAAGTGGTACGTCGATTGGGCGCCGCCAAACTGCTGGAGGAAACCCCCGAAGCGTTCAGAAGGGTGGTGATCGAGAAGCCGTTCGGCTCCGATCTGCAGACCGCCGAAGCGTTGAACGCCTGCCTGCTAAAGGTCATGTCCGAGAAGCAGATCTACCGGATCGACCATTACCTGGGCAAGGAAACCGTGCAGAACATTCTGGTCAGCCGGTTCTCCAACAGCCTGTTCGAGGCGTTCTGGAACAATCACTACATCGATCACGTACAGATCACCGCGGCGGAAACCGTCGGCGTCGAAACCCGTGGCAGTTTTTACGAGCACACCGGTGCCCTGCGCGACATGGTGCCCAATCACCTGTTCCAGTTGCTGGCGATGGTGGCCATGGAGCCGCCGGCCGCGTTTGGCGCCGATGCGGTGCGGGGCGAGAAGGCCAAAGTGGTCGGCGCGATCCGCCCATGGACGGTCGAAGAGGCACGGGCCAACTCGGTACGCGGCCAGTACAGCGCCGGCGAAGTCGATGGCAAGGCGTTGGCCGGTTATCGTCAGGAACCGAACGTTTCGTCCGACAGCAGCACCGAAACCTATGTCGCGCTGAAAGTCATGATCGACAACTGGCGCTGGGTCGGCGTGCCGTTCTACCTGCGCACCGGCAAGCGCATGAGCGTGCGCGACACCGAAATCGTCATCTGCTTCAAACCGGCGCCGTACGCGCAGTTCCGCGACACCGAAGTCGATGAACTGCAGCCGACGTATCTGCGCATCCAGATCCAGCCAAACGAAGGCATGTGGTTCGACCTGCTGGCCAAACGGCCGGGGCCGGCATTGAACATGGCCAACATCGAACTGGGTTTTGCCTACAAGGATTTCTTCGAGATGCAGCCGTCGACGGGTTACGAGACGCTGATCTACGACTGCCTGACCGGCGACCAGACACTGTTCCAGCGCGCCGACAACATCGAAAACGGCTGGCGTGCGGTGCAGCCGTTCCTTGACGCCTGGCAGCAGGACGCGAGCGTACAGACTTACGCCGCCGGTGAAGATGGCCCGCAAGCCGCCAATGATCTGCTGACTCGCGATGGCCGCGTCTGGCATGGTCTGGGATGAGTGACTCGATCCGCTTTTTGCTCAGCGACATGGACGGCACTCTGTTGTTGCCCGATCACAGCCTGAGCCAGCGCACCATCGACGCCGTTCGCTCGTTGCGCGAGGCCGGCGTGTTGTTCAGCCTCGCGACCGGGCGTCCGCCCAAAGCCATGTTGCAGCAGATCGAAGCCCTGGGTGTCGATCTGCCAACCGCCGCTTTCAATGGCGGCACCATCGTCAATCCGGACGGTAGTGTGCTGGTGGCGCATTACCTGCCGGCGACCACCGCGTTGATCGCATTGGCAACATTCGCCGATCAGCCGGAGGTGGAAATCTGGGTGTTCAGTGGCGGCGACTGGTTGCTCAAGGATCCGCACGGGCCAATGGTGCCGCGCGAGCAGCACGGCCTCGGTTATCCGCCGGTGGTGGTCGAGAGTTTCGAACCGTATCTGCAGCGCATCGACAAGATCGTCGCCACCAGCAACAACACGGATCTGCTGATCGAGCTTGAGGCGCGTCTGTTGCCCAAGGTCAACGGCATGGCCCAGGTTTCGCGCTCGCAACCGGTGTATCTGGACGTCACAGCGCTGGAAGCCAACAAGGGCACCGCACTGACGACGATTGCCGCACATCTCGGCATCCCGCTTGAACAGACGGCAGCCATTGGCGACGGCGGCAATGACCCGGCGATGTTCCATTGCGCGGGATTGTCGATTGCCATGGGGCAGGCAGACGAGGCGGTCAAGCGCCAGGCCGATGTCGTCACAGCCCCCAACACCGAGGACGGCGTGGCCCAGGCGATCGAAAAATACATCCTCCAGTAACACCTGTAGGAGCTGCCGCAGGCTGCGATCTTTTGACTTTGATTTTTATGCAGCAAGATCAACAGATCGCAGCCTTCGGCAGCTCCTGCATGAGGTTGTTGTCAGAGCCAGTAGCTGACGGCATACCAGCCCAGCAACCCCATTACCACGGTGTACGGCAACGCCATCCACACCATCCGCCCGTACGACAGGCGCACCAGCGGCGCAATCGAGGACGTCAGCAGAAACAGGAAAGCCGCCTGACCATTTGGGGTCGCCACGCTCGGCAGGTTGGTGCCGGTGTTGATCGCGATCGCCAGTGTCTCGAAATGTTCGCGGCTCATGTGCCCGGACAGGAAGGCCTGTTTCACTTCGGTAATGTAAATCGTGGCGACGAACACATTGTCACTGATCGCCGAGAGCAGGCCGTTGGCGATGAACAGCATGCCTGGCTGTTGCTCCGCCGGCAGCGCCAGCACCCACTGGATCAGCGGGGCGAACAGTTGCTGATCATGAATCACCGCCACCACCGCAAAGAACACCACCAGCAATGCGGTGAACGGCATGGCGTCCTTGAACGCGCTGCCCAGACGATGCTCGTCGGTAATGCCAGTGAACGCAGTGATCAACACGATCACCATCAGACCGATCAGCCCGACCTCCGCGACGTGAAACGCCAGGCAACCAATCAGGATCAATGCCGCAGCGCCTTGCACCAGCAGGGCGGCACGCTGGCGCGGGGTGCGCCCCGCGTTGTCTTCAGCGGCGAAATTGGCCAGCACCGCGCGCACGTTGTCCGGCAACAAGGTGCCGTATCCGAACCAGCGCAGCTTCTCCAGCAAAACGCAAGTCACCAGGCCCGCCACCAACACCGGCAGTGACACCGGCGCGACTTTCTGGAAGAACTCGGCGAAATGCCAGCCCAGTTCGTGGCCGATCAACAGATTCTGTGGCTCACCGACCAGCGTGCAAACGCCACCCAGCGCCGTGCCGACCGCGCCGTGCATCAGCAGGCTGCGCAAAAAAGCGCGGAACTGTTCCAGGTCTTCGTGGTGCAATTCGGGCAGATGCTGATCGTCGCTGTACTCGGTGTCCTGGCGCGGATCATTGCCCGAAGCGACGCGGTGATACACCGAGTAAAAACCCACCGCTGCACTGATGATCACGGCAGTCACCGTCAATGCATCGAGGAACGCCGACAGAAACGCCGAGAGAAAGCAGAACATCAATGCCAGCGCAGCTTTTGAACGCACACCCAACAGCAGGCGTGAAAAGAGAAACAGCAGCAGGTCCTTCATGAAGTAGATGCCGGCCACCATGAACATCAGCAGCAGGATCACCGGAAAGTTGTGCACCAGCTCATCGTAGAGCGCTTGCGGGGTGGTCATCTTCAGCAGCAGGGCTTCGATCAGCAACAGACCGCCGGGCATCAACGGATAGCATTTGAGCGCCATGGCGAGGGTGAAGATGAATTCAATCACCAGCAGCCAGCCGGCAGCGACAGGCCCCACCGTCCACAGCACCAGTGCATTGAGAATCAGGAAACCGACGATGCTCGCCTTGTACCAACGGGGGGATTGCCCGAGAAAATTGTGCGCGAACGCCTGGGCGATTGAGCCGGACATCGGCTGCTCCTTGTCTTTAAAGAAGCGCGCAAGTTGCCGTAACAGTCGAACAAGTTCAAGTAATCGGGAAATTATTGATTCAGATAACGCGCGACCATTGCCCGGTAGTTGCCGTCCAGTGAAAAGCCGCCGACAAGAATCTCGCCGTCGGGCTGTAATGTGAGTGAGTTCGCGGTATCGAGGCTGCGGCCCAACCGCGTGCGCAACCAGCCATGACCGTTGCCGAAATGTGGGTCGAGGCGGCCGTCGGCAAGGTATCGAGCAACGATGAAATCAGCCTCGACCCCGCCGATTGTCGCCCCCACCGCCAGGATCCGGCCGTCGTCCATCCGTTGTGCAGCGCTCCACTGGCAGCCGCTGGGGCCGATCTCCAGCAGTTGCGGGTGACCGGCGTTGCAGTGCAGATCGGGGCGCCCGTTCAGGTGCAGGCTCAGCGCCATGCAGCGGATCGGGTCACGGCTGCTGCCAAAACAGTGCAAATGTTCTCCTGACTGAATGACCTGGCTGACCTGCGCGCTTTGCCCGCGCGCCTTGAACGCCAGAAAGCCGTCCACGGCGAAACGGTCGTCGAGGCGGCCATCCGGCAGATAGCGGGCCAGCAGGCCTTCCTGGGGGAAGTCGATCGAGCCGCCGACGATCACGCGCCCGTCTGCTTGTAACAGCAGGCAGCTGAGCCAGGTATTGAGCAGCAGGTGCCGGATCATGACGAAGCCGCGACCATTGAAGGTTTTATCCAGATCGCCTTCAGGGGTGAGGCGGATCAGCATGCCAGCATGGTCGGCGAGTTCGAAATGATGATTGGCGATCAGCAGGATGTGCCCATCGTCCTGTACAGCAACGTCGCAGGCTTCGGCGCCGGCCACACCCGGGGGCAGCCAGGCATCACGCGAGCCAATGGACAGGTCGCCGGGCAGGCGTACCACTTTGCGGCCATTTTCGCCAAAGCTCGGGTCGGGCAGCCCTTGAGCGCTGAACAGGGCGAGAGCGGGCAAGGTGCGATGGGCGTTAGCATAATGCAGGCCGGCGAGCAGGATCCTGCCATCAGGTAAAACCATGACCTTGCCGCCGGAGGCCTCGAAACCCTGCTCGAAGATGCCGATCACGCTGCCTTGCTGGCCGAAAGCAAGATCGGCCGAACCATCAGCGTGCATGCGCGCAAGGCCGAAACAACTGCCGTTGGCGGTGCTGACCTTGGCGGCGACCAGCACCCGACCCTGATGGTCCAGGGCCACGCCTTGGGTGATGCTGGAAATACTGTCGGCGAAATACACCTGCGCAATGCCGGCCTTGCCGAAAAGCGGGTCGAGTTGTCCGGTGTTATTCAGTAATGCCGGGGGTGCAAAGGCGTTCTCGGTGGACATGCATGCTTCTCCTTGCAAGTTGACCTGGCCCGAATCGGGCGGGTAACTGCATGAGCGGAACATTCAATCCCTGAAGACGCGCAAGTTCAACTGACAGAACTAACAGGTGGACGGTCGCACTGTGCCAGAACAGTGTCTTTTTGAACCAATTGCAAGCGTGCCAAGTAATTACGCTGGGCAAACTAATGAGAAGTTATACAGACGTTCTGCAGATGAGTAACAAAAGAGAACTAACGGGGAGAGGGCGGATGACCCGGAAAGTCATCCGCAATGCCCGCTGATCAGTGTGGCATCGACCACGATTGCAGGATGTGACCTTCTTCGCTCAATTCAGCGCGAGCCTGTTGCAACAGTTGTTCGAGTTGCGCCGGATCGGAATAGGCGCTGCTCGGGATCTGCTTGCGGCCGATATGCGAGTTGGTACGGTCAATGACGGTCAGGTTCAGTTCACCGTTGCCGTCTTGTGGAGCCCAGGCCACGCACTGGAAGGGTTTAAAGGCGTGGTTGGCAATCAAAAGAGCTTCGTTGATACGGAGCGGGGCGGTCATGGGGTCTTCTCTCTGTCGTGCCCAATCAAGTGATGTGCCGTCGGTTGGGCTTACCGTTCGGCTGGTTACTTGTACTGATGCACGCAACCGGCTGGCAGGTCACACTCGTCACAAAGAAATTTCAACTTTCTCTCATGACTCTGGTTTTTTTGAGCGTTTTGAAAGCTCCATGAAAGATTGGAATCGATAGCTAACTAACCACGTTCAGTCTTATAACTCGTTGCGTTGTACGTTTATAAGCAATTGATACAAGGCCCCGTCAAATTCTTGCTAATGTTACAGTCGGGTCTGCCAAATGACTGTTTTTACAATAATTTCCTTAAATTTGGCGCCAAGGAACAGTCATGAGCGAAGCGCCTGCGTTACGACGTTTATTGGTGGTCGACCCGTGCGACGACTGTCACCGACTGCTACCCGGTTTGCGCGCCGTTGGCTGGGATGTCGATAGTTGTACCCTGGATAACGCCGGTGATCGCTCTTGCGATGTCGGCCTGCTGCGTTTGCAACCCTTTCACCTGGAACGCCCCGAAGCAGTCAAGGAACTGATCAGCCGCAGCGGCACCGAGTGGATTGCCGTGCTCAATCAGGAGGTCCTGCGTTTACAGAATGTCGGGGACTTCGTTTGCGAATGGTTTTTCGACTTCCATACCTTGCCGTTCGATGTCTCGCGCGTGCAGGTGACGCTCGGGCGCGCGTTCGGCATGGCGCGCCTGCGCGGGCAAGGCACAATTCACGTCGATCAGCCCGAGCATGAGCTGCTCGGCGACAGCAAACCGATCCGCGAGCTGCGCAAACTGCTGAGCAAACTGGCGCCGACCGAATCACCGGTGCTGATTCGCGGCGAGAGTGGCACCGGCAAAGAACTGGTCGCCCGTACCCTGCATCGCCAGTCGCAGCGTCACAGCAAGCCGTTCGTGGCGATCAATTGCGGGGCGATTCCCGAACACCTGATTCAGTCCGAACTGTTCGGGCATGAGAAAGGCGCGTTCACCGGCGCGCATCAGCGCAAGGTAGGACGCATCGAGGCGGCCAACGGCGGCACGCTGTTTCTGGATGAAATCGGCGATCTGCCACTGGAATTGCAAGCCAATCTGCTGCGCTTTCTGCAGGAAAAACACATTGAGCGGGTCGGGGGCAGTCAGCCGATTCCGGTTGACGTGCGGGTGCTGGCGGCGACTCACGTGGATCTGGAAGCAGCCATCGAGAAAAAACGTTTTCGTGAGGATCTGTATTACCGGCTCAATGTGCTGCAAGTGGTGACCGCGCCGCTGCGTGAGCGCCATGGCGACTTGTCGATGCTGGCCAACCATTTTTCGCATTTCTACAGCCATGAAACCGGACGCCGGCCGCGCAGCTTCAGTGAGGATGCGTTGATCGCGATGGGCAAACACGACTGGCCGGGCAACGTTCGCGAACTGGCCAACCGTGTGCGACGGGGTCTGGTTCTGGCGGAGGGGCGGCAGATTGAGGCCCGGGATCTGGGATTGATCAGCCAGCACTCGATTTCCACGCCGATGGGGACGCTGGAAGACTACAAGACCCGCGCCGAGCGCCAGGCCCTGTGCGACGTATTGAACCGGCACAGCGATAATCTCAGTGTCGCGGCGAAAGTGCTGGGGGTGTCGCGGCCGACGTTTTATCGCCTGCTGCATAAACATCAGATTCGCTAGGTACACAAGATCAAAAGATCGCAGCCTGCGGCAGCTCCTACATTTGTAACCCTGTAGGAGCTGCCGCAGGCTGCGATCTTTTGCTGTGCTCTAGAAGTAGTACGGGAATTTCAGGCTGAAGGAAAAGTCCGGGGCATCGTCGGTCATGCCGATGGACAGGTTGGGTACGATGGTCAGGTTATCCGTGGCCGCAATGGTCATGCCGACGTTGAAATAACCCGCGTTGGCGTCACTGGAAACCACCGACTCCCAATCACCGCCATCCTGTTTCAGCTTGCTCTTGCGTTGCACCAGGTCAGACACCGAGAACGACATACTCATCTTCTCGTTCAGCGCAAACGCGATACCGGCGCCGATCTGGAAGCTGTCGCCAATGCGCACCTTGCCCGGGGTTTTCTGGTTGACGGTCGAACTGATGTCGTCGAACGACTCTTCCAGGTTGTGGGTGTAGGACAGGC
>NZ_QAIK01000041.1:68963-75795 GCF_003061005.1 Pseudomonas sp. HMWF021 | reverse complement strand
CTCTTCCAGGTTGTGGGTGTAGGACAGGCTGCCGAACAGCACCGCCGGGTCGAACGTCTTGACCAGCGAGACGCCGGGGGTGATCGACCAGACGCCGTTGCCGGTCGGCAGGGTGTCAGGCACGAACAGGTTGGAGTTGGCATCGGTCTGGCGCAGCTTGATACCGAACGGGTCCTTGCCGGTTGGCGCCTTGACCCGCAGGGTGACCACGGCGTCCGGGGTGTTGACCGACTCGTCGAGGAACTTGTACGCGATGCCGAAGTTGACGTCGCCGATGGTCGGGTCGCGCGAGACATCCTGTTCCGTCGTGACGTTGGACGCACCGCCGTTGCCGCCGCCGGACTGGTAGGTCGATTCGCGGTAAACCACCGGCACGTTCAAGTCGAACTGCCAACGGTTATCGAAGTTGTAGCGGCCGGTCAGGTCGAGCGTCCAGGTGTCGGCCTTGATCCTGTCGAGGTTGATGTTGCCCAGAAAGATCGAGTCCAGCGCGAGGAAGCCGTTGAGGATCAACTGGCGGGTATCGTAACGCGAGTAGGTTACGCCGGTTTCGAAGCTGAACTTGCCGCCGCCGAAGAAGCCGCTGGCTTCGTCGTAGAGGTTGGACACACTCTGGGCCGGTTGCGAATCGTCGGCCAGCGACTGCCCGTAGGAAGCGCCGCTGCCCCCGGCTGCGCCCCCCGACGCTGCGGCTGCCCCGACACCAGGAGCCCCGGTGCTGGTAGCGACTTTTGGATTACCTTTCATGTCGGCTGGCGACTTGGCCAGTCGTTTGGGTTGCGGCGCTGCCGGTTGGTCTTCGACCTGGCGGACCCGTTGTTCGAGTACCGCCAGGGCTTTTTGTTGTACTTCGTAACGTTGCTTGAGTTCCAGAAGCTCCTGTTTCAGGGCTTCTACGTCGGCGTCCGGTGCCGCTTGCAGCATGGCTGCGGGTAGAAGAGTGCTCAAACATACAGCGGCACGCAGTGATACTGATCGATACATGAATAAGCCGTCCCTTTAAGCCCAATGATCGAGACTCAGCGTAGTTCAATATCCGATATTGCGTAGTGCCCTGAGTTGAGTCAGGTTGCAGTCCAGTGCGCCGGGGCTGATGCCGTTATTGTTAAGCACAACATTGAGTTGGGTCATGTTGTTGACCACGTTGGCGCTGCCCAGCAGGCGAGTGTTCTGCAGCAGGCCGCCCTGAGCGACTTGTTGCAGGGCCGTACCTTGATTTCCCGAGGCCTGAATGGCCATTTGCACGCCACCGCTGGTGGCCGAAACAGCGACGCTGCCGGCCGCATTGCTGGCCCCGATGGTCTGCCCGGCCATCAGGGCCTGGCCTTGAGCGGGTGCCAGCGGAGGAGGGGTGTTGGCTTCTTTTACATTGATGGCCACATTGTTGCTGGCGGTGTTGCCGTCGCCGGCGGCGCGTACGCTTTGGGTCACGCCCTGGCTGCTGTCGAGCCCCGCACCACCGATGACATTGCCAGTGCCCGGAGTCGGGGTGCTGCCATTGCCCTGTTGCTTGATGGTCGAGACGTAGAATTCCGGTTTGATGGTGGCGGCCTGAATCTGCATCGAGGTCGCGGCCCCGATCAGATCACCGCTGGCGTTGCGCCAGGTACTGCTCATGACAATGCCGAAGCTGATGATCCGCCCCGGCATTACGTAACGACCACGAAGCTCGGAAAGCTCCTGATCCTGGATTTCGATGGGTTTGAATCCTGCATTGGCATAGCCTGACGCGCTCGCTGCCAGGCAGGCGGCGGCCAGCCAGTATGAGGTTTTCATCTGCTGCTCCCGGGACATCCAGCCCCATTCTTTATAATCGGCGATTAAAAGAAGTCGCTCTGTATGAACCCGAAGTCCATTAATTCAGCATCTTTGACAGGGTTGAAGGAATCGAGCTTGTTCTTGGCGGTCAGCGGGGTCGGTGGTGTGCGCAATGCATTGGTTTTGTCATAACCGGGGCCGACGATGGCGAAGACGATGCCGTTCCAACCTTTGACAAAGTCATCATGGGCGTAGCGTTTGTGGCCTAAGACGGGATCTCCGATGTAAACCCAATCCTTGTCCGAACGCTGCAGCACCACGAAATGCTTGTAGCCGCGAATTTCCATCAGTACCACCACCGGGATTGTCACAGCGTCGAGTTTTTCCGGTGGAATCTTGTAGCCCCTGGCGCGCATGCCGATGCTTTCTACGTAGCGCTTCATGTCCAGCATGGAAAACCCTTGAGTACGAACAAGGTTCTGGTCAGCGTTGACCAGCATGCCTTTGATGATGTGCTCCTCATCGACGTCGAGCCAATAAGCCTGGCGTAACACCGTGGCCAGCGCGGCTGCACCGCAACTGAAATCGGTTTTCTGTTCGACAATGTCGGCAAACTTGCGCTCACGAATGCTTTGCACGTTCTTGTAGACGAGTACGCCGCCGGGCAAGGCAGCGACGGGCATCTGCGCGGCCTGGGTCAGGCCTGAGAGGCAAAGCAGGGCGATAAAGGCAGTCTTACGCATGATCGATACGCCTTTGCGGACTGAGGAAAAGCCCCGTTTCCGGGGCTTTCGTTTCGATCGCGATTACATGCAGGCTTTGCAACCTGCAGCGATGGACAGCGAGTTGCTTTGTTGGTTGCCAACACCGGCGGCGTTGTTGAAACCACCGTTACCCGACCAGTTGTTGCCTACGTTGGTCATGCTGGCAGTGTTGGTGACAGGGTTTTTCCAGCCGTCTGGAGTCAGCACTTGTTGAGTGGTTACGCCAGCCAGGCCGAAGACACCCACAGCGACGAAGTCAGAGCTCGATGGTTTGCTGCCACCGTTGCCGCCATGCCCTTTGTCATTGTTGCCATAGCCGCCACCGCTGTGACCATGATCGTCATCTTTGGTGGTTGCAGTGCCTGCGGCGACGAACGCGCCGGCGGCGGTAACAGTGCCAGTGAGGGTATCTTTTTTGTAGGTCTGAGTGCCGTTGTTGCCGACTTGCAGACCGGTGGTGCTTTGGTTGGCGGCGGCAGCGGCTTGCGCTACACGACCACCGGACACAGCGATCGCCAGGTTGTTTTTCTGTTGGTTGAAGTTGCCGGCAGCGTTGTTCACGCCAATGTTGCCCGAGCCGCTGTTGCCGACGTTGTTCATGCCGGCGTTGTTGGTGCTCGAGTAGTTGCCAACCGTGTTGTTGCTGTTGACTTGAGTGGCGCTGGAAGCAGACACCGCAGAGCCGAAGATGAAGCTTTCGTCGGCGGTGGCCAATGCAGCGGCGTTGTCTTGTTGGTTGCCGTCGCCAGCAACGTTGTTTGCGCCGATGTTGCCGTTTGCGCCGTTAAGCGAACCACTGATGCCGGCGTTGTTCTGGGTGCCCTGGTTCAGGACGGTGTTGCCGCCGTTGTTTTGCACGTCCAGCACTGCGGCACCGGCACCTGCACCGATTTGCAGCAGTTCTTCCAGGGTTGGGCCTTTTGGAGGAGGAGGGTTGTGACCGTGACCACCATTGTTACCATGATCGTTGCCGCCTGCTTGAGCCGCCATTGCCATTACTGCTGCAAGTGCGAAAACCAGTGGTTTGAGAGCCATTGTAGTTTTCATGGTGTTTCTCCGTCGTGCTTATTAGTTGGTTAAGTGTTGGTACTTTCTAATTGCACTGCTTGTTTGGGTCAGTCAGCGACCCGGATGCTCAGGGTGTTAGCCATTCGGTTCCCCACCCCGGCACTCTGGTTCACCTGGATTACCCCTCGGCTGCCGGTGAAGGCCTGATCACTCGTCGTGACCTGGCGACTGCCGGGTGAGGTACCAGTTGCTCCTGAGCTCGGTAAAAGCGCCACGTTCTGTTGCGACAGGGCGCTGTCGTCAACGCTTTGCGGAGCAGCACTGATGCTGATGCGCATGGCGTTGGCCATCTGGTTGTTGGCACCGGATCCCTGGTTAACACCCAGGACGCCGCTGCCATTGCTGAAAGAGGTGCCGCCGATGGTCGAACTGGCGTTGATGTTGCGATCGGCCGGCGTGTCGAGTCTTTGGTGAATAGTGGTGGTGGCGCTGGCCGAGGTGCCGATGGCGATGGCCCGGGCGTTGGTCTGTTGCTGCTGGTCGCCGGCAGCCTGGTTGACGTTGTAGTTGCCGTTGTATTGCGCGCCGCTGTTCTGGATATTGGCGTTGTCCAGCGCGCTCGGGTCAGCCATGGCGCTGGTGCAGCCGAGGAGGGCAAGCAGCAGAAGGGTGCGATTCATCTCATTGGCCTCCAGCCATGCGGGTCAGCGGTGCCAGACCGGTGCTCAACGAGCGATTGATCGTGTTGGAGATCGTGCCGCCACCGCCGCCACCGTGCCCGGCACTCATGCCGGGCAGGCCGTTGGGATTGGTCAGCACGTTCATGCCGGGCATGTCCGAATTGGGCGTGATCATGTTGCTGCGGATCGAAGAGCCGCTGGCTACACTGGCAAAGTCGCCGTCATTGAGTTCGGTGCTGGTCATCGCCTGATTGATGCGAGCCGATGGGTTGGCATTGACGGTGGTGGGGTAAGGGTCTTTGCCGCCGCTGCGTCCGATCGGAATGGGCTGGACATCACGGTTGAGAACGATCACGCCATTGCCTTCGGCCTGAACGTTGAAACTGATGAATGTGCTGGCTGCTGATCCAATCAGCAGAAGGCAAGTCAGGCCTTTATTGAAATTCCCCACGGCTGCAATTCCTTCTTCAGTGGGCTGGCTCTTGTCAGCGTTGGGAAGGAGAGAGCGAAAGCTGTGCCGGTTTTGAAATAGCCTTGAATTTCAGCCAGTTGCCAGAAACCAGCGCAGCGTTGATACACAGCGTGTTTCAACGCTGAAACACGCCGGGGGCAGCCTGGCTGTCTGGATGCTGAACAAAGCTCTGGAACAAGGGTTTGCGCAGCAGTGTTTCACCGGCGTAACAGCGGGCGGGGAAAATGGCTGGAGGGTGTTGAAACGGGCGCTTTGCGCGCAGGTGAGTGTTTCACAAGTGGACACTTTCACGCTTGGCCAAGGCAAACAGTGCTGTTGCCTTGGCTCATTCGGCCAACAGTTCGGTAACGGCTTGAATGGCCCGACAGCGGCGTTGTTCCCAGTCGCCGCGAATGATCTGCAGCGGTTGGTTGTGACGCTCCAGCCAGTCGCGGGTGGCCTGAAAGAACGCCATGCGTTCGCTGAGCTGCGGCTGGCAGCGCTGGCCATCGTCGGTCCAGTCGATCTGCTCGGGTGACAACAACAGATGCAGGTCGTAGTGACGTGCCAGCAACTGCGATTCGAGCCATGTCGGGCAAGCGCCGAACAGGGTCTGGCTCCAGAGGATATTGCTCAACAGGTGGGTGTCGAGAATCAGCAGCCCGGGCTGCTGCGACCGAGCCTGATCTTCCCATTGCAACTGCCCGCGCGCGATCTCGGGGATATCTGCCAGGCAGGTGTCGCGTGGATTCTGCTCGATGAACAAGCGCACGTATTCGTCCACCCGGACGCCACCGAAACGCTCCTGCAACGCGGCTGCCAGCCAGCTCTTGCCGGTGGATTCCGGGCCGGTCAACACCACGACCTTCATCGTTGCAACGCCGGATCGGCGCGCCATTCGCGCCAGCCCTGCACCGCAATCAGGGTGAACAGGGCATACAGCGCAGCGGTGAGGTACAGGCCTTTATAAAGGAACAGGCTGACGAAGATCACGTCCAGCACAAACCACAGCGCCCAGCATTGCAGGCGTTTTTGCGCCATCCACAACTGCGCAACGAGACTGAAGGCGGTCAGTGCGGCGTCGAGCCACGGCTGTGCGGCATCGGTCCAGTGCGCCATGGCGGCCCCCAGCAGCAGACTACCCAGAGCGCCTGCACTCAGCCCCAGCAGGATATGGCGTCGGCCGAGACGGGTGACTTCACGCCCGTCATGCATCGTCCCGGCTCGCGTCCATTGCCACCAGCCATAGACTTGCAGAGCGGCATAAATCACTTGCAGCAACATGTCCGAATACAGCTTCACGTCATAGAAGATCCAGCTGTACAGCAACACCATGACCAGACCGATCGGCCAGCACCATGGATTCTGTTTGACTGTCAGCCAGACGGCGATCACACCGAGGGCGGCGGCAAACAGTTCAAGCCCGGACATTGAGGTTCCTTGGGGGAGTGCAAGAAGGGGGCGGATTGTACTGCATTGGTGGAAAGACTGAATCCATGTCGATTACCAGTTCCGTGTGCGGCACAAAACCTGTGGAGCCGGGCTTGCCCGCGATGGCGGTTGGTACACCCAGCCTCTTCATTGCCTGACAGACCGCTTTCGCTGGCAAGCCAGCTCCCACGCTGGAACTGTGTTGCTCACCAACCGTGTGCACACCACAAAACCTGTGGGAGCCGGGCTTGCCCGCGATGGCGGAGGTACACCCAGCATCTTCATTGCCTGATACACCGCTTTCGCTGGCAAGCCAGCTCCCACACTGGAACTGTGTTGATCACCAATCCTGTGCACACCACAAAACCTGTGGGATGCGGGTCAGACGCGGAACTGGCGCAGCAACTGGTTCAACTGCTCACTCAACTGCCCAAGCTTCACGCCGGCCGCGCTCGACTGTTCTGCCGCCAGTGCAGTGCTGTGGGACAGGCCCGCCGCCAGTGTGACGTTCTGGTTGATGTCCTCGACCACATGCGCCTGTTGCAGAGTGGCGCTGGCAATCGAGGCGTTCAGGCCGTTGAGGTTGCGCAACGCCTGGCCGATGGCGTTGAGGCTGGCACCGGCAAGGCCAGCCTGTTCGATGGTCAATTGCGATGCTTTGCTGCTGTCGCTGATGACCTTCACCGCCGCTTCGGAGTGATTCTGCAGACGCTCGATCATGGCCTGGATTTCAGCCGTCG
>NZ_QAIK01000041.1:67427-68953 GCF_003061005.1 Pseudomonas sp. HMWF021 | reverse complement strand
AGGCGAACCTCATCGGCGACCACCGCGAAGCCACGGCCCTGTTCACCGGCGCGGGCCGCTTCGATGGCCGCGTTGAGTGCCAGCAGGTTGGTCTGCTCGGCAATCGAGCGGATCACCTCCAGCACACTGCCGATCTGGGTACTTTCTGCTGCCAGGGTGCGAATTACTTCGACAGCCTGGTCAATGGTCCCGGACAACTTGTCGATCTGCTGCAGGCTGCCGTCAATGTTGATCTGGCCCTGTTGCGCCTGGGCTTCGGCGTCGCGCATTTCGGCGGCGGCATGTTCGGCGTTTTTCGCCACGTCCTGCACGCCGTAGGTCACTTCGTTGATCGCGGTCGCAACCAGTTCCATCTGCTGCGATTGCTGCTGGCTGCGTTGCTGGGCCTGGGTGGCATCGTTGCCCAGTTCGCTGGACGATTGCCCCAGCGCACTGGCCGATGCCTGCAAATCAACGATGACCCGGCGCAACTTGGCGGTGAAGCCGTTGAAGTGATGGGCCAGTTGGGTGATTTCGTCCTGGCCGTGGGTATCGAGGCTGCGGGTCAGATCGCTTTCGCCGCTGGCGATGTTGGCCATCGCGTTCACGGTTTCCTGCAGCGGGCGCACGATGCTGCGGGCAATCAGAATCACCAGCAGGGCCATGATCAGGGCGATGGCCAGCCCGATCAGCGAAGCCTTGATCACCTGCCCCTGAAACTCGTTCTGCACATCGTCGATGTAAACGCCGGAGCCAAGCACCCAGCCCCACGGCTCAAACAGTTTGACGTAGGAGGTTTTTGCCACCGGCTCGCTGGCGCCGGGTTTGGGCCAGCGGTAATCGACCATGCCGGCGCCTTTGCTTTTGGCGATCGCGACCATTTCGTTGAACACCGCGAAACCGTCCGGGTCGCGGATTGCCGAAAGGTTCTGGCCTTCGAGCTTGGGGTTGGTCGGGTGCATGACCATCACGGGTGTGAGGTCGTTGATCCAGAAGTAATCACTCTGGTCGTAACGCAGGCCGCGAATCGCGGTGAGCGCTTGCTTCTGCGCAGCGTCGCGGCTGAGGGAGCCGGCGGTTTCAAGGTCGTGGTAGTAGGTCAGCAGGCCGCTGGCGGTCTGCACCACATGCTGGGTTTTCTGCGCCTTGGCGTGATACAGGTCATCGTGGATCTGCTTGAGCATCAACACGCCCAAGGTCAACAGCATGACCACGGCTACAACCAAGATGAGCCACAAGCGTCGGCTGATCGACACACTGCGCAAGCTGTTCATAACGCTGTCACTCCGATTTCTTTTTCTTGTAATAAATCACCGCCAGCATCCAACCACGTTTGGGTGATCAGGCATACGCGACGCAAGTCGTAGAAGCTGGAGCGCGATTACGGCTTGTCTGATAGGATTTCGGCCCCGCGCGTCAAAACCTGAATCCAAGTTGATATTTCACGGAATTTTGACTGTTTCGTGTGGATCCTGTGCGTGCGCAAAGCACAGTGACGCTAAACGCAGTGAACGTTAAAAAATACTATCGGGGCATGCCGCAACGCA
>NZ_QAIK01000041.1:55660-67417 GCF_003061005.1 Pseudomonas sp. HMWF021 | reverse complement strand
TTTCCAGTACCGGGCACCAGATCATTGTCGCGGACTTGCTCGACTTTGGCGGTGAACGGGCGATGGCATTCAACATCATTATTCAGCTCGGCGCGATTCTCGCGGTGGTCTGGGAGTTTCGCCGCAAGATCCTCGACGTGGTCGTCGGTCTGCCGACCCAGCCGAGCGCACGGCGCTTTACAGCCAACCTGCTGATCGCCTTTCTGCCGGCGGTGGTGTTGGGCGTGATATTTGCCGATCTGATCCACCAGTATCTGTTCAACCCGGTCACCGTCGCGACCGCGCTGGTGGTGGGCGGTGTGATCATGTTGTGGGCCGAGCGCCGGCAGCATGAGGTGCACGCCGAAACGGTGGACGACATCACCTGGAAGGACGCGCTGAAAGTAGGTTTCGCCCAATGCCTGGCGATGATCCCGGGCACTTCGCGTTCCGGCTCGACGATCATCGGTGGCCTGCTGTTCGGTCTGTCGCGCAAGACCGCGACCGAGTTTTCGTTCTTCCTGGCGATGCCGACCATGGTCGGTGCGGCGGTGTATTCCGGTTACAAGTATCGTCATCTGTTTGTTCCGGCGGATTTCCCGGTGTTCGCCATTGGCTTCATCACGGCGTTCATCTTCGCGATGATTGCCGTGCGCGGTCTGCTCAAATTCATCGCCAGCCACAGTTACGCGGCGTTTGCCTGGTATCGGATTGCCTTCGGTCTGCTGATTCTGGCGACCTGGCAGTTTGGCTGGGTGGACTGGTCGGCGGCCAAGGCGTGAGTGATTCACGCGCGCGCCGCCCGGATGGACGCTCATCCGGTGGCGGTATCCAGCATCTGAAATTGAAACTGGCGGTGCTGCTGATCGTCTGCGCGTTGCCGCTGTTCGGTTCGCTGTCGATGTGGCTGCGCGGCATCTCGCTGGTGCCGCTGACGGCCTATGGTGTGGTCAGCGTGTTGACGTTCTTCATGTACTGGGCGGACAAGCGCAAGGCCCGCGCCGATGCGTGGCGCACGCCTGAGAACATTCTGCACGCGCTGGAACTGGCCGGCGGCTGGCCCGGCGCGCTGATCGCCCAGCAGGTGTTCCGGCACAAAACGCGCAAGGTGTCGTTTCAGATTCTGTTCTGGGTGATTGTGGCGTTGCATCAGGTGTTCTGGATCGACCAGCTGTTTCTCGGCTCGAACCTGCTGTCACTCTTCTGAATCACCACAAATCCCCCTGTAGGAGCTGCCGCAGGCTGCGATCTTTTGATCTTGCTTTTTAAAAGATCAAAGTCAAAAGATCGCAGCCTGCGGCAGCTCCTACAGGGGCGGGGTCAGAGCAGTAATCCGATTTGGGTTTTCTTCGGCAACTTGCTCACCACCAGTTGATGCGAGCGCTGCAGCAACCCTCGCAGTTCCTCGGCGCCCAGCGGGTAGGGCGGGTGCATGATGATCCACTGTGCCCGCGCCAGATAAGGCGCCGGGTGAATGCCGGGGCGGTCGCAATGGCCGAGAAACAGATCCTTGTCGACCTTGAACGCCAATGATTCCCCGCGCAAGCCCAGCAAAGCGAACATCTTGTTGCCGGCAAACGAAAACACCCGCACGCCGCCCCATTTGTAATCCTCCCGCGCCCCAGGCAAGGCCAGGCAGAAGGTGGCGACATCAGCCTCGTTCATCTTTCCCTTTTTCATAACAGTCGCTCCCCACACGCATTGAACGATTCGACCAGATGATCGATCCACGCCCGCACCGCCGGCATCACCCCGCGCCGATGCGGATACACCGCCTGCAACCAGCCGCCGGGCAATGACCACTCCGGCAGCAGTTGCACCAGCGCGCCGCTCTCGAGGTCGGCTTCGCAATACATCATCGGCAGCAGGGTGAAACCCTGGCCGGCGAGCACGCAGGCCTTGCGCACGATGAAATCGTCGATACCCAGCCGCGCCTCCATGTTCAGCTCGACGCTGTTGCCTTGCTGGTCCAGCAGGCGCACGTGCACCATGCGATCGGCCTCCAGCGCGCCGAGCACCGGGAGATTTTTCAGTTCCTGCGGATGCGTGATGGTTTTGCCCTCGACAAAAGCCGGGCTGGCGACGACGACCATTTGCGCCTGGCGCAGACGCCGGGTCACCAGCAATGGGTCTTCATCGCCCAGCTCACGTACGCGCAGGGCCACATCGAAGCCCTCAGCCACCAGATCGACCCGGCGATTGAGCAGCACCACCTCCAGTTGCACTTGCGGAAATTTGCCCAGAAATTCGCTGATCACCCACGGCAACATTTCCCGTGCCAGACCGGTCGGGCAGGACACGCGCAATCGACCGCGTGGCTCGCTGGACATGCTGGCGACCGCTTCATCCGCCATTTCCGCTTCCAGCAACATGGCCTGACAGTGGCGCAGATAGCGTTCGCCGACGGCGGTCAGATTCAACTGGCGCGTGGTGCGCTGCAGCAGGCGTGCGCCCAGGCGTTCTTCGAGTTCAGCGATGCGCCGCGACAACCGCGACTTGGGAATGCCCAGCAAGCGGCCGGCTGCCGCAAAGCCCCCGGCCTCGACCACCTTGGCGAAATAGTAGAGATCGTTGAGATCCTGCATGAAAAGTCCACCGTTCTATCAGTGGGACGAACTATCGCATTGTCAGCGGCTAATCAGCTATTGGTTTCTTCCGTAGGATTGTCTCCATTCCGTCGCCGCCGGCGATTCTTTCCAGGAGATTCCACATGAAACTGCTGCACATCGATTCGAGCATTCTGGGCGACAACTCCGCTTCCCGTCAGTTGAGCAGTCAGGTCGTCAAAGCCTGGCAAGCCGCCGAGCCTGCTGCCGTGGTGACCTACCGCGACCTGGCCGCCGACGCCATCAGCCACTTCTCGTCGACCACCCTGGTGGCCGCCGGTACTACCGCCGAACTGCGCAACGCCGCGCAACAGCACGAAGCCGAGCTGAGCGCTTCGACCCTGGCCGAGTTCATCGCTGCCGACGCCATTGTCATCGCTGCGCCAATGTACAACTTCACCGTGCCGACCCAGCTCAAGGCCTGGATCGACCGCGTCGCCGTTGCCGGCCAGACTTTCCGCTACACCGAAGCCGGCCCTGAAGGCCTGTGCGGCGGCAAGAAAGTGGTCATCGTTTCCACCTCCGGTGGTATCCACGCCGGTCAGGCGAGCGGCATCGCCCACGAAGAGTACCTGAAGCTGGTGCTGGGCTTCCTCGGCATCACCGACATCGAAATCGTCCGTGCCGAAGGTCTGGCCTACGGTGATGAAGTACGCAACAGCGCGATGAGCGCTGCTCACGCGAAGATCAGCGAGCAACTGTTCGCCGCTGCGTAAGCATTGCGTAAAGACCAGCTGCCGTTCAGGTAGCCTCTCAAAAAACTCTGTATTCTGGTTCTGCAAGGGCCAGATGCGGAGTTTTTTGTTTCAGACTGTTGCATAATCTGGCCCGGGTTATGCAGTCAAACGATCAACGTCTGAGTGCAACGTCGCGCCGGATCACCGAACCACCGGGTTCCGGGCGTCGAAACACGAAGGATCTTTCGATTGAGTAACACAGGGTGGGCCATCCGATGATGCGTCTTTGTGCAACGTTACTGATTTGCCTGCTCGGCAGCCTCGGTTCAGTGCATGCCGCGCCCGGGCGACACCCTGTCTGGAGCGTCGGCTATCACGAGATGACGTTCCTCGACCCTCTGGATCTGCAACCGATGCGCGCCATCGCGTTCTATCCCTCCAGCGACCGCGAACATGTCAGCCTGCTCGAGGGCTACACCGTCGAGGCGGGCGCCGACACCAAAGTCGCCATCGGGCGCTTTCCGATGCTGATGCTGTCTCACGGCAACACCGGCACGCCGCTGGCGCTGCACGACCTCGCCACCTCGCTGGCACGCAAGGGCTTTGTGGTGGTAGCGGTGATTCATCCCGGTGACAACTCCAAGGATCACAGCCGCCTCGGCACCCTGAGCAATCTGTATGGGCGGCCGATCCAGATTTCCGAAGCGATCACCGCCACCCTTGGCGATCCGATGCTGTCGCCATTCGTCAACGCCGATCAGGTCGGGGTGATCGGCTATTCGGCCGGCGGCGAAACCGCGTTGATTCTCTCCGGCGCGCAGCCTGATCTGGATCGCCTGCGCCGCTACTGCCAGGAACGTCCCGACGACCGTGATGCCTGCAACACCAAAGGCGAGCTGATCGTCGATCGCGATGACCTGCAGCCAGTGGCCGACCCACGGGTGCATGCCTTGCTGCTGATGGCGCCGTTGAGTCTGAAGTTCGGTCGCCATACGTTGGCGGACGTGCATGTGCCGGTGCTGCTCTACAGCGGCGATGGCGATAAACTGGTGGCCTTCGACAAAAATGCCGCGGCGCTGGCGCGCAAACTGCCGACGGCGCCGGACTTCAAATTGCTGGCCGGGGCAGGGCACTTCGTGTTCATGGCCCCGTGCAATGAAGAGCAGATCCGCGCCATGCCGGCACTGTGCACGGACGCTGACGGGGTGGATCGCGAAGACATCCACCGCAACCTGATTTCCGAAGCAGGGCAGTTCTTCTCGCGCACACTCGGCAGGCCAAGCCGGGCGGGGATGCAGACCGCGGATCAATAGAGATCAAAAGATCAAAAGATCGCAGCCTTCGGCAGCTCCTACATTGGATTTTTGTAGGAGCTGCCGAAGGCTGCGATCTTTTGATCTGGTTTTTCAGCCCATCGCCCGACGCTTGAGCAACACGGTCAACCCCAACCCGATCACCGACAACAGCGCCGCACTGAAGAAAATCCACGCATACCCCAGATTCAACGCCACCGCCCCCATCAGCGGCCCGGCGATCGCCAGCGCCAGATCAAAGAACACCGCGTACGCCCCCAACCCCGAGCCACGGCTGGAGCTGGGCACCTGCTTGATCGCCTCGACCCCCAGCGCTGGGTAGACCAGCGACAGGCCAAAACCGGCCAGGCCCGCGCCGATCAAGGCGAATGCGGTGGAGGGTGCCAGCCATAACAGCACCAGCCCGACGGTTTCGATGCTCATGCAGGCGATGGCTGAATTGAACCCGCCAAAACGGCTGATCGCCGAAATGAACAGCAGCCGCGACAGGATGAAACACACGCCGAAAACCGTCAGGCAATACGCGGCGCCACTCCAGCCGCGATTGAGGTAATAGAGGGTAATGAAGGTGGTCAGCGTGCCGTAACCGATGGATGCCAGGCTCAGACTGGCGCCATACGGTGCGATGCGCCCGAACACCGCCCAAAAAGGCAGCCGTTCGCCGCGCACCACCGGCACCGAGGGTTTATTGCGGATCAATACCAAGGCGCCAGCGGCCAGTGCCGACAGCGCAATGCCCAGGCTGGCGAAGCCGTAGTCAGCGACCATCACCACGCCCAGTGGCGCGCCGATCGCAATCGCGCCGTAGGACGCAATGCCGTTCCAGCCGATCGACCTTGCCGTGTGTTCGACGCCGACCTGGCCCATGCACCAGCTGATGGTCCCAACCCCGATCAGGCCTTGTGCGACGCCGAGCAGCAGACGCCCGACAATCAGAATCAGCAGACTGGCCAGCGGGAAGTTCTGCATCAGCGTCGAGATCAGTGTCAGCAGCCCGCTGAGCACAATCCCCCACAAGCCAAAAACAATCGCCCGTTTGGTGCCAATGCTGTCCGACATGCGCCCGGCCATCGGCCGACTGAGCAGGGTGGCCAGATACTGCGAACCGATGACCAGTCCCGCGACAATCGCGCTGAACCCCAGCTGTTCATGAACATAGCCGGGCAATACCGCAATCGGCAGGCCGATGCAGAGGAAGGCGACAAAGGTGTAGAACACGATGGAGACGATCTGCAGGGTGATCGCCATGGAGCTTTGCGGGGGCAGTTGCTGCGCAGACATGTGGACTCGTTCGCGGGCGGCGGTAAGAGAGTTGGCATCATGGCTTGGTGCTGGAATAAAAGAAAGCAGGCTAACTATTTTTCCTGGCTATCCCGATTGTTGCTGATGGCCTCATCGCGAGCAGGCTCACTCCTACAGTTGAAATGCGTCCACTGTAGGAGTGAGCCTGCTCGCGATGGTGGCGGTACCCGCATAAATACTGGCTCTTGAATGCAAAAAGCCCCGTCACAAGGACAGGGCTTTCGCTTGAAGCTCGCCGCTAAAAACGCGCAGCGGGTGTCAGAACACCACACCCTGACTACGCAGGTAGTCATCATAGGTGCCGCTGAAGTCGGTCACGCCATTCGGGCTCAGCTCGATGATGCGCGTGGCCAGGGACGATACGAACTCACGGTCGTGGCTGACGAAGATCAGCGTGCCCGGGTAGTTTTCCAGCGCCAGGTTCAGCGCTTCGATCGATTCCATGTCCAGGTGGTTGGTCGGTTCGTCCATGATCAGCACGTTCGGCTTTTGCAGGATCAGCTTGCCGAACAGCATGCGGCCTTGCTCACCACCGGAGATGACCTTGACCGACTTGAGGATCTCGTCGTTGGAGAACAGCATGCGGCCCAAGGTACCGCGAATCATCTGCTCGCCCTGCGTCCACTGACCCATCCAGTCGAACAGCGTGACGTCGTCTTCGAAGTCGTGCGCATGGTCCTGAGCGTAGTAGCCCAGTTCCGCGGCGTCGGTCCACTTGACGCTACCGGCATCCGGGGCCAGTTCGTTGACCAGGGTGCGCAGCAGGGTGGTTTTGCCGATACCGTTCGGGCCGATGATCGCTACGCGCTCGCCCGCTTCAACCTGGAAGCTGAAGTCCTTGAACAGCGGCTTGCCGTCGAAACCTTTGGCCATCTTTTCGACCATGACCGCCTGGCGGTGCAGCTTTTTATTCTGCTCGAAGCGGATGAACGGACTCACGCGGCTGGACGGCTTGACCTCGGCCAGCTGGATCTTGTCGATCGCCTTGGCACGGGAAGTGGCCTGTTTGGCTTTCGAGGCGTTGGCCGAGAAGCGGCTGACGAACGATTGCAGCTCGGAAATCTGCGCTTTCTTCTTGGCGTTGTCCGACAGCAGTTGCTCGCGGGACTGGGTCGCCACGGTCATGTACTCGTCGTAGTTGCCCGGGAACAGGCGCAGCTCGCCGTAATCCAGGTCAGCCATGTGGGTGCACACGCTGTTCAGGAAGTGACGGTCGTGAGAGATGATGATCATCAGACTGTTACGCTGGGTCAGGATGTTTTCCAGCCAGCGAATGGTGTTGATGTCCAGGTGGTTGGTCGGTTCGTCGAGCAGCAGCACTTCCGGATCGGAGAACAGGGCCTGCGCCAGCAATACGCGCAGTTTCCAGCCTGGCGAGACTTCGCTCATCGGGCCGAAATGCTGCTCCAGCGGAATACCCAGACCCAGCAGCAGTTCACCGGCGCGGGATTCGGCGGTGTAGCCATCCATCTCGGCGAACTCGGTTTCCAGCTCGGCCACGGCCATGCCGTCTTCTTCGCTCATTTCCGCCAGCGAGTAGATACGATCGCGCTCGGCTTTGACCTTCCACAGCTCTTCATGGCCCATGATCACGGTGTCGATCACGGTGAATTCTTCGTAGGCGAACTGGTCCTGGCGCAACTTGCCCAGACGCACGTTCGGCTCAAGCATGACCTGACCGCCGGACGGATCGAGGTCGCCGCCGAGAATTTTCATGAAGGTCGACTTGCCGCAACCGTTGGCGCCGATCAGGCCATAGCGGTTGCCCGCGCCGAATTTGACCGAAACGTTTTCGAAGAGCGGCTTGGCGCCGAACTGCATCGTGATGTTAGCTGTAGAAATCAAAGGTTTTTCCTGCGAAGCATTCTGAGTAGCGAGGGTGCGGCTGGAGCGCTTGGCCCGAGTCAAAGTGCGCTGAAGCGGGACAGTCCCGTCATCAACCAAGGGGGGCGCGTAAAGTTTGGCGGCGATTGTACTGGTCTGGCTCTTTAAACGATAGGGCGATGACGTCGCGCCTGCTGTTTGGCAGATTCAGCGGACAGTTTTTCACAGATCAGGTTCACTATTGGTTACAAAGTATGGCTAAAATGCCATCCGATTACCCAATAGCCGCTAACGGCATGGGCTCAAGGAAGTGCCACCGGGACAAGTATTGTATTTATGCCACTGCATCAGACCCTGGGCCACCGGCCGGCAGGCGCGCAGTTTGTTCACTTTTGACGTGTGACGATTTCCGTGAAACTCATCATTGCCGCTATTTATGTCATTTCGATTGCATACGTTCACCTTCGTGGACGTGTGCGTCACAAACTGGGCCGTCAACTGAGCGATCACTCGACGTTTCTGGCCCCGATCAACTGCTTCCTGTACCTGTTTTCGAAGAAGCCGAACAAGCCGTATCTCGATCCGTCCGAGTTTCCGGACCTGAGCCCGTTGCAGGCGCATTGGGAAGAAATTCGCCAGGAAGGGCAGGATCTGCTGCGTGCCGGTGAGATCAAGCGCTCGAACCAGTACGATGACGTCGGTTTTAACTCGTTCTTCAAAAGCGGCTGGAAACGTTTCTACTTGAAATGGTATGGCGAGAGCCATCCGTCGGCGATGAAGCTGTGCCCGCGCACCACTGAACTGGTGCAGAGCATCGGTTCGATCAAGGCTGCGATGTTCGCCGAGCTGCCACCGGGGTCGAAACTGGTTCGCCACCGTGACCCGTATGCCGGTTCGTACCGCTACCACCTGGGTCTCGACACGCCGAACGACGCCGGTTGCTACATCAATGTCGACGGCGAGAGCTACCACTGGCGCGACGGTGAAGCGGTGATGTTTGATGAGACTTACATCCACTATGCCGAAAACACCACCGACAAGAACCGCATCATCCTGTTCTGCGACATCGAGCGCCCGATGAAATATCGCTGGGCGGCGGCGTTCAACCGCTGGTTCAGCCGCACCGTGATGTCTGCAGCAGGTGCGCCAAACGATGCTGGCGACCGCACGGGCGGGATCAACCGCCTGTTTACCAAAATCTACAAGGTTCGCTTGCGTGGTAAAGAGCTGAAAAAGCGTAATCGCGCGCGTTACTACATGGAAAAGTGGGCGATCTTTGGCGGTTTGCTGGCAATCTTCATTCTGATCTGACTGCTGTACCGCGCCTGTTTATGCCATCGCCGGCAGGCTGGCTCCTACAGTGGAATTCCGACTGTGTGGAGCCACCTGCTGGCGATGAGTCTCTCAAAGCCTACCTGTCAGCTTCCTGACAGGAAACGGATCTGATTACGCCCCCGAAGCCTTTTTGGTCTTTCTCGCCGGGGCTGCCTTGCTGGCAGGCTTGTCTTTTGCCTTCGCTTTGGCCGGCGCTTTTCCGCCCAGACTGCGCTTGAGCAACTCGGTCAAGTCGATCACATCGGCAGACTTGCGCTCCTCCTCGCCACCCACGGTCTCGACATCCTCGATCTTGCCTTCATGGGCCTTTTTCTCGACCAGGGCCATGATCTTGTCTTCAAATTCGTCCTTGTAGTCTTCCGGGCTCCAGTCGCCACTCATGTCCTGCACCAGGCGCTTGGCCATGTCCAGTTCGCCCTTGGCCAGTTGCGGCTTGGTCACCTCGCTGCCCAGTTCCAGCTCATCAAGGCCGCGCACCTCCTGCGGCCAGCGCAGCTTGACCAGCACCAACGCCGATTCCAGTGGCATCAGTGCCGCCAGATATTGCCGAGTGTGCAGGACGACGCGGGCGAGGGCGACCTTGTTGGTTTTGCTCAATGTTTCCCGCAACAAGGCGTAGACCTTGCCGCCGCGTTTGTCCGGGGCCAGGTAATAAGGCGTGTCGATGTTTTGCAGCGGGATCTGCTCGGCATCGACGAAGGAGAAAATGTCGATGGTCTGCGTCGACACCGGGTGCGCCGAGCGGATTTCCTCCTCGCTGAGCACCACGTAACGACCCTTTTCATAGGCCACACCTTTGACGATGTGCTCCTTGGTGACTTCCTTGCCGGTGACCTTGTTTACCCGTTTATAACCCACCGGGTCCATGCTGCGGCTATCGAGCCAGTCAAAGTCCACGCCGTGCGAAGAGGTTGCCGACACCAGCGCGACAGGGATGTGTACCAGTCCGAAACTGATCGCGCCTTTCCAGATTGCCCGAGCCATGGTGAGTTCTCCAAGTGATGTTCAGGTGACCTGTGGCCCGGGTCGAAAGTTTCCAGCGTTTGCATTGGGCTCGCGGCGCCGCCGGTCAAGCCGTGTTACATCTTGTTTAAGGGCGACGGGTTAACAAATCCGAACCCACGGCGTAGCGTGGACTCGAAGGCTCTATCACCTGTGCACCGAGAGGCCACCCCATGAACCGAATATTGCCAGGCATTATTGTTCTGCTCCTTGGGGCAGGGTTGGCCCATGCCGATGTCCCAACAACGTCGGCGCCGCTGTGGTTGGCTCAAAATCCCACCGGCACCAACAACAATCCCTACAACAGCCCGATCCGCCGGGCCAATCCCAACAGCATGCAGGGCACGCAACCCAATGCTCCGGCGATTCGCGGGCCGAATACAGTGCCGGTACCCAGTACGCCCACCGTTGGCAACGGCGGCATCGGCAATGGCCAGCAGCAACGTTCGGTACCGAGTACGCCGCCCAGATTCATCCCCAACCCACCGCCACGCGATGGAGACAGCAACCGTTGAACGGCGGGACTGCGTCCCTGTCAGCCTTTGAAACGAACAAAAGGAATCGTGCATGTTGCGTAAAACCCTTCTAGCCACGCTGTGCGCCGGCGCGCTGATCAGCGCACCAGCTTTCGCCGCTGCCTCCCAAGAGCTGCAAAGCGAGCAGGGCACCCTCGAAGTCACCACGATCACCCAAGGCCTTGAGCATCCCTGGGCGCTGGCGTTTCTGCCGGATCGTCAGGGGATGCTGGTGACCGAGCGCCCGGGCAACCTGCGGGTGATTACCGCCGACGGCAAGCGTTCCGAGCCGATCAGCGGCGTGCCCAAGGTCTGGGCCAAGGGCCAGGGTGGTTTGCTCGATGTGGTGCTATCGCCGGACTTCAAACAGGATCGACTGGTCTATCTGTCTTACGCCGAGGGCGGTGGTGCCGGGGACAAGGCAGGAACGGCGGTGGGGCGTGGTCGGCTGTCTGACGACTTGCGCAGCTTGAAAGATTTCAAGGTGATCTTCCGCCAGGAGCCTAAGCTTTCGACTGGCAATCACTTTGGCTCACGACTGGTGTTTGACCGCGACGGTTATCTGTTCATCACTTTGGGTGAAAACAACGACCGGCCGACCGCGCAGGATCTCGACAAGCTGCAGGGCAAGGTCGTGCGGATTTTCCCCGATGGCAAGGTGCCGGAAGACAATCCGTTCGTGGGCCAGTCCGGCGTGCGTCCGGAGATCTGGTCCTACGGCCAGCGCAATCCGCAGGGCGCGGCGCTCAATCCATGGAACGGCACCATCTGGGAGAACGAACACGGCCCCCGTGGCGGCGATGAGGTGAACATCATCGAACGCGGAAAAAACTATGGCTGGCCGCTGGCGACCCACGGCATCAACTATTCGCTGCAACCGATCCCCGAAGCCAAGGGCAAGAGTGTCGAAGGTGCGGTTGACCCCTATCATGTCTGGGAGAAATCACCCGGTGTCAGCGGTATGGCGTTCTATGACGCTGATCGTTTCAAGCCTTGGCAGCAGAACCTGTTTATCGGCGCGCTGGTGAGTCAAGAGCTGATCCGGTTGCAGTTCGATGGCGACAAGATCGTGCATGAAGAACGTTTGCTGGGGGATCTGAAGCAACGGATTCGTGATGTGCGGCAGGGGCCGGATGGGTATCTGTATGTGGTGACGGATGAGCAGAACGGTGCGCTCTACAAGATCGGCCTGAAATAACTGCAC
>NZ_QAIK01000041.1:29066-55650 GCF_003061005.1 Pseudomonas sp. HMWF021 | reverse complement strand
AGGGAGCTTGCTCCCGCTGGGTTGCGCAGCAGCCCCAAAATCTTGTGAGCGCTACGCACTCATGCGGGAGCAAGCTCCCTCGCCACAAAAAAAGTCTCTAGAACGTAACGACAGTTGGCGTAGTGCGGGCATACAAAACCACCGCCGCGCGCAATTTCCCACGCCCAAACCGACTCATCTTCTCAAACTCGCCATGGCTGACCGGCACATGCTGGCAGTCCATCGGCTGACGATGCTGGCTGTGATCGACATCCGGATCGTGCAGATACACAAAGTCTTCATCGCAGTCGGTCACCATGACCCAATGCGGTGATTTGGAACGGGTCAGGCGATAGCTGCTGATCAGCACCAGAGGCTGACCGCCAGACTGCAGCAGGCGCGGTAGATCAAGATAGGTGCCGGTCATCTGCTCGATATCGGTCTCCTGTATTTGCGCGCTGAACTCCTCGTGCACCAGACGCATGACGTCTTTTTTATGTTCATCGCGCACGCCATCGAGAAACAATGGCCCGGCCATGCTCAGTTGCAAACGCACGCGAAAGCCCCGACGCCAGGCCGCCAGTGCCAAGCCTTGAGGGCTGCAGCCACCATGGCCGGAGGTCATGAACACCGTGGTCGCTTCACGCCAGATCTGCAATTCCTCACGCCGCTCCAGTAAACGTGCAGGTTGCAGCGCGCCCATGGCCATCAGCAGACAGGCCGGGCCACAGGTGAACTCAGTGGTTTGCGGGTAATAGGGTACCTTGATGTTGCGCGAATCGCGGTGCTGAACAATGCGCTTTTCCAGGCGCAACGCATCGGCGTGGTCTTCGTAGTAATCATGAATCAACGCAAAGCGTCGGTAGCCGTTGCGCTCGTAAAGCGCGATGGCGGTAGGGTTGTCGATACGCACTTCCAGGCGCAGGTACGCGCAGTCATGCTCGACGGCGCAGGCCTCGATACGTTGCAGCAATTGTTTGCCCAAACCGCTGCCGCGGGCTTCGCCGGCAATGGCGATCGAATACAGGCGCGCCAGCGATGTACCGCGATGAAACAGCACCAGCGCGTAGCCGAGCAATCGACCGTCAAGCTCGGCCACCAGCAATTGCGCGTGGGCGCGGGTGATCATCCATTGAAAGCTGCGGCTGGTGAGCCGGTCGGTGGTGAAACATTGCATTTCCAGGGCCAGCAGCGCTGGCAGATCTTCAACTACCGCCAAACGAAAAACAGCATTCATATGACCACCGTAAAAGTTGCGTAACGAAACGGGACTTTCGAAAAACTTCGTGCTTAATAGAAATGGTCTTGTTCTCCAACGGATCAATCTCTATGTCAGCGGTACAGGGTCATTGGCGCGAAGTATCCGAGCAAAGTTTGCCGGCGGCAACTTTTTTAAATCCAGCCATCAGAACTTCCAGTCAAGTGTTGATTATCGTCGAACGCAAGGAAGACTGGGCCTCGTACTTTCCCAGCGAGGACATCGTCACGGCTCAGGAATACCTTGAGCAAACCCGTGACAGCGAGCCGGGCAAGCGGGTGCAGGTGATCAATCTGTGCCGCAGCTACAAGTACCTGGGGCACGGTTATTACTGCTCGCTACTGGCTGAAGCCCGCGGCCACAAAGTGATTCCCTCGGTGCGCACCATCAGTGAGCTGACCAAAAAATCACTTTACGGCCTGGCATTGGATGACCTCGATAAAACCCTGGAAAAAGCCCTCAGTCATCATCTGTACAGCGATACCGAAGGTTTTACTCTGACACTCTACTTCGGCAAAACCCATATCGAGCCGCTGCAAGATCTGGCTCGACAGTTGTTTGAAGTGTTCCCGTGTCCGATTCTGTTAGTTGAGTTTCGTCGAGCTAACGGTTGGCACATCGAAGGCATAAAGTCTGGCGCTTTGCACAAGTTACGCGATGATCAGGAAGATCAGTTTGCCAATGCGCTGGACGGTTTCAGCCGTAAAGTCTGGCGAGTGCCACGCTCGCCGCAAGTGGCCCGTTATGACCTGGCGATCCTGCACGATCCGCAGGAGGCCCTGCCGCCATCCAACGCCAAGGCCCTGGAGAATTTCGTGCGCGTCGGCAAACGCATGGGCATCGATGTCGAGCTGATCGAGCGCAAGGACTATGCGCGGCTTGCCGAGTACGATGGCCTGTTGATTCGCGAGACCACCAGCGTCGACAACCACACCTATCGCTTCGCCAAGAAGGCTGAAAGCGAAGGCCTGGTGGTGATGGACGACCCGACGTCGATCCTGCGCTGCACCAACAAAGTCTACCTGACCGACCTGCTCAACAGCCATCAACTGGGTATGCCCGCCACGGAAATTCTCTACAAGGAACGACCGGAAGACTTCGAACGGGTCGGCGAACGACTCGGTTTTCCGCTGGTTTTGAAAATCCCTGACGGTTGTTTTTCTCGCGGAGTGATCAAAGTCGAAAGTCAGCAGGCGCTGCTGGAGGCCACTGCTGAACTGTTCGAACACTCGGTGTTGCTGCTGGCACAGGAGTTTTTCTACACCGAGTACGACTGGCGCATCGGCGTGCTCAACCGCAAACCGATCTTCGCCTGCCAATACTTCATGTCCAAGGGCCACTGGCAAATCTACAACCACAAAGCCAAGGGCCAGGACATCAACGGCGAGTGCCGTACCCTGGCCGTTCACGAGGCGCCGCGAGCGGTGGTGGAGTTGGCGGTGAAGACCGCGAACCTGATCGGCGACGGCCTTTACGGCGTGGACTTGAAACAGGCTGGCGACAAAGTGGTGGTGATCGAGGTCAACGATAACCCGAACCTCGACGCCGGTATTGAAGACGCCTACTTGCAGGACGATCTGTATTCACTGGTACTGGAGGAGTTCGTGCGACGGCTGGAGCTCAAACGTCGCGGCCAGGCCTGGTGAAGCGCCGATGATCAGCAGTTTCGCATTGAGTCATGGCGCGTTGCAGCGGGTTGACCGGCTGGACGCCGAGGTGATGCTGTTCAGCAATCCCGATGCTGCCGAGCGCGATTTGCTCCACAGCCACTACAAAGTCGATGAACACGCGTTGGCTTCGGCGCTGGACCCGGACGAAGTCTCGCGAATCGAGTTTCACCCTGATCATTTGTTTCTGATCTGGAAGCGCCCGGAAAACTATTCCGGCGGTGGCAGCCTGGCGTTTGAAGTGTCGTCTTGCGGCCTGTTGTTTGCGCCCGGCCAATTGCTGGTGATCGCCACCGATGACACGCCGCTGCACGGCATCGGCACGCGGCAGCCGCTCAACGCACCGCTGGATGTGTTGCTCGATCTGCTGTTCAACAACATCCACCATTACCTCGGTCACCTCAAGGTGATCAAACTGGTGGCCCGCGAGCTGCAACAGAAATTCAACGCCTCGATGCAGAACCAGCATCTGGTGCAGATGTTCAACCTCAGCGAAAGCCTGATCTATTACATCAATGCTCTGCACAGCAACGGCGCGGTGCTGACGCGGCTGCGCAATCACGCGGAGAAGCAGCATTTTGGCAGCGAGGCGATCGGGTTGATCGACGACCTGATCATTGAAAACAACCAGTGCTACAAACAGGCGGAAATCTACTCCACGGTGTTCTCGGGGCTGATCGATGCGCGCGGCAATCTGATGAACAACAGCATGAACAACCTGCTGCGCAAACTGACGTTGATCAACGTGGTGTTTCTGCCGTTGAACCTGATTGCGAGCATTGGCGGGATGTCGGAGTTCAGCATGATGACGGCGGGCACGCCGTGGTGGATTTCCTACCCGGCGTTTCTGCTGGTGATGTTGCTGGGTGCAGGGGGGATGTTGTTTGGGCTGCGGCGGCTGGCCAAATAATCAGTGGTGACTTGGCCGACGCCATCGCGAGCAGGCTCACTCCTACAAATTGGAACGCGTTCCCTCTGTAGGAGTGAGCCTGCTCGCGATAGCGTATTCAACAACACCGAAAAACCCGGATCAGCTCACCGGGTCCCCCGCCTCGACCTTATGACGCTTCCGAACACCCTGCACCACCAGATACAACAGCGGCCCGATCGACACAAATACTGCCGTCAGCAACAGATATGGCACCACCGACCAAACTGACATCCCTCGCGAGCGCGCATCCTTGACCATCCACACCCCGGCCAGCGTCGCCAGCAGATACAGATCAATTACCACCTGCGCCGTGTCCGGACGCGACATCAGGCTGATACCGAAGTCGAGCAACGACTGTTCGGCCTGGAGCATCACCGACACGGTGTAGCCAGTAAACGCAATCAACGCAGTGAGGGGCAGGGCGACAGACATCATGCATTCCTTCCTTGGGTGATGAGCAGAATCGCCAGCCTAACTTGGCATTCGCAAATAAGCCATTGACTCGCCGGGCGCCTGCGGGCTAATTTCAAGCCCATGACTTCCACCGTATTGCGTTGCCAGCCAAGCATTATTACCGCCATTCCTCATTTGGCGGGCTAGCTCACGACTGCAGCACCCAACCCGCCCTAGAGGCGGGTTTTCATTTTCTGTCTCCAGGGTTTTAACAACGATGGCTCCCCGTAGGAGCTGCCGAAGGCTGCGATCTTTTGACTTTGTTTTGCTCAAATCAAAAGCAAGATCAAGAGATCTCAGCCTCCGGCAGCTCCTACACACAGCGCCCGGAGATGACGATGAAATACAGCCCCGACCAGCAAGCCCTGCTTGAGCAGTACGTGAAAAAGATCCTCGCCGCGCCGGTCTACGACATTGCCGTGCGCACGCCGTTGCAAGCGGCGCCAGCGCTGTCCGAGGCGCTGGGCAACCGGATCCTGCTCAAGCGCGAAGACTTGCAACCAACGTTCTCCTTCAAGATCCGTGGCGCCTACAACAAACTGGTGCAGTTGAGCGATGAGCAACAAGCACGCGGCGTAATCACCGCCTCGGCGGGCAACCATGCGCAGGGCGTAGCGCTGGCGGCGCGGGAACTGGGTATCGCGGCGACCATCGTCATGCCCTCGACCACGCCCGAACTCAAGGTGCTTGGGGTACGAAGTCGGGGTGCCGAGGCGCTGCTGCACGGCGAGAGTTTTCCGTTTGCCCTGGCCCATGCGCTGCAACTGGCCGAGCAGACCGGGCGCACTTTTGTCTCGCCTTTCGACGACCCGGACGTGATCGCTGGCCAAGGCACGGTGGCCATGGAAATCCTCCGTCAGCATCAGGGCTCGCTGGATGCGATCTTCGTTCCGGTGGGCGGTGGCGGCCTGATCGCCGGCATCGCGGCGTACGTCAAATACCTGCGGCCAGAGATGCGCATCATCGGCGTCGAATCGGAGCATTCGGCTTGCCTGAAGGCGGCACTGCAAGAGAACGAGCGCGTCACGCTGCCCAGTGTCGGAACGTTCGCCGATGGCGTGGCGGTGGCGCAGATCGGTGCTTATGGATTTGAAGTGTGCAGGTTTTGCGTGGACGAGGTGGTCATCGTCAGCAATGACGAGCTCTGCGCGGCGATCAAGAACATCTACGACGATACCCGCTCGATCACTGAACCTTCCGGTGCGTTGGCGGTGGCGGGCATCAAGCAATACGTGGCGCGCAGCGGTGTTCGCGAGCAGACTTTCGTCGCGATCGACTCCGGCGCCAACATCAACTTCGACAGCCTGCGCCACGTCGCCGAGCGCGCCGCGGTGTGCGGCGTCCCGGCGTGATAACGCTCAGGGCAGCAGTGGGCGCAGGAAACTGCGCTCGTAGCTGACGATGAATTTCTTCTGCACCAGTGATTCCACTAGCGCCGTGCTTTCCGGGTCGGTCAGCGCGATGTGCCGGTAGCTTTCGTAATCGGCCAGCGAGGGAAAGCTGAACAGGCAATAAGCGATATTGCTCGCGCCCTCGGAGGGCAGGAAATAGCCGTGATGAGTGCCGCCCAAGCGCTCGACGATGCCCAGCCAGGCCTTGGCGTAGGCCTCGAACTCGGTCAGTTGGTACGGATCGATCACGTATCGCACATGGCAGGTAATCACGTTTGGCGCTCCCTGTTCAGGTCATTCCGCAATGGCAGTGCCGACCTTGTCCGAAGCCGACCAGATGCGATAGCGCACCTCGACATCTTTCGGGGCGTAGATCACCAGTGGCAGCTTGCTGTTGTAGCGCAGCATGAAGCCGTCACCGACGACCGGGACAAAGGCGCGTTTCTTCGCGGTGCCGGGTGGGCAGGCCATCAGCGTGCTCATCGGGCCAATGACTTTTTCCAGGCGGTAGAACGGATAGCCCCAGCCTTCGAGGTTTTTCTCGTCCAGAGCGCCGCCCAGGCGCTGGCGATTACAGTCGACTTCCAGGGTTTTGCCGGCGAGGACTTCAACCTGGAAGTTCTCCTCCTGATCCTGTTTGGGCAGGTAGATGACTTGGCGGGTGAAGCCGTTTTCCGCCTTGGGATACGGCGCGACGTCTTCGAGTTTGGCCGCGTGGGCGAGGGTAGACAGGCCAGCAACGAGCAGACCGATTGTCGCGCGAGCGCGTAAAGAACCCATGAAAGCCTCCTGGCGGGTGTAGGGTGGATGTCGGGCATTCTCACTGTCATCAGCGATGAATGCAAACCGGCGGCGACTTGCAAATTGCAGTGCCCAGGAGGGTCGATCTTGCATTTTGCAACTGGCCAACTGCTGGCCACCGCGCCAAGTGCTTGATTTCATGAGGGTCAAAATGACCCGATGAAAGGCACGTTTTATGCGTCGCTTTGGTGCAGCGCACCGGCTTCGGGCGCCTACACTCCAATGGGCATTTCGCAGTACAACCGTTTGCCGCACCAGGGAATCAGCGGGGACACACCCGTGCAGGGGCAGGAAAAGCGGTCAACGTGAAGAGTTGATTGGCAGTTTCATCAATAAGGAGAGGTTCACCATGTTTCTGTCTGCCTTGGAACTACGCAATATCATTGAAAGCAGTTTTCTGCCTAAACGCTGCCAGTGCACGCTGTCGCCAGACCTGTCGATGACCGTCAAGGTCTTCGGCGACCACCAGACTGACCAGGTTGATCTGCACGTCAGCGGAATCGATGCCAGCCATCTCAATGGCTGCCGTGAGATCAATGAGTTGATTGCCGGCCTGCGCTCGGACCTGGCGCAGCAATCCACGCCACACCATTACAGTCCGCGATCCAGAGCCGTTTAACTCACCGTTTCACCCAGTTCGACCGTCACGCGCCGGGCCTGCACAAAGCCTAGGCCCAGCGCGAACTCGACCAGCACCGCGAGTAGAATCCCGGGGCCGGCGTGGCCGTTGAGCCATTCGCCAAAACCCAGTACCGCCAAACCAAAACAACCGACGATAAACCCGTTACTCAGGGCATTGCGCCCCAGCGACGGCGGCGCGCTGCGCACCAGATAAAACATCACCCCCAACGCCGCAAACAGCACCGCACTGCGCCGCGCAACAAACCCGGCAGCGCTCGAATACTCAATGCTCCAGATCGCCAGCAACACCTCCGGGAAAAAGCCCCAGACCAGCGCCAGCACAAAACACAACGAAGAAGTGATGATCGACAACGTACCAAACGACAACTGCATGGCGAGTCCTTGCGGCAGTGAGAAGTGACCCCGAGCATAACCCGCGAACCCTTCACCGCCTACCGCAACCCCGCAAATCAGAGCCTTCTGTCAGTTCTGCTCGCTGCAGGCGTCAGACATTTTCCGGTAGGTGATTTCCTCGGGCTTGCCGGCATTGTCGATGTACTTCATGTCAGCGCTCACGACCTTGCACTGGCGCGTGGACTGCTCGGTCATGGAGATCACTTTGTTCACATGCAACGGCATGCCGTACTGATAGGGGACAGGCTTGGTTGTGGCGGTGGTGTCATTGGCCTGAGCCACCCCGGCGAATGCGGTGCAGGCGAGGGCGGAGGTGAGCAGTAGCGTGCGAATGTTCATGAATCGGACTCCCGTGCGACGGAATAAGCGTTCGGCCCAAACGGCCGGACCTGCCGCACTGGGCGCCAGCCAGGGGCTGGGGTGTGCGGTTCAGTACAGTCTTGGACTACGGCGTTAAGCGATGGTTAACCTGGCTGAACGCCGGCTGTCTGGCAGAGGGATGATTTCTTGGGGATGCGGTGCCGCTTCCTTCGAGGGTGATGCCCTGTCTGCTTCCACGCCGCTATCACCTGCTTAACAGCGGCGTCACCGACAGCGAGCCAATGGTCATGGACCCCAAAGCCAATCCCCAAGACATCCTCGAGCCTGCTGTACAGCGCAGCGCACCTGCAGCGAGCTGCTCGCAACCCTGCACTGCATATACTTCCGGCATTGGATGTTCAGGACACTCGACAGATTACCCATGCGCCGTACCTGCTGGCGCAGGACGGCAATGATTTACTGCAGGTGGCGCAGCCGCAGATGCTGGATTGGAAGGCGCCGGTTTGATGCCTTGAATGATAACGGGAGTAGGATCGCGTTGGACGAACCTCCGCCATCTACTCCAAAAAGATAACGCTAAGCTTGGTTTTTAACGACTTAGTTTGTCCGGGTAGAACGAAAGCGGTGCATGAGTCGCCTTCCATTCTTTTGCAAAATTTTTACCTTCTGCAATTTGCTCAGCTGTCATCTTTGCTTCAATTTTCGGTAGCTTACTCTCCACTCTTTCTTTTAAGCCTCCACCGCCGTCTAGCTCCTTCAAGGTGTAAACGAGGGCATAACCTTTAACGACATCGAATGGGAATCCATACGTGTCTGGCTCATGAGCAAGATCAGAACCGTAACCATAAACTGTTGTGGCGTAGCTTGCTAAAGCTGCTTGCTCATTCCAATGACGGAAGCCTTCAATGTCACCTTTTTCATAAAGAAGGGCTCCGTATTCCATCATGGAGGGCGGGTACCCACTTTCAGCTGAAGCTTTGAATAATTTTTCAACCGCTTCCGAGCGTTTCCATGGAAGGAAAAAACCGTCTCCCTGATTGTAGCTCTTAGCTAATAAGTACTGTGAGATTTGGTGATTTTTTGCGGCTGCTTTTTCTAGCCAAGTCGTATCGAGCGTTAATTCATACATTATGTACATGGCTTCTGCATTTCCATCTTCTGCCTTAGGCTGAGCGATGCTAGATGCTTGATTCAACCAGTCTGATGGTTTTTTTTCTGTGGCAGGGCAGTCGTCTGATAATTTACATAGATCATTTTTTACTCGCCCAAGCTGGATCATTGCATAAAGATCCCCTTGGCCAGCTGCCATTTCATACCACTTTTTAGCTTCAGGATTCATGTAGCTATTTTTTTGCCGTAATGACTCAGCTAGATAATACTGTGCCTCATGGTCTCCAGCCTCTGCTGCTATTCTCAGTAGAGGAGTTGCAGAGATAGTTTTAAACTGATTGTAAAGAATTATACCGCTGGACTTAATTGCAAGTTCGGAGTCAGTGAGTGCCAATGTAGCAGGGGCAAAAGTGATTAGCAGAAATCCTGCGATGGAAAGTTTCATCATGCTCAGCGGCTAAGTTTGTCAGGAAAGAAAGAAAGGGGAGGGTGCGACGCAGCCCACTCTTTAGAAAACTTTTTGGCTGCTTCAATTTGTTTAGCGGTCATTTTTGCGGCGATTCGAGGTAGTGTGTATTCAACGTTTTCCTTCATGCCACCACCCCCGTCTAGCTCGGACAGCCAGTATATAAGTGCATAGCCTTTGATTAGGTCGAGGGGGTATCCGAATGTATCAGGCTCATGTGCTAAATCTGCACCATATCCGAAAACAGTAGTTGCGTACCCTGTAAGTGCTGTCTTTTCAACCCAACTACGATATCCTTCTACATCGCCTCGTTCATACAAAAGAGCAGCATAATTCATCATCGCCTTAGGGTAGCCACCTTCAGCCGAAAGCTTAAACCACTTTTCAACTGCTTCGCTTCGCTTCCAGGGCAGAAAAAAACCATCACCTTGCTTGATGGAGACCGCCATCCAGTATTGCGCAAATGCATTTCCCGCAGATGCGGACTTTTCCAGCCACGTATCATCTAGCGTGATTTCATACATTATGCACATTGCCTCCGCGTCTCCAGCCTCGGCTTTTTCTTGAGCTATATTTTTTGCCTGATTTAACCATTCTATTGGTTGCTTTTGAGAGGGAGGGCAGTCGCTGGATATTTCACACATATCATGCTCAATACGGCCCAATTGGATCATGGCATAAAGATCGTTCTGACCTGCTGACGCTTCATACCATTTCTTCGCTTCCTTATTCATGTAATGATTTTTCTTACGAAGAGCCTCACCTAAATAATATTGAGCTTCGTGGTCGCCCGCTTCAGCAGCTGTTGTTAAAAAAGGGATTGCTGAGGTAGCTTTGTATTGATTGTATAGATTTATGCCTTGTTGTTTTGCGGAGTCTTGGTTCGGCGTTATCTGGGTGTTTGCGTGACAGCCAAGTGGCAGCAGTAATAATAAATTGAAAATTATTCTGGTTGTCATGAGTGTTCTGCGTGACATTTTATTTTGCTCCTTCAGATTCCCGGGTCGGAACTGTATGGGTTGCTAAAAGGAGGTAATAAAAAAGGATTGTAAGTTGGCAGAAAATGCGGGCAGCCTACAATCCATAAATATTTCGACAAGTCTATAAATAATCTGAGTTAATTGCCAAGCTTGTCTGGAAAAAAAGAAAGTGGTGGATGAGTGGCTTTCCAGTCTTTTGCCACTTCTAGTGACTTTTCAGTTTGTTCTGATGTCATTTTTTCGCGTATTTCCTCACTTTTTCTCTCAACATATCTCCCGATTCCGCCACTGTCCTCAAGCTCCTTAAGAAGCGTGAATAGCGCATAACCTTTGACCAAGTCTAGTGGGTAGCCTATTTTGTCTGGTGTATGCGCTATGTAGGCGCCGTAATTGCTTATGGCGGCTTGATCGCCAGTCGCTGCTGCAGTTTCAAGCCAGTGGCGCATGCCTACGACATCTCCTTCTTCGAATAAAATTTGTAGATAATCCATCATTGCTTTTGGGTGTCCGCCCTCAGAAGAAAGTAGTAGCCATTTTTTGATAGAGGCCTCGCGTTTTCCAGGAATCAAGAAAAAACCTTCACCTTGGCGTTCGCTTACAGCCATCCAATATTGTGCAGTCGGATATCCCGCATTTGCGGATTTCTCTAGCCATTCACGATTAAGAGTGATCTCATACATCAGATACAGGGATTCAGGGTCACCTTTTTGTGCTTTTGGCAAAACTAGCTCATTAGCTAGTTCAAACCACTCGGCCTGAGTTTTTTTACTTGGAGGGCAATTTCCAATTTTTGTGCAGAGATCGTTCTTTGCGCGAGCTAATTGAATTATCGCGTATACGTTGTTTTTTTCTGCGGCAGATTCATACCAGTGTTGAGCTTCTGGAGTCATGAA
Organism: Pseudomonas sp. HMWF021; assembly: GCF_003061005.1. Classification (GTDB taxonomy): domain Bacteria; phylum Pseudomonadota; class Gammaproteobacteria; order Pseudomonadales; family Pseudomonadaceae; genus Aquipseudomonas. Next base: position 44,365 of record NZ_QAIK01000041.1, on the reverse strand, counting down.
ACGATTTTTTTTGCGAAGTGCTTCTCCTAAGTAATATTGTGATTCGCTATTACCGTCGGCTGCCTCGCGCTCTAGTTCCAGAATAGCGTGATCTATTTTTAATTGGTTGTATAGGACTATGCCCAATGGTTCTTTTTGTTCGGAATTTGAAGATGGGGCTGCGAATGTTAAGGTGCTCGTGGTTATTAAAAGCAAACTTAGAATCACGACGAGGGGGCGTTGGTTTGGTTTCATCTGTTAAATGCCATTCGTTAATAGTTTTTCAAAAATGGAGTCGCGCCACTTGGTGAATAGCTTGGTTGCGGGACATAATTTTTTTGGCAGAAGCCAGCCATATTGGCGCCAAGTAATTGGACGTGGGATTTGTAGTAGTTTCGGGCGGCAACACCAGTGTCATCGAAGAGCGCGCGGACGCTTTCGGACATAAAGGTATCCAGTAACATCCGGTTTTTGCAATAAGCCATTTCGGAATCAGTATCCTTTATGCCAAATTCGTTCATGGACATGCATGCGAACTCAAACTGACTTTGTGCTTTGTCGATAGAGTTTGTTTTTTTGGCGTTACTAACAATCCAGTCCAGAATTTTTTCGATTGCTTTTTGCTGAAGGACATGTGCCTCGGCTTGGCTATATATGCGCTTTTCATCAGTTATTCGCCCATTTTCTGATGCGGCGGTGACTGTGAATGCTTCTGGAGGACTGATTAATGTTCTAAATAGTGGCCCCAAAGCATCCGGAATAGCGTTAATGCACCACTCCTCAAGAGTTTTTTTGTCCGTGTAATTCATGATTGCGTCCGCAATTGGGCCGCCTTTGCCGCTTCGGGTTAGCGCTTGATAAAGACTCATCACAACATCCCAACGCATCATGTACGCCATCGCCACGTTCAACCCGGCAGCACCCAATGCATTAAGCGCTGACGCATATTCACTCGCTTCAGGATCCATCCACTCGACCTTACGACCTTTAGTCTTGTGAAGTTCCTTACGGTACAAGTTGATGATATCAACCACCGCCTCATAACCAATCTCAAACTTAAAGCTGCCGTTAGCACCTGGGCCCAGCACTACCGCAGCCTTCAGATTGAGAATAAAGCGGCCCTTATCCACAGAAATCTGCGCCGTTCCCTGGAATCCTGCGCCCAGCGCAACCCCCACTGATCCACTCAGCTTGGCAAGGGTTAGCCATGGATTGGCTTTTTTCGCGTCTTTATCGCTGCCGATACCCATTGTTGGAGCGGTGCGCAGTGCGACCAGCTCTTTAGGTGGTGCCCAGTTCAGTGCGCCGGTGAGTTCGATGGCGGCTTGCAAGCCTCCGAAAACATTGAAAGTCGCTTTCGCTCCGTTTTCGATCTGGACATTGGCGGCACGCCCGGTCAGCACTTGGTCTGTGCTTTTGGTACTGGCCACGGTGCCGGATTTGGACTTGTGTTCAAGGTCGGGAGTAGGGCTGTTGTCGCCGCTGTCGGCCTTGGCTTTCTTGGCCGCATCGTGATCTGCACGTTCTTCTTTGGCTGATGAGTCTTCACGCTGTGCGCGTTTGACCGGGCTGAGGGAGGCGCCGTATTTGACGTTACCGAGGATGGGGCTCAACTCCACGCTGCCGGCTAGCAGCAACGATGCTCCGGCGTAGCCCCATGCCTTCACACCAAAGTGGAAGGAGAAGCGGCCGAAATTCATTTTTTGCGGGCTGCCGTCCAGGAAGTAATCAAGCGTGATGTCTTGAGCACTGGCTTTGGCAGGCATGTCGACTTTCAACAACTGAACTTCGCCACGGGCCAGGTCCAGGCTCAAGCCCATCTCGCCAGATATCTGGAAGCCCTCGGCGGCAGACATTTTCGGGCCTTCGAGCTTCGCTTCACCGTGAATGCTTGGCTGTGGCGGCGTCAGGCAGCGGACGAATTGCGCCTGGGGACTGGCATCGAAGAGTCTTACTTTGCCGCGCACACTTTTCTTGAACACCAGTTGCTGAAGGTGCTTGCCCCAGTTGGTCAGCGCCGCGTCGTCCTCCAGCTCAGTGACCTTATAGCCTTGTTTTTTCAGGTAAGCATAAAAGTCTTTGGCTTTGAACCAGCCTTTTCCATCAAAACAGTCGCCGACTTGATCGCTGAACTTTATGGCGCCCTGATCTAGAAGCCATTGGCGGAACGAATTGATTTCACTGTTTTTATCGGAGCCTTCAGTTGCGTCCGCGGGCAAACTTTGAGTGACCTTTTTTACTGAGCCGGCCGCTTTTTTTGAATCTTCTTTCAAGATCTTTTTTGCGTCTTTCAGGTTCGCCATGCTGAACCAGCTCAAGGGCGTGCCTTTGGCGTCAGAAAGACTGACTTCACGCAGCGGAAAGCCCGGTTTCACCATGCGGTCCACCGGTTTTGGCTGGAACTCTTCCGGTTCCCAAACCAGAAAACGCCCTGGTTTGCTAGTGCTGACATTACTTTGGGCTGTGGCCTGAAGGTCGTCTTTTATTTTTTGCAGGCGATCCCATTCGGTACGTTCCGCATCAACCAGGCCTGCTGGCGCTTGGGCATTCTGGCCTGTTGCCTCGATCCAGCGCTTGTATTTCTCCTGAAGCTGAGCTGTAACTTCCGCCTGCTTTTTCTCGGTATCCAGGTATAGTTTGAACTTCTCGATACCGGATGGCAGGCCGTCACTGATCAAAGCGAATTCTGGAAGTGCGATGCCGTACTCAGAAGCTTTTATAATGGATTCAGTGTAGGCATGGTAATCAAGCGCATCGGCGTTTTTGATGAGCGTATAAACATAGCCGACGAGATCGGCGGTGCAGTCATTCATGCCGCTGCAGATGTTTTCGTAACTTTTCTTCTTTTCCGCCAAGGCTTTGGCAACGTCTTCCAGCGGAACCTGCTTGAAGTCTTTGTTGCCGAGGAGTTTTTTGCGAGCCTCCAGATAAGCTTGCACGCGTGCGCGCGCTTCGATCGCTTCTTTGGAGTAGAGAGAGCCGCTTTCGTAGGTGTAGCCTTCCAGCTTCGCAGCCGCTACCGCTTCTTTTTTCAGCGCATGCCACTCAGCCCTCCGCTTGTAAAAATCGGCATAGGCGTTGTGGACGTCTTGCTGAGTAGCCAGATCTGCCGTTAGACGGTCCAGACGCGATTGCGCGGTGTCCTCTAACGGGGACTGCGCAGGAGCCGTTACCGGTTTTTTTCCGTTGGCTTCGTTTTGCCTCTTTTTGGCGGTGGCGGGATCGATTTCGATCTCATCCCCCATCGCCTCAAATTCTTCCATACGTGTACGCTTCGCACCCGTGAGGAAGTTGCTCAACTTGGGCTCAAGGAAGTATTCCAGCAAACCCGATTCTTGCAGCCCGTTCAGGCGTGCATCACGTGGTTTGCTGGGGGCAATCATTTTATCCAGCGCGAACATCGACTCTTTGATGGCGGACTTTGCCCGTTCAGGGAGTAGCCAGAACTCTTGTTCCTCTGTCGCATAAATGGCGCTCGCAAAAGTCTTGGAGCAGGGTGGGGCGTGAGGCTTGAAGGTCTTCGAGGAGCCATCTGGAGTTTCCTTGACCGGATCCAGCTCAACCAAGTCTTCCGCAGAGCACTGCGTTGCAGCATTCGGAGCCGTCTCGGCAGGCGCTTTAGGCGCAGCGGGCGTCGAAGCAGCGGGTGTAGTTGTGGCGGCTTGCGCGCTTTTAGGGACGCTCAGGTTCCATCCGACTTTGACGTTGTTCGGATCGGTGATGAAGGGGTTGAGTTGGCGAAGTTGCGCCACGGTGCTGTTGTAGCGCGAGGCAATCTGGCTCAGGGTTTCGCCGGGCATGACGGCGTGATTCGTGATTTCCATGGTGATTCCGTTCTGTTGTCGCGTCGCCGTTAACGTTGGGCGACGGCGGCTGATTCCAGGAGCCGATCTACTTTGATAAACGACTCGTCCTTTGATTGCAGGATCGCCATGATCTCCGGCTGTGTTTCAAACAGTGGGCCGTTCGCGGCATGTCCAAGCTTGAGCAGGTGATCACCTTCATAGATGTTGCTCTTGAGCAGCAGGTCGAGGTTATCGGCGATATCGTTCAGACGATCATCACTTGGCTCTTCAAAAGCGGTGTATTCCTCGTCTACCCAATACACCCAGCCGAGGCGAGCTTGAACTTGCGCGGCTGCCTCCGGAAGGTTGAATGGTGCTTTATCACCTGGCCATGTCGATTCTTTGTTGGCTATCCAGGCTAGCCATGGACCACGCTGCTCGCCGAAGTTCTTTGGCGCCGGGGAGTAAACGGCGCTCCAGCAACCCAGTAACTGATCAAAGGTCTTATCGGCGGTGTAGGCCAATGCTGCCCATAGGCTCGGCTTGTGGAAGCTCAACAAACTTTGCCCCCCAGAACCGTCGTTGGCTCTGAGGAGCCAACGCGCGTGAGCCAGGGCTTTTTCCGGGTCAGGTGTTGAGATCGCAATTCCCGAAAACTGTTCCTCACAAAGTTTCGTCGCTTCTGCAGCCAGTTTGCTGCCTCTGGGGGCGATCAACCACAATGGCCCCTCAGGAATTTCGGCGAAGTCAGTACCGAAGAACAGCCCTTGGGAAACAACGGGCTCACCGATTCGATAGAGCCGACTCAAGGCTTGCGGCTGGAGGCCCTGATCGATGATGAAGCACAGCGATTCGCTGGCAGCGGGCAGATCCGAGAAGTTGTAGCGAGGCTCTGCCAGCAGAGCGCTCAGCGCTTTTACATGCATGTGCAATCCTTACGGCTGCAAGCGCCGTTACTCTGTTTGCCGCACAACGGTGTGATGCCTGATTCATTGAGACGAGCGGGGAGCGGTGCTTTGCCCGCCTTATCCGCATCCGCCACCTTCATCGGCCCCGGCAGCAACGGCGCGGCCGGCGTACCTACGCCCGGTGCACCGCCGGTATTGACCTTCACCTCGGCGCCGCTGATGGTCACGCCACCGGCGTCGACCTTGACGAAGCTGCCGCCGGCTTTGGCGGTCAGTTCCATTGCGCCTTCGACGACGACTTTCTGGCCGGCGTAGTAATGGATTTCGCTGCCGGCTTCGACGAATTGCGCCGTGCCCACTTTGAGGTGCTGGGTGACTGCGACGGTCAGGTGATCATCCGCGCGCATTTCACTGACGCGATTCAAATGGGTGATGCGGTGCTCTTCGACTTTGAATTCGCTGTAGGTGTTGGCCTCCACCGTGTCATGCCGCTCATTGCCAACGCGGATCTTCTGGTCGTGCTCGATGTTCTCGTCCCAATCGCGCTGGGCATGGATGTAGATCTGCTCGACACCCTTTTTGTCTTCAATCCGAAACTCGTTGTAGCCCTTGCCGCCCGGGGAGCTGAGGGTTTTGAAGGTGCTGCGGGTCTTGTTCGCCGGCAGGTCGTAGGGGACGACGTTTTCCTTGTGGTACAGGCAGCCGGTGACGAGTGGCTGGTCGGGGTCGCCTTCGAGGAAGGTGACGAGGACTTCCATGCCGATGCGCGGGATGGCAATGCCACCGTAGGCCGCGCCGGCCCAGCCGCTGGCGACGCGCAGCCAGCAGGTGGTCTTGTCGTCGGCCTGGCCGTCGCGGTCCCAGTGGAACTGGACCTTGATGCGGCCGTATTGGTCGCAGTGGATTTCTTCGCCGGCCGGGCCGGTGACGACCGCCGTCTGGCTGCCGAGGACTTTCGGTTTCGGGTGTTCGAGGGCCGGGCGGTAGTGCGCGTCCCACGGGGTGGCGAGGAAGCTGTTGCGGTAGCCCTGATGGAAATCGCTTTTGTTGTCGGTGACGTCGCTGGTGACGTTTTCACCGAGCACTTGCGGTTGTTTACCTTCGTGGAAGACTTCCAGCAGCAGCCACAAGTCGTTCCATTCAGCGCGCGGATGTTCGGCCAGGGTCAGGAAGTGGCCGCTGGTCAGGGTCGGTTCGTCACCTTTGCCTTCGGCGAGTTTGTAGTCGCTGCGATGACGTTCAAGGGCGCGGGTCGAGAGGAATTTGCCGCGCTCGCGGGTGGTGAAGCGGCCGGGGTAATCGTAGTCCTCAAGATCCGGGGCGAACTCGGATTTGACTGCGCCTTCGGGCAGGATCTGCGGTTTTTCGAAATCGTAGTCGCGGCGGCTGACGCGGGTGGTGCGGGTTTCCAGGCGCAGGTTGAAACGCTTGATCACCGGTTTGTCGGCGCTCATGCCGGAGTCCTGCTGGTAGCTCACGGCCTTGAGTTTGCGGAACACTGTCTGGTCGTCGCCGAACACCAGTTTGTGCCCGCTGCTGCTGTGCTGGAAGTGGAAGTGAATGCCTTCCTCCTCGCACAGGCGCTGGATGAAATGCAGGTCGGACTCGTCGTACTGCACGCAGTAATCGCGCGGCGGGTACTCGGCGTTGAGCTGGAAGCTGTAGGCGTCGGCCAGAATGCCGCGATCTTCCAGCACCTGGGCGATGATCTTCGGCACCGTGAGGTTCTGGAAAATCTGCTGGTCATGGTTGTGCCGCAGGTAGGCCAGTTGCGGCACCAGGCTGATGCTGTAACGGGTCAGGGTCTTGCCGGAATCGCCTTGCTCGATGCGGTACACCAGGCCGTGGATCTGGCCTTCGCCGGTGGCGCCGAAGGTCAGCACGCCGGGCTTGTGCAGGAGTTCTTCGAGCTTGAGGTCGGGGCGGGCGCTGACCAGTTCGAGGTCGAAACGGAAGGGCTGATTGAGGGCTTCGCGACCGGTGAAGCTGAGCACTTGCAGGTCGGCGGAGGCGCCTTCGAGCGTAAGGGTAATGTGGGTAGCGTTGGCGTCCAGCATGCCTTGAATTCCGTCCATTGAATAAGCAGGGGACGGATGATGGAGGATTAGACCGCCTCGTTCAAGGCGCAAATGCCGTAGGAATGGGACCCGCGGCACATAGGGAAAACCCTTAGGCAGGTGGTTTGGTGTAATGAAACCGGGGACTTTGCAACCACGGATGAGCGCTGAAGGCGCGGATCGGGCCAGTCGTGCGCTGAGCAATTGCCGGTCAGTTTCAGACTAAAGTCGCCTTCAGCCCGTCAAAGCCATCTGCCATCATTGGCCTTCACCCCTGCGTGTCCACTTCTTCCCGGCTGTTTTTGGCCCGGGACGGGAGCTATTTTTCTGGCTGACTGCGCCCCCGGCGCAAACGCTGTACTGTTGGAGTTTTTCATGCGTCCCCCATTCCCCCTCATCACCCCGCGCCAGTCGTTTGGCTTCGGAGCCGTTGTGCTGTGCGCCGGTTTTGCCGCGCAGGCTCAGGCCAGCGGATTTTTCGAAGACACCACGGCGAAAATCGAATCGCGCACGGTGTACTTCAACCGCGATTTCCGTGATGGACACACCTCCAGCGATCAGGGCGCTTCCAAGCGTGAAGAGTCGGCCCAGGGCTTTATTCTCAATCTGCAATCGGGTTACACCGAGGGAACGGTCGGCTTCGGCATCGATGCGCTGGGCATGCTCGGCTTTCAGCTCGACTCCAGCCCTGATCGCAGCAACAGCGGCTTGCTGCCGTCCAGCGGCGAGAACCCGCGCGGTTCGAAGGGCCAGTACGCGAAAATGGGCCTGACCGCCAAGGTCAAGGTCTCTGACACGGTGTTGAAATACGGCGCACTGCTGCCTGACCTGCCGCTGCTCAAATACAACGACGGTCGTCTGCTGCCGACCATGTTCAACGGCGCCATGCTGACCTCCAGGGAAGTGAAGGATCTGACCTTCATGGCCGCGCGTCTGGACAAGTACACCGCGCGCGATTCCACCGACTCACAAGACATCCGCGTGCACTGCAAGAACAAGCGCTACGCCTGCAACACCACCGCCGACCATTTCGACATGTACGGCTTCGACTACAAGATCAACGACCGCCTGACCGCGCAGTATCACTACGCCGAGCTGGAAGACATCTACCGTCAGCACTTCATTGGCTTGCTCGGCAACCAACCGCTGGGTGACGGTGTGCTGAAGGCCGATCTGCGTTTGCTGAAAAGCGCCGACAGCGGTGATGCCAAGGCCGGCTCCATCGACAACCGCGCCTTGAGCGGCATGCTCTCGTACGGCATCAGCGGCCACACGTTCAGCGCCGGCTGGCAGCGCATGAACGGCGATAACTCGATGCCTTACCTCGATGGCAGCAATCCGTATCTGGTCAACTATGTGCAGGTCAACGACTTCGCCGCGGCGCAGGAGCGTTCCTGGCAGTTGCGTTACGACTACGACTTCAAGGCCATCGGCATCAATGGACTGAGCTTCCTGACCCGCTATGTCAACGGTGATCACATCAAGGTCCCGGGCAGTGATCAGGAAGGTAAAGAGTGGGAGCGCGACAGCGAATTGAAGTACGTGATCCAGACGGGCACGTTCAAGGATGTCAGCCTGCGCCTGCGCAATGCGACTTACCGCACCAACTATGAAAAGTTTGCGCGGGATGTGGATGAGACCCGGTTGATTGTGAGTTACAACTTCTCCGTCCTGTAAACCTCAGCCCTGTAGGAGCTGCCGAAGGCTGCGATCTTTTGATCTTGATCGTAAAAAACAAGATCAAAAGATCGCAGCCTTCGGCAGCTCCTACAGGGATTTTCGGTAGCCTACAACCAATGCCAGAACCGGCTCCAGAAGCCGCGATTCAGGTCTTCCTTGCACTCGGCATACTGCCGCGCATACACGTCGGAGCGCGCCTGCAGCTTGCGGGCAGTGGGCATCAGCCAGGCCTTGCTGGCGTAGGTCTTGTTGCGAAAACCGCCCCAGCCTTCGTGGTAGTTGAGGTACTGGTTGTAGGCGTCGTACTTGTACACGCCGTTGATCGAGGTGGTCTTGTCCATGTACCAGCCCACGAAGTCGATGGCGTCGTCGAAGTCTTCGCGGTCGGCCCAGTTGCGCCCGGTACTTTTCTGATAGTCGGCCCAGACTTCATCTTTGGCCTGGGCATAGCCGGCGGCTGTCGACACCCGGCCCCACGGAATCACCCACAGCAGGTATTTTCGCGGGGTCTTGGCGTCGTAGCGGTAACCGGACTCCTGATACATGATCGCGAAGGGCACCTGGATCGGTACGCCCCAGCGTTTCTGGGTGACTTGCGCGGCGTCGTACCAGTCGCTTTTCTCACGGAAAATTTCGCAGATGTCTTCCGGCGAACGCGGCGGCGAGGTGCCGCACCCGCTGATTAATCCCGCCAGTATCAAAAGTCCTGTCGTCCGCCCCGAAATCAAGCTGTCATCCCCATGCGCGCAAAAAGGGCGACAGTCTACGCGCTCAGCTCAACTGGTGACGATAGGGCAAATCCGGACCGGTCTTGCTGCACGTCAGGGCGGCCGCCTGTACGGCAAACCTGAGCATGGCGTCGATCTGTTCGCGGCTGAGTTGTTGAACCCCTTCGACAGAATCCAGTTCTTGCTCGGTCAGCCAGGTGATCAGTGCGGCCTGGAAGGTATCGCCGGCGCCAACGGTATCGGCAATCTTCACCGAACACGCTGGTACTGACCATGATCCATGGGCGCGACTGAACACGGTGGCGCCTTCGCCGCCACGGGTCAGAAACACCAACTGGCAACGATGCTGCTGCCAGCCTTCGATCACGCGTTGTGGGTCCTGTTCGGGATACAGCAGGCTCAGATCCTCGTCGCTGACCTTGATCATGTCGGCCAGTCGCACCAGCGTCGCCACGCGCTCGCGCCACAGGTCGATATTCGGCTCCGGGTTGAGGCGTACATTGGGGTCGAGAGTGATCAGGCGCTTGCCGCTTTCGCGCTGCACCAGGGTCAGCAGGGTATCGGCAATCGGTTGCACCACCAGCGAGAACGAACCGATGTGCAGACCACGTACGTCAGCACCGAGCTGCGGCAGATGCGCAACGCTCAACTGGCGATCCGCGCAGTCTTCACCGCGAAAGCTGTAATGCGGCGAACCGTTGGCGCCCACCGCGACCATCGCCAGAGTCGTCGGCGCCGCGAAGTCCACCAGAAAGTCCGGGCGCACACCTTCATCCTGCAGCACCTGCTGCAAACGTCGCCCGAGGTAGTCGGTGGACAGCCCGGCAAACAACGCCGAGTCCACCCCCAAACGGCGCAGACCGACGGCGACGTTGAACGGCGAACCGCCGGCAATCGCCTTGAAATTGACCTTCGAGGCCAGACCGCTGGCATCGTCTTCGCTGAAGAAATCGAACAGGGCTTCGCCACACACCAAATACATAATTGTTTGCTCTTTATAGGGTTGCGACATGCTGTTGATAGCGTTCATAGGCCTGCTGGAACGCCGCGACATTGGCGGCAACCGGCAGGGTTTCACTGTGCAGATCGAGCTTCACGCAGCGTTGGCACAGGTCAGCCAGGGTGTCTTCGTGGCCGTTCGACCATGACTTGCACCACGCCGCCTGAATCGCCGCGCCAAGGGCGGCAGCTTCGCTGTGTTCGGTGCAGATCACCGGGGTGTTCATGATATCGGCGACGATCTGCCGCCACACCGCACTTTTCGAACCGCCGCCGATCAGGCAAATGCTGCGGCTTTGTAAACCATTGTGGCGCAACAGATCCAGTCCATAACGCAAACCGAAGGTCGTACCTTCGACCACGGCGCGACACAGGTTGGCCTGGGTCAGATTGCTCAGGGTCAGGCCGTGCAGGCTGCCAGTGGCATGGGGCAGGGCGGGGACGCGCTCGCCATTGAGGAACGGCAGCATGCTCACGCCCTCGGCACCGATGGGCGCCTGGGCGACGAGCTCGTTGAACTGTTCGAGATCAAGGTCGAACAGTTCGCGGATCGCGCCCGTGGCGTTGGTCAGGTTCATGGTGCAGATCAGCGGCAGCCAGCCACCGCTGGACGAACAGAATGTGGCGACCGAGGCATCCGCGCTGACCTTCGGCGCTTCGGCATAGGCGTACACCGTGCCGGAGGAGCCGAGGCTCATGGTGATCGCTCCCGGCTTAATGTTGCCGGTGCCGATGGCGCCCATCATGTTGTCGCCACCGCCGCTGGCGACCAGCGCATTCGGATTGATGCCGAGCTGTTCGGCAATCGCCGGCAGCAGGGTGCCGACCGGCTGATGGGCGTCGATCAGCTCCGGCAACGCGGCTTGCAGGCGCCCGGTGGCGTCGATATCGCGCAACAGTTGCAAGTCCCACTGACGGCTGCGCACGTTGAAATAGCCGGTGCCGGAGGCGTCGCCATACTCGCTGCAGGCGCGGCCAGTGAGCCAGAAGTTCAGATAGTCGTGGGGCAGCAGGATGCGCGCAATACGCGAAAACACCTCCGGGTGCTGTTCTTTGGTCCACAGCAGTTTGGACACGGTGTAGCCCGGCGCGATGACCACGCCGAGGCGTTCCAGTGAGCCTTTTTCATCACCCAAGTGTTTGAGCAGACGGCCGTTTTCGTCAGTGGTTTCGGTGTCGCACCACAGCTTGGCCGGGCGCAGCACCTGGCCCTGGTCGTCGAGCAGCACCAGACCGTGTTGCTGGCCAGAGACGCCAATGCCGAGGATCGCCTGGCCGTCGACATTGGCCGCGAGCAGCGCGCGACGGGTGGCGTGGGCGAAGGCGTCGAGCCACTGCTGGGTGTCCTGCTCGCGACGGCCGTTGGCGCCGCTGATTATCGTGTGGGCGGCAGCGCCCTCGCCGAGCGCCTCGCCGCTGGCGGCATCGAGGATGATCGCCTTGGTGCCCTGGGTGCCGCAGTCGATGCCGAGGAAGAGTTGTCGGGTGGTCACAGTGAGGTCCTCAGGGTGTCAGGTTTGCCAAGGTGAAGCCAATCGCTGGCAAGCCAGCTCCCACAGGTTTTCGGGTGTAAGCAAAATCCATGAACGATTGAAAACCCTGTGGGAGCTGGCTTGCCAGCGATGGCGTCAGTGGTTTCACCGCATCACTCAGCCAGAACCCGCTCCAACGTGCGCGTCACACCCACCTCACGCAAGCTGTTGCAGCACCATTCAAATGCCGCCACAAACGCCGCCGAGCGTGGAATCGCCGTGCCGAAGATCTCCTCAACCGCCAACATCCGTTGGGTGATCAACGCATCATCGGCCACCAGTCCCTGACAGAATTCCGCCCGTGGATCAGGAATCGAATAGGTGTCGCCATTCTCATCCACGCCCTTCAGATACAACGCCCAGGCCGCCACCACCAATGCTGCGCGCCTGGTTTCCTGACCATCGGCAATCAGGCGATTGATCGTCGGAACAGTGAACTTGGGAAATTTCGACGAGCCGTCCGAACACACCCGTTCCAGCTGATCGGCAATCGCCTGATTGGAGAACCGCGCCACCAGCGTGTTCTTGTAATCGGTCAGATCGATGCCCGGCACCGGCGCCAGTTGCGGGGTGACGTCGAGGTCCATGTAGGCGCGCATATAACGCACGAACAGCGGGTCGTTCATGGTTTCGTGAACGAAGCGATAGCCTTTCAGAAAACCCAGATAAGTCAGGGCCAGGTGGCTGCCGTTGAGCAGTTTGATCTTCATTTCTTCGTAGGGCGAAACGTCATCGGTGAACTGCACACCAACCTGTTCCCAGGCCGGGCGCCCGTTGACGAACTTGTCTTCCAGTACCCACTGCACAAACGGCTCGCAGACCACCGGCCAGGCATCGTCCACCGCGTGTTTGTCGGCCAGTTGCAGGCGATGCGCGGTGCTGGTCATCGGCGTGATGCGGTCGACCATGGCGTTGGGAAAACTGACGTTCTGCGCGATCCAGTCACGCAGCCCCGGGTCACGCAGGGTGGCGAAGGCCAGCAACGCCTTGCGAGTCACCGCGCCGTTGTGCGGCAAGTTATCACAGGACATGATCGTGAACGCCGGTGTGCCCGTGTCACGGCGCTTTTCCAGCGCTGCACAGAGGAAGCCGAACACGGTTTTTGGCACCAGCGGATGGGCCAGATCGTGCTGAATCTGCGGCAGATGCGCCATGAATTCGCCGTTGCTGTCGTCGATGCAGTAACCGCCCTCGGTGATGGTCAGCGAGACGATGCGGATCTGCGGATCGGCGAGTTTATCGATCAGCGCCTGTGCACCATCCTCAGCCAGGAGCATGTCGCGGATCGCACCGATCACCCGTACTTCGGTGTCGTCGCTGTCGCCGAGTTCGAACAGGGTGAACAGGTAGTCCTGCTCCTTCAGGTCGTCACGGGCGCGGCGGTCTTCCGCGCGCAGGCCGACGCCGCAGATCGCCCAGTCAAGCGCCTGACCGGTGTTCATCAGCGCATCGGTGTAGTAAGCCTGATGCGCGCGGTGGAAGCCGCCGACGCCAATGTGCGCGATGCCCTGACGGGTATCGCTGAGGCCGTACTTCGGCAGTTGCACTTCGGGGGCGAGGCGATGCAGGTTGTGTTTATTGAGTTTCATCGGGCAGGTCTCGAAATTCAGGCCGCCGCACGCAGCGGGCGGGTCAGCGCCACGCCGTCGGCGTCGAACAGGTGGCAATGGCTGGCGTCCAGGTGCAGGTTCAGCTGTTCGCCGTAGCGGCTCGCCAGGTCACCGCGAACGCGCATGGTCAGGGCTTCGCCGGCGTTGGTGGTGACGTGGCAGAAGGTGTCGCTGCCCAGGCGTTCGCTGACGTCGGCGGTGACTTGCAGGGTGCAGTCGCCCGGTTGTGCCAGCTCCAGGTGTTCCGGGCGAATGCCCAGGGTCACGGCGCTGCCAACGCTCAGGTTGGCGGCGTTGAACGGCAGGGTGATGCGCGTGCCGGCGTCCAGCGAGACTTCGCAGCTCTGGCCGTCGACGCGGGCGATCTTGCCCTTGAGGAAACCCATTTTTGGCGTGCCGAGAAAACCGGCGACGAACAGGTTGGCCGGGTTGTGATACAGGTCCAGCGGCGAGCCGACCTGTTCGATCTTTCCACCATTGAGCACCACGACTTTGTCGGCCATGGTCATCGCTTCGACCTGGTCGTGGGTCACGTAGATCATCGTCGCTTGCAGATCCTTGTGCAGGCGCAGCAGTTCCAGACGCATCTGCACCCGCAGCGCGGCGTCGAGGTTGGACAGTGGTTCGTCGAACAGGAAGATTTTCGGATTGCGCACAATGGCGCGGCCGATAGCGACCCGCTGACGCTGCCCGCCGGACAGCTGTTTCGGCTTGCGCTCGAGCATCGGCCCGAGTTCGAGAATCCGCGCCGCTTCGCCGACCTTTTTCTCGACTTCGGCTTTCGGTACACCGGCCAGATCGAGGGCGAACGACATGTTCTTTTTTACGGTCATGTGCGGGTACAGCGCGTAGGTCTGGAACACCATTGCCAGATCGCGCTTGGCCGGGCTGACTTCGGTAATGTCGCGGCCATCGAGCTCGATGGTGCCGCCGCTGACTTCTTCCAGACCGGCGATCAGCCGCAGCAGGGTGGATTTGCCGCAGCCGGACGGGCCGACGAAGACCACGAACTCCTTGTCGTTCACCTCAAGGTCGATGCCCTTGATGATGGAGAAGCCTTCGAAGCCTTTTTGCAGATTCTTGATTTTCAGGTTGGCCATGATGATGGGCCTCCGCTTTGTTGTTTTTTAAGATCAAAAGATCGCAGCCTGCGGCAGCTCCTACACAGTGCCCCTGTAGGAGCTGCCGAAGGCTGCGATCTTTTGCTTTTCAATCTTCATTTCACGGCGCCGAACGAGAGGCCGCGCACCAGTTGCTTCTGGCTGATCCAGCCGAATATCAGGATCGGCGCGCAAGCCAGGGTCGAAACCGCCGACAACTTGGCCCAGAACAAGCCTTCGGGGCTTGAGTACGAGGCGATCAATGCGGTCAAGGGCGCGGCTTTCGACGAGGTCAGGTTCAGCGACCAGAACGCCTCGTTCCAGCACAGGATCAGCGACAGCAGCACGGTCGACGCCAGGCCACCCTTGGCGATCGGCAGCAGCACGCGGACCATTTCCTGCCACAGGGTGGCGCCGTCGAGGCGGGCGGCTTCGAGGATGTCTTTGGGGATGTCCTTGAAGTAGGTGTAAATCATCCAGACCACGATCGGCAGGTTGATCAGCGTATAGATCACGATCAGTGCGATGCGTGTATCGAGCAGGCCGAAACTCTTGGCCAGCAGGTAGATCGGCATCAGCACGCCCACCGGCGGCAGCATCTTGGTCGAGAGCATCCACAGCAGCGTGCCCTTGGTGCGCTGGGTTTCATAGAACGCCATCGAGTAGGCGGCGGGCACCGCGATCAGCAGGCACAGAGCGGTGGCGCTGAAGGAAATCACCACCGAGTTCCAGGCAAAACTGAAGTAGTCGCTGCGCTCGTTGATGTGCAGGTAGTTCTCCAGCGTTGGCGTGAAGATGAACTGCGGCGGCGTGGCGAAGGCGTCGATTTCGGTCTTGAAGCTGGTCATCACCATCCAGAAGATCGGGAAGAAAATCACGATCGCGATGGCCCAGGCCAGGGTGCCGAGCAGCAGGCTTTGC
>NZ_QAIK01000041.1:6426-29056 GCF_003061005.1 Pseudomonas sp. HMWF021 | reverse complement strand
GGTTGTAGATCAGGTAGGCGAGGTTGGTCGAGGCGTAGCCGGGGCCGCCGTTGGTGGTGGTAAAAATCTCGGCGAACACCGACAGCAGGAAGATCGTTTCGATCATCACCACCACGGCAATCGGGCGTGCCAGGTGCGGCAGGGTCAGGTGCCAGAAGATCGCGATGGGTCCGGCGCCATCCAGGCGTGCGGCTTCCTTCTGTTCCTGATCGAGGGACTGCATGGCGGTCATCAGGATCAGGATTGCGAAGGGCAGCCATTGCCACGAAACAATGATGATGATCGACAGCAGCGGGTAGTGGGCCAGCCAGTCCACCGGGTCGGCGCCGAACAGTCGCCAGACGTAGGCAAGAATCCCCGAGACCGGATGGAAAATCAGGTTCTTCCAGATCAGCGCGCCGACGGTGGGCATGATGAAGAACGGCGAAATCAGCATCACCCGCACGATGCCACGACCGAGAAACTCGCTGGCCTCAAGCAATGCACTGATCAGCACGCCGAACACCACGCTGATCAACAGCACACTGCCTACCAGCAACAGGGTGTTGGTGGCACCGGGCAGGAACCCGGAATCCGTCAGGAAATAGCTGAAGTTCTCCAGCCCGACGAACTCGTTCACCCCCGGATCGAGCAGGTTGTAGCGAATCATCGAGAAGTAAATGGTCATGCCCAGCGGCACAATCATCCACAGCAGCAACAGGGCCACCGAAGGGCTGACCAGAAACCAGCCGGGATTGCGTACGCGGACCTTGCGCTGGGGTTGCGACAGGTCGAGGTGGGCTTTGGCAGTTGAAGTATTCATGGTGATCACAACCGTTTGGGTGCAGATACATGTTCAGGAAAGACAACATTCCTGACATCGACGCGAACCCTGTGGGAGCTGGCTTGCCAGCGATGAGGCCGGCACATCCGACATTGATGTTGGCTGCTCGATCGCCATCGCTGGCAAGCCAGCTCCCACAGGTCAAGTAGTGGTTACTTGGGATAACCGGCGCGCTTCATCTCGCGTTCGGTGGTTTGCTGTGCGGCGGCCAGGGCTTGATCCACCGTGGTCTGGCCGATC
Organism: Pseudomonas sp. HMWF021; assembly: GCF_003061005.1. Taxonomy (GTDB): domain Bacteria; phylum Pseudomonadota; class Gammaproteobacteria; order Pseudomonadales; family Pseudomonadaceae; genus Aquipseudomonas. The sequence goes on along the minus strand of NZ_QAIK01000041.1, from coordinate 27,993 downwards.
AGCGCCGCCGAAAACAGCTTGCCGACCTGAGTGCCCACGCCCTGGAATTCAGGAATGGTCACCAGTTGAATACCGATATAAGGCACCGGTTTAAGCGTCGGTTTGCTTGGGTCTGCAGCCTTCAGCGATTCCAGCGTGACCTTCGCAAACGGTGCCGCGCTCATGTAGGCGTCGCTGTAGGTCGAGGCGCGGGTGCCCGGCGGTACGTTGGCGATGCCGTCGGTTTTGGCCACCAGCTCACCGTATTCCTTTGACGTGGCCCAGGCGCTGAACGCCTTGGCGGCGTCCTTGGCTTTGGAACTGGTGGGAATCGCCAGTGCCCACGAGTACAGCCACGCCGAACCTTTGTCGGTGACCTGATGCGGGGCGAAGGTAAAGCCGACGTGATCGGCGACCTTGCTCTGAGACTTGTCGGTGACGAACGATCCGGCGACGGACGCATCCACCCACATCGCGCACTTGCCACTGTTGAACAGCGCGAGGTTTTCATTGAAACCGTTGCTGGAGGCGCCCGGCGGGCCGGATTTCTTCATGGTGTCGACGTAGAAATTCAGCGCGTTTTTCCATTCGGGACCGTTGAATTCCGGCTGCCATTTCTCATCGAACCAGCGCGCGCCATAGGCGTTGGCGACGGTGGTGATCAACGCCATGTTCTCGCCCCAGCCGGCCTTGCCGCGCAGGCAGATGCCGTACTGCTCTTTATCCTTGTTGGTGAGTTTTTCGGCGAAGCCTGCGATCTGCTCCCAGGTCGGGCGCTCGGGCATGGTCAGGCCGGCGTCTTTGAACAGGTCGGTGCGGTAGTAGGTGATCGAGCTTTCAGCGTAGAACGGCAGGGCGTACAGCGAACCCTTGACCGACAGGCCTTCACGCACCGACGGGAACACGTCGTCGAGGGCGTAACTGGCCGGCAGATCCTTCATCGGTTCCAGCCAGCCCTTGGCACCCCAGAGTGCCGCTTCGTACATGCCAATGGTCAACACATCGAACTGACCGCCCTGGGTGGCGATGTCGGTGGTCAGGCGCTGACGCAGAACGTTTTCTTCCAGTACCACCCAATTGAGCTTGATATCCGGATGCTCGCTCTCGAAGGTTTTCGAGAGTTTTTGCATGCGAATCATGTCGCTGTTGTTGACGGTGGCGATGGTCAGGGTCTGGGCGCCAAGGCTGACGCTGCTGAGGGTCATGCAGGTGAGGGCAAGCAGAGCTTTTGCAGTGGGTTGCATCGTGCACTCCTTTTCTGCACCCGGCGGGTGGCAGAAGGACAGTTATTGTTTTTGTGTCTTCCTGTGCAGGAAGAATGTGCACTGATTACAGCCCTCAATCGACGGGCTGACAAATCATCCGTCGCACTTGAACTGATACTTTTTTGCACTGGCTATAAATCAAAAGATCGCAGCCTGCGGCAGCTCCTACAGGGATCTGTGTAGGAGCTGCCGCAGGCTGCGATCTTTTAAGCGTTGTTCTGTTCAGTCAGGCGTTGCACCGCAAGGCGCCGATAGTGCGACGGCGTCATGCCCTTGAGCTGCTGAAAGCGCCGATTGAAGTTGGAAATGTTGTTGAACCCCGACTCGAAACACACCTCGGTCACCGGTTTGTCACCGTCGGCCAGCAGCTCACAGGATTTGCTGATGCGCAGACGATTGACGAATTCGATGAAGTTGCGTCCGGTGGCCTGTTTGAACACGCGGCTGAAATAGGTTGGCTTCATCCCCAGATGTTCGGCGACTTCTTCCAGGGTCAATTCGCGGGCGTAGTGAGCGAAGATGTAATCGACCGCGCGGTTGGTGCGATCGATGTTGTGCTCGTCGGCCAGTTGCGTGTTGTTGGCCCCCGACAGCAACAGATACTCGTCGGACGCCGCCAGCAGTTCCATCAGTATGAAAAAGTGCCCGAGGCGGGTAATGCCACGGGTGTCGGCGATTTGCTGCATCAGCACCATGGCCTGGCGGATCATTTCCGGGTCACGGAATTCGATGCCGTACTGCGCGCGCTCCAGCAGCGGTGCCAGGGTCTTGAGTTCGGTAAATACCTGATGCCCGCTTTCGAATAACTCGTCGGTGAAATTCACCAGCATGTCGCGTTTTTCCACCACTTCGTCTTCGGCCACCTGGCTGATCCAGTTGTGCGGCAGATTGGGACCGGTAAGAAACAGCGTTTGCGGGTAGAAATTACCGATGTAGTCGCCAATGAACACCTTGCCGGAACTGGCGACGATCAGATGCAGTTCGAATTCCTTGTGAAAATGCCAGCGCACCAGCGGGCACGGAAAGCCATGCTGACGGTAGATGATGGACAACCCGTTGTGGTCGTCCATCAACTCGTAGGAAGGGTCGGTAATTCGTGAAGCTCGGTTCATGTCAGGACGCTTTTATTGTTGTTGCATGCCGATCATGCCCCTTTTTCCGCAAGATTTACCAGCAGCGCAAAACGTTGTTCAGTGAACCACCCTTGGGGCATATGCCGCCGCTTTGTCTATCGCCTTCATGCGACTGGCGACAGAGCAATAGCGCACGATATCGCAGGCTTCGAAGAAATCGACACTGATGATGCAGCACCGCCCGATCCAGTCACCGCTGTTCGCGAAACGATCGTTGATGAACGTATGGATACGCCGCGGCCCGCCAAGGAGTGAGTAAGCTGTGGCTGATAGCGACCAGAGCCTCGTGCCGTCGTTATGACGGGGCAACGTATCGACGATGAACTGTTCGAGTTGGTCGGTATCGATGATGCTCTTCTTGCTCCATCTGTGCCGGACGCTTTCCCAGAAGCAGTCGTCGTCCAGTTCGCGGCGTGCGGGTACGGCCAGAATCACCCGCTGTTTGCCACTGGTGGCTTTCAGCTGATCGAGGGTCTTGTGGTGGTCAGACCGGGGAATGGCACGGTCGCCCAGTCGGGTCAGTAGCAGATCCCTGAATTTCAAATAGTCGAAAGTCGCCGAGCCGTACCCCAACTGATGAAAGTCCAGCAGAATGAATTCATCGCGATGGTCATCCAGAAAGGCACAAACAGCTTCGATCAGATCGTCCAGCGTGCGGCCGGAGCGTTGTCCGTCATGATGGAAGCACAGCGGCGGCGATGATGCCTTGTCATCGATCAGCCGGATATCCAGGGCGCGTACGCCCCGGTTCAATTGCCAGAAGAACGTATCGCTCTGGCAACTGACCCAGTGCCCGACCAGCACGCCATGATCGGGCGCTTTTCTGTCCATGCCGGCATTGTGAGCGCCGGGCCAGACGATCTCTGCAAGTTTCAGCCGTCCGATGCCGGGGACGTTGCTCATCCAGTTTCTTGTGTCGAATATATTCCGTTGTTCGCTCATGAACGTTCCTTGTATTTGGATTGGCCTCATCCCTGAGGCCATCGACTGTGAAAAAACAGTTGCATGGCCGAGCGTAGGAGCGTGCAAAGCAAATTGCCAGATGTGGAAATATCTGCACAAAAATAAACGAGCGGGGTGGATTACTTCGGCTGTTTGCGGTTGGCCTTTATCAGGTTGGTAGTTCGGCAAAAGTCGACGATTTTCGACTCTTCAATGAAATCGACATTGACGATATTGCATTTGGTTGCCCACTCGCTTTGCTTGGGGTCGAACCAGACATCAATATACTCATGAAGATCTTCCGGGCCGCCCAATGCAGTGTAACCAGTCGCAGAGAGCGACCACGGCTTCCAGATGCCGGGCGGGCTTTTCAATACCCTGGCAATAAATGCTTTCAGCTCACTGCTGGTGGTCAGTCCGCTGCCGGACCATTCGTGTTGGACTTGATCATTAAAGATGTCCTGGTCCAGATCTGGATGCAACGTTGCGCAAATCCGCACGCGCTGTTGACTGCTATGTTGTTTTAGCTCGCCAATGCTCAAGTAGCGGTTGTACGCCGGGATGGCACACTGTCCGAGGAAGTGTCGAACCAGTTCACTAAAGAGAGTGAAGTTGAAGTCTTTTCCGCTTAGTTCATGAAAATCCAGAATAATGAATTCGTCAGGATTCTCCCGAAGAAAGTCCCTGATGTCGGTGACCAGATTTCCCAGCGTTCTGGAGTTGCGGTGGCCGTCGTGATGCATGATGAATTTGCCGGCGCCCTCTTTATTCGCGTCGTAGGTCAGGCGAATATCCAGAGCACGGGCGCCGTTGCGCAATTGTGCGAGGAAGGAGTTGTGCTGGCAGGCCAGCCAGTGGCGCGGTGGGCCAAACAGCGGATAACTCGCTTGCCAGTCGCTACCGGCATTGTGAGTGCCCGGCAGGGTTATTTCCTGAAGCGTCAATACATCAAGTTGCGGTGTTGCACTCATCCAGTTATTGAGTACGTAGCTTTGATTGCTCATAAACATCTCTAGGTTGTTAGATGGACAGAGCTCGCCAATTCAGATTTGGCGAACTTGTCGGATGTTTATATGGTTAGTGGTGAGGTTGAGCAATCCTGATATTGATGCAGTGTGTTGATTGGTTATTCCTGTTGTTTCTGGCTAGTGAGTGGCGTCGGTTTGATTCCGATTCTTTTCCTCGATCCATTGCGCCATGTACTGGGTACTTTTGTGGGCGTGATGACGCAACATGCTGCCGGTAAAGTTGTTTCTCCTTAGTTCTGCAAGATGCAGGCGGCAGTATTGCAGTCGTTCTATCAGCGCCGCAGCATGCTCGGTTTTACGATAACGATCATTTAAAAGTGTCAGTGCACTGGATTGGGCTTGATTCCAGTGTGATTCATCCTGGTAGAGGCGCACAGCGTGATCAGCCAGCGCTTGGGCGCTACAGGCGACAGCCCCCGGCCATGGTTGCGTGTCGTGCATGGCTTCGGCGCCAATCGGCGTGGTGACGCTGGGGGTGCCGCACAGCATGGCATCGAGCAACTTGCCCTTGATCCCGGCACCGAAACGCAGCGGCGCAAGACACACCCGTGCAGCGGACATCACCTGCAATGCATCTTCGGCCCAGTTCATCACATGAAACCCTTGGGCCGCGTTGTGCAGTGCCGTCGCCTTCGGCGGGGTATAGGCGCCATAGATATGCAATTGGGCGGTGGGCAACTGCGCACGGATCAGCGGCCAGATCGTCGATTTCATCCAGAGCACCGCGTCCCAGTTGGGCGCATGGCGGAAATTGCCAATGCTCAGAAAGTGCGCGCGTTCGTCGAAAGATCGAGGCGCGGCACTCGGCAAATCGATCATCAGTGGACACCAGTGCAACAGCTCTCGCTGCAAGCCGAATTGACTGACGAGGAGTTCGATTTCCACTTGCGAAATCATCAAATTCAGGTCGCAGCGATAAAGCGCAGCGATTTCCCGTTTCGCCAGATCGGTTGCGGCCATCAACTGGAATTCATCGCGCAACGCGGGCGCGAACAAATCGCTGAAATCGTTCTGATCGCTGTTGTGCTTGAGCTGATCCTTGAGCCGCTGATGGCGGGCGTGGCGCAGGCTTTGCAGATCGGAGGTTTCCAGCACGCGCAAGGCATTGGGGCAATGCTTTTCGACGCGCCAGCCGAATTGCTCTTCCATCATGAACTGGTCGAACAGCACGATATCCGGGGCCAGCTCGCTGACGAAGGTGTCAAAGCTGCTGTTGTTGAGCTCGATGGGCACTTCGCGGATGCCCAGTTGCGCCAGATCCGCCTTGTGTTCACCGGGGCCTGCCGGGCTGCTGAAGGTGATGTCCCAGCCTTGCTGCAAAAATGCTTCGAGGATCTGCATCACGTGTCCGCTGGCCGCCGATGAGCGCGGTTCAGGCCAGACGTAGCCGATAACCAGGACTTTGGTGGCAGGTGATGCAGTCATTGACGGGTGTTCCTTGCAGGCAGGCGACTAAAAACGGGGCGCAATTAGACCACATCCATAGCCGCTGCCGGGTCAAGGCTGTTACTTGTCGAGAATACCCTTGACCTTGTCACGCAACTGATCGATCGAGAACGGTTTGCCGATCACGTGCATGTCGGCGGGCGCATCGATGTTCTCGGCATAGCCGCTGGCGAACAGAATGGGCAGGGTGGGGCGCAATTTCCGGGCCTCGGCGGCCAGTGCCTGGCCGTCCATGTCCCGCAGGCCGACATCGGTCATCATCAAATCGATAGGCTTGCTGTCATCCCGGAGAATCGTCAGCGCCGGTTCACCATCGTCCGCCTCCAGCACCTTGAATTCCAGCTCCTCCAGCACATCGACGATGAGCATGCGCACGATGTCGTCGTCTTCTACTACAAGGATGGTGGGCGCAGGGGTGGACATAGTGAAGGCTCTCAAGAATTGAATTCGGGGACGTCGGCCGGTCGAAAATGCCGGGCTCTTGCATGAGTAAGTGGCGCATGGCCACAAGTTCCCGAGTCGGCACAAAAAGATTAGCTGCAAATCGGGGCGGCAAGGATAACCGTTGGCTGAGCGGGAAGCGCAGCAAATGTAGGAAATTGCCGCCAAGGCAGTGAGAAAAATGGATCCATCGTACCGTTTTGGGGCAAACTCCCCGGTTTCGACAGTTCGACACAAGGCCGCCCCATGCCCACTTCGTCTACGGTTGATGAAACACGGTTCCGTAAGCTACTGACGCGCAACATCACTCTGCCCCTGGGCGTTGGTGCGCTCAGTGCAGTGTTTTTCATCGCGCTGATTACTTATCTGCTGTCGGTGATCCAGTGGGTGGAGCACACCGACCGGGTGATCAATAACGCCAACGAAGCGGTGAAACTCACCGTGGATCTGGAAACCGGCATGCGCGGTTTCCTGCTCAGCGGCGACGAACATTTTCTCGACCCCTACGAGACGGCCAAGCCGCGAATCAACGTTGCACTCAATACCTTGCTCGAACTGACCGCCGACAACCCGGTGCAGACCGATCGTCTGCGGCGCTTGCAGGCTTTGCAGTCCGAATGGGCCGACTATGCGCAGTCGATGATCGACCTGCAGCGCTCCAGCGGTGACTACCGAGCGGCGGTCAAGGCCGGCCGGGGCAAGCGCCTGACCGACGAGATTCGCAAGCAATTCGAAGACGTGGTCGACATGGAGCAGCAGTTGCGCACCACGCGCAACGAAGACGTGCGCCGCACCACCATCTGGAGCATCACCCTTTATCTGTTGTTCATCGCCGGGATCAGCGCCTTGCTGGCGTACATCGGCCGCCGCGATCTGGTCAACCTTTCCGCCAGCTACAGCGCCAACCTTGCCGCGCAACAGGCCAGTGCCGAGCGTCTGGAGCGTCAGGCCTGGCTGCGCAGCGGCCAGACCGAACTCGCCGAGCAGGTGCTGGGCCAACTGACGCTCAACCTGCTGGGACGCAACATTCTGCAGTTCTGCGCGCAATACCTGGGCACTGCGGTGGCGGCGCTGTACGTGCGCGAAGAACACGGTGGCCTCAAGCGCGTGGCGTCCTACGGGTTCTCCCGCGAACAGGAAGAAAAAGATCAGCAGATCTACAGCGGCGAAGGCATCGTTGGCCAGGTCGCCCAGCAGGGTCATCTGATTCGTCTGGATTCGGTGCCCGCCGATTACTTCAAGGTCAGTTCCGGCCTGGGCGCCGGCCTGCCGCACAGTGTGCTGGTGGTGCCGACCAGTGACGACGAGCGGGTCAACGGTGTGATCGAGCTGGGCTTCCTGCGTCCGCTGACCGAGCGCGATATCGAATTGCTGGAACTGATTGCCGGCAATATCGGCACCTCGATCGAAGCGGCGCGTTATCGTCAGCGCCTGCAGGAAGTGCTGGCCGAAACCCAGCAACTCAACGAAGAGTTGCAGGTGCAGCAGGAAGAGCTGAAAACCGCCAACGAAGAGCTGGAAGAACAGTCGCGAATTCTCAAGGAATCCCAGGCGCATCTGGAAACCCAGCAAGTCGAGCTGGAGCAGACCAACGAGCAATTGGCCGAGCAGGCGCAGACTTTGGCCGAGCAGCGCGACGCCATGGACCTGAAGAACACCGAACTCAATCAAGCGCAGGTACAACTCGAAGAACGCGCCGAAGAATTGCAGCGTTCGAGCAAGTACAAGTCCGAATTCCTCGCCAACATGTCCCACGAACTGCGCACACCGCTGAACAGTTCGCTGATCCTCGCCAAGCTGCTGGCGGAAAACCCGCAGGACAATCTGACGGCCGAACAGGTCAAGTTTGCCGAGTCGATCTACTCGGCCGGCAACGATCTGCTGAATCTGATCAACGACATTCTCGACATTTCCAAGGTCGAGGCCGGCAAGCTCGAAGTGCTGCCGGAAAACACCAGTGTCGCGCGCCTGGCGGACGGCTTGCGCAGCGTTTTCGAGCCTTTGGCGGCAGACAAGCGACTGACCTTCAGCGTCGATCTGCAGCCGGACGCCCCGGCCATGCTGTACACCGACCGCCAGCGCCTGGAACAGGTGATCAAGAACCTGCTCTCCAACGCGGTGAAGTTCACCGAACACGGCGCGGTCAGCCTGACCATTGCCGGCCAGCCGCAGGATCGCATTGCCTTCATCGTCCGCGATTCGGGGATCGGCATTGCCGCGGATCAGCAGGAAAGCATTTTCGAAGCGTTCCGTCAGGCCGACGGCACCACCAACCGCAAGTACGGCGGCACCGGGCTGGGTCTGTCGATTTCCCGGGATCTGGCGTCCCTGCTCGGTGGCTCGATCAGTGTCAGCAGTGCGCCGGGGCAGGGCAGCGTGTTCACCCTGGTATTGCCGCAGCAATACAGCGAATCGGGTGACAGCCCGGTCACCCCAATGACCTTCACACCACCGGCATCGGCCCCGGCAGCGGTCGTGCAGCCGCCATCGATCGCGGTGTCGCCATTGGCGCCGGTGCACATCCCGCGTTTTGCCGACGACCGTGGCAAGGCGCCGTTCGCCACGCGCTGCATTCTGGTGGTGGAAGACGAACCGAACTTCGCCCACATCCTCTACGACCTCGCTCACGAACTGGGTTACCAGTGTCTGGTGGCGCACGGGGCGGACGAAGGTTATGACCTGGCTCGCGAGTTCGTGCCGGACGCGATCCTGCTCGACATGCGCCTGCCGGACCACTCCGGTCTGACCGTGTTGCAACGCCTGAAAGAACACGCCGAAACCCGGCACATCCCGGTGCACGTGATCTCGGTCGAAGACCGCGTCGAAGCGGCGATGCACATGGGCGCCATCGGCTATGCGGTCAAGCCGACCACCCGCGAAGAGCTCAAGGACGTGTTCGCCCGTCTCGAAGCCAAGCTGACCCAGAAGGTCAAGCGCGTGCTGCTGGTCGAAGATGACGATCTGCAACGCGAAAGCATTGCCCGCCTGATCGGCGACGAGGACATCGAGATCACCGCCGTCGGCCTGGCCCAGGATGCCCTGGAGAAACTGCGCACCACGATCTACGACTGCATGGTGATCGATCTGAAGCTGCCGGACATGCTCGGCAACGATCTGCTCAAGCGCATGTCTACCGAGGACATCTGTTCGTTCCCGCCGGTGATTGTCTACACCGGGCGCAACCTGACCCGCGATGAAGAAGCCGAACTGCGCAAGTATTCGCGCTCGATCATCATCAAAGGTGCACGCTCGCCGGAACGTTTGCTGGATGAGGTCACACTCTTTCTGCACAAAGTCGAATCGCAGTTGTCCCATGAGCGGCAGAAGATGCTCAAGACCGCGCGCAGCCGCGACAAGGTTTTCGAGGGCCGCAAGGTGCTGCTGGTGGACGACGATGTGCGCAACATCTTCGCCCTGACCAGTGCGCTGGAACACAAGGGCGCAGTCGTGGTGATCGGCCGAAATGGCCGCGAGGCAATAGACAAATTGAATGAAGTCGAGGACATCGACTTGGTGCTGATGGACGTGATGATGCCGGAGATGGATGGTTTTGAAGCCACCATCGAAATCCGCAAGGATCCGCGCTGGCGCAAGCTGCCGATCATTGCCGTGACGGCCAAGGCCATGAAGGACGATCAGGAGCGCTGCCTGCAGGCGGGCGCCAATGATTACCTGGCCAAGCCGATCGATCTGGATCGCCTGTTCTCGTTGATTCGCGTGTGGTTACCGAAGATGGAACGCATTTAGTGGAAAGCAGTCACTCCCTGGAACGCAACAGCGAAATCGAATTGCGCTTGCTGATCGAGGCGATCTACCTCAAGTACAGCTACGATTTTCGCGACTACTCCGGCGCTTCGATCAAGCGCCGTGTGCAGCACGCGCTGGGTCAGTTCGAATGCGCGACTATTTCCGCGTTGCAGGAGAAAGTCCTGCACGATCCCACCGCGTTCATGCAGTTGCTGCAACTGCTGACGATTCCGGTCAGCGAGATGTTCCGCGATCCGTCGCACTTTCTGGCGATCCGCAAGGAAGTGGTACCGCTGCTGCGCACCTATCCGTCGCTGAAGATCTGGATCGCCGGGTGCAGCACAGGGGAGGAGGTGTATTCGATGGCGATTCTGCTGCGCGAAGAAGGCCTGCTCGACCGCACCATCATCTACGCCACCGACATCAACCCACGCTCGCTGGACAAGGCCAAGCAGGGGATTTTCTCGATGGAGAACGTACGGGCCTACACCGCCAATTACCAGCAGGCCGGCGGCCAGCGTTCGTTCGCCGATTACTACACGGCAGCCTACGGCTACGCGATTTTCGACAAGAGCCTGTGTGAGAACGTGACCTTCGCCGATCACAGCCTGGCGACTGACAGCGTGTTCTCCGAAACACAGTTGATTTCCTGCCGCAACGTACTGATTTACTTCAACAAGAAACTTCAGGACCGTGCCTTCGGTCTGTTTCACGAATCGCTTTGTCACCGAGGCTTTCTGGTCTTGGGCAGCAAAGAGACGCTGGATTTTTCCGGTTACTCGAACCAGTTCGAGCCGTTGGTCAAACAAGAACGGATCTACCGCAAATTATGAACGATGCCGTGGATTTGCCTCGTGTCGAGGCCATCGTGGTGGGCGCTTCGGCCGGTGGGGTTGAAGCCCTGCTGACTTTGCTCGCGCCGCTGCGCCGGGGCTACGTGTTGCCGATCATTGTCGTGTTGCACCTGCCGGAAGAGCGCCGCAGCCAATTGGCCGAAGTGTTCGCCCGGCGCCTGATGCTGCCGGTGGAAGAGGCGACCGACAAGCGGGACATCGTCCCCGGCACGGTTTATTTCGCGACACCCGGATATCACCTGTCGGTGGAGCAGGACCGCAGTCTTTCGCTGAGTCTTGAAGACCGCGTGCATCATTCTCGTCCGTCCATCGACTACCTGTTCGAATCCGCCGCTGATGCTTACGGCGATACATTGGCCGCCGTGTTGCTGACCGGTGCCAATCACGATGGCGCTCGCGGCCTGGCGCAAGTCAAGCGGCGCGGCGGACTGACCATTGTTCAAGACCCGCAGGACGCGCAGGTCGCCACCATGCCTCAGGCTGCGCTGAAGATTCAGCAGCCCGACCATGTCCTACCCATTCACGGCATCGGCCGTCTGCTTGTCGAGCTGGAACGAATCGCATGCTGAGTAATATCCAGGCCAAATTGCTGATCGTCGACGATCTGCCGGAGAACCTGCTGGCTCTCGAGGCGCTGATCAAACGCGAGGACCGCACCGTCTACAAGGCGCTGTCGGCGGACGAAGCGCTTTCGCTGCTGCTGCAACACGAGTTCGCCATGGCCATCCTCGATGTACAGATGCCGGGGATGAACGGCTTCGAACTCGCCGAGTTGATGCGCGGCACCGAAAAAACCAAGAACATTCCGATCATTTTCGTCAGCGCCGCCGGCCGTGAACTGAACTATGCGTTCAAGGGCTATGAGAGCGGGGCGGTGGACTTTCTGCACAAGCCGCTGGATATCCACGCGGTCAAGAGCAAGGTCAACGTGTTCGTCGACCTGTACCGCCAGAGCAAGGCCATGAAGCAACAGGTCGAGGCCCTGGAACAGGCGCGCCGCGAACAGGAAGCGCTGCTGCAGCAATTGCAAAGCACGCAGTCGGAACTGGAGCAGGCGGTGCGCATGCGCGATGACTTCATGTCAATCGTCGCCCATGAGGTGCGCACGCCGCTCAATGGCCTGATCCTCGAAACCCAATTGCGCAAGATGCACCTGGCGCGGGACAACGCCGCCGCGTTCACCCTCGACAAGATGCACGCGATGGTCGACCGCGACGAGCGTCAGATCAAAAGCCTGATCCGTCTGATCGAAGACATGCTCGATGTGTCGCGGATTCGCACCGGCAAGCTGTCGATCCGGCCCAACCGCTTCGATCTGGTGCAACTGGTGAGCAACCTGCTGCAAAACTTCGCCCAGCAGATTGAAGCGGCGGAAACCGAAGTGTCGTTCACCGCTTGCGAGCCGGTGGAAGGGCATTGGGACGAGTTCCGTATCGAGCAGGTGGTTTCCAACCTGCTGACCAACGCCTTGCGCTACGGTGGCCGCAGCCCGATCCAGGTGCGTGTCTACCGTGAGGGCGACGAGGCGCGGATTGAAGTTCAGGACCATGGTATCGGTATCAGCGAAGAGAACCAGAAACGTATTTTCCAGCAGTTCGAACGGGTTTCCGCCAAGACGGTAGTGGCTGGTCTCGGACTGGGTCTGTTCATTTCCGAGCAGATCGTCGCCGCCCATGGCGGTTCCATCGTCGTCGAGAGTCAAATCAACGAAGGCGCTCTGTTTCGCGTTTGTCTGCCAATCCAGGAAAACGGCATATCCGACGCAACCTCTGAGTGACCGCACGGTCGTATCAGCAGCTATTGACCGAACAAAGGCTTCCCATGAGCGTAGATGCACAAGATGTAGTACTCGTCGTCGAGGACGAACCGGTTATCTTGATGGTGCTGACAGACTATCTGTCGGGGCAGGGGTATCGCGTGTTGCAGGCCGAAAACGGCGAGCAGGCGTTCGAGATTCTCGCGAGCAAGCCGCATCTGGACATGCTGATCACTGACTTCCGCCTGCCGGGCGGGATTTCCGGCGTACAGATCGCGGAGCCCGCAGTAAAACTGCGCCCGGACCTGAAAGTGATCTTCATCAGCGGCTACCCGCAGGAAATCCGCGAGACCGGCAGCCCGATCACGCAAAAGGCGCCGATCTTGGAAAAACCGTTCGACCTGGACGTGCTGCAGGAAAAGATTCAGGAATTGCTGGCCTGATCCACGACTGCCCTGTAGGAGTTGCCGCAGGCTGCGATCTTTTGATCTTAAAAACAAGATCAAAAGATCGCAGCCTGCGGCAGCTCCTACAATTGTTTTGGGGACAGATCTAATGGAGCTGATCCGCTTGATTGAAACTGAACGTGGCATCCGCCTCTGGCGTGGATGGCAAAACGATCTTGATGATCGGCACTACCTTGCCGCCCGTCGAATTGAAAAAATCCTTCTGGTCAAACTGCGCCCCGGCCAATCCCCCCTCCAGATAAAAGAACGCCTGAATGGGCAGCTCTGTCGGAATGTTTTGCGGCCAGGTCTCCAGAACCAGCTCAATGTAGTCGTGAGGGCCAGCGAAGAAATTTGCTAACTGATGCGCTCGAATACTCTGATAGAAAGAGTCGGCTGCCAGATTGTTCATTTGATCTCTGACATCGAAAGAACACATGTAATAAGCCAGTTTGTACTGGTTCCAGCGTGTGATCCACTGCTCCGCCGTGGTTGTTCCTATGGTTTGGCACCGACGACTACCGATGGGTTCATAGGGGTGCGCGCCACAACCGGGTTTGTCTCTCAGGAAAGTTCCCCCATCAATAGGAAAGGCGCAGAGGATTTGGATCTGGCGCGTACCGGCAGGCCGATCCAATACCGGGTAAAAGATGAAGCCGTTCTTCTGACCGAAAACGAGGCCCGTGAACTTGGCGTCTTTGCTCAGGAATGAAAAGGACACACCGCCACTGGTTTGAGAATGAGGGCTGGGGTTCCAGGCCTTGTAAGCCGTAGAGGGAACGGTTGAGCGCAGCATGATCCCGCGACAGAGAAACGCCGGCATCGAAGCTGAGCCGCAGTTGACCCGCACATCGTTGTAGCGCGCCGTCAGGTCCGCCGCGACCTGCGGGCCAGTTTGTGCCGTACTGGATGCTGTGCTGGATGTCGTACTGGCGACGCCGACGTCACTGGCGGTTTTCACCTGCGCCTGTTCGGGAGGCAAACACCCCGCCAACGACAGCACCAACATCAGTATCAGTGCAAGATTTCTGTTCATCATCCCTTTCTCCGCTTCGCCATACGTCACGTAGGCACGGCTTCCCAGCGACAGGAACGGAGCGCCTTTCGAGGCGATTCAAGCAAGGGATGACTGCAGCTGTATAGCTGTCAGAGTTGACAGGTTTCAGCCATTGAAAAGCGATATATGCTGAGCAGTTGGGCGCAAGTTAGCTTCAAGTGGTCTGCTGTGTTCAGACGTCAGCTTCGAATATCTGGATTATCTGTCGGGGGCAGGGCAGTCGCGTGTTGCAGGCCGAAACCCGTGAGACCCGCAGCCGATCACGCAAAAGGCGCCGATGCTGAAAAAAACGTTCGACCTGGACGTGCTGCAGGAAAGGATTCAGGAATTGCTGGCCTGATCCATAGCGGCTGATATTCCCCCTGTAGGAGCTGCCGCAGGCTGCGATCTTTTGATCTTAAAAACAAGATCAAAAGATCGCAGCCTGCGGCAGCTCCTACAGGTGTATTGGGGGTCAGTTATTGATCATCTCGCGGACCTTGGCGGTCAGCAGATCGAAGGTGAACGGCTTGGTGATCATCTGCATGCCAGGGTCGAGAAACCCGCCGCGCACGGCCGCGTGTTCGGCATAACCGGTGATGAACAACACCTTCAGCCCAGGCCGGTACTGCCGGCCGATTTCCGCCAGCTGCCGACCGTTCATGCCCGGCAGGCCGACGTCACTGATCAGCAGGTCGATGCGCTGCGCCGAGTTGAGGATCGGCACCGCACCGTCGGCATCGCTGGCTTCGACAAACGCATATCCCAATTCGCTCAACACTGCGCTGACCAGTACGCGCACGGCCGGGTCGTCTTCGACGATCAGCACGGTTTCACCGTCCAGCGCTTCCGGGGCCTGCTGAACATCCGAAACCGGATGCTCCAGCTCTTCACCGCGAAAGCGCGGCAAGTACAGTTTGACCGTGGTGCCCTGATCGATTTCGCTGTCGATAGTGACGTGGCCACGGGACTGTTTGCTGAAGCCGTAAATCATCGACAGGCCCAGACCTGTGCCCTGGCCGATCGGTTTGGTGGTGAAGAACGGATCGAATGCGCGGCTGATCACGCTCTGGGGCATGCCACTGCCGTTATCGGTGACGCTGAGCATCACGTAATCGCCGGGTTCGAGGTTGGTGTAGGCCTGGGTGAACTCCTGGTGGAGTACCTGATTGCTGGTTTCGACCACCAGTTTGCCGCCCTCGGGCATCGCATCCCGGGCGTTGAGTACCAGATTGAGCAGGGCGCTTTCCAGTTGATTGGGGTCGGCTTCGGCGACCCACAATTGATCGTTCAGGCGCATGTCCAGCTGAATGCTTTCGTTGAGACTGCGTTGCAGCAGCTCGCCCATCGACAGCACCAGGGTATTCATCTGCACGGCTTTGGAATCCAGCGATTGCCGACGGGAAAACGCCAGCAAGCGGTGGGTCAGGCCTGCCGCGCGGTTGGCGGACGTCACGCCCAGATCGATCAGGCTGTCGAGGTCCTCGGTGCGTCCGCGAGCCAGCCGGCGGCGCAGCAATTCCAGGCTGCCGATGATCCCGGTGAGCATATTGTTGAAGTCGTGGGCGATACCTCCAGTGAGCTGGCCGACCGCTTCCATTTTCTGCGACTGACGCAAGGCTTCCTCGTTGTGACGAAGTTGCGCCGTACGTTCCTCGACCTGCTGTTCAAGGGTTTCGAGGGTCGATTGCAGGCGTCGTTCGCTTTCGCTCAGATCGATCAGGCGGTCGCGGGCGTCATATTGTCGTCGTCGCCCACGCAGGGCTGCAGAGACGAGACTGATCAGGGTGGCGGGATGGAAGGGACGCTCCAGAAACGTCACGTTGCCCAGCAGTTCGCTCAGGCGCGAAGAGGGGCCTTGCTCCTGTCCGCCGTGGTGCGTCAGCAGCACGATCGGCAGATCCGACCAGGCCGGTTGCTGTTCCAGATAGTGGAACAGCGCTTCCAGTTCCGGGCCGCGCAACGCTTCGGCGGCGATCAGCAGCAGCCCGGCGCCGGGTTCAAGTTGCGCGCACAGTGTGCCCAGATCCGGAGTGATCAGGCCGCCATAACCCGCTTCATTGAGGATCGTCAGCGCAATCTGGCTGTCGCGGCCCAACGGCGCCAGAATCAGCGCCCGTTCGGCCAGCGGAGCAGGCACCGTCACCGGATTTCTTCCTGCAGCAGCGGGTTGCTCGCACCCAGGTAGGTCGGTACGCCGCGCAGTACGCCCTGGAAGGCTTCCAGCGGTTCGCCGATGGTCATCCCATGGGAGGAAATGCGGTATTCGCGAATGGTCGACTCGTGGCTACCGGTGCGTTTCTTGATGATGGAAATGGCTCGGCGGACTTTGCCGATGGCTTCGAAGTAGCGCAACAGAATCACGGTATCCGCCAGGTAGGTAATGTCAACGGGGGCCTGCATGTCACCGACCAGACCATGCTGGGCAACGGTCATGAAGGTCGCCGCGCCTTTACGGTTCAGGTACAGCAGCAATTCATGCATGTGCAGCACCAGCGCGTTTTCTTCAGGCATCGCTGCCTGATAGCCGTTGATGCTGTCGATTACCACGGTTTTGATATTGCTGTCATCGACGCAGCGGCGTACCCGGTGCGAGAACTCCCCAGGCGACAGTTCGGCGGCGTCGACCTGTTCGATCATCAGATTGCCGGTGGCCTGAAGCGCCTTGAGGTCGATGCCGATGTTGTTCATGCGCTCGAACAGCAGGCCCAGCTCTTCATCGAAGATGAACAGCGCCGCTTTTTCGCCCCGTTCGACGGCCGCAGCGGCGAAGATCATCGATATCAGCGATTTGCCGGTACCGGCGGGGCCAAGGATCAATGTGCTGGAGCCGGTTTCGATACCGCCACCAAGCAGCGCATCCATTTCCTTGATGCCGCTGGTCAACTGCAGCCGCGGGTAATCGCCGCGATGCTCCGCTGCCACCAGACGCGGGAACACGTGAACACCGTCGCCCATGATGGTGAAGTCATGGAAGCCGCCACGGTACTTTTGCCCACGATACTTGATGATGCGCACGCGACGGCGCTCGGCGCCGTAGTTGGGCGTCAGTTCTTCGAGGCGGATTACGCCGTGGGCGACGCTGTGCACGGTTTTGTCGAGGGATTCGGTGGTCAGGTCGTCGAGCAGCAACACCGTGGCGTCGTAGCGCACGAAGTAGTGCTTGATCGCCAGAATCTGTCGGCGATAGCGCAACGAACTTTGCGCCAGCAAGCGAATCTCCGACAGGCTGTCGAGCACTACCCGCGTGGGCTTGAAGCGTTCGACCACTTCAAAAATCTGCTTGGTGGCTTCACCCAGCTCAAGGTCGGAGGAGTACAGCAGACTTTGCTGATGCTCGGCATTGAGCAGGCTTTCCGGTGGGGTCAGCTCGAAGATTTCGATGTTCTCGTTGAGCTCCCAACCGTGGGAGAGTGCGCCCTGGCGCAATTCACGCTCGGTTTCCGACAGCGTGATGTACAGGCAACGTTCGCCGGCGCGTGCGCCAGCCAGGAGAAAATGCAAAGCGACCGTGGTTTTGCCGGTTCCGGGTTCACCTTCGAGCAAAAACACATGTCCACGAGACAAGCCACCGGCCAGGATGTCATCCAGACCCTCGATGCCGGTAGCGGCTTTTGCACTGATCAACGCGTTAGATGTAGACAAAAAATGCCCTCTCATGACTAGGGGAGTCGAGGCGCTTTAGCGAAAGCGGTCGCCTGAAATACTTGACCCTTGGGCGTGATGGCGGTTCCGTAGTTTTTTCGCCCGCAATTCAAAGACCTTGCTGCAATGCCGGATCATCCGGGTTTTGCTGTTCCAGCTGAGCCAGCAGGATCTGCACATTCTGCAACTGACCGCTTTCCTTCCAATAGCTGATCAACAATACCCGCGCCTTGCGGTCGGCCGGGTGACGCTGGACGATTTCCTGCAGCTGGTTTTGCGCCGCTTCCAGTTCCTCGGCGCTGTGCAGGGTGGTCGCCAGGTCATATCGATATTCGCTGTTATCCGGTTCCAGCTCGACGGCTTTCGACAGGCCGAGCAGGGCGAACTCGCGTTGGCCGTGGTGCAACAACCACAGGCCCAAAGCGTGCTGCAGATAAGCGGAATCGGGTTGCGACTTGAGCTGCTGGGCCAGTAGCTGGCGGGCGGCGTCACTCTGGCCCTGGCGGTCGAGCACGTCGATCTGCATCACCAGCGCCGCAAGGTTGCCGGGTTCCAGGCGCAAGCTGTTTTCCAGTGCCTGCTGCGCCTGTTTCAGCTCGGCATTGTGCAGATGCAAACGTGCCAGTTGCGCGTAAGTGGCAGCGCTTTCAGGTTGGTCTTTGAGCACTTGCTCCCAGCCATCGATGGCTTGCTGCAACGGGGCAAAATACAGGCCCAGCTCATCCGGGCTCAGGCCGAGCAGGGCATTGATCGTCGCAAATCGCACGCTTTGATCTTCGTCATCGAGCAACGGCCCGAGGAGCAGGCTGCGTTGCCCGCCGGGCACCAGACCGACCACGCTCTTGATTGCGGCCAGACGCACATCGACCGCTTGGTTTTGCAAATCGGCATCCGCGAGCTTCAGTGCCAGGGGGCTCGGGTAATGGGGCAGCTCGGCATGCAGCCAGACACGGCGTCTGGCGGAGAGATCAGGCCGGCCCAGTTGCTGATACAACTGCCGCGCCGCGCCGGGTTGGCCGGCACGGGCGGCGGCCAATGCTTCGCTGTAACCATGCTTGATCGCTTCGGGCACTACGGGAGTGGCGCTGCGCAGGGACAGCCAGGCCACAAGGATGACAAACACGAGGCCGAGGCTGATGAATAGATAGCGGCGAGACTGGGACATGCACAATTCCGTGAACTGACGTTCTATAGCAGAGCGGCAAGCTTCGGCCAGAGAAAGCCATGAGTCAAACCCATGCTTGCGAATTGATCTGTAGGAGCTGCGGAACGCTGCGATCTTTTGATCTTGTTTTTAAAAGCAAAGTCAAAAGATCGCAGCGTTCCGCAGCTCCTACAGGGGCGGGCACAAAAAAGCCCCGCGACCGAATGATACGCGGGGCAAAAAATTGGTTGGTTGCGGCCAACCAAAGGAGCTCTGTAGAGACGCTTACTTGCTGGCAACGGTTTCCGGCTGCCAGCCACCACCCAGGGCCTTGTAGATCGCGACGATGCCGCGATACAGATCAACCTCGGCCTGGGCCTGGCTGTCTTCGGCGTTCAGTCGCTCACGCTGGGCGTCGAGCAGGACGAGGAAGTCGGTGGTGCCTTCGCGGTAGCGGATTTCCGCCAGATCGGCAGCCTTGCGGCTCGATTCACTCTGGCGAATCAGCGAGATCAGGCGTTGCTGACGCTTGCCGTAATCGCTGAAAGCGTTTTCCGATTCTTCCAGGGCCAACAACACTTGTTGCTCGTAGGTCGCCAGGGCGCCTTCGGCATCGGCATCCGCGCCACGCAGGCGGGCACGCACGCTGCCCAGATCGAACGCCGCCCAGGTAATGCTCGGGCCGAGTGCCCAGGCGTTGGCCGCCGAGGAACCGATCTGCGAACCACGCCCGGCCGTCCAGCCGAGGAACCCGCTGAGGCTGACCCGTGGGAACAGATCAGCTTTCGCCACGCCGATCCGCGCGGTGGCCGAGGCCAGTTTGCGTTCAGCGCTGAGGATATCCGGACGGCGCTGCAACAGCTCACCCGGATCACCGATCGGCAAGGCTTTGGCAATTGCCGGCAAGTCTTTCGGGCTCAGGTCCACGGTCAGTTTGTCCGGACGCTCGCCGAGCAGGGTGGCGATGCGGTTTTTCTGCCGAACCTGTTCGGCCTGCAATTGCGGCACGCTGGCTTCGACCGAGGCCAGACGCGCATCGGCCCGTTCGACGTCGAGCTGATCACCGACGCCGGCGTCACGCAGGCTGATGGTGATCTTGCGCGACTCTTGCTGGTTGTCCAGGTTGGCCACGGCGATCTTCTCGCGCAGTTGCGCACCGCGCAGTTGACCGTAGGCGTCCACCAGTTCGGCAATCATGGTGACTTGCAACTGGTACAGATCGGCTTCGGCCGCTTGCTGATCGGCGTCGCTGGCTTCCAGATTGCGCTGGATCCGGCCGAACAGGTCCAGTTCCCAGGCCATGTCCAGACCCAGATCGTAGCGTTCGCTGTTGACCCGTTTGGTGGTCTGGCCGGGAATTTGTCCCTTGGCCAGATCACTGCTCGCGCGGCTGGTGATGGTCGGCATCGCATCGTTGCTGACGTCGTCGCGGATCGCCCGGGCGGCTTTCCAGCGAGCGAACGCCACGCGCAATTGACGGTTGCCTTGCAGCGACTGCGTCACCAACTGGTTGAGGGTCGGATCATCGAACTGCTGCCACCAGATGCCTTCGAATTTCGAACGATCAAAGTTCTTTTGCCCGGCAGCGCCGTCGGTGGCGGCCGTGATGTTGGCCGCCTCCGTGGCTGGGGTCTTGTAGTCAGGGCCGACGGCGCAGGCGCTCAGGGCCAGCACCAGCAGACTCGGCAGGAAGACTTTCAGACTCATTGGTGCGCCTCCAGTGGCTTTTGAAGATTGTGCGCCTTGGCCGCCTTGCGGGCTTCACCACGCTCGACGAAATTACGGATCAATACGTAGAACACTGGCGTCAGCAACAGGCCGAAGAAGGTCACCCCGAGCATCCCGGAGAATACCGCCACACCCATGGCGTGACGCATCTCGGCACCGGCACCGCTGGAGAACACCAGTGGCACCACACCCATGATGAACGCGAAGGAGGTCATCAGGATCGGCCGCAGACGCAGACGGCAGGCTTCCAGTACCGCAGCCAGCGGATCGAGGCCTTCCAGCTGTTTATCCTTGGCGAATTCGACGATCAGAATCGCGTTCTTACAGGCAAGTCCCACCAATACGATCAGACCGATCTGGGTGAAGATGTTGTTGTCGCCGCCGGAGATGATCACCCCGGTGATGGCCGACAGCAGGGTCATCGGTACGATCAGGATCACCGCCAGTGGCAGGCTCCAGCTTTCGTATTGAGCGGCGAGCACCAGGAACGCCAGCAGTACGCAGAGCGGGAACACGAACAGCGCGGTGTTGCCGGACAGAATCTGCTGATAGGTCAGGTCGGTCCACTCGTAGGTCATGCCGTTTGGCAGCTCGTCTTTGAGCAGTTTCTCGATGGCTTTTTCGGCCTGACCGGAGCTGTAGCCGGGGGCTGCCGCACCGTTGATTTCTGCGGTGATGAAGCCGTTGTAGTGCATCACGCGATCCGGGCCCGAGGTGTCGCTGACCTTGATGAAGGTCGCCAGCGGGATCATTTCGCCCTTGTTGTTGCGCACTTTCAGCTGGCCGATCTGGTCGGATTCGAGACGGAACTGCTGTTCAGCCTGTACGTTGACCTGATAGGTGCGCCCGAAGCGGTTGAAGTCGTTGGCATACAGCGAACCCAGGTAGATCTGCAGGGTGTCGAAGATGTCGCTGACGGCCACGCCGTGGGTCTTGGCTTTTTCGCGGTCGATGGCGGCATCGACCTGTGGCACGTT
>NZ_QAIK01000041.1:0-6416 GCF_003061005.1 Pseudomonas sp. HMWF021 | reverse complement strand
GAACAGCCCGGCCAGTTCCGGCACGCTGTGGCTCTTGGTGATGATGTTCATCGTTTCTTTGTACAGCTCGTCGTAGCCCAGGTTGCCCCGGTCTTCGATTTGCAGGCGGAACCCGCCAATGGTGCCCAGACCTTGTACCGGCGGAGGCGGGAAGATCGCCATGTACGCTTCCTGAATGTTCGCGTACTGACCGTTCAAGGCCCCGGCGATAGCACCGGCGGACATGCTCGGGTCTTTACGTTCGTCGAACGGTTTCAGGGTCACGAACACGATGCCGGCGTTCGGGCTGTTGGTGAAGCCGTTGATCGACAGGCCCGGAAACGCTACGGCGCTTTCCACGCCTGGCTGTTTCAGCGCCAGGTCGGACATGCGCTTGATCACGTCTTCGGTACGGTCCAGGCTCGCGGCGTCCGGCAGTTGCGCGAAGGCCACCAGGTATTGCTTGTCCTGGCCCGGTACGAAACCGGTCGGGGTGCTGGAGAAACCGAAGAACGTCAGCACCATCAGACCGGCGTACAGCAACAGGGCGATGCCGCTGCTGCGGATCACACGGCGCACGGTGCCGACATAACCATGGCTGGCCTTGTCAAAGAAGCGGTTGAACGGACGGAACAACCAGCCACCGAAGATCTTGTCCAGCACTTTGGAGAAGCGGTCTTTCGGCGCGTCATGCCCTTTGAGCAACACGGCGGCCAGTGCTGGCGACAGGGTCAGCGAGTTGAACGCGGAGATCACGGTGGAGATCGCAATGGTCAGCGCGAACTGCTTGTAGAACTGCCCGGTGAGACCGGAGATGAACGCCGCCGGAACAAACACCGCACACAGCACCAGCGCCGTCGCGATGATCGGGCCGGTCACTTCACCCATGGCCTTTTTGGTCGCATCAAACGGGTTGAGCCCCAGCTCAATGTTGCGCTCGACGTTCTCCACCACCACGATGGCGTCGTCCACCACGATGCCGATCGCCAGTACCAGGCCGAACAGCGACAGGGCGTTGAGCGAGAAGCCGAACAGGTGCATCACCGCAAACGTACCGATCAACGATACCGGCACCGCCACCAACGGAATGATCGAGGCGCGCCAGGTCTGCAGGAAAAGGATCACCACCAGCACCACGAGGATCAGTGCTTCGAAGAGGGTGTGAACCACCGCTTCGATCGAGCCGCGCACGAAGATCGTCGGGTCATAGACGATGCTGTAGTCCATGCCTTGCGGGAAGCTTTTCTTCAGTTCTTCCATCTTGCCGCGAACTTCGTTCGAGATTTCGATGGCGTTCGAGCCAGGGCGCTGGAAGATCGGGATCGCCACCGCCGGCTGATTGTTCAGCAACGAACGCAGGGCGTACTGGCTGGAGCCCAGTTCAACGCGTGCGATGTCCTTGAGGCGAGTGATTTCACCGTTGTCGCCTGAGCGAATGATGATGTTCTCGAACTCTTCTTCAGAAACCAGGCGGCCCTGAGTGTTGACCGACAGCTGGAAGCTCTGGGCATTCGGGGCAGGGGGCGCACCGAGCTGACCGGCAGCGACCTGACGGTTCTGTTCACGAATCGCGGTCACCACATCAGTTGCGGTCAAGTTGCGCGAAGCGGTCTTGTTCGGATCGAGCCAGACCCGCAGCGAGTAGTCGCCCATGCCGAACAGCTGCACGTCACCGACACCACCCAGGCGAGCCAGCTCATCCTTGATGTTGAGGATCGCGTAGTTGGACAGGTAGAGCATGTCGTAGCGTTTGTCCGGCGAGGTCAAGTGCACAACCATGGTCAGGTCGGGCGAAGCCTTGTCGACGGTGATACCGATGCGCGTCACTTCTTCGGGAAGTTTCGGCTCGGTCCGGGTCACCCGGTTCTGCACCTGCACCTGCGCGTTGTCCAGGTCGGTGCCCAGCGCGAAGGTGATGGTCAGGGTGATCTTGCCGTCAGCGGTGGACTGCGAGGACATGTACAGCATGTTCTCGACGCCGGTGATGGCCTGCTCCAGCGGAGCGGCCACGGTTTCACCGATGACTTTGGGGTTGGCGCCCGGGAAGTTGGCACGTACCACCACGGTCGGTGGCACGACTTCCGGGTATTCGCTGATCGGCAGCTGGAACAGCGAGATCGCACCGGCGATCAGGATCAACAGCGACAGCACCGCTGCGAAGATCGGCCGCGAAATGAAGAATTGGGAAAAATTCATCGGAGTTGTCGTCCCTTAACCGCGTGGGGTCGCAGCGGCGAGCTTCACAACCGGAGCCTGTGCACCTTTGGCGGGTGCGACTTTGGGCAGGTTGCTGGCTTCCAGCGCTTGACGTTGTTGAGCCAGGGCAGCAATGGTCTGCTCGCTGGCCATCGGGATCACTTCAGGGGTGACCGGCGAACCCGGACGTACCCGCTGCAGGCCCTTGACGATGATCGTGTCGTCCTTGTTCAGACCGGTGCGCACGATGCGCAGGCCTTCGATCTTCGGCCCCAGTTCGACGGCGCGGTAAGCGGTCTTGTTGTCCGCATCCATCACCAGCACGAACTTCTTGCCCAGATCGGTGCCGACGGCTTCGTCGTTGATCAGCATGGCGTTGTAGGTGCCGCTGCCGACCAGCTTCAGGCGTGCGTACAGACCCGGGGTGTAGGTGCCGTCGCTGTTGTCGAACACCGCACGACCACGGATGGTGCCGGTTTTCGGGTTGACCTGGTTGTCGACAAAGTTCATCTGGCCCAGGTGCGGGTTGCCGTCTTCGTTGGACAGGCCCATGTACACCGGGGTGGTGGCGCCACGTTGGCCGTTGCGGGCGAGTTGGGTGTATTTGAGGAACACACGCTCGTCGGCGTCGAAGTAGGCGTA
Organism: Pseudomonas sp. HMWF021; assembly: GCF_003061005.1. GTDB lineage: Bacteria > Pseudomonadota > Gammaproteobacteria > Pseudomonadales > Pseudomonadaceae > Aquipseudomonas. The sequence continues at coordinate 3,599 of NZ_QAIK01000041.1, read as the reverse complement.
GACCTTGTCGGTGGAGACCACGCTGGTCAGCGGGGTGGTGTCGGCGGTCACCAGGTTACCGGCGGTGATCTCGGCACGGCTGACGCGACCGCTGATTGGCGCGGTGACGCGGGTGAAGCTCAGATTCAGCTTGGCCAGATCCAGTTGTGCCTGCAGGGCACCGACGGCGGCGCGGGCCTCTTGTGCGGCGCTGGTGCGCGAGTCGGCCAGCTCGGCAGAGATGGCGTTGCTGGCACGCAGACGCTCACCACGCCCGGCTTCGTTTTCACTGCGGGTGGCATTGGCGCGGGATTGGGCGACCAGGGCTTCGAGGCGGCGCACCTCAGCCTGGAATGGACGCGGGTCGATCTGGAACAGCAGGTCACCTTTCTTGACCAGGGCACCTTCGGTGAAGGCCACCTCATCGATCTGGCCGGAGACCCGTGGACGGATTTCAACGGTTTCCGGCGCTTCCAGGCGCCCGGTGAATTCGTCCCACTCGTTGACCGGTTGTTCCAGCACCTTGGCCACGCTGACTTTGGCAGCGGGCAGGGTGGCGGCAGTCTCCGGAGTCTTGCCGCAAGCGCTCATCACCAGCACGGCCAACATGGCCAAGGGGAAGCGCAAATGTTTGAGTGACTGTTCCATGGAATCATCCGCCAATGTATTGAAGATGGGCGGATGATGCTCGGCGAGGTGTGATGGCACGAATCGAATGAAGCAAAGGTAACTATCATTCGGAATGATATAAGACCGATTCGAGCCCTCTAGCATGCACCTTTCGTTAGGGGGCTATCAATTGGTTTGATGACAAATGTGTGTTGCATCGCAGGTAAATATGTCGGGGAGTTTTCAGCGGCGGGTTGCGCAAACAAAGAGACGGCCATGAAGGCCGTCTCGATCAACAGTAGCAGGCGGATTCAGTTGATACCTTTGCGGTTCGGCCCGAAACGGTTTGGCCCCGGCTGGCTGTCTTGCACCAGAAACACCAGGTTGACGATTGGCAGCAGCAACCACCAGCCACTGCGGTCGGTGTCGTGCATGCGGCGAACACCGACGGCAATGCTCGGCAGTAACATCGCCAGGCTGTAGAGATTGTAAAGGACGCCCTTGGTATTGAGCATTGCGTCGAGAACACCCACGACAATGCAGATACCCATGTTGATCAGTACGAACATCCAGTACTCGCGACGGGTTGCGCGGCCTTTGAATTCGGCATAGTTCTTCAACGCTTCCATGTAGGGGTTACCCGTCGTGATGGCGGGGCCGGTTGCATAGGATTGTTGAGTGGCCTGAGGTGCACCGCACTGTGGGCATGCCACGGCCAGACTGCTAATTTCCTTGGCGCAACCACGGCAGAAAACCAAACTCATATTTTTTCCCTAAAATCATTCAATCGATAGGCAGGACAGAACGAACGCGGCAAGGCCTGACAAAATGATGCCGGCAATCGCGAGGTTTCTTCCTGCGTGTTTTTGGTTGATACAGATGATGCCGCAGGCGAGGCCCGCAAGGCTGAGGATGCCTACACCGACAATCGCATCCCTGTCCCATTCGGAATCATCAAACAGGGTGATTGCGCTGAGAATACCGAGGATCAGCGACACGATGGCCAGCCAGGGCGTTTCGGCTTGTGTTTGCGGCACGCAGGCCTGCTGGACGGCCCCGCATTGGGGGCAGGTGAGCGCCGTTTCGTGTAGCTCCCTGGCGCAAGCACGACAATAGACCATTGCCATCGTTTTCCTTAACTGAGTGCGAATGCCCGACCCTCCATCGGTCGGAGCGGCGCTAAGTTAAACTTTATTACCGGATTTGTCATTAGCACTTTGCCATCATTGCTGCCGTGGGTATGCGGTTACGGAATGACTGAGGGCTATCGGGATGCAACCCCCAGGCGCGACATCCACCAGTCCCCGACTTTTCAGCAAGTCGCTGACCTGCATGTGCGGCACCATTCCATATCCCAGGCCACGGCGGAAGTGACAGGTAGTGCGTGGGATAAGCGTCTGCGGTGAGACCGAAGCGCGATTGCATGAAATCCGATTGCAAGGTGTCCTTGCGCGAATAGGCGAATACCGGCGCCGACCTGACCCATGACTGTATGCGCGTCAAAGGCTACTCGGGGCAGTGAACAAGGCAGATTGATTCCTCAAGACCTCGTATGCTTCTACCGCATTGGACCCGATCATTGTGGCTTGACCCTCTGATGATGCGTCCTCTGAACGTCGACACATTCGGCAATCGGTATCAAGACACCGACAGATGGGCACAGATCGCCGCGCGCAAGTACGCGAGATCATCGAAGAGTAATACGACTTTTAATGAGTGATTCTACGGCGACAAACAACGGCAATTGGTACGCGGTGATTGCCTTGGCACTGGCTGCGTTTGTGTTCAACACCACCGAATTTGTCCCGGTCGGTCTGTTGAGTGCGATCGGCAGCAGCTTCGACATGTCGACCGCGCAGGTTGGCCTGATGTTGACCATCTATGCGTGGGTGGTGTCGTTGACGTCGCTGCCCATCATGCTGCTGACGCGCAACGTCGAGCGGCGAAAACTGTTGATTGTGCTGTTCGGGATGTTTATCGCCAGCCACATTCTTTCGAGTCTCGCGACCAGCTTCGGCGTGCTGCTGGTAAGCCGGATCGGTGTGGCGTTGGCGCATGCGTTGTTCTGGTCGATCACCGCGTCTCTGGCCGTACGCCTGGCACCTCCGGGCAAGCAGGTTCAGGCGCTGGGGTTGCTCGCAACCGGTACTTCGCTGGCCATGGTGCTGGGGATTCCGCTTGGCCGCTTGCTGGGCGAAGCCATGGGCTGGCGCACGACGTTCATCGTGATCGCGGCATTCGCGGCTGCGCTGGTGTTTTGTCTGGCGCGAGTGCTGCCGCTCTTGCCCAGTCAGAATTCAGGCTCCCTGAAAAGTCTGCCAGTGCTGCTCAAACGGCCTGCGCTGGTGGCGATCTATATCCTGACGGCGCTGGTCGTGACTTCACAGTTCACCGCCTACAGCTACATTGAACCCTTCATTCTGACCGTGGCGGGCATGAGCGGCGATGTGGTGACGCTCATCCTGTTGCTGTTCGGGGGCGCCGGAATTTTCGGTTCGCTGCTGTTCAGTTACCTGCACAGCTACAACCCGCAGCGCTTTCTGATCATCTGCGTGTCGGTGCTCGCCCTGTGTCTGGCTTCGCTGTTGCCTTTGAGTGGCAACGTCTCATACCTCGGCGTACTCAGCGTGTTCTGGGGCATGGCGATCATGGGCTTCGGGCTGGCGTTGCAGTCCAAAGTCCTGGTGCTGGCCCCGGACGCGACCGATGTGGCGATGGCGTTGTTTTCAGGCATCTACAACATTGGCATCGGCGGCGGGGCGCTGGTGGGGAGCTGGGTCGGCAGCCAGTTGGGCTTCGCTTACATCGGGGTGGTGGGCGGCATGCTGGCGGCGACGGCGTTGTCGCTTTACTGCCTGTCGATTTATCGCAACAGCCGGGCTGGGGTTTGAGTAGCTGGCTGCCTGCTTAATGCGCAGGCAGCTCGAGGCTGTCCGGATCGCCAAAGAACATCTGAATACGCGAGCGCAACCAACGCTCCCCCGGATCATTATCCTGCGAACCACGCCAGG
>NZ_QAIK01000005.1 GCF_003061005.1 Pseudomonas sp. HMWF021 | reverse complement strand
GCAACTCTCATCAGCAAACTGGCTACCGTCAATTTGCAGACGTCCTACGGAAATTTCTGAAATGGAAAAATTGCGTTACGCGTCGTAAAGAAATATTTACGAAAAGCACGGCAAAACCTCGTGGAATCACTGACCTTCCGAACGTGTAAGGAAAACCTGCCGAAGCCCGGCTCCATCGGTCTGTTGCAAGGCTCTGGCGCGCTTGTTTCAGCGTCGTTTGAAGGGTGAGATGCGCTCCATGCCTGTCGTGCAGGTGCATAACAAGAAGGAGGCGCAATGAACGCCGCAATCCGCTTTTTCCTCCCCTCGATGGACGGATTTTCGATCGTCCTCGCCGATGGCCTGCAAAGGCCTGACTCAATTTTTGCAGCCGCCCGGGCCTCCCGAGGCGGACACACGCAATCCCGGCAACCGCCACGCTGATCCAGCGGGGTCTGGCAGCAGGGGGTTAGCGGTGTACAATGCGCCGCGTTTTAACTGTGACCCTCTGCGTAATCGCGCAAACCTCAAGGCTTATCCGTCTTGTTCACTCCGTCGCGCCACGAGCGTGCCGGGTTCGATTTCGTCACAGATAAAAACAAACAGGTGACGCATGACCGTTGTAAGAAAGCTGAATTCCTGGTGCTTGCGCTGGGGTTTGATCAGGGCTGTGAAATCGCAACCTTGCAGCAACGTCTACTGAACATCATCAAACCTTGCGTGAGACCTTTTTCATGAGTGGACAACCCTCGCAATCAGGCGAGCTGAAACGCGGCCTGAAAAATCGCCACATTCAACTGATCGCCCTCGGTGGCGCGATCGGTACCGGATTGTTTCTCGGCTCGGCCGGGGTCCTGAAATCCGCCGGCCCTTCGATGATCCTCGGCTACGCGATCTGTGGCTTCATCGCCTTCATGATCATGCGCCAGCTCGGCGAGATGATCGTCGAAGAGCCGGTGGCCGGCTCCTTCAGCCATTTCGCGCACAAGTACTGGGGCGGCTTCGCCGGTTTCCTGTCGGGCTGGAACTGCTGGATTCTGTACATTCTGGTCGGCATGTCGGAGCTGACTGCAGTCGGCAAATACATCCATTACTGGGCGCCGGACATCCCGACCTGGGTCACCGCCGCGGCATTCTTCGTGCTGATCAACGCGATCAACCTGGCCAACGTCAAAGTCTTCGGTGAAGCCGAATTCTGGTTCGCGATCATCAAGGTCGTGGCGATCGTCGGCATGATCGCCCTGGGCAGCTACCTGCTGGTCAGCGGCAATGGCGGCCCTCAGGCCTCGGTCAGCAACCTGTGGTCGCACGGCGGGTTCTTCCCCAACGGCGTCAGCGGTCTGGTGATGGCCATGGCGATCATCATGTTCTCCTTCGGCGGTCTGGAAATGCTCGGTTTCACCGCCGCAGAAGCCGACAAGCCGAAAACCGTGATCCCGAAAGCGATCAACCAGGTGATCTACCGCATCCTGATTTTCTACATCGGTGCACTGGTGATCCTGCTGTCGTTGACCCCATGGGACAGCCTGCTGGCGACGCTCAATGCGTCCGGCGATTCGTACAGCGGCAGCCCGTTCGTGCAAGTGTTCTCGATGCTCGGCAGCAACACCGCTGCGCACATCCTCAACTTTGTGGTGTTGACTGCGGCGCTGTCGGTGTACAACAGCGGCACCTACTGCAACAGCCGCATGTTGCTGGGCATGGCCGAGCAGGGCGATGCGCCCAAAGGTCTGGCGAAGATCGACAAGCGCGGCGTGCCGGTGCGTTCGATCCTGGCTTCGGCTGCGGTCACGCTGGTGGCGGTGTTGCTCAACTACCTGATGCCGCAACAGGCGCTGGAGTTGCTGATGTCGCTGGTGGTGGCTACCCTGGTGATCAACTGGGCGATGATCAGCTTCTCGCACTTCAAGTTCCGTCAGCACATGAACAAGACGCAGCAGACGCCACTGTTCAAGGCGCTGTGGTATCCGTACGGCAACTACATCTGCCTGGCGTTCGTCGCGTTCATCCTTGGCGTGATGCTGTTGATTCCGGGCATCCAGATCTCGGTGTATGCGATTCCGGTGTGGGTCGTGTTCATGTGGGTCTGCTACGTGATCAAGAACAAGCGTGGGGCGCAGCAGGCGCTGCACGCGGCAACTGCTTCGAAGTAAGCGCTGAGGCAACAAACGACAAACCCGGCCAATGTGCCGGGTTTTTTATTGCCCCTGTAGGAGCTGCCGAAGGCTGCGATCTTTTGATCTGTTTCAAAGATCAAAAGATCGCAGCCTTCGGCAGCTCCTACAGGGTTGATGGCGTATCCTGCACCTTCTGAATACGGACACTTTTCCATGCTGGTGATTTCCAACAATGTGCATCTGCCGGATGCCGAGATCGAGCTGACGGCCATCCGTGCGCAAGGCGCGGGCGGGCAGAACGTCAACAAGGTCTCCAGCGCCGTGCACCTGCGCTTCGACATTCCGGCCTCGTCCTTGCCCGAGTTCTACAAGGAGCGCCTGCTGGCGCTGCGCGACAGCCGCATCACCAGCGACGGCGTGCTGATCATCAAGGCCCAGCAATACCGCACGCAGGAGGCCAACCGTGCCGATGCGCTGGAGCGTCTGGTCGAGCTGATCCTCAGCGCCACCAAAGTCGAGAAGAAGCGCCGCCCGACCAAGCCGACCCTCGGCTCGAAGAAGCGCCGGCTAGAATCCAAGACCAAGCGCGGCAGCATCAAGGCCGGGCGTGGCAAGGTGGATTTCTAGTCTTCGCGGTACTTCGCCGTGTGCTTGTACAGATACACGCTCAACGCCAGACCGCTCAGTGCAGCGAGGGCGGCGAACAGGAAGATCGAAGCAAAACCGAAACCCGACGCAATGGCCCCGGCCAACGGCCCGGTGATCCCCAGCGACAAGTCGATGAACAGCGAATAGGCGCCGACTGCTGCGCCTCGGCTGGAGGCCGGCACCAGGTTCACCGCTTCCACGCCCAGCGCCGGGAACACCAGCGAGAAGCCGAAACCGCTCAACGCCGCCCCGGCCAGCGCCCAATGCGCATCCGGTGCCAGCCACAGCAGCAACAGCCCAAGGGTTTCCACCGACAGGCAGGCAATCGCCACGCGAAAGCCGCCGAGACGGTTGATCAGGTTGCCGAACAGCAGCCGCGCGCCGATGAAGCTGGCGCCGAACAGGCTCAGGCACAGCACCGCGTTGTCCCAGTGCCGGGTGGCGTAATACAGGGTGATGAAGGTGGCGATGGTGCCGAAACCGATCGAACCCAAGGCCAGACCGCAGCCGTGGGGGAACACGCGACCCAGCACATGCATGAACGGCAAGCGCTCGCCGGCGACAATCGGCGCCGCGGTTTTCGGCCACGCCAGCAGCAGACCCAGCGCCGCCAGCAGGATGATGCTGACGCCCATGCTCCACAGTCCCAACTGGCCGACCAGCCACACGCCGAACGGCGCACCGACCGCCAGTGCGCCGTAACTGGCGATGCCGTTCCACGAGATGACTTTGGCGGTGTTCGCCGCGCCAACCCGGCCGATGCCCCAACCAATCGAGCCGGAGCCGACCAGACTTTCCGCGCTGCCCAGCACCAGCCGACCGATCAACAGGCTGATAAGGCTGAGCATCGGCAGGTTCGGTGTCCAGGCCGAAATCAGCATGAACACGCCGCTTAAGCCGCAACCGGCCAGCCCGATCATCACCGCGCGTTTACTGCCCTGGTTGTCGATGATCTTGCCGGCGTACGGGCGGCTGAGCAGGGTGGCGAGGTATTGCACGCTGATCACCAGCCCGGCGATCACCGCGCCAAAGCCCAGATCACTGTGGACGTAACCCGGCAGCACCGCGAGCGGAATGCCGATGTTCAGATAGCCGATAAAGGTGAAGAGAACGATAGAGACGACTTGCAGCGTGACCGCCAGGGGGCGCTGCGGTTCTGGCATAGAGGACGACATGGGTAACGATCCACGGCAAAGCAGGATTAGATAGGCTGCTTATGATACCGGCGCTAACGAGTCAGGGGCGGGGAAAAGTAAAACTATTTACCGGGCGCTGGCTTCAGGATTTGGCCGGAGCGACCAGTTGTGTGGTAACGAGGGCGGCAAGGGCGTTTTCTTCGCTGCCGAAACGGGCGAGCAGGGCGGCCTGTTTTTCCGGGGAGAGGCGCTGCCAGATCTCGATCATTTTCTCGGTGGCGCCGATCAGCACGGCGGCTTGGCTTTCAGAGAATTCGTCGGTCATGGCGGGCTCGGTTTCAGGC
>NZ_QAIK01000040.1:122301-128670 GCF_003061005.1 Pseudomonas sp. HMWF021 | reverse complement strand
GAGCAATCCATCGGGGATAAATCCCCTCACCACAATATGTGTCTGGCGCGGATTAGCGCTGCACCGCCACCAACAGCATCATCGGCCGCTCCCGCTCTTCAGCCAGCGTCGGTTGCGCCGCCACCTCAGCATCGCTCGGGCCCCATTCGTTGACATGGCGAATGGCAAAACCGGCCGCTATCAACGTGTTCAACAGGGTGCCGAGTGTGCGGTGCTGCTTGATCACCCCATCGGCCAGCCAGTGAGTCACCCGCTCACCTTCCATCTGATAGCTGTCCAGTGGCCAACGCTTGCGTCCGTCACTGTCGATCAACCAGCCCGGCGTGCGCGGGGCCATGAAGATCGGGTGTTCGATGGAAAAAACGAGGTGTGATCCCGGTTTCAACGCGGCATAAAGGTTCGCAAACAGTCCCGGCAGATCCTTGATGTAATGCAGCGCCAGCGAGCTGTAGGCCAGATCGAAACTGCAGGCCGGCAGGTCGAGGTCTTCAAGGTCGGCGCGCTCATAGCGGATGTTTGCCGCCGTAGTGGTTTCGCGCGCGCGCTCGAGCATCTTTGCCGAGACATCCAGCCCCAGCACATTGGCGGCGCCATGCTCACTGGCCCAGCGGCTGAACCAGCCATAACCGCAGCCCAGGTCAACTACGTGCAAATCGTGCATCGATGGCAGCAGCGCCCTTAGCGCCGGCCATTCCGGCGCGGCATCAAGACCGCCGATGGAGCGGTTCATCTGGCTGTAGCTGTGGAAAAACTCGGGGTCGTCGTAAATGTTTTGCGTCATGGGGGAAGTGCTCTTTTGAGTTCGGTCATCAGCGGCACAGTGGCCGCGCCATGGAGCCCCTCGAAAGTCAAAACGCGTATTCGTCGATGGCCGCGCAGGGGGAGGGTGGTGAAAGTTGGAGAAATGCTAGCGCAAAAGTCGTGCGCAGGAGAGGCGTGCGTCCGGTGCGTATTTCGATTCGGGATGTTTAAAAAACGTGTGATTGGCGGGGAAGATTCCCACGATGTTTTCAGGTTGTCCGTCGGACGTGGGCTCTCTAGCCTGTGTGGGTCGCTGCAAATCAGCGATCGGGATTGGAACCCCTGTGGCTTCGCAGAACGCAAAAGCATCTTTCATGACGTATGCTTGCGCCCCTTATGGTGTGCACTTCGTTATGGCAGCTGTGCGCGGGAGACTTCGAGTCTGTCGGGTTTGTTCTGTGGCCCGGGTTCCAACCTGCGTACGGCTGCCACCTATTTCGATTGGAACCGAACGGGTCAGCCCTCACTTTCACACAGGGCATTAACACCATGAAAAAACCAACACCCAACCCTCCTGAAACCGAAACGCTTGCGGATGTCGATCCCGCGTCTCCCTACGCCGCCATGGACACCCGAAAACTCCATGAAGCCGCCGAGCGTGCCCTCGATTACTACCTCAATCCGGCTGCACCGATCATGGCCGCGCCGTACAAGCCCAGCGTCATGTTCCTGGTCAATCCCGCCACCGACACCGAGTCCCTGCTGGTCAACGCCAGCGAATCCCTGGGTTCGGCCAGTGTCATGCTCGGCGAATTGGCGGCATTGCTGGAGGGCTCCCGGCGCAAGACGCTGCTGGGCATCGCCCAAGTGGTCATGCTGGGTGAACTGGCAGTGAATCAGGCACTCGATAAGGTCGATCCGGCAACATAGCGAGTGGCAGTCACAAAAAAACCGGTCACGAGACCGGTTTTTCAAACCCTCAAGTCATCACTTGCGCCGGCACAATTCGACATCGTCCTGAGTGAGCAGAGCGGTGTCTATTCCCAGGCGATATTTGCAATAGTCGATGATTTTTTTGCGCTGCTCATCGCTGAGCGTTTCCACCTTGCGGATTTCACCGTCATTGGCGTGGATGTTGTAGAAGCGCATCTGCAAGGTCGGATATTTCTTGATGAAAAAAATCCGTTCGACATCGCCATCTTCCAGCGCTTCGTAATAACCGATGTTCAGAGCAGCCAGCAGACACAACAGGGCGAGCGCCAGCAGCCTTTTCATTTTGCCGAGGCCGGTGGCGGGAGCAACCCCGTTTGCCAGCGAATCTGCCTGACCAGTTCCATACCGATGTTGCCCGGACATATTTTCCCTTCCGCCGCTTGACCGGGGTATTCCCTGTGACCCCCGAAATGTTTGATATGAAACACGGTTTTCAACGTGCTGATCAACATGAGCAGCGCATCGATTTGAACAGCGGACACGGTGTCGCTGGTCTTCACTCCGACAAACTCGGCTATTTCCCGCCCTGTGGCGAACAGGTCATCGCCTTCATCGGCTTCCGTCAGGTTTTCCAGCAACACGATACCGATCAAACCGGTGTTGAATTTCAGCACACTGGAGCCCTGCAACCGAATGTCGCGTGCTTCATACACGCCACCGTTGCAGTCGATTGCATAGTGATAGCCGATATCGTCATAACCCTGATCGACATGTTCTTTCTGAATGCCCTGGATCTGGCCCAACCCGGGCTGACTGCAACGGTGGCTGCGCCCGGCATGGTGCAGGGCGATCATGGTGTAGTCCCAGTCGGAGGCCATGCCGTTTTTACCCTTCAGTGCGCCCCATGATGAACGTTCGGTGAACGTATGACGCATGGCCCGAACCTTGTCGATGATTGCCTGGCGAGTGGCCGCGCGGTCGTTGACGCTGATCGGAACCGGGCACATGGCCGCGCCGGGCTTTTTCGTCTGGGCGGCGGCTTCTGTCAGAAAGTTGCGTTTGACGACACCGGGAGTCGGACACATGAACGCTTCGGCGTCCGGTGTGTTGTCGGACGGTTGCAGGGTGAATTTCTCTGCCATTACAGCCCCTCCGAGAGCTCGTCGAGCGTGCGAACCGGTGCCTTGAATTTGACATGAATCGAGATTTTCGAATCTGCGGAAGGCGCTTTGACGTGGGCGATGCCATTGGCGTCGGTTTCACCCTGTGTCTGTACGCCGTCGACACTGGCGGTGAACGCCCTGTTTGCGAGCGGCGCGCCGGTTTCGCTGTCGCTGACCAGAAAACTCTGGCCAAAGCTTTGCTGGAGGGCCAGAGGCTTTGGTGGTTCGAATGGGGCGGGTGTGTGAGTGCTCCCGATGATCACGGTGCCAGAGCCGGAAATGATCGCATCGCCATGACCGCCGGTACTGCCCACCGTTGCGGCCTTGAACCCGTTGATGAAAACCGTGGCTGACAGATTGCCCGACAGCGGACTGCCGCAGGTGCACTTGTCGGTTTGGCGCGCAGCGGGCAACCCATCGAAAAAAACATCGGGAGAGCCGGTCGCAACTGGATTGGTGCCATGCCCCGGAAGGGGGCAGGCCGTGGGGTCGGAGACACGCGCGGCAGGTTTCGCCATGACAGATTCCTTTCTGGTCGGGGTCGATACATGCGAACAAATGTAGCACTGGCTGAAAAAATTGCTCCTGCGTCAATCGTGATCAATTTGCTTGTTGGTTAAATCGCAGGCACAAAAAAACCGGCATCAGGGCCGGTTTTTTCTGTTGCTGCATCCCCCGTCATAAAGACAACGTGAGACCTGATCGATTGGAGCGGGTAGAGGGAATCGAACCCTCAACTAAAGCTTGGGAAGCTTTCGTTTTGCCACTAAACTATACCCGCTCAGAGCGGCTGACTTTGTACCAGAGTCGGGCGCGGATTTGAAGTTTTTCTTTTGCCCGCAGCGCGTTACAGCATTGAAAACGGTCATTCGCGGGCGAATCTGCAGGTCATCAACGCGGGTTTTTCAGCCCCACAGACGCGCTCGCGACGACACCTCTTCAAATGGCCAATGCATGGTGATCCTGGACGAACGAGTAACGCGTTCGACTCGACGGCTGTGACGGTTTCAGGAAACCGAGCAGGGCGTTCTGGCTGTCGCGGCAGGCAGCTTTATGCTCCATGTCGAGAAAATGCCCGGTGGCCTGCAGCGTGGTGAAGGTGCTTTGCGCCACGTGGTTGCCGAATATCCGTGCGTCTTCGGCGGCGGTGTACTCGTCCCATTCGCCGTTGAGGAACAGCACCGGCACGTTGATCTTCTTCGCCGCATTCAGGTAGCACTGGCGATCGCTGTGCAACACGTCGTTGATGTGAAAGTGCATCTGCCCGTATTCATGCTCGGCCAGGCTGCTGACGTGGCGGTAATTGAAGCGCTTGAACAGCGACGGCAAGTGCTTGCCGATGGTGTTGTTCACCAGGTGCCCCACGCGGTCGCCATCCCGGCTGCCGAGGTAGTCGATGCCTCGCTCGAGGTAATCGAGCATGTGCGCATTGATCACCGGCGAAAACGAGCTGATCACGGCTTTTTCGATGCGCCTTGGCTGGTGGGCAAGGGCGACCAGGGTGGCCGCGCCGCCCCAGGAAAACGACAGCACGTGCTCGGCGCCGAAGTGGTCGACCAGCTCCAGCAGGATCTGCCCTTCGATTTCCTTCGTCAGATGTTTCTCGTGACGGTTGTGGACTTTTGACTTGCCCGCGTAGGGCTGGTCATAGCAAACCACGTTGAATTGCGGGTGCAGGTTTTTCACGGTCTGAGCAAACGACGCAGTCGTGGCCATCGAGCCGTTGACCAGGATGATGGTCTTTTCTGCGGCGTCTGCGCGATAGAACTCCGTGTAAACCCGATACTGACCCTGTATATCCAGCACAGCGATTTCTGGCCTCATGTCATAAGACTCCTGGCAAGCAAGCGGGTATGCGCGCAATCAGAGATTGCACGAGCTTTGTGACAGGTAGGCATACGCCTGGAGTTTTGGGGCCCATGTCGATCCGCAACTTCTGGTCGACGGGTATTGTTATTGGCGGGCAGTTTGCCGGGGGAGGTGGAGCCTTGAGGCTCTCTACCGGCAAAAAGGTTGCTTGGATGTACGGTGTGACTCATCGGTCACAATTTGGCCGACGTCCTGATTCAAGCAGTGAGAGCGAGATCGCGCAAGTGCCGTTGGTAAATTGTTCGACAACTTCTGCTGAGCGGTCGCCGGCTTAGAACCCATGAATCTCTTCAGTGCACAAAGCCCGGTACTCGCCCGGTTTTAGCGCGTTGTCGAGTTGTAGCGGGCCGATGGATTCGCGGTGCAGGCGCAGCACTTTGTTATCGAAATAACCGAACATGCGTTTCACCTGGTGGTAACGGCCTTCGACGATGCTCAGCCGCGCCACTTTCGGCCCCAGCACCTGGAGGTGCGCCGGTTGGGTGGTGAGGTCTTCGAAGGCGAAATAGATGCCTTCGGCGAATTTCAGTGCGTATTCGGCGCTGATTTCTTGCTCGGTTTCGACGTGATAGACCTTGGGCAGTTTGGTCTGCGGCTGGGTCAGGCGTCGCGACCAGTTGCCGTCGTTGGTGAGCAGCATCAGCCCGGTGGTGTTGAAATCCAGGCGTCCGGCGATGTGCAGGTCGTCCTTGTCCGGCTCATCGATCAGATCGAGGACGGTAGGGTGCTGCGGATCGCGGGTCGCACTGACGCAGCCCTGGGGCTTGTGCAGCATGAAATAACGCGCGGGCTTGCCGGGCTGCAGCACTTGCTCGTCGACTTCGACGCGACTGAACTCCAGCACTTCGCTGTGCGGGTCGCTGACGACTTTTCCGTCAATGCGCACGCGCTTTTCCACCAGCAACAGGCGAACCTGCTGACGGTTGTAGCGGGGCAGGTTGCTGAGAAAACGGTCAACGCGCATGGTCAGGAATCGGCGAACAAAGGGCTGCGTATCTTACGGGATCGGCCGTGCCGCTGCCTGCAGTTGCGCCTCCACTTGAGCGCAACGCGGACACAGGCAGGATTTGTCGCGCAGCGCCGCCGGTAGCGCTTCAAGCACGGCGGGGTCGATGCTCACGCCAAAGCACCAGCAGGCCTGGCCGGCGGTGCGCGGGTCGGCGAGGGTGCAATCGTTGCGTGCGCCACAGGCCGGGCAGAGGTCGGGTTTGGTGTCGGAATCAGGCATAGGACGAGTAAGGCATTTCCACGCAATTGCGGTTATGGCCAGTTTGTCTGACCCAGTGCATCACATGATCGACCCGGGACAGCAAGGTATGCAAGGTGTCATCAGCATGTAAGGTGGTGGCACCGATGCATTGTTGGACATTACGCAGGCCAACAGTGGGAGCGGGCTTGCTCGCGAAGGCGTCCTGTCAGTCAGTGATTCGTCACTGACCCACCGCTTTCGCGAGCAAGCCCGCTCCCACAGAGGATTTTCAGTGTGACTGACACCGCTGATCTGAAGCTTTTTCGCGACCGGCACTCGCCCCGGACCTGACAGTCAAAACTGTGTCGACTGCGCTGTCCTGCTGCGGTCGTGGGTCTTTCAGGAGGCCGTCATGGTTACTTCAAAACTGTTGCGTCGGGTGATGCTGGGAGCGGTGCTCGGCCTGGGTCTGTC
>NZ_QAIK01000040.1:120658-122269 GCF_003061005.1 Pseudomonas sp. HMWF021 | reverse complement strand
CCCCGCCACTTACTACTACCCCGGCTACTATTCGCCGTATTACTACGGCGGTTATTACGGACCGCGCTACTACGGTGGCGGACATTATTACTACGGCGGCTACGGTTATCGCGGTGGCTATGGGCGCGGTTATCACGGCGGCGGATACCACGGCGGGCACCATTGATCAGCGGCCAAATGACAGTGTTTTCCAAATGAACAGGATTTCATGAATCACATGTTTCAACTTGTTACGGAGACGCACCAGATTCGGAAAACGATGTCTGATTATTCGTCAGTCACCCAATAAACGACTGATGCCTGCCAGCGTCGCTGGTGCGGCTACCCGCGGTCCAGGAGGCCGCCATGTATCGACGAATTCTTCTACTTGCTGCGATGATGTTTTCCGTTGCCGGTTGCGCTCCCTACTCCTACGCAGACAGTTATTACAGCTCGGAGGTCTATACCTCACCCGCTCCGGCGTACTACAACACTGGCGGCACCTATTACAGCGGTGGCAGCACCTACTACTCGGCCCCTCGCTACTACCAGGCGGCCCCGCGTTACTACCAACCGGCTCCGCGTTACTACTCGGCGCCCCGTTACTACCAGCCAGCGCCACGCTATTACGAGAGCCGCCGCTGGCACGACAACGATCGCGGGCGCTGGGACGGGCACCGCGGTGGTGGTTGGGATCGTGACCGTGGTGGGCGTGATCATCACGGTAACCGCGGTGACCACGGCGGGCGAGGCGGTCGCTGGTAACTCACCGCAAACAAAAAAGCGGCGCATTGAGCGCCGCTTTTTTTGTGCCTGCGATTTGCCGGGCAATCAGTAAACCGTCAAATCCGCCAACGGATGCCGACCTTCCCACACCTTGTGAAAATGCGCCTCGACCACCGCATCCGGCACGGTATTGATATCCGGCCAATGCCAGTGGGGTTTCTGATCCTTGTCGATCAACCGTGCGCGCACGCCTTCGCTGAATTCCGGGTGCCGGCAGCAATTGAGGCTCAGGGTGTATTCCATCTGGAACACTTCGGCCAGCGACAGGTAACGGGCGCGATTGATCTGCTCCCAGACCAGATGCGCGGTCAGCGGTGAGCCTTCGCTCAGGGTTTTCGCGGCGCGGGCGATCAGCGGGTCACTGCTGTCGCGTTGCAGGCTGATGGCTTTCCAGGCGCAGGCGACGTCGCTGACATCGAGCAGTTCGTCGATCTGCTGGCGGCGCGGTAACCACTGCGCTTCGGGCATCTGCCCGACGGCTTCCTGTTGCAGGGCCTTGAGCAGGCTGTTGAGTTGCATGTCGGTCTGTTCCTGCCAGTTCAGTTGCAGCAGGCCTTCGATCAGCTGCGGTTGCTGCTCTTCAAGCAGGAAGCGATCGGCCAGATCCAGATCGATGGCATCACGCCCGTTCATGTGCGCGCCGGTCAGACCGAGGAACAAGCCGAGCTTGCCCGGCAACCGAGAGAGAAACCAACTGGCCCCGACGTCCGGATACAGACCGATGGTGATCTCCGGCATCGCCAGACGACTGCTCGGCGTGACGATCCGTGTGCTCGCACCTTGCAGCAGGCCCATGCCGCCGCCGAGCACGTAACCGTGGCCCCAGCAGATCAGCGGTTTGGGGTA
>NZ_QAIK01000040.1:118626-120647 GCF_003061005.1 Pseudomonas sp. HMWF021 | reverse complement strand
GTGGCGGGACTTCACCAGGGTGGGCGCGGCAGGCTTCCACCAGACTGCGCACTTCACCGCCGGCGCAGAATGCTTTGGCACCATTGCCGCGCAGCAATACGCAGACGATCTGCGGATCCTTGGCCCAGGCGTTCAGTTTGTCGCTCAGGGCGTTGATCATCGGCAAGGACAGCGCGTTGAGCGACTTTTCAGCATCAAGGCTGGCAATTCCGAGGCGGGCGCCGTCGGTGCCGGTGAGTTCTTCGAAGTGCAGATTCATCGTGACCTCGATCGGGAATATGAAGGATCAGTATGATCGCTGTGTGGGAAAGTGCCGGATCTGCGTCAGATCAATTGACAAGCATGGGCGGGTTTCCTAGGGTTCGCCCCATTGTTTTTGCCGGATGTAACCATGACTGCTGACGACCGTATCAAACTCGAACCGAGCTGGAAGGAGGCACTGCGTGCTGAGTTCGACCAGCCTTACATGGCAGAGTTGCGCACTTTTCTGCAGCGGGAGCGGGCAGCCGGCAAGGAAATCTATCCGCCGGGACCGCTGATTTTCAATGCATTGAATTCGACACCGCTGGATAAAGTCAAAGTGGTGATCCTCGGCCAGGACCCCTACCACGGCCCGGGCCAGGCCCATGGTTTGTGCTTCTCGGTGCAACCGGGCGTGCCGGCACCGCCGTCGCTGGTCAACATCTACAAAGAGCTGAAACGTGACCTGAACATCGACATCCCCAACCACGGTTACCTGCAGAGCTGGGCCGATCAGGGCGTGTTGATGCTCAACACCACCATGACCGTCGAGCGCGGCAATGCCAACGCGCACAAGGACAAGGGCTGGCATTTCTTCACCGACCGGATCATCGAGCTGGTCAGCGAACGCCAGCCGCATCTGGTGTTCATGTTGTGGGGCGCGCATGCGCAGAGTAAGCAGAAGCTGATCGATGCGACCAAGCACCTGGTGCTGACCTCGGTGCATCCGTCGCCGTTGTCGGCTTATCGTGGATTTTTGGGGTGCGGGCATTTCAGCCGGACCAACAAGTTTCTCGAGCAGAATGGAGAGGCGCCGATCGAGTGGCGGTTGCCGCCGGTTTGATCGGTTGACCGGGCCGGCCCCATCGCTGGCAAGCCAGCTCCCACAGGGTTTCGGGGGTGTACACATGATTTGTGGCACCCACGATCCTGTGGGAGCTGGCTTGCCAGCGATGAAGTCGACTCGGTATTACTCGGGATTACGATTCCAGTATTTGAACAACGGCTCCGCCAGAAACAGCACAAACAACAACCTCATCACCTGCATCGCCGTCACCAGCGGCACCGACAGTTGCAGGGTCTCCGCCGTCAAACTCATCTCGGCAATCCCCCCGGGCATCATGCCCAACGTCAGCGAACGCAGATCCAGATGGGTCAGCGCACTCAAGCCCAACGCCGCCAATGTGGCGATCAACATGGTCAGCGCCGTGCCGATCAGCGTACGGCCCATGAATGACGGTGCGCGGCGGAAGAACTGGCGGTTGAAGTGACAGCCCAGCCCGCTGCCGATCAGCCACTGGCCGATCTGGCTGCCACCGTCGGGCAGGCCGATGTGCAGATCCCAGGCAATGCTCACCGTGGCACTGACCAACAGTGGCCCGAACAGCCAGGGATTGGGTTGGCGCAAACGCTGCCAGAGCCAGGCGAGCAGGGCGCCTGTAGGAAACAGAATCGCCAGCCAGCGCCAATCGACGTTGCCGGCGTGGGAAATCGGTGTGCCGTCGCCCAACAGATACTTGAATGCGGCCGGCACGCACAGCACCACCACCAGCACCCGCAGACTCTGCCCCGCCGCGACATGGCTGAGCAGCGCGCCATTGCGTGCGCCGAGGTTGACCATCTCCCCGGAGCCGCCAGGCATGCTCGAGAAAAACGCCGTGGCGCGATCCTCGCCGGTGCGGCGCATCAACCACACGCCGACCACCGCTGACAGGCTGGTGACCAGCGCGCCGAAGAAGATCAAACCGAAATGACTCAGCACTTGCTCCATCACCACTGGG
>NZ_QAIK01000040.1:103384-118616 GCF_003061005.1 Pseudomonas sp. HMWF021 | reverse complement strand
TTGCCACGGAGTGAGGCAGCGCACGAGGATGATCGCCAGTAACGAGCCGACCATCCACGGCAGTGGCCAGCCGATCTGGCTGGCGATGAAACCGCCAAGCAGACCGACCAGCGGGGTCGCCCACCAGCTTCTGAGGGAGGAGCGATCAGACATCGGCGATGGCGCGTTGCGCCGCCGAACGTTTACGCCAGATACGCAGCAGCGGCAGCAGCAACATGATCGCGGTCAGGATCCACACGCCGAAAGTGATCGGGCTCGACCAGAGGATTTCCAGCGCACCGTTGGAGATCGACAGCGCACGACGCAGGTTCTGCTCCATCAGCCCACCGAGAATGAAGCCCAGCAGCACCGGCGACAACGGGAAGTCCAGCTTGCGCAGGATGTAACCGAAGATGCCGATGCCGACCATCAGGAACAGGTCGAACGTGGTCGCATGCACGGCGTAGACGCCGATCCCGGTGATGATCGCGATCACTGGCACCAGTGCCCAGTTCGGCACGGCGAGGATGCGGGTGAAGATGCGGATCATCGGGATGTTGAGGATCACCAGCATGATGTTGGCGATGAACAGCGAGGCGATCAGGCCCCAGACGATGTCCGGTTGCTGTTGGAACAGCAGCGGCCCCGGGGTGATGTTGTACAGCGACAGCGCGCCGATCATCACCGCCGTGGTGCCGGAACCGGGGACGCCGAGGGTCAGCATCGGCACCAGTGCACCGCAGGCCGACGCGCCGATGGCGGTTTCCGGAGCCGCGAGGCCACGGGCGTCACCCTGACCGAACTTGCCGCCAGTACCGGCGATGCGTTTTTCGGTCATGTAGGCCACGGCACTGGCCAGCGTCGCGCCGGCACCCGGCAACACGCCCATGATGAAACCCAGCAGGCCGCAACGGATGTTCACCACGAACACCGACGCCGCTTCCTTGAAGTTGAACATCATGCGCCCGGTGGCCTTCACCGCTTCCTGACCGCGATGGGTTTTTTCCAGCAGCAGGAGGATTTCGCTGACCGAGAACAGACCCAGCACCAACACCACGAACTGGATGCCGTCGGTCAGGTGAATGTTGTCGCCTGTGAAGCGATAAACACCGCTGTTGGCGTCGATGCCGACGGTCGACAGGAACAGGCCGATCAGCGCCGCAATAAAGGTCTTCAGCGGTCGATCGCCAGCCATACCACCGAGGCAGACAATCGCAAACACCATCAGCACGAAGTATTCCGCCGGGCCGAAGGCAATCGCCCATTTCGCCAGCAGCGGGGCGAACAGCACCATGCCGCAGGTGGCGATGAACGCACCGATGAACGAACTCCACGCCGACAGCGACAGTGCGACACCGGCCAGACCCTGACGCGCCATCGGATAGCCGTCGAGGGTGGTCATCACGGTGGAGGCTTCGCCGGGGATGTTCAGCAGGATCGAGCTGATCCGCCCACCGTATTCGCAGCCCAGATACACCGCCGCCAGCAGAATCAACGCCGACTCCGGCGGAAGGCCGAGGGCGAACGCGATCGGAATCAGCAACGCCACACCGTTGATCGGGCCCAGGCCCGGTAACAGCCCGACCACGGTGCCGATCAGCGTGCCGGTCAGGGCCGTGACCAGGTTGTACGGGCTCAGCGCGACGCCGAAGCCCTGACCCAAATAACCGAGAGTATCCATATCAGTTCTCCAGAACGTCGAGCAGGCCCAACGGCAGCGGAACGTCCATCAGACGGTCGAACAGCAGGTATAGACCGATGGCCATCAATGTCGTGACCACAATGCTTGGCAACCAGCGACCGCCGTACAGGCGCGCCATCGGAATGCCGATCAGGATGCTGCTGAGGATGAAGCCCAGCGGTTCGAACAGGCCGGCGAAGACCAGCAGCAAGACCACGCAGATGCCGATCTTGGTCAGGGTTTCGCGATCCAGTGGCGGCTCGTCTTCACTGTGTTTGATCGGTGCCGGGCGGAACACCATGTACAGCAGCGCCACGCCCATCAGGCCGAGCATCAGCAGAGGAAAGGCGCGCGGGCCGACCGGTTCATAAGAAAAAGCCGCTTGATACGGCCACGCCATCAGTGCCAGGCCGACGCAGGCCAGCAACAGCACCGAGGCGAAAATGCGTTGTAAGAGCATGGGAAACTCCTGGGCCGTGGCCTCGATGCGCGAGGCCGCAGCCGCTAGACAGGGACGATCACTGAATCAGGCCGAACTCTTTGGCCAGCACCTTGTAGTCCGCGACCTGCTTCTTCACGTAGGTGTCCAGCTCCGGGCCGGTCATGGCGAACGGGAACAGTTCACGCTGATCGCGCAGCTTGGCGAAGTCGTCCGAGGCCAGCAGTTTGTCGAAGGCGTCTTTCCACCACGCGTAGTCTTCGTCGCTGACTTTTGGCCCGAGGTAGAAACCGCGAACCACCGGCCAGACGATGTCGTAACCCTGTTCGCGAGCGGTCGGGATGTCTTTCATTTCCGGCTCGTCGATACGCTTGTCGGCGAACACCGCGAGCAGACGCATGTCACCGCTCTGGATGTGCGGCATGGAGTCGGAAATGTCGGTGCTGCCGACCTGGATATGCCCGCCGAGCAGAGCAGTGGCGATTTCGCCGCCGCCTTCGAGGGCGACGTAACGCAGGTCACGCGGGTTGATCCCGGCAGCCTTGGCGATCAGTGCGGTCTGCATCCAGTCCTGACTGCCCACGGTGCCGCCGGAGCCGATGACCACGGAGCTTGGATCTTTCTTCAGGGCTTTGACGAGATCATCGAGGGTCTTGTAGGGCGAATCGCTTTTCACCGCGATGGCGCCGTAACTGGTGCCGACGGCAGCCAGCCAGCGCACGTTGGTCTCGTCGAAACGGCCGAACTTGCCTTGCGCAAGGTTCAGCAGCGAACCGCTGGACCACGCCACCAGCGTGCCCGCATCGGCCGGGCGCTGGGCAACCACTGCGTTGTACGCCACCGCGCCGACACCGCCGGGCATGTAGGTCACGCGCATCGGTTTGGTCAGCAGTTTTTCGTTGACCAGCGCGCTCTGCGCCAGTTTGCAGGTCAGGTCGAAACCGCCGCCGGGGGAGGCCGGGGCGATGCATTCCGGACGTTTCGGTTCGGCCATCAGTTGGCCGGCGAACAGCATGACGCCAGCGGCCAGAGCAACTTTACGCAGTGACAAATTCATTGGTTTCTCCACGGTTTCTTGTTGTATGGGTTTCTGTAGGAGCTGCCGCAGGCTGCGATCTTTTGATCTTCAACACTCCGGCATTTCAATCAATTACCAAAGAGCAACGCTATAGCTCACCAGCAACCGCACTTCATCCGCATCGCGAGCCGAGTAGTTGGAACGGTAAGTGGCATTACGCAAACGCACCGCAACATCCTTCAGGGCGCCGCTTTGTACTACATATTTGATCTCGGTGTTGCGCTCCCACTCTTTGCCTTCTTCGCCGTTCTTGAGCTTGATGTTGTCACCGCTCAGGTAACGGCTCATGAACGACAGGCCGGGGATGCCGAGGCGCGCAAAGTCGAAGTCGTAGCGCGCCTGCCAGGAGCGTTCTTCGGCGCCGGCGAAGTCGTTGATCTGCACGAAGTTGACCAGATACGGGTCGCTGCCATCGACATACGGGAAGGCGCTGTCGCCAGACATGTGCTGATAACCGGCGCTGAACTTGTGGCCGCTCAGGGCATAGCTGACCAGACCGTTGAGCGAGCGGTTGTCGATCTCGCCACCACGGGCCGCGCCCTGATCGTCACTGACGGCAAAGCGCAGGTCGGTGGCGAACGTGCCCGGGCCCATCGGCCGCGAGGCGACCAGACCGAAGAAGTGCTGGTTATAGACTTCATCGAGTTGGGCGAAGTGGTAGCTGCCGGTAATCTTGTCGGTGAACTTGTAGTCCACGCCGGCAAAGTCGAAATGCTTGCCGGCCGCGGTGCCGGCAAAACGGCTGTTCTTGTTGTTGAGAGCGATGTCCTCGAAGTCGGTGCTGTCGCGATCCTTGGCCTTGTCCAGACGCCCGCCGGTGAAGGTCAGGTTCTTGATCTCTTTGGAGGTCAGCAGGCCGCCTTCAAAGGTCTGCGGCAGGATGCGCCCGTCGTTGGGTTTGAGGATCGGCAGTTCGGGAATCAGGCTGCCGATTTTCAGTTCGGTGGCAGAGATTTTCACTTTGCCGGTCAGGCCGACTTTCGAGTATTCGTTCGCCGCGCGCCCGTCATCGTGGGTCGGCAGCAGGCCGGTGCCGGTACGGTCGGGACTTGAATCCAGCTTGACCCCGAGCATCCCCAGCGCATCGATACCGAACCCCACGGTGCCATCGGTGTAACCCGATTGCAGGTTGAGCATGAAACCCTGCGCCCATTCATCCCGCTTGCTTTGCTGGGCACTGGTGCCGTCGCGAAAGTCGCGGTTGAAGTACATGTTGCGGGTTTCGAAGGTGGCGGAACTGTCTTCGATGAAATCGGCGTAGCTCAGCGGCGAAAAACCGGCGAGGGCAGCGGTGCTGGCGAGGGTGGCGTGACGAAAACGGGAAGGCCGGACAGGCGTAGGAGCCTTGGTCTGCAAGGACGGCATGCGGGTGTACTCCGTTTATTGTTCTTATTGGTCGAAAACGCTTCGTGGCGTTTTTCGTAGCGCTGTGTGGCAGCAGCGACGGCAGTCGAAACTGTCCGTGGACGGACTCTAACGACCCAACCTTTCGCTAACCTTTCAGCCGGGTTTCGCGGTTTTCGGGCTTCACAGCGGCGGTTGCGGCTGTAAACTCCGCGGCAAAGAATGGCGTCGGCCATCCCTGAATGAGGTAGAGATCCATGCGTGTTCTGCTCGTCGAAGACCATTTGCAACTGGCCGAAAGCGTTGCCCAGGCGCTCAAGAGCACCGGTCTGACCGTGGACGTGTTGCACGATGGCGTGGCCGCCGACCTGGCGCTGGGCAGCGAGGAATACGCGATGGCGATCCTTGATGTCGGCCTGCCGCGCATGGACGGTTTCGAGGTGCTGGCGCGCCTGCGCGCGCGGGGTAAAAACCTGCCGGTATTGATGCTGACCGCGCGCAGCGACGTGAAGGATCGGGTCCACGGCTTGAATCTCGGCGCCGACGATTACCTGGCCAAACCGTTCGAACTGACCGAGCTCGAAGCCCGGGTCAAAGCCCTGCTGCGGCGCAGTGTGCTCGGCGGCGAGCGTCAGCAGCGCTGCGGCGTGCTGGCCTACGATCTGGACACCCGGCGCTTCAGCCTCGGCGAAGAACTGCTCACGTTGACCTCTCGCGAGCAGGCGGTACTCGAAGCCTTGATCGCCCGCCCGGGACGGGTGATGAGCAAGGAGCAACTGGCCGCTCAGGTATTCGGTCTCGACGAGGAGGCCAGCCCCGACGCCATCGAAATCTACGTGCATCGCTTGCGCAAAAAACTCGATGGCCAACCGGTGGCGATCGTGACCTTCCGCGGCCTCGGTTACTTGCTGGAAAGCCGCGATGCATAAGCCCAGCAGCTTGCGCTGGCGGTTGCTGTGGAACCTCGCGTTGCTGCTGGTGGTGTTGATGCTCGCCAGTGGCTTGAGCGCTTACTGGAACGGGCGCGAAGCTGCCGACACGGCCTACGACCGAACCCTGCTGGCCTCGGCGCGGACCATTGCTGCCGGCCTGTCGCAGCGCGACGGCACGCTCAGCGCCGATGTGCCTTACGTGGCCCTCGATACCTTCGCTTACGACAGTGCCGGGCGAATTTATTACCAGGTCAACGACATCCATCAGAAGCTGATTTCCGGCTACGAAAACCTTCCCGGGCCGCCCCCCGGCACGCCCAGAACCGACGATTACCCGGCACTGGCGCGCTTCTATAACGCGACCTATCGCGGGCAGAACGTGCGTGTCGTCAGCCTGCTCAAAGCGGTGAGCGAGCCGGAAATGAACGGCATGGCGGAAATCCGTGTCGCGGAAACCGATGAGGCACGGGTCAGCATGGCGCGCAGTCTGGCGGCCGATACGCTGTTGCGTCTGGGCATGCTGGCTATCGGCGCCTTGTTGCTGGTGTGGTTTGCGGTAAGTGCGGCGCTGCGCCCGCTGGAGCGCTTGCGCACGGCGGTGGAGGAGCGTCAGTCGGATGACCTGCGGCCACTGCCGTTGGTGGAAGTGCAGCGGGAGTTGTGGCCGCTGGTGCGCGCGCTCAACCATTTCACCGAACGCTTGCGCGGACAGTTCGAGCGGCAGGCGCAGTTCATCGCCGATGCTGCGCACGAACTGCGCACACCGTTGGCGGCGCTGAAGGCGAGGCTGGAACTGGGATTGCGTTCGACTGAACCACAAACCTGGCGCAGCACGCTGGAATCCTCTGCGCAAAGTACCGATCGCCTGACCCATCTGGCCAATCAACTGCTGTCGCTGGCGCGGGTGGAAAACGGTGCCCGGGCGATTGCCGAGGGCGGCGCGCAATTGCTCGACCTGAGTCAGTTGGCCCGCGAGCTGGGCATGGCCATGGCACCTTTGGCCCATGCGCGCGGGGTGGCGCTGGCGCTGGAAGCGGATGAGCCAGTGTGGTTGCGCGGCGAACCGACGTTGCTCAATGAGCTGTTGAGCAATCTGGTGGACAACGCACTGGCCCATACGCCGCCGGGGGGGAATGTGATTTTGCGGGTGACAGCGCCGGCAGTGCTGGAAGTTGAAGACGACGGGCCGGGGATTCCGCTGGAGGAGCGTGACCGGGTGTTTGAGCGATTCTACCGGCGTAATCAGCAGGTCGCGGGCTCAGGGTTGGGGCTGGCGATTGTCGGAGAGATTTGCCGGGCGCATCTGGCGCAGATCACGTTGCATGATGGTGAGCAGGCTGGCTTGAAGGTGCGGGTGAGTTTTATTGCCGGGTAAATGTGGTGTTGGTGCGGGCCTCTTCGCGAGCAAGCCCGCTCCCACATTGGGGCTGCGATGTTCACAACATCCCTGTGGGAGCGGGCTTGCTCGCGAAGGCCGCGCCGCAGTTCCCGATCAGTAAAACATCGTCCGCGATTCTGCCAGATCCGCGCACAGCGCTGCGTTCTCCGGGTCGATCGCCAGTTTTCGAAACGCGGGAACGTTGAGCGGATCGATTCGCGCAAACGGATGATCGCTGTCCCTGTGGCAATACAGGCTCGCGACCTGCACCAGGTCCACGTAATCGATCTGCACCGAGTCGCGTTTGAAATCCAGGTACAACCCCGGCAAGGCCACCAGACGTTCCGGAAACTCCCAGACGCGCAGCAGTTTGTCACCGAGCAGCGGGTGAATGCGGTCAATCACATGGTTGAGGCTGACCGGGTCGGACAACAATTCGTAGTGATCTTCGGCGTACGTCAGGATCGGCAACACGCCAATCTGATGGACCAGCCCGCCGAGCGCTGCCTGATCCGGCTTGAGCTGGGTGTACCGGCGACACAGCGCATAGCTGACGCCGGCGATTTCCAGGCTCTTGCGCCAGACTTCGCGCATCTTCTGTTCGACCACTTCGGAGCGGGCGTGGAAAATCTGTTCCATCACCAGACCGATGGCCAGGTTGCTGCTGTAGTTCACACCCAGCCGGGTAATGGCGGTGTGCAGGTCGGTGACTTCCTGGGTTGCGCGCAACAACGGGCTGTTGACCACTTTGATCAGGCGCGCCGACAGCGCCGTGTCGCGGCCGATCACTTTGCTCAGGGTGCTGACGCTGATTTCCGGATCTTCGGCGGCCTTGCGAATCTGCAGGGCCACTTCCGGTAACGTTGGCAGAACCAGGTCATCGTTATCGATGGCCTCAACCAAATCCTGTTGGACCTTATCCGCCAGCTCGCTCATTTAGACTCTCTAGGGTGTTGCAACAAATGCTGCGATCAGCGCTGGATTTCGCGGTCGCGATCCAGTTCGTAGGGCAAGTCGAGCAAATGCAGGGCTGGCCCTTCGAGGGCGCCCAGGTGCAGATCACCCGCTTCGGCAGCTTCGGCCTGCAACACCGCCAGCAGTTCAATTTTTTCTTCGGCGCGGGCAGCAATGACCACTTCGCCGATGGCGCTGCCGTGGCTTGGGGCGAACAGCGGGGTGCCCGGCTCCGGCAGTTCGCTCGCGTCCAGTTGCACGCGGTAGAGGCGACGTTTGAGCTTGCCCAGGTACTGCATGCGCGCGACGATTTCCTGGCCGGTGTAGCAGCCTTTCTTGAAACTTACGCCACCGACGGCTTGCAGGTTGAGCATCTGCGGGATGAACAGTTCGCGGGTGCTCGGCATGACCTGACCGATACCGGCGCGGATCTGCCCCAGCAGCCATTGGTTCAATTCGCCTTCAGGCAGGGCGGCGGACAGTTTGGCCTTGATGGCATCAGCCTGATCGGCCGGTACCCAGAGTTCGGCGCGATCGGTCGAGACGCGAATCGCGATCAGGCCTGCGCTGCGCACTACGCTGTCGGTT
This sequence comes from Pseudomonas sp. HMWF021, assembly GCF_003061005.1. Lineage (GTDB taxonomy): Bacteria > Pseudomonadota > Gammaproteobacteria > Pseudomonadales > Pseudomonadaceae > Aquipseudomonas. The sequence goes on along the minus strand of NZ_QAIK01000040.1, from coordinate 110,243 downwards.
TCGCTGGGCAAGTCCAGACCCAGGCTGGTCAGCACCTTGTCGCCATGCTCCAGACCAAAACGCACCCAGGCGGCGCTTTCGTCGGTCAATTTGGATTTGGAGAACACGGCGTATTTTTTCAGATCCGCCAGTTGCGGCTCCAGCAGCTCGCTGGCCATTGCCAGCAGCACGCCGTCACCTTCGAGCAGAATGCGGAAGCTGGACTGCATCCGGCCTTTTTGCGTGCAGCGCGCGCCAAGGCTGGCGTGACTGTCGCTGAGGTAATTGATGTTGCAGGTCAATTGGCCTTGCAGGAATTTGCCGGCATCCACGCCGCGAACCGCGAGTACGCCTTCATGAGAAAGGGTGCAGAAAAAAGCAGAATCGGCCATGGGTCATCGCAGGGTAAAAAGTCTGGGGCACATCATAAGGGGGCGTTGCTGAAATGGGTAGTTGATAAAGGATCGGTGGTGCCCGACCAAAGCCGACTGTGCGACCCGCGCCGGGGCTGTATACTGCGCGCCTATTTGAGGAGGGCTCCATGGTCGAACAAGTTGAACTCAATCGCCTCTTCTGGCACAGCCGCCGCGGCATGCTGGAACTTGACGTGCTGCTGGTGCCGTTCGTGAAAGAGGTCTATCCGCACCTCAACCAGGTCGATCGCGATTTGTATGTGCGTCTGCTGACCTGCGAGGATCAGGACATGTTCGGCTGGTTCATGGAGCGCAGCGAGTCCGAAGACCCTGAGCTGCAGCGCATGGTCCGGATGATCCTGGACCGTGTTCAGCCCAAGTAACACGTTCGAATGCCGCTGGCATGCCTCACGGCAGTTGCTGGCGGCGTATCTGTTGGCCCAGGCGTTCGCGCTGGGTGTGTTGTTTCTCCTGTCGATTCCACTCTGGGCCAGTCTGCTCGGGGCTTTTGCCTGCGTGCTGCACGCCGCGTGGGCGTTGCCGCGGCAGATTCTGCTGAATCATCCGCAGGCTTACTGCGGGCTGCGGCGTGACGCCGATGGCTGGCAGCTGTGGAATCAGGCGCGCGGCTGGCAAGCGGTGCAGTTGCGCCCCGACAGCCTGGCGCTGCCGTTGATCGTTGTGCTGCGGTTTCGTTTGCGCGGGGAGCGGCGGGTGCGTTCGATCTGTATACCGCGTGACGCGCAGGCGGCGGATCTGCACCGCCGCCTGCGCGTGCGGCTCAAGTTCAGCCGACGTAGGTGGGCGGCACCAGAATAGTGTCGAGCGCCTCGGGCAGCAGGTTCGGGTAGTCGAGGGTGTAATGCAGGCCGCGACTTTCCTTGCGCTCCATGGCCGAGCAGATCATCAGTTCAGCGACTTGCGCCAGATTGCGTAGCTCGATCAGGTCGCGGCTGACTTTATAGTTGCTGTAGAACTCGTCGATTTCATCCAGCAACAGACGCACGCGGTGCTGCGCCCGTTGGAGGCGCTTGTTGGTGCGCACGATGCCCACGTAGTCCCACATGAACCGGCGCAGCTCGTCCCAGTTGTGGGCGATGATCACGTCTTCGTCGGAATCGGTCACCTGGCTGGCGTCCCACTCGGGCAGGACGTCTGGCGCCGCGACGTCATCCAGTTGCGCAACAATGTCCGCCGCTGCCGAACGGGCATAGACGAAACATTCGAGCAGCGAGTTGCTGGCCATGCGGTTGGCACCGTGCAAGCCGGTGAAGCTGGTTTCGCCAATCGCGTACAGCCCCGGGACATCGGTGCGACCGTGCTGGTCAACCATCACGCCGCCGCAAGTGTAGTGCGCTGCCGGTACGACCGGAATCGGCTGTTTGGTGATGTCGATGCCGAAGCCCAGGCAACGTTCGTAAACGGTCGGGAAGTGGCTTTTTATGAAGGCTTCGGGCTTGTGGCTGATGTCCAGATAGACGCAATCGACGCCCAAGCGCTTCATTTCATGGTCGATGGCCCGGGCAACGATGTCGCGCGGCGCGAGTTCGGCACGTTTGTCGAAACGCGGCATGAAACGTTCGCCGTTGGGCAGCTTCAGGTGCGCGCCTTCGCCACGAAGCGCTTCAGTGATCAGGAAACTCTTGGCTTGCGGGTGATACAGGCAAGTGGGGTGGAACTGGTTGAATTCCAGGTTCGCCACCCGGCAGCCCGAACGCCAGGCCATGGCGATGCCGTCACCGCAGGCGCCGTCAGGGTTGCTGGTATAGAGGTAGACCTTGGCTGCACCACCGGAGGCGAGGATCACGAAGCGTGCGCCGTAGGTGTCGACTTCGCCGGTTGCGCGATTCAGTACATAGGCGCCGAGGCAGCGCTCGCCGTCCATACCCAGGCGGCGCTCGGTGATCAGATCGACGGCAACCCGTTGCTCCAGCAGTTCGATATTGCTGCGCTCTCTGGCCTGGGTGAGGAGGGTGGTGAAAATTGCTGCGCCGGTCGCGTCGGCTGCGTGGATGATGCGCCGATGGCTGTGGCCGCCTTCGCGAGTCAGGTGGAATTCGAAACCGCCGTCTTCGGTGCCGGATTGTTCGTCGCGGGTAAACGGTACACCCTGGTCGATCAGCCACTGAATGGCTTCGCGGCTGTGCTCGACGGTGAAACGCACCGCATCTTCATGGCACAGGCCGCCGCCAGCGTTGAGAGTGTCGTCGACGTGGGATTCGACAGTATCGGTATCGTCCAGTACGGCAGCGACGCCGCCCTGGGCCCAATAGGTCGAGCCGTTGGCCAGATCGCCCTTGCTCAATACGGCAATGCGCAAATGACCCGGCAGGGTCAGCGCGAGACTCAAACCGGCAGCGCCGCTGCCTATGACCAGAACATCGTGTTGGAACTGTTGGCTCATTTCAGGATTCCGCTCAAAGCGACCCGGATCGGGGTTGGCGCAAGACAGCTGGGTCGGCGAGTCAAGACAGCCACACAGCCCACTAGTATATAGAGGGGTGGAGCGGCACAATAGCCGGGCTCGTATGGCATTGTGAAACTACTGTGACGCAGAATGCCTGACGCTTCGTCGGCCGTTTTTGCCTGCCATTTTGGGAAAAGGCGACTGTATCGAAGATGAAACAGGCTTTTTCTGCGCACGGTCGTCCAATGTCGCTTCAGCACGGCTATAAATAATTGGAACTTTTGCCAGAGGCCAAAGATCAATAGTCAGTTGCCAGAAACACGGGACAGTGTCGGCTTCAATGCAGAACCTGCGGTTGGGTTTTTGCCGGCGAACCGATGACAAGATTATTCGCGCAGCCGGTTTATCCCGCGCTGCGTTTTTCGTGCGTGCCAAATCAGAGCCCGCAGGAAACTTGCCTGGAGGGGGAGAACTTTTGCGAAAAGCCCGAGTCTATGTTTGCAAGTCTGGTCGTTTAGTCATGCAAGCCTCCTCCATGCTTATCGAGGAGTGTTCATGCTAACCCAGGAAGAGGATCAGCAGCTGGTCGAACGCGTTCAGCGTGGCGACAAGCGAGCTTTCGATCTGCTGGTGCTGAAATATCAGCACAAAATTCTCGGGTTGATCGTGCGTTTCGTGCACGACACCCATGAAGCCCAGGATGTGGCTCAGGAAGCCTTTATCAAGGCCTACCGAGCGTTAGGAAACTTTCGCGGAGACAGCGCGTTCTATACGTGGCTTTACCGCATTGCCATCAACACGGCAAAAAACTATCTGGTTTCACGCGGCCGCCGGCCGCCGGATAGCGATGTAAGTTCTGAAGATGCGGAGTTCTATGACGGCGATCACGGCCTCAAGGATCTCGAATCACCGGAACGCGCATTGCTGCGGGATGAGATCGAAGGCACCGTCCATCGAACCATTCAGCAACTGCCAGAGGATTTGCGTACGGCTTTAACTTTACGTGAATTCGATGGTCTGAGTTACGAGGACATTGCGAGCGTCATGCAATGTCCGGTGGGTACCGTGCGCTCCCGGATTTTCCGCGCCCGGGAGGCCATCGATAAAGCCCTGCAGCCGTTGTTGCAGGAAAACTGAGACAGCGGCGACAGCCAAGAGAGGAACGCCATGAGTCGTGAAGCCCTGCAGGAATCGCTGTCCGCAGTGATGGATAACGAAGCGGACGAACTGGAATTGCGTCGAGTGATCAATGCACTCGATGATGTTGAAACCCGTGAGACCTGGGCTCGTTATCAGATCGCTCGGGCAGCCATGCACAAGGATCTGCTGCTTCCGCGTCTGGATATTGCTGCGGCAGTTTCTGCTGCGCTGGAAGACGAAACGGCTCCAGCCAAAGTATCCCGTGGCCCTTGGCGCAACCTCGGTCGTCTGGCCGTTGCCGCTTCGGTGACCGTAGCAGTGCTGGCCGGTGTACGTCTGTACAACCAGGACGAGATTGCCGGCGTCGAGCTGGCCCAGCAGTCCAACCAGCCTTCGCTGATTGCACCTCAGGCCAAAGGCCCGGCTGTGCTGGCAGGCTACAAGGAAAGCTCGGAAACCACTGGCCCGATGGCCAATGGCGTGCTGCAAGGCCAGCCTGGCTGGCATGATCAGCGTCTGCCGGGTTATCTGCGTCAACACGCTCAACAGGCAGCCCTGAAAGGTACTGAAAGTGCCCTGCCATATGCGCGTGCAGCGAGCCTGGAAAACCGTTAAGGAGGATCATGCGCGCCATACCTCTACTTTCGCTTCTGCTTAGCGGCTGGTTTGTTGTTCCAGCCCATGCCGACGAGGCCCAGGACTGGTTGAACCGTCTGGGCCAGGCCGAGCAGCAGCAAAGCTTCCACGGTACTTTCGTTTACGAGCGCAATGGTAGTTTTTCTACCCATAACATCTGGCATCGCGTCCAGAATGGTCAGGTTCGCGAGCGGTTACTTCAGCTCGACGGCTCGGCGCAGGAAGTCGTGCGCATTGATGGACGTACTCAATGCGTGAGCGGCACCCTGATCGCGGGGCTGGGAGATTCTCCCAACTCCACCGCTCGTTCTCTCGATCCGCAAAAGCTGAAAAACTGGTATGAGCTTGCCGTCATCGGCAAGTCGCGCGTGGCCGGTCGTGATGCGGTCATCGTATCGCTCACGCCTCGTGATCAGCATCGCTATGGTTTTGAACTGCATCTGGACAAACAGACCGGCCTGCCTCTGAAGTCATTGCTTCTGAATGACAAAGGGCAGTTGCTCGAACGTTTCCAGTTCACCAGTCTCGACACCGCTGAGCTTCCATCGGATAAAGATCTGCAGGCCGGTTCCGATTGCAAGGCCGTGACGCTCAACAGCGATAAGGCCGCTGCAGTCAAAACTTCTCAGGTCTGGCATTCGGACTGGTTGCCGCCGGGTTTCGAACTGACCAGCAGCACTTCGCACAAGGACCCGGAAACGAAAACCCAGGTCAGCAGCCTGATGTATGACGACGGCCTGGCACGGTTTTCAGTATTTCTGGAGCCTTTGAACGGGGCGACTGTGACCGACACCCGCACGCAGTTGGGGCCGACCGTCGCTGTTTCTCGCCGCCTGACCACGCCCGAGGGCGAAATGATGGTGACGGTGGTCGGTGAAATTCCGATCGGCACAGCGGAAAGAATCGCACTGTCGATGCGCAACGATGGCGCTGCAACCAGCAAGCAGTGAGCTGATTCCAGTCATTTCCACCTCTTCTTCGAGACGTAGATGAAATGTTTGCTCAGCATTTTCATTTGCAAATCACCCGAAAGTTTTTTATAGGTCAGAGCCTCACGGCTCTGGCCTTGTCTGTTGTTCCCGGAACAAAAATACCGGCCTGCGGTTCCCGGTGTTCCTTGCTCCATATCGCTTAACCCTGCTCGTCGTAACGGGAGCTGTATGTCGATACTTAGCTTGAAGTCTTATCTCTCCATTTTCGCTACCGTGCTGGTGCTCGGTCAGGCTGTTCCTGCTGCCCAGGCGGCCGACCTGCCGGACTTCACCCAACTGGTCGAACAGGCCTCGCCTGCGGTGGTGAACATCAGTACCACGCAGAAACTGCCGGATCGCAAAGTGAACCAGCAGATGCCTGATCTCGAAGGCTTGCCGCCGATGCTGCGCGAGTTCTTCGAGCGTGGCATGCCACCCCAGCAGCGTTCGCCTCGGGGTGACCGCCAGCGCGAAGCGCAATCGCTGGGGTCGGGTTTCATCATTTCCGCCGATGGCTACATCCTGACCAACAACCACGTGATCGCCGATGCGGACGAAATTCTCGTGCGTCTGGCTGATCGCAGTGAAATGAAGGCCAAGCTGATCGGCACTGATCCGCGTTCCGACGTGGCACTGCTGAAAATCGACGGCAAGGATCTGCCGGTGCTCAAGCTCGGCAAGTCTCAGGACCTGAAGGCTGGTCAGTGGGTTGTGGCGATCGGCTCGCCGTTCGGCTTTGACCACACTGTAACCCAGGGCATTGTCAGCGCCGTCGGCCGTAGCCTGCCGAACGAAAACTACGTGCCTTTCATCCAGACCGACGTGCCGATCAACCCGGGTAACTCCGGTGGCCCGCTGTTCAACCTGAACGGTGAAGTGGTCGGGATCAACTCGCAGATCTACACCCGCTCCGGTGGCTTCATGGGCGTGTCGTTCGCCATTCCGATCGATGTGGCAATGGACGTTTCCAACCAGCTGAAAAGCGGTGGCAAGGTCAGCCGTGGCTGGTTGGGTGTGGTCATCCAGGAAGTGAACAAGGATCTGGCCGAATCGTTCGGTCTCGACAAGCCGGCCGGTGCGCTGGTTGCACAGATCCAGGACGACGGCCCGGCAGCCAAGGGCGGCCTGCAGGTAGGCGACGTGATCCTGAGCATGAACGGTCAGCCGATCGTCATGTCTGCCGACCTTCCGCATCTGGTCGGCGCGCTGAAAGCGGGTGCCAAGGCCAACCTTGAGGTGATTCGTGACGGCAAGCGCAAGAATGTCGAGCTGACCGTCGGCGCGATTCCGGATGAAGACAAAGAGCTGGCCGC